>JAJYSV010000025.1 GCA_021793405.1 Acidobacteriota bacterium
CCATCCAGATTCTCCTTTGCGTGTGCTTGGCGGCTCACGTCTCGGAGTTTCTTGGATGGACTCCCGTATCTGTCAAACTTCTACTGCCTCCCCGGCAGAGCCGGGGGGTCTCCCGGTTGTACTAGAGCAATAAGTCCGCCGCCTTATTCGGCGAAGTCCACCCGCACCGGATGGGGAATTACGCCGCGTTCGTATCCCATGGCAAGCAGGCGGCGTATTGCCTCTTTTCCGTCTTCGCCGTAGTCCAGGGTGCGCTCATTGACATACATGCCGACGAAGCGGTTTGCGGAAGGAGTATCGAGATCGCGTGCGTACTGCATGGCATGAGCAAGCGCCTCTTCGCGATGCTGGAGGGCATAGCTGACACTGTCGCGCAGGGCCTGGTTCATCATGCGATGCACGGAGATGCCCAGATCCCGTCGAATCGCATTGCCTCCCAAAGGGAGCGGCAGGCCAGTCTGTTCGCGCCACCATGTTCCCATATCGAGCACACAGGTCAGGCCATCGCGAGCATACGTGAGCTGGCCTTCGTGAATGATGAGTCCCGCGTCATATTTTCCAGCAAGTACCTGGGGAATGATCTGATCGAACGGAACCAGTTCCGTGGTCACGCCTGGCAGCGCCATCTGCAACACCAGATTGGCTGTAGTTAACTGGCCGGGAATGGCGATGCGCAGGCGGCGAACTTCACCCAGAGAGTAGGCGCGCTTCGCGACGATCATCGGGCCATAGCCCTCGCCTACGCTGCCGCCGCATGGCATCAGAGCGTACCTGTCCTGGACGTAAGGATACGCGTGGAAGGAGATCGCGGTCACATCATAAAATGCTTCCCGCATCGCCTTCTGGTTCAAGGTTTCAATGTCTGTCAGAGTATGGGTAAATTCATAGCCGGACACAGTGACTTTGCCGGTTGCCAATCCATAAAACATGAAGGCGTCATCGGAATCAGGACTGTGGGCGATGCTGATTTGTCGTACTGCAGCTTCGGTCTGCGTTGCCATAATTACTCCCAGACTTAAGAGTAAAGCAACGAGAACAAACAGCGTACATACCCCAGGGAATCGTGGGGCGTGGATTTTCAGTTGGCTGGATTTCGGCGCTCGACCAAGGTCGCTCCCCATTCATCCGGGCTGAGGTCTCGGGAATGCTGAGAAAAGAGCCAGCTGTGCCTAGCACGGTATGGGTTGGCACGGAAAGGTTATTCGACATATGTCAAGATGCAATCCATCCATGGCCAGAAGAACCGTTGGAATCCGATAGCTGGCTACGATGTCATGCGACTTGATCGGAAGACTGTGCGGACTTGGATCGCGCGGTGCTTCTCTGCGTTCGTATCAACACGAAGATGGATACCCCAAGCAGCAAACATTCCAGCAAATAGTTGTATTCAAAAGGCAAATGCGCGGCTATTCGGGCGCGCCGCGTTGGCGGGACTGGAGCAACGATTTCCTGATTTTCCACGATCTCAGCCGAAGGGACGCTTTCCGGCGTCTCCACCGACGTTGGCTCCGGCGTCAGTAGAGCCTCCCAAACCTCGTCCGCTGGCGTCAGCACAGCCTCCTGAACCTCGTCCTCCGGCGTCAGCACAGCTTCCTGAACCTCGTCCTCTGGCGTCAGCACAGCTTCCTGAACCTCGTCCTCTGGCGTCAGCACAGCCTCCTGAACCTCGTCTTCCGGCGCTATCACGGTTGATACGGCGAAATTCTCGGGAATCGACGGGGGTTCAACATATTCGCGCTCAGGGGGAGGAAACATCGCCATATCTACGGGATTTAATTGAACATCCGATTCGTACGACTCGATAGCGCTCTTCAAATGCGTCAACGAGAGTTCGCCACCGAAAGCTGGCTTCGAGCGCAAGACTCGGCGCGACGTTGAAAACAGAGCAACGCACAGCACGGAAATAGCAATCATGGCGGTTACGTACAGGATCTGCATTGGCAGGCACCTACGTGAGGGAGAATGTATGCTAGAGCAGCCATTTTAGCAACATTGATCCGATTTTGGATTGCACTTTCTGCTCTCCACGTGGGGCGGGGAACCAAAGTAGCAACAGCCTGCGCGATGCTTATCGTGCTTCGACGGCCTGCCGCGGAGGATGGACTGCTGCGAATGAGCCCAATTCCCCTGGAGTGGCGGCCGAAGCGGGCCAGGAAGGATTCGGCTCGGCGGACATTTCGAAGACCAGCTTGCCCCCGTGGACAATCTCCGAATGCCGCAACCAGAACCGATTCAGCGGCACTCCATTCAGCGTGGCGGACCGAATGTAGAAGTTTTGCGCAGAAAGATTATTCGCGACAATTTCGAACTGTTTGCCATTGGGGAGAAAAATCGTCACTTTGGGGAAGTGTGGTGTGCCGATTGCATAGGCCGGAATTCCAGGGGTGACAGGGTAAAAGCCAAGTGCGCCAAAGATATACCATGCGGACATCTGTCCGGCATCGTCGTTGCCGGGGAGCCCATCCGGACGATCTTGATAGAGCGTGCTTAGGATGTCGTGCACATGTTCCTGCGTCTTGGGAGCAGCCCCCGCATAGTCGTAGAGATAGGCGATGTGATGACTTGGTTCGTTGCCCTGGTTGTAGAGGTTACGGCGGAAGAGTTCATCCAGTTTGGCAACGAACATGGAGTTTCCATGTTCCAGATGGATGAGTCCAGGAAGGTCTTGCAGGACGTAAAATGTGAATTGAAACGGCACGCCCTCTGTAACGAAATTTGCAGGCCTGGCTGGATCGAAGGGGGTAATCCAAGTGCCGTTCGCATACCGGCCGCGGGCGAAGCCTGTTTCCGGATCGATCACGTTGCGGTAGTTCTGGGCGCGTTTCGCCAGAATGGCAGCGTCCTCGTTTTTGCCGAGGGACCGTGCAACCTGGCCGAGGACATAATCGTCGTAGGCGTAATCCATTGTGCGAGCCACTTGCTCGTTCTTGTGAAACGCTTCGAGGACATGATCTTCAAGCGGGATGTAGCCGTATTTCAGATAGGATTGGAGCGCGCGACGGCCCTTTCCATCTGCGTAAGCTTCGGGCGTTGGAGATTCGAAGGCATTCTTGCGCATGAGCGCGTACGCCTTTTCGATGTCAAAGCCGCGGATTCCCTTCAGCCATGCGTCACCAATAATGGAGACACCGTGGTCTCCGTCCATTTCAGCGGTATAGCTATTCCAGGCCGGGAACATAGGGAGGAATCCGCCCTGCTCACCTTTATCGACGAGCGATTGCACCATCTCGCTATCCATCTGTGGGTCAAGAATCGTGAACAGGGGGTGGACGGCGCGAAAAGTGTCCCAGATGGAAAAGTCGTCATAGTAAGTGTGAACATGAGCAGTTTCGATAGAAGCGCCACCGCCAAATTGTGGATATGTGCCGCTGACGTCGCTGTAGATGCGCGGCAGCAGCATCGCGTGATAAAGCGCTGTATAAAAGATGCGCTCGTCATTGGAAGAGCCGGAGACGCGGATTTTTCCCAGTTCATGGTTCCACTGGGCGGCCGCGTGCTGTTTCACTTCTTCAAAGTTCCAACCCGGAATTTCTGCGCGAAGATTTCTTCTGGCTTCGTCGAAACTGGTGAAGGAAGTGCCAATGCGCACATGGACGATTTCACCAGGCTTGAGATTGAAGAAGACATAGCCGCCCGGCCAGCCACCATCGGAACTCTGTACCGTGCTTCCTGCGCTCATGCTCTTTGCTGACGAAGTTCCACCCACTTGAAAGGGATGATCGAACTGCACAACGGCATAGCCGGAAAATCCAGCCAACTGACCGGTTCCGGCAAAGAAACGACGGACAGCGCTTCGGCTCGTGATCTCTTGCCGGTCCTTATCGATGGCGATAGAGCCGTCACCGGGCTGCGCAAAATTCTCCACCAGAATCCATGACTTGCCACCACGCAAGAATTGAAGGCGGAGAATTCCGCAGCGTGCCGTTCCCGTGACTGCAGCCTTGATGTCGGAGTCGGGAAGCGTGACGCTGTAGAGGTAGGGAGTTGCATGCTCCGCCGCATGGGAGAACGATGCGGTCGGAAATCCATTGGTGAAATCGGGTTCGCCCTCGCCCATCATGATCTGAACGCTGCCATACTCCGGAGCGTCCGAGCCGGACAGGTAGTGCGAGCCTCGAAATCCATGAAAGCTTGTATCTGTGAAGTAGTACGGCACGACCGCCTTCTTCTGACCATCGGTGGTAGCAGGTGTCCACTGGGTCATGGCGAAGGGAACGCCGGCAGAAGGAAAGGTCTGTCCTTCATTGGCTGTGCCAACAAGAGGATTCACGAGATCCGCAGGCTTCACCGGCATCTGCGCGCGGGCAACGACAGGAGCGAACAAAACTAAGAGCAGGAAACGGCTAAGGTCGCGAATTCTTTTCATCAGGGAGTCTCTCAAGTGCAGTGGCAGGGGCGTGACGGTCGATCGAGCGCCGTCACGCCGAGGTTGTTTGCAGAAGCTAGGTGCCCCGGGTTCCAGAAACTTGGAGTCCTGTTCTATTCCATTGAAGAACAACTCTAGGCGTGGAGCTTGCGCATATACTCCGCGTTAATTTTCAGTTCCTGCATGGGGGGCATGTTGTATTGCTCCTGCTCGACAAAGCAATGTTTTATATGCCCGGTCTGGGCTGCGGCTTTGAAAATTGGACCATAGTCGATAGAACCTTGACCCAATGCGGTGGAAGTCGGATGCTCTCCGAAGGATGGAGGATTTCCAGTTTTATTGAAGTCTTTGACGTGCAGCATGGAAATGCGTGTCGGGTAGCGCCGGAGCAACTCAATTGGATCCCCACCACCCACGACCACCCATCCGCAATCCATCTCCATGGTGACGTACGCAGGGTCAGTCAAACGCATGAGTTCGTCATAGGGCAAAATGCCATCCTGCTTTCGGAACGACATCGTATGGTTGTGAAAGCCAAATTTCAATCCGGCAGCGTGTACTTTCTTCCCAATTTGGTTGAATTGATCGGCATTCCAGCGCCACTCCTCCAGCGTGAAGGCAGGAGCCTGCCCGCGAGGATGCGTACCTCTATATTGCAACGGATTTTTGTGAGAAGGGGAGGGACAAATTATGTAGTTGAGTCCAACCTCTTTAGCGAATGCGATGGTCTGATCGAACTGCGTAGTGAGGTCGGTGTAGGAATAATGCCCGCTGACGCAGCGAAGACTCGCTTGCTGCATCGCCTGTTTTACCTGGCTGGCGCTGTGGTTATAAAATCCAGCCGCCTCTACTTCCCGGTAGCCGAGGTCTGCAATTTGTTTCAGCGTACCTTCATAGTCGGTGGGTAGCAGATCTCGAACAGAGTAGAGCTGTATACCCAAGGGTAAGTTCAGGTACTGTCCGCCATGCTTGCTCTCTGCGGTCAGTGGGGAATTGCGGAAAACAGTGGATCCGCAGAGTAGAGCGGCAGTTCCAGTTTTAAGAAAATCTCTTCTTGTATTCATTGCCATCGATTTCTTCCCCTCAGTTGGAGCACCGGCGTCGGCCGCGATGCGTATCGTTTTTGCACTACCCGGATAGAAGACACCAGTCCAGCGCTCTGAATGTTCAGGCAGACGGCGTAGCCGCCTTTCCGCCGGCACCATGATACATCAGGCGCCTGTGACTGGAGTCATGCGGTGGTTATGGTGAACTGTTCAGATCACGCAGCACCGTCATGGCGGCGTTGCGGCCGTTGATGCCGATGACACTACCGCCGGGGTGCGTACACGCGCCGCACAGGTAGACTCCCTTCATCGGAGTTCTGGCCGATAGGCGGTTGCTCCACATGTAGGCGGGCAGGCATTCACCCTGGAAGATGTGGCCCCCCGTCAGGCCCACCTTTTCCTCGATGTCTGGAGGCCCGAGCACCTGTGCATCGACGACGGCCTCTTCCAGGTTGCTGCAAAATCGTCCGATAGAGCGGAATGCCAATGCGCGGACCTCATTGCGCCGATCGTCCCAACTGCCCGCGGCAAAGGCATACGGCACATACTGCGCGAAGACGCTCATGGTGTGCATGTCCGTGGGAACCGCGCTCGCATCATGCACGCTTTGAAAGTAAAGCTCACACCAGAGTTGCTCTGGAAGACATCCAGCCCGGGCAGCGGCATACCCTGCCTTCCAATCCGACTTTGTCAATGGAGCATTGATCTGGCCATAGTGATGCGCTTCGAGCATTCCGGGGCGGGAAATGAAGTTGGGCAATTCGCGCAGCAGCACGTTCAACTTTACGGTGCATCCCTCAATGGGCACGGAGCGCACTTTCCGCGCCCAGGCTGCATCTGCGGCGGTGTCCAGCATGTTCAACGCGCGAATCGGATCGGCATTGCAGATAACAATCGGCGCCGTAATGCGTTCTCCCCCTTCCAACAGCACGCCCTCCTCTGGCAGGATGCGTGACACGCCTATGCCTGCTGCGACCGTGGCTCCGGCTTCGCGGGCAGCATCGCAAAAGTAAAAAGAGACCATCCCCATGCCACCCTTCACATATCCCCACATGCCTGGCATGCCGCCAAGCCGACCTGAGGCGTGATGGAAGCGAATGGAGGCGGTTCCCGCGTCAAATGGGCTTGCGTTGGTGCCAATCACACCCTGGCCCAGATAGGCAGTCTGCAAGCGCTCGTCGACGAGATATCGCTCGACAAACTCTGCCATCGACCAGTCGAAGAGAAGACTGTGCGCTTCGGAATCGCCAGCGAGGAGATCTTCAAGCTGCTCCTGGCTGGGTGCATCGCCAATCCACAGATCCTGCAGATTCCCAGCTGCACTGCTACCCATCATGCCGCTCGCCGGGCGAACCAAATCTCGCAACCGGCGGAGCACATCATTCATCGCGCGCCAGCCCGCAACATCCTTGGGCGAAAAACGGCGCACCTCTTCTTCGCAGCGGGTGTCGTCATCCCAAAGCTGAATGCTGCTGCCGTCCAGGAATGGAACAAACAGTCCGTTCACCGCTGGTGTCCACTCAAATCCCCGGCTTGGCAGCCCGAGTTCCTCGACAACCAGTGGGTGCAGTAGTCCCGCGAGATATGCGCAGGGGGACATGCGTACACCTGGGAAGGGCTCTTCAATCGTGCAGGCACCGCCAATCCGTTCGCGGCTCTCGATTACCAAGACGCGCTTTCCTGCTCTGGCCAGATACGTGGCACAGGCCAGCCCGTTGTGTCCCGCCCCGACGACAATCACATCCCAGGGGCGCGCAGAGATTTCCTTCAATGGCGCTGGTAGACCGATTTTTCCTGCTACGGCTGCCGTTGCGGACATGAAGACAGTATCTACGACCGGCATTCGACAGGAAACACATAACGATCCGGCACCGGCATATTTCTCTCAATCGGAACCGAGTCGATCCCCAAAGTTTGGACCGGTATTAAGACAGGACAGGGCCGAGCATCCTCTATCGAGCAAATCCGGCATAAGATCGAATCGATACCAGGAGAAAGTTTCGCTGCAAAATCTAAGCATTCAAGGGACGAGAGCGCCTAGAAATAGCTCTAGAAATCGGTGCTGAGGCGGACGGCAAAGCTTCGCGGGGGTCCGATCGCGTTGCCGGAAAACAGACCGCCAAAATCAATCACGTTCAAAACATTGGTCAGGTTCTGGCCGTCCGCCTGAAGATTCATATTCACGCGACGTGACTGATAAACGGTTGCGCCGGCCGATGCGTTCACTTGAAATGCAGGATAAATCCGACCGCGGCTGAAGTTGATGCGATCCAGGACCTGTTGGCCATACTCCGCGAGCACAGTTGCGGGGTCTCCATCAAACTGGAAGGGAAGCCCCGAGTCGTACTGAATGCCGCCGGCGATCCAGAAGCGAGGTGTGATTTGATAGCGAACGCGGCTGCGAACGGTGTTGCGCTGGTCCTGCGAATCCGGAAAATGTCCTGACAGTTGCGAAGCGGCAGCACTGGCATTCGAGCCGAGAAAGAGACCGCCGGTCACGGGAAACCAGACATTCCCGACAATATAGGAGTAACTCGCAAATCCGGAAAAATGATGCCAATCGGGAAGATCAAGTTTTGCTTCCACGCCGTAGAGAATTGCTTTCCTAAATGAGATGGGAAAACTGATCGTCGTATTTCGAATCTGATCGTCATCCGCGTAGTTATCCAAAAATCGGCGAAAATAATTCGTATCCAATCTAAATTTCTGAAAGAAAACCTTGGTCAGGCCCCCTTCGTAGTAGTCTCCCTGGGAGGGCTGAACCGGCAGGCGCAGAAAATTCTGTGGATCGATAGACTCCACCTCCGTTGAACTGGAGAGCAGGATGTTCTCGAATGCCGGCGTCTGAAAAACCCGGTCGTATGAGAAGTGCAATACTGAGTCGGTCGACCGAAAATAGTGGGAAACCGCAAAACGCGGTTCCACCGCCTGCCGATTCACGAGCAGTTGATAGTGGTCCCATCGCAGGCCGGCGTCGATGGTCCAATGATGCAGGCGGATCAAGTCCTGAATGAAAGCTGCCTGCTCCAGATCTGGGCGATTTCCCTTAAAGGCGAAGGTGGAAGGCGTGTCCGGGTCGAACTGGGTTGAATCTGTGATGATGTATTTGAAATTTTCATTGAGAAAAGTGTTGTCGGACTCGACGCCGGCTTTCCATTCGTTGCGACCGTGATCGATGGTCAGGTTGGCTTTGAAATATCCTTCGCGAAACCAATTATGCTGAAAGACCTCGATCGGCGTTGACTTGGGGTTGGAATAGAAGTCATTCGCATTGTCGCGAACCATTCCGCGCACATCGGCTAGGGCATAGGTCGAAAATGTATGCTGGTAAGACGCAATCCCCATCGTTTCCGCATTATCTGCAGTTTGGCGTTGTCCCGCGGCTTGCTGAACCAACTCGTTCGGAATGTCGTAGCGCGAGAACTCGTGTCGGAGGATGACGCCAAACTGGTCGCCTTGCGCCAAGTTGCGCCGGTAGTGGAGTGAAAAGTCGCCCAATGTACCTGTATTCGAGTAGTTTTGTGGAACGACCGGGTTCAAGTAGCGCCCAGTCATGTTCCCACTGGCGCTACCGGCGAACGTATTTTTTCCAGAGACATACTGCCCTCGTGCAAAGGCGCCGGCAGTGTCGAAGCTGCCGCCAGACAGCACGGATTGTCCATGGAAACCAGGCTGTGAGTCCTGGAGCGTGTTGATCTCGACTACACCGCCCATCTTTCTGCCGTACTCCGCAGGAATGCCGGCGGTGTAGATGCTCATCGACTCGACATCGTTCGCCGCGATCTCGGGACCGAAGCTGGGTGAGCGGTTATCCGTGAGAGGAATTCCATCGATCACAAATTGCGTCTGATATTCCGAACCGCGTGGATGCAGCACTGCGTTGCCCTCATAGAGCCAACCTGGCTGTGAATTCACCAGGTCCTGAATGGAACGGCCGGGGAGCGAGCTGAGCCTGTGTTGAATCTGCTCTGACCCAATTTCATTCACGGAGCCAGCCTGGTCAGGATCAATCAAGGTATCGGTGGTCTTGACGATGACAGACTGCTTCAACGATGAGAGCTTGAGTTGAATCGAATCATATGTCGGAATTGAGGAGCGAATCTCAATAATCTGAGATATTTCTGCGAATCCAGGTTGCCGCAATAGTATGTGGTAGACACCGTATGGCAAGTGCTGCGCCACCACATTTCCTGCAGAATTGGTAGTCAGAGTGTTCGAATATTGATTGGCCTCACTCACAATGTGGACTGAAGTCTTTACCCCGAGGCCAGACGGATCGGTTACCTTGAAGCGCAGCTCTCCTTCATTCGCCTGGCTCAACACCGGTATCGCCACAGACAGAAAAAGAATCAGAAGCGTTCTCATAGCGGCCAAAGCCAAGACACACAATGGGACTCATGTTCGTTACAGATGTTCAAGTGATCAGCGCCGCTTCTTATTCCAAACAATATGATTCCGATGAAGTGATGACGGGTTAACAGACGAAGAAGGAGCACATGCTGGTTTTCAGTCGAAACCCGAGAAAAATCGATTATCTCATTGGACGCACATCTGAATTGTTGGACGGATTCAAGATTTAGGAATGACATGATGCGATTGGGGAGATGCTGCCGTGCGTTTACTAACTATGCTCTGCGGCCCCAGCGAAAGACATGGAGGAAAGTTCCTGGATGAATCGCCCCTTGAACGAGTCTCATTGTGACGATAGCATCCAGCGCGCCACATGGGTCGCTGCTTGACAGCGAAGGAAGAACTTCATTCCAGCCATCCTCCAGCATCGAAGAAGGTTTCGACGAACTGTTTGTGTCCGGTCCCGCAATACGGCAGGTCGACATGGTTCCGGATGAGATTTTCATCCGCCAAAAATGGCCGCACTTGTTTTTTAGATGTCCGGCAATCTTGTTTTTCAGGTTGGTTATTGGCGTAGTTCGCCGAAAGCATGAACTCGTCGGGAGTAGTGATCTGTCCAGTTTTCCAATTCGTTATGCACAGATACCTGTGATACTACCGATTCAACGATGGCTGCTGACTATGTCGAAGTTGCTTAGATTAATCTTTCCAGGGCGTCGGACCGTTCTATTGGTTCTGGTGAATCATGTAGGGAACCCGACAACTGTCTGTCTCCGTTGTAGCTCCTGCTCCGCCCGGAGCCAATCCTGCTCGGCATAACCATCCTTGTAGCCGCGTTGTGCCCACAACTCCTGCGCAAGTTGCGCGATCTCTTCATGGGACGGGCGGTTCATTGCCGCTGCCACAAACGTGTCTTTTTGTCTCGCGTTCTTCCGTGACTTCGCGGGTGACTTTGCCTTCTTTGTTGTCTCTTCCATTCGCATCTCACTTTCTCAATTGGTCTCAAGCGTAGAACTATTTCTTAGATGCGAGATTTGCCCATGGAGGAAGCTTGCAAACGATGATCTATCCCAGCGGTTCTGAAATGCAGGAGAAAGTGACGCAATCTGCCATAATCGGCCGCGCGGGTCGGCTTAGAATCAATGCCAAGCAGCTATGAGCAAGAGAAAGAGTTAGCGAAGGAAGTTGACTGACTTGTGGCATAGCCCATGCCGGACGGGCGTGTTCTATGAGGGCTCGAAACTCCCAGAGGTGCGGCAAAAGGATAACTGGCACTCAATCAAAAGAGCAGTCTCTCGAGTCGGGTTGTTTTCCGCGGCACATAGGACAACCCGCTGGCTATAGAGACGAATTACATCGATCTCATGTGCATATAGCGTTTTACGTCAGGCGCAACTACAGCGATCGCGATGATTGCGATCACGCCAATTGCTGAGCATACGATCTTCCATGCCATTGCATCACCTCGTCAATAATTTTATACCGTGCACATACCGGAGTTGGCCCGGATCTGCCCAACAACATCCTCTAACATCCGGATGGCACGTTCTATCGATGCCTGCACTGTCTCCGACAATCCCATCCTACCTTCCAGTTCATCCCCAAAATCCTTTGGTTCGCAGCCCACTACAACCACACGCGCGCGGACAGTGCCCATGGAAAATGCGAGTTGAAGGACTCGCATCGGGTCCATTCCGTGAGGGTTGATCAGGGTTTCTGGAACCGGAGATTCTCCCATGCGGCTCAGGTCTGGCTCCAGCGTATACAGCGTTCCTGGCGCTCCGCCGCGTGGCAAAGCATCGACAATCACAACAGCATCCCATGGGTCCAGAAGTGCATAGGCGAGATCGAAACCGCGGATGCCATAATCGACGGCTGTAACGCCTTCCGGGAGTGGGCGCATGGCTAGCGCACGCACCGCTTCCACTCCGAAGGCATCATCGCCCAGAAAGATATTTCCCACGCCGGCGATCAGGATCGAAGGATTCATGCTTGTTCCTCGACATTCGCGTCTTCGAGCGGCTCAACTTCTTCCACGGAGAAGAAGAAGCGGTGGCCCGGCTGCCGCATCATCCCGAACTCGCGACCCGGATCGTCATCCACGACAACCGCCAGTTGAATGTTGTCCTCAAAATCCTGCTCGATGGCCTCGATCACACCGGTCTTTCCTTCCAGCGCCATGTCCATGATGTCAGCCTGCTTTTGCGGCCACAGGCGAACCCGGCTTCCTACCTTCAACTCGCTACCGAAGACGCGGACACTTTCGGGCGCGGATTTTTCCGCCAACGGATTCCAATCTCCGATCGGGAAAGTCTTCGCGCTTGGCTCGCGAGCAGCAGGACTCCCGGAGACTGTGCGAAGCCCCCGAATCGCGCCATGCACCTTCATCAGGAAATCCTGGGGAAGGGTTTCGGTTCTTTCTAGAATTTTGCGGGCACGATCGTCGACATTTCGCATCTCGTCTTTTTCCTCGTCGGTCAATGTCAACACACGCAGCGCCAGCATTTCATCCATCTCCGTACCATCGAAGAAATCACCCTCGCTTTCCGGCGCAATTTGCGGGTAGTCGTAAAGAATGATCGGCGAACACAGTAGCATCGACCGCTCACTCTCATTCCCGACCAGGACAGGGAATACGCCAACATTCTGGCAGGCTGCAACATCTGCGCGAAATTCCTCAGGCGGATCCAGCAGGGAGACGAACTCGCCTCCAGTCACGCTCAGGAGTATGTGCGCAGAGACAAAAGCTCGTAGCATCGCCTTTTGACGGACACATTCGGCGGCATTTTCCACTGGTGTCGTATTTCGTACCTGCAACGATACTTTATGCAGTCCGTTACGAACTGGTCCAATCCGAATTTCCACGCTCCCAGAGATATCGTGCGACGGAGAGCAGTTGATGACGGAATCTGTAACCGTGTCAGTTGCCTGAAATGAAAAGGGGTGTCTGAGCAGTTCAGATGTGAGCTCTCCTGGCGCCAAATTGCCCAGTTCAACAGACCGCTCGACACCTTCTTCCCATTCCTGCCAAGTGCTGCCAGCTCGTCGGCGCACCAATTGGAGGAACCGGACGCGAACATCTAACCGCGTCTCCGCATCTGCGATGACTAAGAATTCGGTAAGCAGGAAGAATGACTCAGCCGGACGCTGCTCCTCGGCATATTCCTGCGGATAGAGAGTGCCAAAGTTCCACCGCTGCGCGTTCTTCGTGGACGTGGCCCGATACGGATACAAGATGTATCCCTCATACAGGACCGCAGCGGCAATTCGTTCCGCGGTCGCGAAGTTCATGCGGGCACCTCATCGGCTTCCTTGCCGGCGACTAGCTTGTCGAGCAGTTGCTCCCAAGTTGGGATGCCATTCCTTACTTTGTATTCATGGAGGCGGTCGAAGGTATCTCGCTCGAGGCATAGCCATGCCGAGTTGGGATAGTGTTGGTCCATCATCTGTTTCCAAACTTCGACAGGCAAACGGTAATTGGCCTCGCGATCCCAGGGAATTTGGGTTACCTGCAGTGCTCCGTCCTCGCCACGATAAAACACGGTGCCGCTGAACAGAATGCAAAGCGGAATATCTCCCGATTCCAGGGCATGAAAATATTTCGTGGTCGCAATGTTGAAGTCGAACGTACAGGGCAACTGTAAGTCGGCCACCGTTGTGCCGGTGAAACCAGGAATAGCCATGCTGATGTTCATCCACAAGAGGGAACGGACGGTTCTACTCCAGCGGTCGGGCTCTCCGAATAGATCGCGGAGTTTTTCTTGCTCCGCTCCAACGTATCGGCGGCGCGTCGGCTCGATCTGTATTTGACACCGCAGCGATAGCGTATGGATGGCATGGTTGTCAGGGACGTTTGTGATGCGCAGCTTTAAGGCAAGCAGCGGCGCAGCAGCATGCTGAACGGCTTCTGCGCCTTCAATTTGAAACTGGAGATCAGGCATGCATCATCTCAACGTTATTGCTGGTATGAGTTGAAGTCGACCGCAATCGCAATTCGGTAAAGAAGTGTTCGATTTGTTTCCACACTTCGGTGCCGCCAGAGAAGCCTTTCCAGTGCATTCGGATAAGCCCGACGAGGCGGAAACACTCGTCGATAGGAACGACAAAGTTTTCCGCGTTGGACCCAGCGCGATTCATCAGGAATGCTTCCACATCTGGTTCCATTTTCTGGAGGGCATGATTTTGTGAGCGGATATCCTCCCAGGAGTCCAAGCTCAGCAATGATTCCGTGGCGCCTGCTGGACTGGGATACATGGCAATCATTTTCGCGCGAGAGCTATCGTAATAAAAGAACGCGAGATTTATAGGAATCATCAAGGCTTCCCATTGCATTTCGGTCATTTGAAAGTTGGGAAGCACGCGAATACGTCTTGGGATGCGCAGATAACGGACGCCGGCTTGTCCGCAGAACAGCAACGCGCAGGCCTCACACGCACAAAGTATTTGGCGTTCGGAAGGCTCCAGTAAGTGGGAATGTGCAGGCCCCAGTTCTGCGCTGCACAGGTCGCAACGCTCCGCGGTGGAGCGACGACGAGAAAATTGGCGCAGGACGGCGGGTATGGCGTCCTGGCCAAACGTGTTGGTGGGAATCTCACTCATTACACTCCTGAGAATAGAGTGGCGATATGCTTGAGGTGCTGGACATCCCTGCCAGGCAAACCGCTTATGCTGGGGGAGCGCTGGGCATACGCGGATCAATCGGACCGCGCTGGTCGACGTTGATTCCGGTTGCATCGCTGGCTGGTCGGCCCTTCGGAGAAGGTGTGGGAGAGGGCTTATGGGGGCGGGTGGAGGCGGAGGGTCTATCGTTGATCGTCGCCATGGAGAATTCTCCTTCTGCGAAAATGCTCTACTTTAATACGACAAGCTTTGAGGAATTCAATTCAGACTTGCCGGTTTCAGCTTCAATTCTTTCGATATCCGGCGCGGCTTCATAGAGCGCTTCTTCCACCGCGTTTTTCAAAGTGACGGATGAAGAAGGGCAGCTTCCACAACTGCCGAGCAGCTTCAGTCGAACAACTCCGTCTGCAACGCTCAGAAATTCCACATCTCCGCCATGCGAATGGAGGTAGGGGCGCACTTTGTCCAGCGCGCGCAATACTCGGGTTTCCATTGAGTCCGGATGCAAGCCGTGCAATAAAAGAACACTCGCCACCAGATTGTCCTCGAGTGCTTCATCGAGCGCAGCTTCGCCTTCAGGGGTTTGTGCAATGCTCTCCAGCATCCGTTCCAAGGCAGCCCCGTGCAGTTCCATCACACACTGTACGAGTTCCAGTGCGACAGCACGCAGCTCCGGGTCACGAGAGCTGTCGAGTCGCTTGGCCAGCTTCTCGACTCGCTCCGTGTGGACGCGAAATTCACGCCGCTGCGAGGCATCTGTGATCGGTTCTACGCTGGTCGCCATTATTTGTGCTCCGCCGCGCCAAACATGGGCGAATGGCGCGTCTCCAGAACCTTGCCATCGCCCAGATACATATGCACACCACACGGTAAGCAAGGATCGAAGCTGCGGACCGCACGCATAATGTCGATGCCCTTGAATTTGTCCGGCCTGTTTTCCTCAAAGATTGGAGTGTTCTGCACCGCGTCCTCATAGGGGCCTGGCGTTCCATAGACGTCCCGCGGATTCGCGTTCCACGGTGTGGGTGGATAGGGATGGTAGTTGGCAATCTTGCCGTCCCGAATCACGACATGGTGCGACAATACGCCCCGTACCGCTTCGTGGAAGCCACAACCGATGGCCTCCTCCGGAACCTTGAAGTCCGTCCATGTGCTGGTGTGTCCGGCGTGCAATTCTGCCAGCGCCTTCTCCATAAAGTGGAGCGCCATGGCTGCGGCGTAGGCCTGGAAGTACGTGCGCGCCCGGTCGCGTTCGATCGCGTTGCTCCACTTCGGAATTTTCCATTCGAACTCCGCCTCTGGCTTCAGCGCAGTTTTGGGCAGGTTAATCTTCACGCTATGACCAGTGGCTTTAACATACCCGACATCCACTAACCCAGAAAGGGCGGTCGCCCAAAGGCGCGCAATGGGACCTCCGCCCGTATCAATGGCTAAATGGTCGTTGGTCCGCTGGTCGAACCAGCGCGGCGACATCACCCAGGTGTAGTTGCCATTAAAGTTTCGCTTTTGTGGGCGCGGGATTGTTGTTTGATTCCATGGATGGTTTTTATCGATAGGATTGCCCAAGGGATCTTTCTTGACGAAGGTTTCCGCGTTCTGCCAGCCATCATAATAGGAACTGCCCAGCAGAATCCGGATGTTGAGATTGATGTCAACTAAATCGTTGGTCACCAGCTGACCATCCACAATGATGCCGGGCGTGACAAACATCTTGCGTCCCCAGTCACCCATCTTCTTGTAGGCGTAGTCGCAGTGGTCGGGGTCATTGAACGATCCCCAACAACCCAGCAGGATGCGTCGTTGGCCAACTTTTTCATAGCCGGGCAACGCCTCGTAGAAGAAGTCGAAAAGATCATCGTGCAGCGGAACAACTTTCTTCATAAACTCGACATATTTCATCAGGCGAACGAGATAGTCGGTGAAAAGCTGGACCGTCGGAACTGTCCCTACTCCACCCGGATACAGTGTGGAAGGATGGACGTGGCGACCTTCCATCAGGCAGAACATTTCGCGCGTCATCCGGCTTACTTGCAGCGTTTCGCGATAGAACTCACCGGTAAACGGATTGAGCGCCGTCATGATGTCGGCAATGGTGCGATAGCCGTGCTTGTCCGCGTTCGGCGCAGCCGTTCCCTGGGCTTTGTCCCACACGCCAGGGTTGGTTTCCTTCACCATTTGCTCGCAGAAGTCCACGCCGACGAGGTTGTCCTGAAAGATGTTGTGATCGAACATGTACTCGGCGGCTTCTCCCAGGTTGATGATCCATTCGGCAATGGGCGGAGGCTTGATGCCAAAGGCCATGTTTTGCGCATACACCGCGCAGGTTGCATGATTGTCTCCGCAGATTCCGCAGATGCGGCTGGTGATGAAGTGGGCGTCTCGTGGATCTTTGCCCTTCATGAAAATGCTATAGCCGCGAAAGATCGATGAGGTGCTGTAGCACTCCGCAACTTCGCGATTTTCAAAATCGATCTTCGTAAAAATTCCCAGACTGCCCACAATCCGAGTGATCGGATCCCAGTTCATTTCCACCAGATTGCGTTTCTTGCTCGGATTTTCAGGCAAAGTCTCTACGGTAGTGGCCATGGCACGCGGGTCCTTTCATCTGTAGGTTTGTGGACGATAGCCGGTGGTCAACTGTGGATTGCGGTGCCGCCACTTGGGTTCCTTGTTGACCGTCGTGTTGGTGAGGCCGCGGAGAGTGCGCAGCATGTGGCCCCACCCAGCAATTGCGTTCGTGGAAATTTTGGCGCCGGTAGGCTCATCCATGAATGGCATGAACTTGTCTGGGAAACCGGGCATGGTGCAGCCAATGCAAATGCCACCGACGTTCGGACAGCCGCCAATTCCAGCCATCCAGCCGCGCTTGGGGACATTGCAGTCCACCACTGGTCCCCAGCAGCCGAGTTTCACCAGGCACTTTGAACTGCCATACTCCAAAGCGAAGTCGCCTTGCTCGTAATAGCCGGCGCGGTCGCAGCCCTCGTGGACCGTCTTGCCGAATAGCCACGTGGGCCGCAATTGCTTGTCCAGTGGAATCATTGGCGCCAGGCCAGCCACCTGATACAGTAGGTAGAGGACGGTTTCCATAAAGTTGTCTGGTTGCACCGGGCATCCCGGCACGTTGATAATCGGGAGGCCGGCTTTTGACCTCCAATTCCACCCCAGATAATCGGCCAGTCCCATGCATCCAGTGGGATTGCCTTGCATGGCGTGAATCCCGCCGTACGTAGCGCAGGTGCCACAACCCATTACGGCCAGCGCTTTGGGGGCGAGTCGATCGATCCAGTCACAGGTAAGGATCGGTTGCCCGGTATCAGGATTCGTACCCAGACCTGCCCAGTATCCTTCCTTCTTGATCTTCTCGTTCGGAATCGATCCTTCTACCACTAGTACAAAGGGATCGATCTCGCCCTTTTCCGCCTGGTAAAAAAACTTCATAAAGTCGTCGCCATTTTCATACGCCAGCACCGGATTGTGTAGGTGTACTTTCGGCAGACCAGGGATTGCCCCCAGAAGTATGTCTTCAACGCTAGGCTGCGTGGCTGCTGTGATCGAGACGCTGTCTCCATCGCAGCCGAGACCCGCTGTGATCCAGAGGATATGAACGTCTGTCACGGGCGACGCTGCCTGCACCTTGGCACTGGAAATAGGTTCCGCCATAAGGCCCTCCTTGTTGCGCGATTTTCTCGGTTATGCGGTTTTGCGGCGTAGTGATGTGCGTCACCAACTCCGCAGCTTGGGCCGCCAGGTTGGCGATGTCTGAAATCCGCGTTGGGTGGGAATGCAAAAGTCGGGTAGTGCCGGGATCATGAAAGCAGGCTGGATTCGAAAGGTGATCCTGCAGATCCACAGGGAGAGAATTGCTGAATGTCGAAGCGATGTCGGGTGTGTGACGGATCACATTGCACCTCGCACTTCTCAGGAAAAACGGCTGCAAACGAAGGCCGAAATTTCACTTGAGCAACATTACGCTGCCGATGGTCAAAACGTCAAATTCGGCAGTTCACTGATTCATCCTTGTTCGGGGACTAGCAGCTTCCTTCAGTTTGGCCGCAGGAGATGATATCCGAAAGATGGGATGCGATGTTGTCTAAAATGGTGGCTGATGCTGCAATTGACTGGATTAAATTTCCAGTAATCAGGGAAATCCAGAGGCAGTCGTGAGCGAGGCTCTGAATTTCACGAGAGGAGGTTTCGGGCGTAGATTTACGGTATCTTTACGACTGTGCGATCGAAGGTTCCTGGGCCTCGATTTGGCGAATGTTTTGTGGAGCAAATGCAAGCCGCAGGGGCGTCATATCGGTTTACTCCGGCTGGCATTCAATTTCGACAGGGCGGGTAGATTTGTCGGAGCGAAAGTTGCAGATGTGAAGCAGATTCCCCAGCGTCCAGAGCCAACCGCAAACTCTGACTAGAACATCAACACGGGTATCGTGAAGTGTTTGGGGCAGCCTTTGGGACACATGTCTGCTGAGCCGCATGATGCTGTTGGTGCTCGCCGATGTCACAGATATACTCGCGTTGCGAAGGTGATTGAAGTGCGTTTGAAAATTGTGACCGTTGGGGAACCGGGCTTGAGGGCTATCGCTCAAGAGCTTTCCACGAAACAAATCCGAAGCTCATCGATCCAAAACTTGATTGGATACATGAGGGAGACCCTTCGCGATGCTCCGGGAGTGGGACTTGCCGCACCGCAGGTTGGAGAATCGCTGCAGCTCGCCGTAATCGAAGATAAGGCTGAGTATCAAAAGGCGCTTAGCGAAGCGGACCTGATGGAACGCGGTCGAACTGAGGTCCCATTTCACGTCATTGTGAACCCGACAATTGTATGGCTTGGAAAGCCGGCTGCGACATACTTCGAAGGCTGCTTGAGCTTGCCGGGATTCACCGCCCTCGTGCCCCGGGCGAGGGAAGTGCGCGTCACTTGTCTCGATCACCACGGCAAGTCTCGGGTCATCGAAGCTTCCGGATGGTATGCCCGTATTCTCCAGCATGAAATCGATCATTTGCGCGGCAAACTCTATATCGACCGAATGCATGCGCGGAGTTTCTCTTCACTTGAAAATTACACGCGACACTGGAAAGACCAGCCTGCTGAGTCGCTGATCTCTCTTAGTCTGCGCGAGATATAGCGCGGCAGTGAGCTCGGTGGCGCGCTATATCTCGATCCGCAACTGTTCCACCAACGAATCGCGGGGCGCGCTATAGCGACCGTCTACGCCGAAAGCGGGCTGCCCAGGTTATTTCTTCTGAAGCTCACGAATGTGGGAAATGAGACTTTCGATCTGGGGAGAAGTCAAGCTGTTGCCGAATGCCGGCATCATGTTTTTTCCTTTGCGAATCACAGTTGCCATCTCGGCGTTACTCAGCTTCCTGACCGCGGGACTGTGCAGGTTTACCACTTTCAAGGCAGCACCGGTGGGCGTTCCTTTTCCATCAGCACCGTGACACATGACGCAGCGCGACTGGAACAGCGTGGCTCCGTTATTCTGCCCACTCGCAACCCCAGACAGGGAGCAAACGACCGCTGCCGCCGAAAAAAATACCGTCAACATTTTCATAGAATCTCCTTGTTCGTATCAATAGAAATCTTTGAATTGGAAAATGCATTCTTAAATTCTACTAGCCCGAGGCGAATTACTGGTCCAGTATGTGGCAGGTATTGCATTCAATGTTGGCTTTCTTTTCGCGGTGGCAATTTACGCAACCGGCCATCGATATGTCCGTTTCCTTGAAGAGCTGTACCCGGTCGGCGACAGGTCCATGGCATTGCTGGCAAGGAATGCCTTGTGCCAGGTGGGTTTTGTGGCTGAAAGAAACAAACGAAGGCAGCTCGTACACACGCACCCACGGAATTGGATTGTTGGATTGGGCGTAGTTCGCAAGTTTCTGGACGCCAGGATCGTTGGTGGCCATTGTCTGGTGACACTGCATACAAAACGTAGCCCGCGGAATGGACAAGGTTTCGCCCGAACGCGAAGGAACATGGCAGAACTCGCATGGCAGCTTCAACATGCCCGCGTGTTGCTTATGGCTAAATGGAATGGGTTGTACGGGTCCAGGCAGGTGCGCTTGCGTGGGATTTTGTGTTGGTGTGCTGCTCGGCGTTTGGGCGCTGTTTTGCGCTGGCGCGGCAGCCGAGGCGGGTGCAGAAGTCTGAACACTTTCAGTTGAAATTCGCGAAGTGCGCAAGGCCGGTTGTGTCCAGAAGGCCATCAGCGCGAGCAACGCAAACATGCGCCATGCGTCCATAACTAGACGTTCCCCTGACGCATCTCTTCCGCCAAATGTTCTGCAGCACGCATGGAAAGGGCCAGAATCGTCATGGTGGGGTTCTGCCATCCGCTGCTGACGAAACTGCTGCCATCGACCACATACAGATTCTTGATGTCATGGCTCTGATTCCACTTGTTCAAAACGCTGGTCTTCGGATCGTCTCCCATCCTGCATGTGCCCAGTTCGTGAATGCTATAGCCCGGAGGGTTGGGATCATAATTCCTGGAGAGCACTTCAAAGCCCGCGGCTTCAGCCATTGCCACGCCTGTGTCGACTGCGTCGCGCGCCATGTTGAACTCGTTGTCTGTGTAACTCGTTTCCACGTGCAGAACAGGGATGTCCCATGCATCGACTACGTTTTTGTCAATGCTGACATGGTGTTTATAATGCGAAAGAACTTCGCCCATCATGCCCATGGAAAACCCGCTTCCTTGATAGCTGTCCAGTTTCTTTTGCAAGTCAGCGCCATAGGCTGCAAAGTTTCGCGGGTCCATAGGTCGCGTGCTGCTCGACACGTTCAGGGCATAGCCTCGAATGAAGTTCTTTGCTTTGGTGTTGATATTGCGGAAACGCGGTATCAGTGCCCCGCCTCCCATCAAATCCGGCGTCGCCTTGCCATCGCGCGCCTCCGGTACAGAGCAGACCACGCCGGGACCGTATACGTTATCGATTAAATAATGGCCCAGCACGCCGCTGGAATTCGCCAATCCGGAGTTCAGCAGCAGTCGTGTGCTTTCCAGACATCCAGCCGCCAGAATCACCACACGCGCATTCACCGACATTTCTCGCCGTGAATGGCGATCGACAAAGAGTGCTCCATTGGCCAGGCCAGAGTTCTTGTCGATGGTGATCTGGCGCACGACCACATTCGGGACGGCCGTAAACTTTCCAGTTGCGATCGCATCCGGCAGCAGAAGATTGATCGAGCTGGCCAGTCCATCGCGACCCATGGCGCTGCGCGGCTTGCAGACCGGAACGTTCAATTTTTTGCCAGCCGCTATGAAGCGCTGCATGGACCCCGACCAGGGAGAGTCATTGACGACAAAATTGCCGTCGGGATATTGCGGCAGCCCATCCGGGTGCCCGCTCACCCGGAAGATTTCCTCCACACGGGAGTAATAAGGCGCCAAGTCGGCTAGGCTAATGGGCCAGTTGTCCCCGAATCCATCGTGGTCCTTGGCTTTGAATTCGTAGTCGCTGAGACGGAAGGATTGACGCGACCAAAAGAGCGAACGCCCCCCGAACAGTCGCACCCGCACCCAGTTATAAGGATTTCCCTGATCGTATGTGTATGGAACTTCTTTTTCATCGACCCATGTATTGGCGTTAAACTCGGTCGCCTGAAAAACGTGCTCCAGCCGCCCTGGCATTTTGAAGCCTCGATAGGGCAATTCATAGGCAGGTTTGAGTTCGCGGTCTTTTTGGAAATCGACGATAGGTCCGGCATTCAACATCAGGCAGGAGATGCCTTTTTCTGTCAGAACCTTGGCTACCATCCCGCCAGAATGACCCGAACCAATAATCAATACGTCGGCTTGTGCCTCCGTCATGGGAATTTAGCTCCTCTTCCTACACATACATTTCGATGTCCGGATCGATCGGAGACCAGTACAGACCGATTCCGGGCGCTCGCTCCCCGGCGGAAGTCGCTGCGATGCTCCATATCTGTGAGTTCATCGTCGCGGTACGAATATCCTCATGTGCCAGATTGATGAACTGGGCAAAGGGTTCTGCGGGCGGATGGTCACGCATCCAGACTCTCAGCCAAGGTCGCAGCAGCGCATCTGCCTGTTCGGCGTTCACGTCCGCAAAGGGAACCGCGAACCGTTTTTCCGCATCCGCATTCAACTGGTCCAACCCTGACCGATACATGTGCTGGCGTTCGGCTGGCGAGACGCTGATTAAAAAGTCAATAAACTCCGGCGCAGACGCCTGCGCCGATCCGGGATATCCATTGAGTGGCGGCAGGAGTATGTCGCCGAGTTTGCGTAGCGTCGCCATCTGCCGGGCATCAAAGAAATGCCCTTCTGTCGTTGCGATTGCATCTGGAACGGTGGCGGGAATCACTGGACTTTGAAAACCGAAACTCCCCCGCTGGTCGATGGATCTGGGGGCGGTATCCGCCGGTGGAACCGTCGAAGTGGAAGAAGTTTGCGGCGCTGAGGTTTTCTCTCCAGAAGGAGCCGTCGTGGTCTGCCCGAACATCGATGTGGCCGTCACCGGAACAGCCACAATCGCTTTCACAAAATCTCGTCTGCGCATCGCAATCAGACTAGACTGAGCCCGATGGACAAGTCAATGAATCCGATGGATTCTTAAGTTGGCTGCCGGCGCGTAAGCGTTACACAGAGAGGAGAACAATGGAGCGAGCCATGAAGCGGTATGCTTTTGTCCTTCGATTGCGCAAAAGGCGCTGCGGAGGAGTATGAGAAGGCCCATCGCGAAGTCTGGCCTGAGATGCTGGCGTTACTAAAGAGCGCAGGCATTAGCGAGTATTCCATCTACCGCAGGGACGAGTTGCTGATTCTGACGCTGAGAGCGATGGACTTTGAGGCTACCCGGAGCCAGATCGACAAACATCCGGTCAACGTGCGTTGGCAGCAGGCTATGGCGCCATTCTTTGCGCCTATGGAGGGATTGCGTCCTGGCGAGCGATTTCCCATGATGGAAGAAGTCTTTTATCTTCCATAAGTCACTTCACAGCTGCAAGGCCGCAAAACGGTGAAATGCGAAGACCCGGCGGCTGCCCTAGTTTGGATTTTTCAAATATTCCTCGCAACGTTGTTGCGCAAACTGCATTATCTTCTTGAAGCGCGATCAACCGCACTCCATTCTCATGGGGTCGTAGGGTGATTCCTTGTGTTGTCCGGGAGTAATGATGTCATTTTCTGCGCAAGCCTGGCCATTGCCTCTATTGCTGGTCCTGTCCCTCGCACTGGGTGTGTATCCATCGCCGACTGAGAACGAGTCTCCGTCCGTCCCGACGCTAGCACGATCCGACTCGTCGATTCCAGATTCCACGGCGAGGACGACGAGCGACAAGGCATCTCTCAAAGGAGATGCGCGGATTCTCCATGCCTTGGATCGGCTAACCTTTGGTCCGCGTGGACATTACTCGGGAACGCTGCTCTTCACGCTACTCGGCCTAAAGTCTTGGGTTGCATCTCCATTGAGTCGATAGAATTTCGATGGTGAGCACCGAATTTCTCCTGTCAGTACGGCCGGAAATCGCGTCGCCCTCATTCTTGTGCGGTGAATCCGCTGTCATCGGCGGACAGCCCACGCCAGCCCGTCAGGTCCGCCGCCTGCTGAAATATGGCCGGTGACTTTCAGCGTGTGCAGGTCGATGACGGCAACGTAGTTGTCGGGCCCGCAGGACACGAAGGCACGCGTACCATCCGGCTGCACCAGCACGCCGCCGGAGCCGTGGCCAATGGGAATGCGCTTCACAACCTTGCGTGTGCTCGCATTGAGCACGACCAATTCCGGCCCACTCGATACCAGCACCCGCCCACCATCAGGAGTGAATTTGAGTCGGTTCGCACCTCGAACATCGACAGCCAGTGTCTGGATCACCTTCTTCTCCGGGTAGTTAATGATTGAGATGGTGCCGTCCTGCGCGTTCGCGACCCAGATCTCTTTGCCATCTGGTGAAACGTCGAAGCCCTCAGAGCCATTGCCCACGCGTACTACGGTCTCGTTCCAATCGATACGAGGCATCTGACCGCCCCGTGGGCCCGGTCGTCGCATTCCGTCACCTGAAGGCGGACGCGTTCCCGGTGGTGGTCCTGGCATGCGGACCGGCCCTTGGTCAATGATGCTTACCGTCCCGGAATTGACATTCGTGGTGACAATGTTCCGCCCGTCCTTTGAGACGTAGATCATGTGGGTACGATTCTGTCCGGTACCGAGAATCCAGTCGACTTTATGACTGGCTGGATCGTATCGCGCAATCGCTTTGGCAGCTTCTGCTGTGAACCAGGTCTTGCCGCCCACAAACGTCAGCCCGTGAGGACCGCGCAGGGGGCCGAGGTCAATCGAAGGAAGTGCTTTCTCACCGATCAGGTCAACAACGGCGAGTGTGTTGTAAGCGCCGAAGCCATAGTTGGAGATGTACGCCGTGGCGCCATCGGTCGAAGCAATCACCTCGTGGGGATCGTTGCCTACCGGAACTTTCCCAACAACTTGCAGGCTGGAAGCGTCGACGATGCTGAGGGTATGGTCCTGTTTGGAAAGCACGAGCAGGGATGCAGAGGGCGTGCTTTGCCCATGGACGACGCTAGCACAACCAAGGTAGAGAATCGGGACGGCCGCGCGTAAAAAAACTCTCATCAGCCGAGCGTAACTCCAACTCGCAACCGAATGCCACAAGAAAAAGGGCTGAATGGGCCATCTAGTTGGCGCAATCCGTGTGTCTCGGGAGGTCAAGATTCTAGCCAGTAGCGACAACGTTGCCGGAGCCATGTCTACGGCTTGCGTGCGTTCTCTCGGCTGGGTATCTTTGGGAAGCGGCCTCAGCAATTCTGGAAAGGATTCATGGACATTTTGAAACGGCTTTTCGAGCAGCATTTCGAGTTGCCCGCCGAACATGTGCGGCCGCTACAGGGTCAACTCGGTGGCTCGGGGCGCGCCATTGTCCGGCTAACCGGCGGAGGATTGAGCGCCATCGGGATTGTGTATCCGGTTCGGGAGGAGAACGTCGCTTTCGTTGAGTTCTCCCGGCATTTTCGTCGGCATGGATTACCGGTGCCGGAAATTTATGCAGAGGATTTGAACCAGGACGCCTACCTGGAAGAAGACCTGGGCGACACGACACTGTTCGAATTTCTCAGCAAAAATCGTACCCGTGAGGCGATCGCTTCGCCGGCGGTGGAAGCATATCGCAAAGTTGTGTCCGTGTTGCCTCGTTTTCAGGTCGAGGCAGGACGCGATTTGAATTACAAAGTGTGCTATCCGCGCGACAAGTTCGATCGCCAGTCCATCGCCTGGGATTTGAACTATTTCAAGTATTATTTTCTGCGGCTCACGGGTCTACCTTTCAACGAACAAGCGCTGGAGCATGATTTTGGCCGCTTGACGAAGTTTCTGCTCGGCGCCAACCAAGATTATTTTCTCTATCGGGATTTTCAATCGCGCAATGTGATGTTGCGCGACGGGCAGCCGTTTTTTCTGGATTACCAGGGCGGCCGCAAAGGCGCGCTGCAATACGACATCGCGTCTCTGCTCTATGATGGCAAGGCCGATCTGCCGCCCGAGCTGCGCCAGGAATTGCTCGACTACTATCTCGACTGTCTTGCCGGTTTCACCGAGGTTGATCGCGAAGCGTTCATGGAGCACTATTACGCCTACGTGTACGTCCGCATTCTGCAGGCGCTAGGGGCGTATGGTTTTCGAGGTTTTTACGAGCGCAAGGTCCATTTTCTGCAGAGCGTGCCGTACGCGCTGAAGAATTTGCGCTGGTTGGCGGATCACGTTAAGCTGCCGGTCGCCCTGCCGGCGCTGATGGACGCCTTCCAGGGCATGTTGCAATCGGAGAAACTGCTAAGTCTCGCTTCTCCGGCGGTGGGGCTGACGGTGCGTATTTTCAGTTTCTCATTCCATGGAGAAATGCCCGCGGATGAGTCTGGGAACGGCGGCGGATTTATCTTCGATGCCCGCAGTCTGCCGAATCCTGGGCGGGAAGAACAATTCCGGTCGTTGACCGGCAAGGACGCGGCGGTGATTGACTACCTGAATCAACAAGAAAGCGTGCACCAGTTTCTTGCAAGCGCGCTGTCGCTGGTGGATGCAAGCGTGAGCCGGTATCAACGCCGCGGTTTCAACAGTCTGATGGTGTCGTTCGGCTGCACCGGAGGCCAGCACCGCTCAGTGTATCTGGCGGAGCAGTTGGCGAAGCATTTGCGTGGCAATAGCGGGTTGGAAGTGATAGTTCGGCATATCGAGCTGGAGAAGATGGGCAAGTGAAGGCGATGATTCTTGCCGCTGGCCTGGGTACGCGTCTGCGGCCGTTGACTGACGACCGCCCAAAGGCGCTGGTAGAGGTTGCGGGCCGACCGCTATTGGAGATTGCCCTGACCCGGCTGCGCGCCTTTGGCATCCGCGAGGTAATCGTGAATACGCATCATTACGCAGACATGATTCTCAAGTACCTCGAAGCCAACGATGACTTCGGCATGCACATTGAAATCTCTCGCGAGGAGGTCCTGCTGGACACCGGCGGCGGCTTGAAAAAGGCCGCCTATTTCTTTCTTGACCATAGCGGGAGTTCGCACGAGCCTTTCATTTTGCACAACGTCGACGTCATCAGCACCATCGACCTGGGGCGCATGATGCGGTTTCATACGGAACAGGATGCCCTCGCCACCCTGGCAGTTCAGGACCGGGAGACTTCGCGCCATCTCCTCTTCGACGAGCACGGTCAGCTCTGCGGTCGCCGAGCTGGTCGCGATGGAAATGTTGAATGGGCGCGGTCTGCGCTTGAGGTGCAGGCTCTGGCATTTTCTGGCATCCACATCATTTCTCCCGATCTGCTTACAAGGATGGACGAGGAAGGCGCTTTTTCCATCATTTCCGCCTATATGCATCTCGCGGCCCAGGGAGAAAAGATCATCGCATTTCGCGCGGATGAATACTATTGGCGGGATCTGGGCCGACCAGAGAATGTACGGCAAGCCGCCATGGATCTGGAGAGCGGAAAATACTCCGAGACTTGACGGAGCGCAAAAGGGATTCTTCAGCCAATACCGCTCTCCGTCACGCAGGGCTGGAGCAGCGGCAATTCCGGATCAGCCGCGATAGGCATGGACTCGGTCACAAACCAGTCGGAGCTTATCTTCGAGGTTGCCAGAGGCAGTTTTAAAGGAATCAGCATCGATGGTGAGAGGAGCGCCAAGAACAACGAGAGGAGCTCCGTATTCGGGAGTGCGGATCGCCTGCTCAATCGAAAGACCGCCTACGGCCTGAACAGGAACCCGGACAGCCGCGACGACCTCTCGCAACTGATCGAGAGGACTGGGGTATGGCTTTCCCGCCGCCGCGAGGCCGCGACGCTCATCGTAGCCAATATGATGAATCACGAAATCGCAGCCGAATTCCTCCAGACGCATTGCCGCTGCTATCATGTCCTCCGCACCGAGGTTGTCTCCCATAACCTTTACACCAAAATCCTTTCCGGCTTGCACGACCATTTTGATCGTTTCCGGATGTGCGCGCTCCATAACCACGACATGGGTAGCTCCGGCTTCTGCCATTAATTGGGCCTCAAGCCAACCGCCGTCCATAGTTTTCAGGTCGGCGACGATGGGAACCTCGGGAAACTCGGCGCGCAGGGCACGAACGCCGTTCATTCCTTCGGCGATGATGAGGGGTGTGCCTGCCTCCAACCAGTCGACCCCGGAACGAATGGCGAGGTGTGCCGTTTCGAGCGCCTCAGGGATCGAGGTGAGGTCCAGGGAAATTTGTACGATGGTCTTCATAATGAATTTGTCTGGTGATCAACTCCGCATTGGTTGCAAAACCTGATGAGCACTGCTTGAAATTAGGATTCCAATTTAATCCCGGAAGTGGCGGTCAATTTTGGCTTTGAGAAAATGAACTGATTCTCGCAACTCATCCATCCCACCCAGGCCGTCTTCGATGGAAATCCATGAGAGAAACCCAACCGCATGGAGCGTCGAGAAGATCGTATCGTAATCGTTCATTCCTTTCCCTATAACGCCGTGGGATAGGCGACTGGCGTAACCGACCGAGTCTTCCTCCTTGCGTAGATCCTCGATTGCGCCACTTTTCAAATATCGATCGCTCGCATGCATCGTGACGACGCGGTGCTTGACGCGTTCGAGTAGCACCAGCGGATCCTCGCCCGCCAGGATCGTATTGGAAGGATCGAAATTGACGCCAAACCAAGGGGAATCGATTTGCTCCACGATTTCGACAAAGACATCCGACTTCTGGGCGAATTCCGGATATTGCCAGTAGTTATCCTTGTAGTGGTTCTCCATAGTCAAGACGACACCATGCTGTTCAGCGAACGGCAACAGATCCCGAAAGACTCGAACAACCTGAGCGATGCCGTTTTCCCGGGTGAGTCCCGGGCGGCGTTGGCCGGAGAGAACACGGCAAAAACGACCGCCGAAAAATGAGGTGATCTCAATCATCCGCTTTTCGCGATCGATCTCTTTTTGAAGGAGGAGGGGATCGAGCTGAGTGAAATCGGGAGAGCAGCAGAACATCGGCATGGCAAGTTTGTGTCGTTCGAGAGCAGCCTTAACCCTGTCGAGGAAGTTATCGTCATCTTCCACAAAGCCAGAGTAGAACTCAAGTCCCTCGACGTCGAGCGTGGCGGCAAGTTCGATCCACTCGAACAGCGTCATGGTTCGATCAACGCATAGCTGGTCCATAAAACACTTTGGAAAAACGGCCAGCTTGGGCTTCACCAGGGTATTCAATGGACTTCCTTGTTTGGGTTCCGTCCGATGAGCGGGAATTGCTCCACGTCGAGAATCGAGCCGTTGATAAGAGCCGCCTCGTCGGAAAGAAAATAAATTGCAGCCATGGCGACTTCCTCTGGGGAGTGGATCCGACCTGAGGGAGCGACGCTCTTCGGCAACTTGGAGGGCCAATCCGCGGGCATGCCGTCCTTGAGTTTCAATGCGTATTCATTCTGCGTAAGTGTCCAGCCGACGTTGAGCTGGTTGATCTGGATTCCTTCGGTTGCATGGGCGTCAGCCAGGTTCCGAGTCATGGTCATCAGGCCGCCCTTTGACATGGAATACAGCAGGTACGTCGGTTCGCCGCAATAGGCGTTGATCGAACCGATGTTCAGTACACGGCCTCCGCCGTTTTTCCGAAAGTGGGGGAGAGCGGACTGGATCAGCAGAAGTGGTGCCCGCAAGTTGATCGACATCGTGCGGTCAAACGTCTCTGGATTTGCATCTTCGAGAACGCCGCGGGTAATCACAGCCGCATTGTTCACAAGACCGTCGATTCGACCAAAGCGAGCGATTGTTTCAGCGATAAGCTTTGGGGCAGTTTGCGGGTCTTCGAGCGCGCCGATGACGAAAGATGCACGCTCCCCTACCTCTGCAGCCAGTTCTTGCGCTGCATCTTTCCGTCTTCCATGGATCATGACCTGAGCGCCTTCGCGGGCGAAGAGACGAACCATGGCTTCGCCGATGCCGGTGGTCGAGCCGGTCACCAGGATGACTTTGTCCTTTAAGCGCATACAAGAGCGGGATGCAGGTTGTTCATGGCTGGAGTACTCCTTTAACGATTGCACCGGAATGCATCTCCTCAAAAGCCTCGCGCCATTCGCTGAGAGGAGAAATCCGATTCAGTATCGGGCTGGGATCGATCTTGCCGCTAGACAAGAGGGAAAGAACCTTTTCCCAAATCATCCAATTGTGGGAAAAGCTGCCTTGAAGCGTGGCCCCCTTCTGGACAAGCTGATCGAGAGAAAAATTGAGCGGTTGCGGGCCCCATCCCACCTTGGTGATTTGACCCGCCGGACGAACAATATCGAGCGCGATTTTGAGCGCTGCGGAAACTCCTGCGGCGTCGATGACCAAGTCGAATCCATAGCCATCGCCAAAATTCTTTACCCAGTCGGCAACATCTTCGCCCTGGGCTCCAAGAACCGTGTCCGCACCCATCTGCTTCGCAACTTGCAATCGCTTTACATCGGCGGGAGTGCCAACTACGAGAAGATGTCCGGCTCCAGAAAGCTTTGCCATCGCGGCACAAAGCAGGCCGATCGGGCCTGGCCCAATCACTGCGACTGTGTCACCGGGGCGCACGCGCGAGTTGACGCAGACGGCGTTGTAGGCCACACAGCATGGCTCGGTCAGCGCGGCCTTTTCCAGCGCCAAAGAGGCTGGAACGTCATGAAGACAGCGCGCCGGAACTTTGACGAACGTTGCCATCGCTCCGTCGACCCCATATCCGAAACCGAGCCGCTTGGGTTCTAAATTGTATAGCCCCTGACGAATAAATGCCGAATCCGGAGGGAGCAGCGCCGCTGTCTCGCTCACCACCCTGTCGCCTACCTTGAAGCCACGCACGCGGCGGCCAAGTTCAGCAATCGTGCCGGCGAACTCGTGTCCGAGGACGACGGGGTAATTCACCTTCCAACTCTGCTTGCCTGCATATTGATGCAGGTCGCTACCGCAGATGGATACAGCGTGCACCTTGAATAAAACGTCATCCTCACCAATTTCAGGAACAGGAATTTCCCGAAGCTCTACCGAGTGGGGCTCCTGCGCGTAGTTGACTAGTCCAACCATAGTGGCCTGCTCGCAATCACTCCTATTTATCACTTAAATATTATCAATGACTAGATTGGCGGAGGGAGAGGGATTCGGAAGTCTGGTCCGTATTGAAAACAGGCAACTTACTGTGTTTTCAGTATCGCTACATATGCACAAAACGGCAGATACGCGGTTTTCAAGTACGCTATAAGTACACGAGTTTTCAGCGATCCTTTTCCCATTCTTTGATGCCTTCGAGAATCGCCCTCTTCTCTTCGACCTCACTCTCGAATGAATAATCTTCAAGCTTACTCAGTAGGAAATCCGCAACTTTTTCGTCGCCGTTATACACGCACAAATGAGCCCCCTTTTCCTCGAAGCGAGTTGCCTCGATCCGGCGGGGTTTATCTTCGTATTCTTTCTTCACGAGCAGGTATTTCGCCACGATTCCTCCTGGGGATAAGTCTACCTTGCAATACCTCGTAGAAATGCTTTGATTAAAGCATCTTCGTTCTTTGAAAACTTGGGGTAAATAAAAATATTATGAATGACGCTTTAACGCCGATGCCTTCGGCAAGTTCGGTGGGATACCAAAGCAACAACACACCTACGAACGTAACCCTGCAAAAGATTGACAACGGATTCATCATCTCGTATTGGGATAATCGTGGCCAACATCAGTTTCACTGCGCAAATCTCAGTTTAGTGAAAGATCAACTCGAATCATTGTTCGATAAAAAATAAATCTAATCGCCCCACGTTTTCAGGAATTGCGAACTCAAGTACGTATTAGGTACACGAATCCCGTAAGTCATTGATAAATATTGGCGGAGGGAGAGGGATTCGAACCCCCGTTACCCTTGCGGGTAAAGCGGTTTTCAAGACCGCCTGTTTCAACCACTCACACATCCCTCCGCAGGAGAGCATGTTTTCTATGCTCATTGTATGACGACTTGAGTGAAGGAGACGCAGCATGGCAATGTGTGGCGCACTCAGTCGACACCGATCAGGCTTCGATCTTCCGCGACAAATTCGCCCAATACGTGATGATCGCGGGCAGCGGTAGGAATCCAGTTGCTACCCTTCCTGCTGCAATTTAAAAGGGCCGGCGATTCGCAAATTGTTCCGATTCGCTAAACCCGTCTGATTGGCACGGCGCCGAAACAATGCCTATCCAACCGGCGTGCCACATACGATCACTGTTTCGTTTGCAATTGTGCAATGGCGGGTGATGAAGGGGGCACGCTGCGGTCTGCAAACGTTGCCGCACCTGCGCGCGCGAGACGCAGAGCGCGCCCCGGAAAAATCCCCAGCACGAAGACCGCTAGCACTAAAATCGCCATACCGAGCACAAACGAGGGTCGCGCATGGGCTGTATCCGGCTCCCGCGCTGGCTCTTCGGGCAGCATATACATCTGTCCCAGAAGACGCAGGTAATAGAACGCGGCCACGCCGCTGTTCAGCAAGCCCACTACCGCCAGCCAGGCATGGCCGGAATCGATTGCTGCGGTGAAGACGTAAAACTTGCCGAAGAAGCCCGCCGTGAAGGGAATTCCGATCAAGGAAATTAGAAAGACTGCAAATGCGGCAGCGGCCACTGGATGACGTCGGGCAGCCCCGGCATAATCGCTGAGGTTGGTGCGAGCTTCGTTATAGCCGGACAGATAACTAATGATGCCGAACGCGCCCACGTTCATTGCCGCATAGGCAGCCGTGTAAAAGCTGGCGGCCGCAATTCCCATGGGCGCCAGCGCGGTGAACGCAACCAGGAGATATCCAGCGTGAGCAATTGAGGAATAAGCCAGCATTCGTTTGACATTGCGTTGGGTGAGCGCACCCAGGTTGCCGATGGTCATCGATAGGACCGCCAGGATCCAGACCAGGGGCATCCAAATGTGCGTCGCGGTTCCGTAGGCTCCATAGGTAATGCGCAAAAGCACCGCGAAGGCAGCGGCCTTCGGCGCAGTGGACATCAATCCAACAACAGGTGCGGGCGCGCCTTCGTAGACATCCGGCGTCCAAACGTGAAAAGGCGCCAACGACACCTTGAAGCCAAGACCAATCAGCATCATGCCAAAGGCGACTGTCAGCAGCAGCGGCGACGCACCGCCCGCGACACCCTTCGCGATGTCGTAGATGTTGGTCGAGCCGGTTGCGCCGAAGCATAGCGCGATGCCATAGAGGAAAAATGCGGTTGCGAACGAGCCCAGCAAAAAGTACTTGATGGAGGCTTCGGGGCTGGTCGCGCTCCGTTTTCGATAGCCCGCCAGAATGTAAGTGGAGATGGAAGAAATCTCCAGGCTGATGAAGACCATCAGCAGTTCCACCGAACTTGCCATCAGCATCATGCCGGTCGCGCCAAACAGGATCAGCGCATAGAATTCGCCGACGTTGTTCGTGTGACCCTCGAAATAATCGAGTGAAATGAGAAGCGTCACCAGCACGATGCCGCCAATCACCAGATGAAAAAAGACACTGAAGGCATCCGACTGCACGGTGCCGAAAAAGGCGGTTCCGGCGGGAAGATGCAGTTGATACAGGCTGGCCCCGAGTGCTGCGAGTGTGCCAAGAATTGCCAGGATGCCGAGAGGCTTGCGGCTGGTTTTCGGTTTCAGCACGGCCTCGAGGAGCATGACCAGAACTCCGGTCAATGTCATTACGATTTCAGGAAGAAGCCGCAGTGCGGGCGCAACGGAAATTATCGATGTGTTCACGGCGTCGTTCATCGGGTCATGCCTCGCGTCGGGTTCAAAGTTGCGTAGGCTGACGTCGGTGTGACCGCGGCCCCCAACGAAACCTTATTGGGGGCCATGCCCGGCACAGAAAGATCGATGGCGTGCATCCAGAAGACGGAGGCCACGCCCATCGCAATCATCAACGCAATAGTCGGCCATACGGCGGCGCGTTCGCGCCAGTTCACATCCGCGGGCGACAAAGCAGCCACGCTGGTCGAGGGCTTGCCGTAAAATACCCGTTGCACCATCCACAGCATGTAGGAGGCAGAAAGAATCACTCCCACCGTGGCCGTGCCTGCGATGCGGGGATGGGTCTGGAAGCTGCCGCTCAGGATCAGAAATTCTCCAACAAAGACATTGAGTGACGGCAGTCCGATCAAGGACAGTGTTGTGATGACGAACAGCACTGCGAGCCCTGGCATCTTGGTAGCAATGCCGCCCAGCTGGCCCATATCGTAGGTTCCATACCGTTCATACAGGATGCCCAGCAGCATGAAAAACGCGCTCGCTGAAATGCTTTCGTTCAGAATTTGATACGCCGCTCCGTCCATGCTTGCCGCGGTGAAGGCATAGATTCCCAGCACGATGAAGCTGACCGCACTCAGCGTGGCATAGGCAGCCAGACGTTTCAAATCCGTCTGCACCAGTGCCATCAATGCTCCATACAGAACACCTGTGGCTCCCAGGGCCACCATCAGCGGCGCAACATGCGCGGCTTCCGTGGGGAAAAGCCCGACGTGCCAGCGCAGAAGGGAATAGAGACCCAGCTTGCCGGCCAGAATCATCGCGACCGCCGTGGGCGCTTCGCTAATACCATCGCGCAGCCAGCCGTGCAGTGGAAACACTGGCACCTTAACGGCGAAGGCCAGCAAGAAGGCCAGCGAGGTCAACCACAAGCCCGCCGCATGGGGGCCAGTACTCCAACCATGCATTTGCTGCTGCAGCTGCACCAAGTCGAACGTCCCCGTCTGTCCATACAGCCAAAGCATTCCAACCAGCAGCAACGCGGATGGAATAAACGCGTAGAGAAAAAACTTAATCGCCGCGCGGCGTCCATCGTTACGCCCGTACATGCCAATCAGCAGCGCCAGAGGGACGATCGACAGCTCCCAAAATGCGTAGTACAGGATCAGATCGAGCGAGATGAACACGCCATACATTGCCGTTTGCTGCAGCAGCAAGAGCGCATAAAATTCGCGTTTGCGATCTTCGATCGCCCGCCAGGAGATGAGCACGCCCAATGGCGCAAGGAAGGAGACCAGCACCACCAGCCACATCGATAGCCCATCTACGCCGACGTGGTAATGGATGGCAGGGCTGCTGATCCATGGAACATTCAGCTCATATTGAAATCCCTGCTGCTGGTGATAGTTGAAGTGCGCGGGCAGATGGAGGGCTAGCAAGAAGAAAGCCAGCGTCAGCAGCAGAGTGAAACCCTCAGCAGCGCGACCCCGCCTCGGCAGCAACAGAACCACCAACGCGCCCGCTACAGGCAGGAAGGTGAGCCACGTCAGAATGCTTGCGTTCAACACAAAGTCCTTCCTCTTCAGTACAAGTGCGCCAGGTACAGCACCACAATCAATACCGCTGCCGCACCCGCGGCCAACCAGCCTGCATAAGAGCGGATATTTCCCGACTGCATGCGGCGAACCCACGAGCTTAGGCCACTCCCGATTCTCGTCCAGGCATTGTTCGTGCCATCGATGACGCCCGACTCAATGCCGCGACCCAGCAGTGTTTTTGAAACCGCCAGAATTGGCCCGACAATGACGCTCGCGTAGATTTCGTCGACCCAATATTTATTCAGCACCATTGTGTATAGAGGCTTCGCACTGCGTTCGGCGGCATCCGCAAGTTGCGGCCTGCGGCGGTACATTAGATCCGCCAGGAACCATCCCAGTAGCGCGGTCAACATCGAAACACCCGCGAGAATCCGGTCCAATTGAATGTCCGCCGTAGTCGGCGGTGTTGCCGCGGCGGTTCCAGCGCTTGCAAAGACAGGATCAAGAAAATGCGCGATCCAGTTGCTTCCGCCCAGCGCTTCGGGCCAGCCAATCCATCCCCCGGCCAACGACAAAATTCCAAGGATGACCAACGGGAGCAGCATAACCCAGGGGCTTTCATGCACGTCACGTCCGCCGTGCGATCCGTGACCCTCGCGGACAGCGCTCGATTCCTGATAGCGCGGGCTGCCGAAGAAGGTCATATACCACAGCCGAAACATATAGAACGACGTCAGTCCGGCCGTTATCAAGCCCACGGCCCACAATATCTTGCCGTCATGGGGCGTAATAAAGTCGGCTGCGAGAATTGCGTCCTTGCTGAAAAATCCGGCAAAGGGAAACAATCCGCTAATGGCGAATACAGCCGCGGTCATGGTCCAGAAAGTGACTGGAAGTTTCTTCCGCAGGCCGCCCATGTTCCGCATGTCCTGCTCGCCACCCAGCGCGTGAATCACACTGCCCGCAGCCAAAAACAACAGCGCCTTGAAGAATGCGTGTGTGACCAGATGAAAAATTCCCATCGAGTAAGCCGCCACCCCGCAGGCCAGGAACATATAGCCGAGCTGCGAAATCGTGGAGTAGGCCAGGACGCGCTTAATATCCGTCTGCAGAATGCCGATCGTGGCTGCAAAGAATGCCGTCGCCGCGCCAATAACGGCCACCACCGTCAGAGCCAGTGGAGAACGACCGAACAGCACGTGCGTCCGCGCCAGCATGTACACGCCAGCCGTCACCATGGTGGCGGCGTGAATCAGAGCGGAGACCGGCGTAGGACCTTCCATCGCATCCGGAAGCCAGACGTATAGAGGAATCTGCGCCGACTTGCCGGTTGCGCCAAGAAGTAAGAACAACGCAATCGCGGTGAGGAAACCGCCTTGCATCTCAGGATGGGACGTGATGCTGGAAAATACTTGATTGAAACTGAGGGTGCCAAAGTGGGCGATGATCAGGAACATGGCCAACAGAAAGCCGAAATCGCCAATCCGGTTGACGATAAAAGCCTTCTTACCCGCGTTGGCCGCGGAGTCTTTGGTGTAGTAAAAGCCGATCAATAAATAGGAGACCAGACCGACGCCTTCCCAGCCGACGAAGAGCAACAGAAAATTAGCAGCCAGTACGAGCGTCAGCATGAAAAATAGAAACAGATTCATATAGCTGAAGAATCGCCAGTAGCCTTCCTCCTCGCCCATATAGCCGACGGAGTAGAGATGAATCATCAGGCCCACGCCGGTGACGACCAACAGCATGACGAGCGTCAACTGATCCAGCAAAAACGAAAAATTGGCGTGGAAGTCAGTGACTGCAATCCAAGGAGTTGCAAAGCTTTCCGTATAGGGCAGCGTCAGCCCTTGATGCACGCGCGCAACAATCCACAGCACCTGAGCGAAGGCCGCGGCGGGAAACAGCAGCCCGATGAATGAGACGGCAGTTTTCGGCAGGCGTCTCCCCATGGTTCCGTTGATGGCAAAACCCGCCAGAGGGAACAGAGGCAGCAGCCAGAGATATAAAGAAGGGATCATAATCTCATCAAATCGAAAATTGTCATAGCTTCATCAAGTTGATCTGGTCGACGTTCAATGTGTTCCGCGAGCGGAACAGAGAGATGATAATGGCAAGACCGACAGCCGCCTCCGCAGCGGCGACGACCATCACAAAGAACACGAAAATCTGACCGCTCACCTGGTGCCAGTGGTTGGCAAAGGCGACAAACGCCAGGTTCACGCCGTTCAGCATCAGCTCAATCGACATGAAAATGGTGATGATGTTGCGCTTGATCAGAAATGCAAATATGCCGATCGAAAACAGCGCGGCGCTCAGTATCAGATAGCAGACCATCGGAACTGCCACGTCAATGCTCCTTCCGCGCCAGCACAACAGCGCCCATGATCGCCACCAGAATCAAAACGGAAGTGACTTCAAATGGCAGCAAAAGATTCCGGAACAACACCCGGCTGAGATCGCTGGTTGTGGCCACAAACGCGCCCAGCCGCGCATTTCCAAAGCTGTTGCGCAGCGTAAAAAACGTGGAGGCCAAAACCGTAAACAGCGCCAGCGCTCCAGGAATACCTGCCAGATACGCGACTTGGCTGCCATGGGTACGCTCTTCCTCGCCGGCATTCAACAACATAATGACGAAAACAAACAGCACCATAATCGCGCCGGAGTAGACGATGATCTGCGCCGCGGCAAGAAACTCAGCGCCCAGCAACAAGTACAGAACGGAGAGCGAAGACATGACTACGATCAGTGACAGCGCACTGTTGATCGGGTGCCGCTGCAGCAGAAGGTTCAGCGCTCCGCCCAGGCAGAGGAGTCCGAAGAGGATGAAGATCGCGAGATTCATCTCGTTCCAACTCCTACGGACTGTAGGGAAGGTTTACCCATGGAAGGCCAGGACCAGACTGGTTGCCATCACATTCACAATGGCAATCGGTAAAAGAAATTTCCAGCCGAATCCCATCAGCTGGTCATAACGGAAACGCGGCAATGTTCCGCGGACCCAAACATAGAGAAACAGGAAGCAGAAAACCTTGGCGACGAACCAGAATACTGGAAGAAGGGCCTGCACGACCACGCCGCCGAAGGCTGGAAGCAGGTTGCCGAAGGGGCTCGACCAACCGCCTAAGAAGAGCAGGGTGGCCACGCAGCCCACTGTGATCATGTTGGCGTATTCGGCCATGAAGAACATGGCGAATTTCATGGAACTATATTCGGTGTGATATCCGGCCGTCAGTTCGCTCTCCGCTTCCGGCAGGTCGAATGGAGTGCGGTTGGTTTCTGCAAACGCGGCCGTCAGATAGATGAAGAAAGCAACGATCTGCACGCCTCCGAAGATGTTCCACGACAAGATTCCATGCGTGTTTTGTAGGTTCACAATATCGCGCAAACGCAGCGATCCGGTGCGCAGCACGACCCCAATTACGGATAGGCCGAGCGCCAGTTCATAACTGATCATCTGCGCCGTCGAGCGCAGTGATCCCAGTAGAGAGTATTTGTTGTTCGACGACCAGCCGGACAGTGCAATTCCATACACGCCTATGGAGGTGACGCCCAGGATGACCAACAGCCCGACATTGACGTCGGCGATCTGAAACATATCCACGCCATGCCAATGGATGTTTTCCCCAAACGGAATCACGCCAATGGAAATCAAAGAGCAGGAGAGCGCGATGATTGGCGCCAGAATGAAAAGCGGACGGGAGACCGCCGTCGGCATCAGGTCTTCCTTCAAAAAAAGCTTCAGACCATCGGCCAATGGTTGCAGCAGCCCGAAGGGGCCAACGCGGGAAGGACCCCAGCGGTTCTGAATGCGGCCTACGAGTTTGCGTTCCAGTAGCACCGTATAGGCCACTGCCATCAAGAAGATGACAGTCACCACGGCCACTTTCAACAAGCTTAAGAGAACAAAGATCAGAATATTCACGTTCGTATCATTTCCACTTTGACCCAATTGCCGAGTCGCGCACTGCTCCGGTGCGGCAATTTCTACGTCCGAACCGACGTTTCAATTGTCAGTCAGCCGCCACCATACTTTTCTTCGTTTGAAATACTTCCACTTCGTTCAGCTTTTCGCTGTAATGACCTAGCGTGCCAGAGGTAAACAGGGTGTCTCCTGAAGGCAGAATCCCATCCGGACGGTCGGCCAGCTGGGAGATGCCGATTAGGCCATCGCCCGCGGGCTGCACTTGCTGGCTCGTTCCACCCAGCAGGTCGAGTCGATCGAAGTCATAGCCCGGCACAAGACGTTGAATTTCATCGAGCAACGCATTGGGATCGAACGGGCTCAGCTTCGGCTCGAGATTGTGCGCCGCGAGCCAAATCCCATGGCGATCGGCTTCGCCGGACTGCGCGCCTCGCGACTGTCCCATATCCGCGCGCACGCCTTTGCCGAATGGGACCAGGGTGTGCACATCTTCTCCCATGGTGTCTGCGATGCGGACGATCAATTCCAGGTCAGTGCGAACACCAGCGCGGTCCGCAGCCTTCTTGACCAATTGCAGATCGCCGAATGTATTGGTAACGGTGCCGGATTTCTCGTACAGATTCGCCGTCGGCAGCACCACGTCGGCCAGCTTCGCCGTCGCGGTCATAAACATGTCCTGCACCACGAGAAATGTATTGTGCAATGTTTCCTCGGCAATGCCTAGTCGTTCCACTGGATCGTCTCCGACCACGTAGAGCGCTGCGAGTTCGTTGCGCGCCGCCGCTTCGAACATCTGCGCAAGATCCAGTCCGGATTCGCGAGGAATGCCATCGCCGTATTCCGCACGAATGGCGCTATTGCCATGGATGGGTTGATAGCCTGGAAGCAGATCGGGATAGAGTCCCATGTCGGCCGCGCCGCGCGAATTGACATAATCTCCTAGGCAGGCAAATTTCGTATCGGGCAGGGAAAATCCGAACTTCACTAAAGCCGAAATAGCTGTGCCGCGCAATTCCGAGCCAAAGACAATGAGTAGATTTTGCTCCTGACGCAGCGAGTCTCTCAGCGCGATCGCATCCGCGCCAAAGCTACTCGCCTCGTCGCCGCCCAGAAAGTGCGCAAAAGCTTCGTACCCATCTGCAGGAATTTGAATAAATGATTTCGCTTGTCGGTGCAGTTTTATTTTACGATGATTCGCCAGGTAGATGCGGGCGCCATTGTGGCGAACATTCGTGCGCACGTTCCATGCCAGCAGAGGATGCTGTTCTGTCGGATCGTTGCCGAGTATCAAGATGGCGGGGGCGGAGCCTGCATCCGCAATGCTGGCAAAGCGATTCTTTTGGCCGTCAAGCGCGCGAACGATGCCAACATAGTCCGTGGTCCGGTGATGGTCGATATTGTTGGTGCCGAAGGCGCTGCGCGCGATCTTCTGCAGCAGGTATGCTTCTTCGTTGGTGATGCGGGTTGAGCCTATGACGCCGATGCTGCGGCCGCCACGCTCGTCGCGTGCTGCGCGGAACCGTTTGGCAACAACCTTGATTGCATCCTCCCAACTGACAGTCGCGAATTCGCCATTGGGCTGGCGGACAAGCGGCTGCGTCAGGCGTTCTGAGCTGTTGGCGAAATCGAATGCATACCGGCCTTTGACGCAGAGAAATTCGCCATTCAATCCACTCTTATCGCGATTGTCGCCACGAACAATCTGCATACCGTCGTCGCTGCGGCGCACGCCCAAGGTTGTTTTGCAGCCATCGCCGCAATGGGTGCAGATGGTGCCAACGTGCGTCATTTCCCACGGCCGCGTTTTATAGCGATAGGTGTCGGAGGTGAGCGCGCCTACGGGGCAAATGTCGATGCACATGCCGCACTGCTCGCAGTCGAGCGAGGTGATGTCGTTGGGCGCGATGACGGAGCCGACGTTGCGCTGCTGGATGCCCAGCGCCGCGACATCCATCCCTTCATTGCAGACGCGCACGCAGCGATAGCAGAGAATGCATCGCGGACGGTCGAAGAAGACCACCGGGGACCACTGCTGCTCCTCGCGATGGTTCTTGATTTCGACGAACTGGGAACCGCCCGCTCCGTACTTGAAAGTCATGTCCTGCAATTCGCACTCGCCGCCGGCATCGCAGACCGGGCAGTCAAGCGGATGGTTGGCGAGCACCAGTTCCAACATGGCCTTGCGCGCCTGCTTGATCTCGTCCGTTTCCGTCGACACGATCATGCCTTCGGCTACGGGCGTGGTGCAGGCAGTCTGCAGTTTGGGCATTTTCTCAATGCGCACCAGGCACATGCGGCAAGCCGCCTGCAACGACAGGCCGGGGTAATAACAGAAGGCAGGGATTTCGATTCCGACCTTGCGGCAGGCCTCAAGCAGCAGCGTCCCCGCAGGGGCCGTGATCGTCTTGCCGTCGACCGTGAGTGTTACATCAGCCATAAGGTTGTTCTCTCGCTTGCAGTCTCAGCAGTTACGAAACGGCAATCAATTCTGGCGTCGTTGCTTTGGTTCCAGAATGTCTTCCATACGGGCAAGGCTTGCCGTTCAAGTGGTCTTCAAATTCCTGTCGAAACTTTTTCACAAAGGCAATGGTTGGCATGGCGGCAGCATCGCCCAGCGGGCAGAAAGTGCGGCCAAGCATGTTTTCCGCCAGGTAACGGATGTTGTCGATGTCTTTGGCTTCGCCGCCGCCTGCATGGAAACGGGTGAGTGTCTTCTTAAGCCAGTCCGTACCCTCGCGGCAGGGAATGCACCAGCCGCAGCTTTCGTGCTGGTAGAACTGAATGGTGCGTAGCGCAAACTCGACCATGCAGACGGTTTCATCCAGCACCACGACGCCGCCGGAGCCCAACATGCTGCCAGCCTTGCCCACCTGATCGAAGTCCATGCCAATATCAATTTCGTTCGGCAACAGGACCGGCGTGGACGAACCGCCGGGCACGACGGCCTTCAACTGACGTCCGCCGCGAATGCCGCCGGCTACCTCATAGATCATCTTCTTCAGGTTGTAGCCCATGGGCAGTTCGTACACACCGGGGCGCTCGGCATGGCCGCTGATGCAGAACAGTCTCGTGCCGCCGTTGCGAGCGGAGCCGATTTTGGCATAAGCCTCGCCGCCCATGCGTAGAATGTGGGAGACAGACGCAATGGTCTCCGCATTGTTGATAACCGTGGGCCCGCCGTACAGACCCACCACGGCAGGGAATGGCGGCCGAATTCGCGGAACGCCGCGCTTGCCTTCGAGCGACTCCATCAGCGCGGACTCTTCGCCAACCTCATATGCGCCGGCTCCGGTCTGCGAGATGACCTCAAAGTCGAAATTCGAGCCAAAGATTCCTTTGCCCAGAAAGCCCTTGGCATAGGCGTCGGCGATGGCTTTTTCCATGATCTTGAGAAGGTAACGATACTCTCCGCGCAGATAGATAAAACCTGTTTTTGCACCTACAGCGATGCCGGCGACGATGGCTCCTTCGATGACCGCGTGCGGATCGTGCAGGAAAATCAAATGATCTTTGCAGGTGCCGGGCTCGCTTTCATCGCCGTTGACCAGAACATATTTTGGCTTTTCCGATTGCTTGGGGACGAAGGACCACTTCATGCCGGTGGGAAACCCTGCGCCGCCACGGCCACGCAAGTTGGAAGCTTTCATCTCGGAGATGATCCAGTCTGGACCTTTCTCGATGGCCTGACGCACCGCCTCATAACCGCCCAGCTCAATATAACGGTCGATCTCGGTCGCACCCTTGCCAAAGCGGCTGCTGACGATCTTGACTTCATCGGGATGAGAAACCAATGTGGGCATTTTCTTATTGACCGGCCTTGCTTCGATATTCGTCCAGCAGCGCGTCCATTGCTTCGGGCGTCAGATTTTCATGGAAGTCATAATTGACTTGGACTGCGGGCGCCCAACTGCAGGCACCGATGCATTCGACTTCTTCCAACGAAAAGATGCCGTCGGATGTGGTCTGTTTGTGGCCGATGCCGAGGCGTTTCTTGCAATGCTGAAAGAGTTCCTGGCCGCCGCGTACCATGCAGCTGATATTCGTACAGACCTGCACGTTGTATTTACCGATGGGGTTGGTACGCAGCATCGAATAGTAGCTGAGCACGTTGCGCACGTCCAGCACGGTGAGGTCGAGCCGCTGGGCGATTTCCGCGATGGCAGCATCCGATACATATCCAATTTCATCCTGCGCATATAGCAGCATGGGAATGAGCGCGGAGCGGCGAACTGGATAGAGTGTAACCAGCTTGTCAAAACGTGCGGCCAGTTCAGGAGAAAAGATTGTGCTGCCCGGCTTTGGATTCTCGGAAATCTTTGTCAGACTCATGCTTGTACCTTGCGCAGCAAATTGTCGACCGACGCTTCCATGTCCAGCGCGCGATCCAAAGCTGCAAAGTGGAGCAAACCGTCTTCGGTAAAGAAAAATGTATCGTACTCGTCCCCAAGCTCGCCCGCTTCCGGCCGAAACTCCGTAACGCCCGTGCCGGATGCGTCGGGTGCAAGAATGGTGAGCTTGCCGATGGGGCCGAGCACATCCAATCGAGCGTTGGAACTGGAGTGGATTCGCAATTTTCCCTCGGGCTTCGCGATGGAATGCATGGCGACGTGCGAGCGGAGCAGGGAAGCGAATGATATCCAAAACTCCGCTGCCAGCAGCGGAGAAGCGGGTGACGCCACGGAAGCCTCGGCAGTTGCGCTCATCGGTCAATCTCTCCCAGCACGATATCGATGGAGCCGATGGCGGCGACCACGTCGGCGATCAAGCGGCCCACGCACATTTTCTCGATGGCCTGCAAGGTGGCGAAGGTAGGGTTGCGCATGTGCACGCGATACGGTTTTGCGGTGCCGTCGCTGACGACGTAGTAGCCCATCTCGCCGCGGGAGGACTCGATGGCCTGATAGACCTCGCCGGCAGGAACACCGAAGCCTTCAGTGACGATCTTGAAATGATGGATCAGCGCCTCCATCTGCGTCTTCATCGCCTCGCGATCGGGGAGAACGATTTTGGGCGCATTTGCTTTGATCGGGCCTTCCGGCATCCCGTCCAGCGCCTGGGTGGCAATCTTGACCGATTCGCGCATCTCCTGCACGCGCAGTACGTAGCGCGACCATACGTCGCAGCCGGTCGACACCGGCACCTTGAATTGAAATTTCTCGTAGCTGGAGTAGGGCATGTCGCGCCGTAAGTCCCAGTCCACGCCGCTGGCGCGCAGCGGCGGTCCCGTCACTCCCAGGGAAATGGCATCTTCGGCGCTCAGCAGACCGACACCCTTGATGCGATTGATAAAGATTCGATTGCCGGTGAGAAGATTTTCGTATTCGTCGATTTTCTCCGGCATCGTCTTCAGGAAAGCGCGGACGCGAGGGAAAAAATCCAGCGGCGGTTCCAGCGCGAGGCCGCCAATGCGGAAGTACGACGTCATCATGCGCTGACCGGCGAGGTCATCAAAGAGGCGCAGAATCTGTTCGCGTTCGCGGAAGCAATAGAGGAACACCGTCAGCGCGCCAATATCCATGGCGTGGGTGCCCAGCCAGATCAGATGCGAATTAAGCCGCGTCAACTCGCTCAGCAGGACGCGCAGCCACTGGGCGCGCTCTGGGATTTCCAGTTGAAGCAATTTCTCGACCGCGAGACAGTAACAAAGATTGTTGTGCATGGGGCTGCAATAATCGATGCGGTCGGTGAGCGGCACAACCTGTTGGTAGAATTTCGCCTCGCAGGTCTTCTCAATGCCCGTGTGCAGATAGCCTATGTCAGGCGCGACGCGAACGACTACTTCGCCGTCGATTTCCAGCACCAGGCGTAGAACGCCATGTGTGGATGGATGCTGCGGGCCCATGTTCAAAATCATGGTGCGGTCTTCGCTGGAATCGACAACGGTAGGCGCAGTGAGAAGCTCCGACATCAGCGATAGCCCTCCACCGGGAAGTCTTTGCGTAGCGGATTGCCTTGATAGTCTTCCGGCATCAGCAGGCGTCGCAGATTGGGATGGCCGCCGAAGCGAACTCCAAACAGGTCGAAGACTTCACGCTCATAGAAGTTCGCGGCCGGCCATACCGATGTGATGCTGTCGACGGAAGGATCGCCCTCGTCCACAAAAACCGCGAACCGGATGCGCTGCTTCAGCGTGTGCGACAGAATATGATAGGAAATCTGAAATCGGGGTTGATTCGGATACCAGTCGACGCCGGTGACATCGACAAGAAAGTTATATCCGGCGGTCTGCACAGTGCGACATGCGGAAATAATCGCTTCGCGGGCGATAGTTAGAGTCAGTTCTCCGCGGTCGTATTTTGCATTCTGGATGGCGTCGGGCAATTGTTCCGTCAGGGCTGCGATCGCCCGATGGTCGGGGTGAGCCGCGAGAACAGCCTCCTTACTCTGATTTTCTCCAGCGTCTGTCACAAATCCCGTGCCTTAGAGGTCTGCCTGGTCTTTGGACCATTCGAGAATGCCCTTTTTCCTGATATAGAAGAAGCCAACCAGGACAAAGCCGATGTACACCAGCATTTCCCAGAAGCCGAAGAAATGAGAACCGGTGATCGCCGGCAGCCTGCGGTAAATGACTGCCCAGGGAAACATGAACACGGCTTCCACATCGAACAAGATAAAGAGCATAGCCACCATATAGAATCGCACGGAAAAGCGCCCGCGCGCGTCCCCCTGCGGAACCATGCCGCACTCATAGGTAGAAAGTTTCACTTTTCCGGGCCGGTGACGTCCGATCAGCCAGGAAGCAACGACGATGATGCATGAAAGGCCTACAGCGGCCAGGATTTGAAGCAGCAACGGCAGGTAATTCCAGAAATAATTAGGAGTTTGCATGAGGGCCGCAGTCATCGACGCACAACAATACTCCGTCGCCGCCTATAGCTCGACTGTAAGGTTCAAACGGCAGGACTGTCAAGCCGCGGGGCGGAGTGTAGTGCGAACGGAATTGCGTGAGAGGTGTATCCGAATTAGAGGCTGAACGCAATCGAGAAGACTGCTGACGGCGACGGCAAGCAAGCAGGTTCTGAGTTTAGCGTGCAGTCCACTTCAGGAACGGCTCGCGCTGGCGCTAAGAAAAACTTAAGTAACTGTTGTGATTTCCATTTTGGAGCGTTGTCCCAATTTGATGTTGACAATGTTCAGAAGCTTGTTTTCCAGTACATCCTGCTCGCGGAAAACGTCACTATTACTAGAGAAGAGAGGATTCCCATGGCGACTCACCCCAGTGTCGACACAAACCTGAAGATCGATCAAAAACGCGTTCCGAAGATGCGCCAGGCGAGCGAGTTACCCAGGCTGGAAGAGATAGGCGAGACTCTGCCTTTTCGGGCGCAGCCCGATGTTGCCCCCGTGGCAGTTATCCCAATCGCACTCGCCGACAAACCGGCGCGTCAAAACCTGCGCAGAATCATGACGCGGGAACAGGGGCGAGTGCTTGAGATGATCGGTCATGCCGTCGACTATCTGAATGATTGCTATCTGCGCGAAGGCGATGAGGATGAAATCATCAATGTGAGAAGCTCCTCCACCGAGGCGATTCAGATTCTCATCTCGCTTCGGTGGCAGATCCTGCAGTCCTTGCCGCTGCAAAAACCGAGAATGCACCGTCTATGGAATGCCTTGTTTCATCGCAGCTCCGGTCGCATATCCCGTGCCCGGGCCAACCGCGAATCCAAGCCTATTTCCGTGGTACCCTTGTCGTCGTCTCGGTAAAGCAGCCGGGAAGAACAAGGACACTGCCCATCGAATGAAATTGTCCATCAATGGCCGCGATCGCGAATTTCCAGAATTGGACTCTGACCCTAGGCTTCGCCATCTCATCGAACTTCTCCAACTGAAGGCCGACCGCATCGCCATTGAGCGTAATGGCGAGATTGTTCCGCGCTCAAACTGGGCTCAGGTCAGCGTGCAACATGGAGACAAGCTTGAAGTTGTGCAGTTTGTCGGCGGCGGTCGATAACGCCGCGCCTCCTGGGATGGAGCATTCCCGACCGACGTCCTGTTGGGCGGCGTTGCGGGATGGCTTGTCGGGTTAACCCAGGTGTGGAACAAATTGACTCTATCCCCTGCTTGGCGTATCGTTTTTTCGGAAGTAACAATTCTTCCGCGCACGGAGTAAGCCATGATCGTTCTATCCCGTTTGATCAGTCGTGTGTCGCCAATCCTCGCCGCTCTTTGCATCATCGCTCTTTCTACGGGCACAATTGCGGCTCAGAGCCCGGCACTTCAACCTGGTCCCACGTGGTCGCAGGAGGACACCCTCCGCATCGCCAGGGAAGTGCAGAAAAAGCTTGGCAGCCTCCCCAATTACAGCGTCTTCGACTGGATTACCTTCGGTTTTCACGGCAAATCCGTTGTCCTGAAGGGCTATGCATCGCTTCCCACCCTCAAACGCGACGCCGCCAAAGTCCTCCAAGGTATTCCTGGAGTCAAATCGGTCGACAATCAGATCCAAGTCCTGCCCGTGTCACCCATGGACGATCGCATCCGCGTGGGCGTCTACAACCGCATCTACACCCAGCCCTCATTACGTAAATACAACGCCAACCAAGGTACTGTGGGGCAGGCTATTGGGCCTGGTCTGAGCATCGCCCGGATGGCTGGCGGCATCACGTACGATCCACCTATAGGCTTCCATGCCATCCACATTATCGTGAATAACGGTAATGTCATCCTCTACGGCGTTGTTCTCAATGAGAGCGACAGAGCGTTCGCTGGGATGCAGGCCAACTCCACACCCGGCGTCTTCAGCGTCGATAACGATCTTATAGTGGAGGGATCTACCGCCAAACCAGCAACAAAAACAAAGTAAGTTCACCTACGAGGCACCGGTGCACAACTCCGGTGCCTCGTAGGATATTTTGGATATAGAACACTGTTGCGCGGCGACGACTCTCATACAGAATTTTTCCTCACGTTTTTCTCACATCAACAGATGACACGATGTAAAGTGTCCTTTACTGTAGCCGAGTTCGGTGAGCGGATTGGCGTTTCATGCCAGACGGTCTATGCCGTTGAGATTGTCAAATACGATCCCAGTTTGCCGCTCCCAATTCGGATTGCGAAAACATTCGGCCGACGGATTGAGGGTATGTTTGATCCGGCAGGCTAGCCCACGCGGGAGTTACTGCGCCCAGCTATTGTGCCAGCAGCAGCAAGCCGAATAAGAATAGCCAGAGGACACCCATGACATGCCAGTACCAGGCGGCCATGTCGACGATGATCTGGCGGATTTCCATGCGTCGGGATGACCATAAGGCAGCCAGCGCGACCAGCAGGGCAGCCGCGCCAAGAATCAGGTGCAGGGTGTGAGCGCCGGTGATCAGATAGAAAAAGTGGCTGTTGGGATTGGCGGCAAAGTAGACGCCCTCCATGTAGAGTTGCCGCCACGCGATGCATTGGCCCGCAATAAACAAGCCCCCGAGAACCAGGGTCGCGGCGAGCCAGGGAAGCGCACGCCGGGAGATAGGACGCCCCAGGCCGAGCCATTCCTCCATTACATCCAGTTCACGGAAGACGCTGCGGCGCGCCATTTCCATGGTCCAGCCGCTGAGCAGCAGAATTGCTGTGTTGATCCAGAGAATCGGCGGCAGGGTCAGCGGTCTCCAATCGAGGATATATTCATTGTCCACGCTGATGTGACCCACATTGCGTTGCGCGTAGAACGCCAAGATAAGGGTGATGAAGAAAATCACATCGCCGGCCAGCGCGAAGCCCAGCCCCATGCGGCAGCGGGTCAGCAACTCACGCGGACCACGGCGAGGTTGACCCTTTCCCCAATTTTCATCACCACCACCGCCCCCCGTAGGGCGGCGAGGAACGGGCGGGCGGCCGCCGCTGCCTGGATCTTTTCGTTCAACGTCGATCGGAGCTTGAGTAAAAGTGGCGGGCATGGCTGTTCACTTCCGCGAATATAGCCAGTCTACTCTTGATTGGATGCTGCTTCGAAGGAAAAACTTCGAATGATTGGGTGTATAAATTGTTGCCCGGAGCAAGCTAACCTGCAAAGGTCGGTATGGTATGGAAAAAAGTCAGCGCGGCATCCAAGTCGATGAAGTTTGACCGTGAGGAAACTGTCCGACCTGCCACTCGCCACAAATTACCGCATTATTCGCGGTCAGCCGCGGTTGTCTGGGCCGGGTGTTTGTGCGCCTCTGAAGCGCCGCTGCGTGCCTGGCGCGAATACTCTTCGACCATCTGCGCAAAGTAGCGATGCACGCGCCGATCCGGATGTTCATCCTCATTATCGGATATATGTTCATCGCCATTTTTCGACATACCGTAGGCGTGGGAGAGTTCCGGATGAAATGTCGCTGCCAGAATATTCATCTGGCGCACCAGAACCGGCGAGCCTTCGCGCTGTGCCAGAACCTCCACACTGTTGCCCAGCTCGACAATACGCGGGGCGCGGATGAAGACCATTTCCAGCGGACCGCCAGGGAGAGAAGTCGGCCCGGTCAAAATTTCGCTGTCAATCTGTCGGCCGTAGGCATTGCGTTCCACGGTCGCGTCGAGCACGCCCAAGCTTTGCTGATTCGGACGCGTGACCCGCTTCGCCAAAAGAATGCATCCGGCGCAGGTGCCAAAGGTGGGCCGGGTGCGGACGAATTGTTGCAGCGGAAGGAAGAGTTCTTCGCGCTCCAGCAGTTTCAGAAACGTGGTGGATTCGCCGCCGGGGATGATCAATCCCTCGACCTGTTCTAAATCCTTGGCGGTGCGCACCATTTTGGGCTGTGCGTTCACCTGTTCCAGTGCGCGCGCGTGCGATTCGTAATCCCCTTGCAGGGCCAGCACGCCGATGACAGGAAAACGCTGCATGAGGAACTCTCGATGATTTTGTTGGCTACGAGCGGCCAGAACTGCGACGATCGATTACCAGCCGCGCGTCTGCATCATGGAGGCGGCATCCATCGCAGCCACGGCCAGGCCCTTCATGGCTCCAGTGCATTCCGCGCTGGCTTCGGCCAATACCTTGGGGTCGTCGAAGAACGTGGTGGCGCGGACGATGGCGCGGGCGCGTCCGGTTGCTTCCTCAATACTAGCCAGAGTGGTGGAGTCGCGCATAAAAATGCCGGAGCCGACAAACACTGCCTCTGCGCCTAACTGGCGAACCAGAGCGGCATCGGCAGGAGTGGCGATGCCGCCGGCGGAGAAGTTGGGCACTGGAAGTTTGCCGGTTTGCGCCACCATGCGAATCAATTCATAGGGAGCGCGGTGATCCTTGGCGGCTGCGAAAAGCTCTTCCTCGCTCATCACAGTTAGCTGACGCATGTCTTTGACGATCTGACGCAGATGCTTGACTGCATGGACGACGTCGCCGGTTCCGGCTTCGCCCTTAGTTCGAATCATGGCAGCGCCCTCGGCAATGCGACGCAGTGCTTCGCCCAGGTCGCGCGCGCCGCAGACAAAGGGCGTCTTGAAGGCGTGCTTATTCACGTGATGGAGTTCGTCGGCTGGAGTCAGGACTTCCGATTCGTCAATAAAGTCGACGCCCAGCTCTTGCAGCACCTGAGCTTCGACAAAATGTCCAATGCGGCATTTCGCCATCACAGGGATGGAGACCGCAGCCATAATTTCTTTGATGATTGCCGGGGAAGCCATGCGGGCCACGCCGCCTTCGGCGCGAATCTGCGCCGGAACTCGCTCGAGCGCCATTACGGCAACCGCGCCGGCTTTTTCGGCGATCTCTGCCTGCTCGGCGTTGATGACGTCCATGATGACGCCGCCTTTCAACATTTCCGCCAAGCCCACTTTGAGGCGCAGTCCGTGATTAGTTCCTGAATTGGAGTCGCGATTCGCGCTCCCGTTGCTTTGAAGATTTGTCATGGTGCTGCTCCTTGCCAATACGAATCTCTCGTGGAAATACAAGTTTATCAGCTTCGCCCGCTCTGACCATTGGGAGTACCAAGCCGTTGCCCGTACTTGCGATACATCTCCGCTGGTTCGACGGCGACAAACATGCCTTCGCTACGGGCGAGGACTGTCCCATCGAGCGCGCGGATTTCTCCGGCATGAAAATGCTTGCGGCCATCCACTTTTATCGGCCAGCCCACGGCATACAGCTTGGTTGCCAGCGGAACGGGCTGGAGATAGTCAATGGACATGTTGCGGGTGAGCGCGACCACCCCCTTGTGGCGATTCACCTTACCCATGGCCTCATCGAGAATTGTGGCGATGACGCCGCCATGGACATGGCCCGGCGGACCCTCAAAGCGACGCGGGACACGAAATTCGCACTCTACACCGGCGTTGTGCGGTGTTTCCTGGAAGCGCAGATGCAGTCCGTACCTGTTCTCCGGCGCGCAACCGAAGCAATGGTGCGTGACTCCGAACATGGTACTACCGAGGGTATGGCCGACGCCGGGAACACGTGTGCGTTTTGGGGCGTGCTGAGGAGTCTTCAAATGGCTTCCATTCTTTTAAGGGGAACTCAATGGTTGTTGCGCGATCAACTCCGCAACACCTTTTTTCGCGACTGTTTCGTTGTAATGCAGAATCCTCATGCCGCGGTAGACTTCCAGCAATTCTTGTGAGCGCAGGAGATGTTCAGGATTGCGTGGTCCGCGCGGATTGCCGAGCCGCTCATTGTCTTCGGTGTAGGTGCGGTAGAGCAAAATGCCGCCGTGGATGAGAATCTTCGGGAGCCAAGGCAGTACAGCGCGATCCAGAAAAAATGAGACCAGCACAAATCCGAAGCGGCGTTCACGCTGGGCAGATTGAGTAACGACATCGAGTGCTGTGCCCTGCACGATTTCTAGAGGAAGACTGTTCGCTGCCGCCTTTTCTTTCGCGATCTCCAAGGCAGGCTCGGACCAGTCCGCCAAGGTCATGCGCCAACCTTGCTGCATCAGCCAGATAGCGTGATGACCCGCGCCTCCGGCCAGGTCGAGTCCAGTGTGAGCGTCCGGCGCATCACTCTCGAGCAGAAGCGGCTCCAGGTAATTCTTGTGCGTTTCCATGACGAACGGGTCGGGTTCGCGAAAGCCAAATTCTCCTGCAAGATAGCGCTGATTCCAGTGTTGCTGATCGCTGCCCGCCATCTCTTTCAGTCTATCTGGGATCGGGTGCCCCATTAAGGCCGCTCGTCTGGATGAAGCACGAAGCGCAGGAACTGTACGCCCATAGTGGTGATCGTCTCACCCGTCGGAAAGGGCAGGGTCAACGCAGGAAGCTTGGAGAATCCGCGGCTTCTGAGATCACTCAAAATGTACTCTGTTAATGCACCTTGACCCTTCAGTTCCGGAACCAGCAACTCAATTGCGGCACCGTAGTTCCTCGCATTTATGGGGACACGGTTTTGATCCCAAAGAGTGCCAGCCATCTGGCTTGGCCCGCGCCAGAGAACATCCAAAACGCGGACATGGGATGCCGTAAAGGCATCCACGATATTCAAGAAAATCTGTTGGGTGTCCTCATCAGGCCCCTGTCCCAGAGCAACGTTAAGCAAGGCATTACGAAGTATCTTACGCTTCTCTTCCTTGTGCGTGCCAGCTGCAATCCGCGTGGCCTGGATCGTGGCCGATACGAATGCTTCATTTTGAGCAAGGTCTTCGATTTTGAAGTTGTCTAACTTTTTCTTCACCTCTTCCACTACATCCGCCAACTCTTTGAACCACTCATCTCTGCGTCGGCTTACGCTAGGTGCCAATATCAGCGAAAGAAGCTCATCAATCGAGCCACCCGCAACTGGAATCAAGGAGACAAGGCCACGAGTAGCCGCGTGGACCACGTCCGCGTCGCTGGGCTGCGGATACCGCTCGGACATGGAAGAGAACAGCTTGATAGGTTCCTCTGACATAGACACCGCCGACATAGTTTCATCTTATGTTCGCCGGGTGGCCCTCGATAAGGACGAAGGCTTTGTCAAGGCGCAAATAACCCGGGCGGTGCGGCTGCATCGCTTGTCTTTCCAGAGGGGTTGAGGACCAGAGTTCTGGTAGATTCACGCTGCATCAC
>JAJYSV010000095.1 GCA_021793405.1 Acidobacteriota bacterium
TCAACTGCATCGCACTGAGCGAAATCTGACCTTCCAGAATCACCTCAGCTTCAAAATCTAACCACAATGGCTGAAATACAGACCAAGCTCTCACGGAAATGAATCCATGTGAGATATCGCGGCTAGCTACGCTGGGATGGGCATCCATCAATTTCATTGTCCGTGGACCTGCGCTAATCGTAACGCTCGAAGTGGATTTGCTTGCGGTCCCAGCCTAGTTCCTTCAACTGCGCTCGATTGGCGGAAACCATTTCGTTCAAGCCGCAAATGTACGCCCGCATCGGCGGTGCTGTACTGTTGCGCGAGAGAATCCCCGGATGGTCCTGAAGCATTTGTCTCACATGTGCCTGAACGTAGCCGCGCAGACCCTCCCAGCCCTCAGGGGGGCGACTGAGGGTCGGCAGATAATGGAAGTTGGAATGCTCGGCGGCGGTCTTCTCAAAATATCGGCGATAATAAATCTCCGATTCGTGACGCGTGCCATACAGCAGCCAGAAATGAGCCCCTTCACTCCTGTCTTCGGCTTCGCCTGGAAACAACTGCTCGACAAACCCTTTCATAGGCGCAACCCCGGTTCCGGTAGCGATGAGGATGGTATCGACCGGCGGCGGACGCAACACGAAAAAACCATGCGGACCGTCGAATTGTATGGTATCTCCGGGAATGAGATCGCACAGAAGGTTCGAGAAAAACCCACCCTCCACGCGGTCCAGGCAAATATCGAACCGATTGCCGCGGGGAGCGGACGCCATGGAATACGCGCGCGACTGATGCTTGCCCTGAGCATCCACCGCAACCATGGAAACGAACTGACCAGCCTCAAAGGAAAACTGCTCCACTTCCGGCACATCGAATTCCAGGTGATAACACTGGGCGCTTTCGGAAAGCACTATCTTGTCGCGCAGACGTGCTGTATAGATCCGGCGTTCCAAACATACTCCTCGCGGTGGGACTGAAACTATCCTTCTCCAGTGTATAAATGGCAGATGAAATTCCCAAGGTTCGCCGAATCGTCGGAGCAGTCGGTCTAGGAATCGAGCGCGAAATAGAAGGTCGCGCCCTGGTCCACCGCGCCCTCGGCCCACACGCGTCCTCCATGCCGGGCGATGATTCGCTGCACGGTAGCCAGACCCACGCCGGTTCCGGCAAATTCACCCTGCGTATGCAGTCGCTGAAACGGCTTGAATAAACGATCAGCAAACTCGGGATTGAACCCGGCACCGTTATCTCTCACAAAGCAAAAAATCTGAGAGCCAGCCCGCTTATATCCAAACTCGATCCGTGCCGACAACAGCTTCGAGGTATATTTCCATGCATTCCGCATCAGGTTTTCCAACGCGACCCGTATCAGTCCCGCATCGGCCAGCACGATGGCGCCCGGCGCGATCTTGAAATACACATTGCGATCCGGTTCGGCTGTCTTGAGCTCATCGGCGATGGATGCAGCAATGACACTGAGATCGACCGTCGAACGCTCCAGGTTGGTAGTCCCCGCGCGAGAAAGATGCAGCAGATCGTCGATCAGACCAGCCATCTTCGCCGAGAAACGGCGCAGATTCTCCAACATTTCCCGGCCTTCGGCGTTCATGCTGCCGGCGTAATCCTTTTGCAGCAAGAAACCGATGCCGTTGATCGCGTCAAGCGGTCCCCGAAGATCGTGTGCAACGGTGTAGGAAAATGCTTCCAACTCTCGATTGGCCGCCTTCAATTCCGTTGTCCGTTCCTGAACGCGTTCTTCCAACGCGTCATGGGCATGGCGCAGCGCCACATCGCGCTGTTCGATCTGAGTGAGCATTTCATTGAACGATTCAATCAGCACGGAAATTTCATCGCGCTCGCGGCTCGGCGGCGCGCGCAGCGAATAATCGCGATCGCGCGAGACCGCGCGGGACATCTCGGCGAGAGCGACGATGGGCTGGGCCACCCGCCGCCGGAACATCGCCGTGACCATCATGGCCGCCGCCAGGCAAAACAGGAGGATGACCGCAGCGATGGCCAGATACTGGCGCGCTCTTTGGCCGAGTTCTTCCAGCTGGGCGGAAATGTATACCGTGCCCTCGGTTGTTCCCTGAAAGGTGATCTGCTGGGCCAGCAACACCTGACTACCCGATACCCAATTCATTTGCCGCCGCCCCGGAGGCAGGGGCGTCCATCGCATAGGGCCGCCACGGCTGGAACGATACTCAGCGAATACTTTCCCATCGTTGGTCACAATCGCCGCACCCATGATGTCCGGGGAACTGCTGAGTGCCGCCAGCGTGCTCTGCGCCGCTTCCTTATCGTTAAACAGCAATGCCGAGACGCTGTTGGAACCAACAACGCGGGCTTCCGCAGCAAGGGTGCGAATCCGACTCTGCTGGAAAGAGATCAGGTCATAGGAAAAAAAGGCCACGCACGCGAGGACCAGCGCCGTCCCGCTGACCAGAAGATTCATCCGGATCAGCTTGCCCGAGATGGATCTCGTCTCCGGAAACACCCTCATCGCGGCTCCTCCTCTGGCGGATTTCCAACTACCTTAATGGCCACCTTCAGCAGTTGCGAGCTAAGAGTCAGCCCGCTTTTGTGAGCTGCAGCCAGGTTCACCTCAAAACGGACGCGGTCTTGCTGGAGAACGAACTGGATAGTCCCACCCTGGTCGAGAAATCCAGGGATATCACTGACGGTCAGGATGGGAAATTGAGCCAGCGCTGAGAGATCCTTTTCCAGGTGAGATGCCTCGGAATGGCCGATGAAAACAATTGAGCAGGCAGATACAGAACTTATTTTTGACAATCGTAAAACCGCCAGCGGCCTGTCATTGATCTTCGCGTTCGCCACAACCTGGTCCAGTGTTGGGCCGAAAGGGTCCGTTCCCAGCACGCAGATATTCAGCGCAGGATTTTGAGTGGCGGCGTGTGTCTCAGGTTGCGGATTGGACGGCCAGGCGACAAATTTTGCGAAGTTGTAGAGATAGACGGCCTCCACATCGCTTTCGGTGGGATGGGCGGACGGCGCGCCCTGGGCAAAAATAGTCGATGTCGTATAGTGCAGTGTCAGGACAAGCAAGGCGAGAAGAAATGCAACGCGACCCAGTGTGGCTTCAACTCCCCTTCGCGTGTGGGGATTCCGTGAACGGCAACACGTCTGCAGGTTCATGGCCGCTCCTGCCCTTAGGGAATCCAGCGAATGCCGGCATACAAGCTTCGTCGAATGCCGACCGGGTTGTTGTTATCGCCAACGAATTCTACGTGCGATGGCTGCAGCAGATTCCGGCCATCCGCGGTCAGCTGAATATGTTTCGTGATCTTCCACGCCAGGTGAGCATCCGCTGTTTGATACCGCGAAATCTTCATTGTGGGGAGCGCACTCATGTACCGGTAATCCGGGTCAATTTCAATTCCATGCGGCAGCGTGAGAAAGCCTTGCACGGTCGCCATGTCATCGGGACTGGAGCCCTGATAGTTGGGCGTGATGTAAGCGACGTTCCCGAATCCCGCTTTTCCATGAAGGTCCATGTGGAGATGCGAATACGTACCGCGTAGATCCAACCAGTGGGAAGGTTTCCAGTCGGGCGCAAGTTCCAGACCATCGGTGATTCCCTTGGCCCCATTGGCATAGGTCGCCGTGAGAAGTTCGTAGCGATATGGCTCAGTGGGGAAACTGGGAACCAGTGGAGGATTCCCATAGGTGGCGAGGTCGTCGTATTGATTATGGAATAGAGCGAGGTCGAAATAGAACTTCGGCGTCAGGAGCCGACGGTATCCGGCTTGCCAGCTAATCAGCACTTCCGGCTTGAAATTGGGATTGCCGCGGATTTCAAGAATGATCGGGGGAGCCTTCGAGACGACTCCTAATATCGTGACGTCGCGATCGAGGCGCCCCGGAATGCGCAGCGCGCGCGACACGCTTCCCCAGACGGTTTGGTTTGCGGTGGGATTCCACAAGAAGCTGGCACTGGGCTCGACGCCCACCCCGCTATAGTTGTTGTCCTCAATCTTCGTGCCGAGGACCACCGCCAAGCGGTCCGGCAGGAGACTGATCTGGTCTTGAACGAACGCGCCATATAGAAAATCTGTCAGGCTGGCCGGCGTAAAATTCAGCGCATCGGCTGTCTGGATGAAATAGCTGGGGCTCTCACGCGCATCGGCGCCGAAGATGAGATCCTGGCGGGGCAAAAAGCCGATGTGGTCAACAAATTCCACGTCGAATGTATCGCGGCCTTCGAAGCCCAGGGGGCCGCCTCGATTGGTGCGATCGAAGTAGGCTTGCAGGTAGAAGTTGGAACTGGCGCTGAATGTGCGGTCCCAGCGCAGCAGGATATCGCCGCCGGACACAGGCTGATAGGAATCGACGACGATTTGCTCCGGCGGGTCCAGATGGCCAACTGAATTCTCGACCCCGCTTTCGCCCTGATAGATCTGGCCAGTCGCCGTGAGCGAGTCGCGGCGATTTGGCTGCCAATCGGCACGGAAACCACCCCGCTCCTGATGCCAATGATCGTATGGATTACCTCCCGGGTTCAGTTCCGGACCGCGGTTGAATCCTTTGGCAAACAGACTCGCTTGCAGGTGTGGAGTCGGACTCCAGCCTGCCTCTGCTTCTCCGATGAAATGGTCCAGCTGCCCACCCCCCAGGGCGCTGGCAGAATACCCCTGTGTATCGCGTGCGTGCTTAGTGATGATGTTGATGACTCCATTGACGGCATTCGCCCCCCAGACAGCACCTGCGGGCCCTCGGATCAGTTCGATTCGATCGATGTCTTGCAGCGGCAGGTCCTGAACGTCCCAATAGACACCCTCGAACAGAGGGGTATAGACGCTGCGGCCATCGATCATGACCAACAGGCCCTTGGAGAACTGATTCGCAAAACCGCGAATACCCACCGCCCACCCGTCACTCTGCAAGCGAGATACCTGAACTCCGGGAACCAGCCGCAACAGTTCGGGCAGTGATGTCGCGCTGGAATGCTGAATGTCTTCCGCGGTGATCACGAAAATCGCCGCGGGCGTTTTCCAGACCTCTTCCGGCTGTTTGGAGGCAGTAGTGACCTGGATATTTCCCAACTGCTCCAGCGACATGGATTTGAGTTCCTGCTCCTGCATAGGCAGCATTTGGGGGGTGGGGGCGGCATTGCATAGGGCGACGCCGAGGAACAGACACGCGCCAACGCCTAGAACCCAGGCCGATGAAATTTGGGGGGGATCTTTCTTCGTACCAAGGGTCATGAAGCCTGACCCTCCGAGAACTCAGTTCCCGCATCCGCGACGAGACTGGAAATCGTCGCAATCAGCTTTTCCGGCTCACCTTTGCGCACGAATCGTTTCGCATAGGGCGCAATGTCGTCCGGCATTTCAAACATGTCGGAGAGGATGACGATGGGCACATCGGGATATTTTTCCGGATCTGGCGGGCGGCTTCGACTGCCGTCAGCATACCTGTCAGCCGGTAGTCCAACACAACAACATCGAAATTATCATTGTCGGGCAAGCAGACATTGCTGCAGACGACTTGCGCCGTCACCGCGCGAAAACCGGCCGCGTTCATGATCCAGCCATAGATGCGCAGGTGGACAGGATCATCATCTACTACAAGGATGGACGCCTGGGACCGCATGGAACCTCCGCAAAGACCAATAAGAACTGCTCAGCAGCGTTTCGTCGCCAGTTGCGAGGGGATGAAATGTGAACCGCTTTTTAGAAGCGAACGGATTGCCTAAGGTTGCCTAAAATGTGATCTAGATGACGTTCCCTAGCTATGCTGGCAAAAGCTTCGCGTTTTGGCAAGGGGCGAAAAAGAGGGTATATCAGGCAGGAAAACGACTGAAACAAGGAAACGGCATGAACGTATCCAACCGTTCATGCCGATAGCTCTGTCGAGCGGACTTCAATTGCTAAGGAGCAGCCCCGTCAGTCTTTGATTTTGGGAGGATAGCGATCCAGCATCTTGTAGACGGAATGGGCGACCTGCTTCTCCTCCGCGTCCCCGCTCTTGGTTACGTCATCTTGCATCGCTTCTCCACGCCAGACAATCTTCCTTGTCTTCGCGTCAATCATATCCAAGGTAAGATAGCCTTCCACACGACGATGCAGCCGGGTCTGGGAGTAGTTCATACCGCCCATGCCCATGCCGCCCCAGCCCCAGCCGCCCCAACCACCCCAACCGCCGCCAAACCCATAGCCGTAGGTATCCATATCGGTGGTCATATGGGTCGTGAAGTGGTAGGTAACGTAGAGATCGGGGTTTTGAGAGCCGGAAACTCGTTGCATGTGCTTCTTCTTTGTCAGCGTGTAATTCACATATTCCCCAACATACTGACGGTAGAACGGATGGTTGGTGGCCTCACTTTCCACCCACTCATAAGTCTTGTACTGCGCGAACGGCGCATCCTTGCTCCAGTTGGCGCGTACCTGCTGCGCCGCCGCAGCCAGCGGCACACCGCAGAGCAACATTGTGCCGATGAGGGCAACCAACCCGGTCCGCAACCTCGAGTACAATCCAGAACCGTTACCCATTATTTGTCTCATTGGAATTCCTCTATTCCGGCCCATCCACGCTCGACGGAAACTTCCGTAACGCCGAGTTCTCGGACCGCTCGTCCATCTAATTAGAACGTCATTCGCCCATTTAGTTAGCATCCTACGCCGTTTCAGTATTCACGTGATCATTTGCGCGCATCGAAAAGTCTGCAGAAGGTATACAGCTTTCTTGCTCCCGCCGGGCATCCATCTTTTGACGCCTTTGTACCCCTTTGGTCACTACCATTCATAGCATGAATCACGTACTCTCTAGGTAAGGTTGAGATGCGGAAATTTCTGTTTACGTACAAAGGCGGACGCGGCCTCGGCACAGGGATTGTGCTGGCTTTTTGCCTTGCAGTTTCGATGTTTTCCCCACGTCTCGTTTCCGCGCAAGCCGCCCATGCGGCGGTCAGCCGACGCCAGCGCGTCCATGCGGTCGTTCATCGGTCCGGCCGGGCCCCGCATCGCCGTCGGAGCGCGCGGTCGGTTTCCATCCGCCGCGCGGGAACCGCGCATCCATCACGACAGCTTGTCGAACACCGGATCTCCTCGAATCGGCGGCGCAGAGGACAGGGATACCACAGAATAAGTACAGCAACGACGCCTCACGATGACCATCCCTCGGTCGCGCCCGCCCGAGTGCAGGCCGTGGCCACATCTCCGGCCATCGAATCTGCATCGCCCATCGAAGATGCCGTTGCAACCCAGGGCGCCGCGGTTTCAGATACCCAGCCGCAGTTGAGGGTTGCGGCCCTCAAGAGCGATGACAACGGCGCCAGCGCGGTCGGCGATATCAATCAACACATGTTGGAGAGCAGTCAGAACGCCCAGGTTTTTAGTATCTCAGTGCCCCGCTATACGCCTATGCCGCTACGCGGCTCCTATCAGGTTCTGGTACATCAAAACATCGTCGCCGATGTAGAAGGTCTGAATCGCATCCAAGACGACGCGCAACTGAATGCCATGGTCCGGTCCGGCAGCCTAGTGGCGTTGCCGACCAACCCAGGGCTAACTGTCGATCCGCGGCTGCCATTCAACCGCCGCTATTGCCGGCCGTGGACAGCCCAATTCCTGAGCGATCTAGCGCGCTCGCATGAACACCTCTTCGGCGATCCCTTGATCCTGACCTCGGCCGTGCGCACGGTCAGCTTTCAGCGGCATCTGGCCCGTTACAACGGCAATGCGGCACCTGCGTTTGGCGATACGGCATCCCCTCATCTGACCGGGCAGGCGATCGACATCGGAAAAAAGGGAATGTCCTGGCATGAGATCGCATGGATGCGCGCCGTTCTGGGCCAACTGCAGCGCAGTGGCAAACTCGATGTCGAAGAAGAATTCGAGCAGGCGTGCTTCCACATCTCCATATACGAGACCTACTCGCCGCACAGCCCGATGCCGGCGCGTCTGGTGGCCGCCACCGATATGTTAGCGCCCGCAGGCCCAGGAATTGGCCGCGCCGCCGAGTCTGTCCATCCCCCTGTAAGAACCGTAACGGTTTCTCAACATACGCGCCGATACGATCACAGCTACTATGTCCACCATGTGCGACGAGTTGCGGTCCATCACCGCCGTCACCACCGCAGAAGCATGTCTCTGTTGGCTACCGGACTCCGCTAGTCTAATTTCACTGTTACTGTAATGCGGGCTTGGTTTCTATCCCATGACATTACATGATCCGTGAAAACAGTGGGTGAGTTCGTCTCCGTAAACATCAGCTCGCCGCAGCGAGTTTCGCTGCAAGCCAAAGAAAACGCAGGTTCCTTTACTTCCCTTTCGACTGCGCCGAAGGGTCCGGTCGGAATAATAACATTTACGGGAGTGAATGAATGACGCCCTTCCGCTCTATGGCAATAGAGAAACTGCGCTAGTTGGGCGACTTGGGAGCGAAGTACCCCTTCATGGCGCGCACCTTGTAGCTGCGGTCATAGGCGGCAAGGTAAATAGGCCGGAAGGCACCATCGGCTTTGAAATCCGCGGGTTTGTAGACCAGGGAATACTGGCTGCGCAATTCTTCCTGAATACTTTCAAACGAGGTGGCTACATTTTCCATGCGGAGTGGCGTGAAGGCACGACCGCCCGTGGCGACCGCCATCGCCTTGAGAATGTCATCGCCGCGGTCGCGACTCGGACTATCGTTGGTGCTGATTGTGTAGATGGTGGTCTCAGCGCGCTGGCACATCTTTACCGCATCGTCGAGAGTGGCGTGGCTCTGGTCGTCATCTCCATCGGAAAGCAGAATGATGGTTTTGCGAACGGACCCGGTGCCAGCGAGCGGGAGCATCTGATTGCGGCAAGCAGTATACGTAGCGTCATACAAAGCGGTCCCGCCGCCTGGAGAAAGCTTGCGAATGCCGGCGGCCAGCAGATCCCCGTTATTCGTGTAGGCCTGGGTAATGTCCGGGGTCACATCGAAGCCCATGACAAAGGCAGTGTCGACCCGGGGTCTCAAGACGGACAGAAGGAATTCGACGGCCGCATTCTGCTCGAACTGAAACCGTGAGCGAATGGAGCTGCTGGTATCGATCAGAAGGCCGACGCGCAAGGGCAGATTGGTTTGCTGCGTAAAGCTGTAGACTTCGGCCGGAGCCATGTGATCATCGAGCAGAGTGAAATCGCTTTCGCTCAAATTACGAATGAAGCGGCCGTGCTTATCGGTGACCGTGAAGAAGAGATTGACTTCATTGACCACCGTTTTGATGGTGTACGCGCCATTTTGATCGGTTGTGGATGCAGCCTGTTGCTGAGGCGGATTCGCCGATGAATTTCCGGAAGAGGCTGCAGGTGACGCAGCAGATAGCAACGGCTGGCCACTCGGAGATGTTTGCGCAGTTCCGCGAGCCGACATTCCCGCGAGAAAAGCAAGGAGAATCGCGGCTATGCCCAGCCCGATTCCATTCCATGGATAGTCCCGCTGTTCGCGCTTGCTGCCGATCATCGTTTCCAGTTTACCAGTGTCGAGCGGATTATTTTTCATGGATCGGCGACGTGAGCCGAGTTAGCCAACGTTTCAAATCTACGGGCAACATGGCTTCGAACTCCATCTCTTTGCCCGACTCCGGATGTTTCAGCTTGAGACGCGCGGCATGCAGAAAGTTACGATCGACAGTAATCGCCTGCTCGAGAGCCGCCGTTTTCCGCGCGCGCGTGGCCGGAGCCTCCAGTTGCGGCAGAATGTGTTGCGGCGCTCCGTAGAGCGTGTCCCCAACGATAGGATGCCCGATTGAAGAGAGATGTACACGGATCTGGTGAGTGCGCCCGGTTTCGATGTCGACTTCCAGCAGCGTGAAATGTCCGTAGCGCGACTGGAAGCGCTGTTGCACGCGATAATGGGAAATGGCTGTGCGACCTCCCGCACGGCGCGTCGTCATGCGTGTGCGCCGCTGCTGGTCTCGACTGATGGAGGCATCCAGCGTGCCCCGGTCGAACTTAACGGCTCCGTGGACCAGGGCGATGTATGTTTTATGCACCTGGCGGGTGGCAAACATTTCCGCCAAGCGGCGATGGGTGCGATCGTCTTTGGCAACGACGATGAGACCACTGGTCTGCTTATCCAGTCGATGCACAATGCCGGGTCGCAACGGTCCGCCGGTGGCGGACAAGGTCGCCATGTGGTGCAGCAAAGCATTGACCAGCGTCCCGCGATTACGTGCGCTGTCGGTCGCGCCCGATCCTGCATGCACCATCATCCCGGCTGGCTTATTGATGACGGCAAAGAATGCGTCTTCATAGATTATGTCGAGTGGAATCGCCTCGGGCTCGGCGCGCAGCGGAGCCACAGCAGCATCCCCTTGAATGACAACTGTTTCTCCCACGCGCAGTTTGCCGCTGGCCTTTATGGCGCGGACTTCACCGTCGCTGCCGCTGACCGACACGCGGCCCTGCTCGATCAACTGTTGCACGCGAGCTCGGCTGACTTCCTGCAACTGCGAGGTCAGGAAGTGATCGAGTCTCTGGCCTGCAGTCGCTTCCTCCACGGGAAATACCCGCTGGCTCCCGGTGCTCAGTGGATCGGGGATTTCCTTCCCATCCTTCTCGAAGCTAGGCGCTGGATTTGCATCCTGGATTTGTTTCCGTGCGCGTTTCATGGAGTGCGCACCCGCGCTGGGCTGTGCTCAAGCAGCAGAATGGCACCCAGCACCACCAGGAAAAAATCGATCGCCTGCATGAGCGAAAGCGCACCGCCTAGGATCAGCAACCGATCATCTCCGCGATAAAAACTGAGAAAAAATTCGGACATACCGGCAAGAAGCATCCATGCTCCGACCAATTCCCCTGGCTGGCGGCGGCGCGGTAGCCACCACAGCAACAGCAAGCACAGCGCGAGTTGCACAGCACAGAGATAGAGCTGCACAGGCTGGAGCCTGACTTCCAGCGGCGTGCCGTTCCACATGGCAGCCCATCGGCTATGAAACACGACGCCCCATGGCACTGAGGTGGGACGCCCATACTCGCACCCGCCGAAGAAACATCCCAGCGCGAGAATCGACTGACCCAAAGCCCAGCCCGGCGCCGCTGCATCAAGCGTATCCAGCCACGGCATTCGTTTCCATGTCATATAGAGCAGCCCGGCAGAAATGCCGAGGCCAAGTTCCGTCAGCACAGAATCGACCGTCAGCGGAACAGTGAGACTGAGCATCAGAAATGGGTAGGAAAGAAAATCATGCCAGTGGGTGACGATCAGCAACAGCTTGGAACCGAGTATGGCCGTGAACACAGCAATCATGCCGGTGTTCCACATGGCGTCGGGAGGGACTCGCAGGCGTGCGGCGGTTCGCATCGCTACAACTAGCCCCGCAATCAGCGCGATGGCGGCAAAAACACCATACGTGGGAACGCTGACAGGACCGAACGTGAAGAGGCGAGGATACACAAGAGGAGTAGAACAGAATCGAGCAGAAAACCAAACTAGGGAAGAGAAAGAGAAATTGAGCGCAGGAGGGACAGGAAAGGAAAAACCGACCCACTGGGCCGTAAGACGGTGCGCCGGTGAACCCGTCCTAAGACGGTGGGAACCCGCCGCGGCTCTTTAGGCATTCCGGACTGGCGGACACTGCGCACCGAGCCGATTGTCGAGTCGAGTTCCCTGTTCAATGAATGTAGGTTCAACCAGCGTGGACCG
>JAJYSV010000096.1 GCA_021793405.1 Acidobacteriota bacterium
TCTTCGCGAAACTGTCCATCTTCGACGAGGTTCTTCAAATTCCGGTTGGAGGCGGCGAGAATGCGCACATTCACCTTCACCGGATGCGCGTTGCCGATCTTATCCACCTCCCGCTCCTGAATGACGCGCAGCAGTTTTACCTGCAGAGGAAGCGCCAGGTCCCCGATTTCGTCCAGAAAAACAGTGCCCTCATTGGCGGCCTCGAATTTGCCTGCGCGGTCGGCAATCGCGCCCGTGAAGGACCCCTTGCAATGGCCGAACAACTCCGATTCCGCCAGCGTTTCGGGCAGGGCCCCGCAGTTGACGGCAATGAATGGCTTGCCGGCACGGAGGCTGCTCTGGTGGATGGCTTTGGCCAACAACTCCTTTCCGGTACCGGATTCGCCCGCCAGTAGCACGGTGGAATCGCGGCGAGCGACCTGCACCGCCATTTCGATTACGTCGCGCATCCTGCGCGACTGCGCGATGATGTTCTCAAAACGGAAGGTGCTGCCTGCGAGGCTGCGAAGATAGCGGTTTTCCTCGACCAGTTGCTGCCGTTCGAGGGCACGCCGGACATTGACTTTGAGTTCATCCTGCTTCAGCGGTTTCAGTATGTAGTCCGCGGCACCCTGCTTCATGGCCTCCACCGCGTCATCCACAGTGGCGAATGCGGTGATCAGGATGAATGGCGTATCGGGGTTGTCTGCCTTAATGCGGCTGAGCAGATCCAGTCCGCTCATTCCCGGCATACGAACATCAGTGATCACCAACGAAGGCACATACTGCGCGAAGGCGCGGAGCGCGGAACCCCCGTCCGCTGCGGTCACGGTACGATGGCCTTCTTCCTGTAGCCAGAACTCGACGAGACGCCGCTGGCTGGCGTCGTCGTCTACAATCAGGATGGGCGGAGAGTTCGTCATGTGCGCGTGTCCGGCTGAAGGGGAGCAAGAGGCAGGATAACGGCAAACATGGCGCCACGATCGGAATTGTTGCGCACAGAAATCTCTCCTCCATGGCTATGCACAATCTGGTGAGCAATGGAAAGGCCCAATCCCGTGCCCGTCGCGCGGGTCGTAAAAAACGGATCGAAAATGCGCTCGAGATTCTCCGCCGCGATTCCGACACCTTCGTCGGCAACTTCCAGAATCACAGATCTGTCCTTCTGCCGCGACCGCAGTACAAGTCGACCGCCGTCTGGCATGGCCTGGACCGCATTCAGCGCAAGGTTGAGCAACACCTGCCGGATTTGTTCGGCATCAATGCTGATCGGCGCTGTTTCCTGAGCTTCCAAACAAATCTCGACGTTCGCCATTTTTGCCGTTTCCGCAGCCAAGCGGGCTATCGACTCCAGCAGCAGCGCCGGCTCCGTCATGGTCCGTTGCGGTTGTTGGGGTCGGGCAAAGTCGAGAAAACTCGTCAACAGCGACTTCAGCCGATCAACTTCTCTGCCGGCCATTTCCGCGAATTCCTGGCGCGTTTCCGCGGGCAATTCCGGACGTTGCAAGATCTGAACTGCTCCGTCGAGCGCCCCAAGCGGATTGCGAATTTCGTGTGCCAGCCCCGCCGACAATTCGCCTAGGGCCGACAAACGATCGCTGCGGCGCAGTTGCTCGATGGACGCCTGAAGCTGCGCATAGGTCTCGCTCAATCTGGCCGCCGTCTCCTCGATCCTTTGCCGCTGCCTTCGCTCTACATCGGCAAGCGACCCGGTGACAGTCGCGATGACAAAAAACATGCCGACCTCAACGTACTGTGTGGAACTGTATTCCGAGTTTGATCCCCACGCCATAACGATATACGGAATATAAAGGCCACTCGCAATCAGCGCGGCCAGAAGTCCGCCTCGCCAACCGAACCAAAACGCCATCAGAAGAATCGGGATGTAATAGGCGCGCTGCAACAGTGGATGCAGCCAGACATGACTGTTGGGTGTGAGGTAATGCAGCAGCGACACTGCCGCAATCGCGCACACCAGAATGCCCATACGCCAGCGTTGCTGTCTGCGGGTTTCCACGAAGCGGATTCTAGCATCTGTGCCCGCCGGTAAAAGGTGTTCTGAATCACACTGGCAATTGCATGAACACGCAATCGAAACCGGACAAAGCCAGTTGGGAGAGGCGGGAACGACGTTGGTTTCTTTAGATACAGAGACAAACGGAGAAATCATTCCGGCACGGGCCGAAGGGGGCATTACATGCCGTGCTATGCCGCAAAGCAGCCGTTTTTCTGCAGTCTCCCGCTTACGCCTTGCTGGGTACCGTTGAAGGATCGGTCATTTCAGCCAGACGCAATATCTGGTAGGTTGCGAAATCGTGAACGGGGGATCTGGCGAGAAGGAGATCGAGTTCTTCGTTCGAGGTCACTTTGTGGATTCAGGCGCTCCATGTTCCGAGCACGTGATACCGATACTCCAGTTTGTCGCCGATCTTCTTTGCATAATCGGGCATCAGAAGTATGGCGCGGGGGACATCAGGCCCGAGCCGCGCTATATCGAAGTGCCAGAGAACGAGAAATCTCATGGACGTTTGCCTCTCATCCTGGGACCGCAAGCGGGCGGTAGGAAAAGACAGGTATCAAAGATGCCAAACCCGCTGGCCACACAATCATATGACACCCGCGGATCAGGAAGAGGTCTCAAAGTTTTGCTGATTGGAGCTGCTGTTCCCCTGGGTTTAGACAGCCAGACGGCAGAAGTCTCTGCCTCAGGAATCATCTCTGGCATTAAAAATCATTCATACGATTACTTTGATCGCACTGGCTACGATCCGGAACAACAGAGCACCAGTTATTGCAGGGGCATCTTCATGTTTTTTTGTCTTTCCCGTCCAAGGTTGCCGAGTTGCGCGAAAACGTTTCGTCCGCAGAACGGCCAGCCATGGTTTTCCACGCATCGGAAACCTGTGGCGGTAGTTTGTCCATGTGGTTAAGAAACGCCGTCACTTGCCACATCTGCTGTTCGCTGAGAATTGGCTTCCAGGCGGGCATCCCGCTCAGGCGAATACCATGTTGGATGATGTAGAAGTTCTGGTTCTCCGGCATATCGGGAGCGTCTTCCAGGAATTGTGGCGCTCGCGGATAGAACGAATCTGCAAACATCCCGCGTGAACGATCAACGTCACCATGACAACTCGCGCAGTTTGTCTGATACACGTTCATTCCAGCCGTAAGATTGGCATCCGTAGGTTGCACTGGATTCTGTACTTCAGGAGCACGCCGGTCGACTGCGGCATCGAGCGAAGGCATCGCCATGCTGCGTTCCATCGAATTAACCGGTATGTCAGCCCGCGGATCCATGAGTCCAAGCCGCACGCAGAGGAACCCAGCCCCCAGGACGACAACGAGCGCTGTTACAAATCCGAGAAAAAACTTTTGCATGGAAACCCTCCAAAGATTGTGAAGCGTAATGTAGTTTCTACAACCGCGCTTGCTACCATACCTGACATCCAAGTGCCTCTCAGTACCAGAGTCGTAGGCCGAATACGAAGCGAGGATCGCTGGTTGTTTCTCTCGCCTGACGCGCATAGCTGGCCGTATTGCCATACTTTCCGTTGTAGGCGAAGCCAACATAAGGCCCGAATTTACGGCTGATCTCATAGCGCAAACGCACCCCGGTATCGAGGTCAGAGAATCCAGAGCCGACCAGGCGTGCAGGATCATCCTTGCTGTAGAAGTTCAATTCCGCTTCTGGCTGTACGATCAACCGCTGCGTGATCAGCAGATCATATAAGGCAGTAACACGACCGGCGATATGGCCGCCGTCGCGGATATAAAACGTAGGCTGGAGTTCGAAATAGTACGGTGCAAGCCCCTCGAGGCCTACGGCTGCCCAGGTACGGATCGGGTAGGAGTCGATGTCTTCGCGCATGCCGCCCTGCCAATCGAAATACCGCATGTACGGAATTGGGCGGTCGTAGAACGCTTCAAGGTCGCCATCGCTGACTTTGTTAGCGTTGCTGAACCCCTCCGACCGTAGCCAAAGCTTGTTCATGTCTGTGCCAACCCACGCCTCGCCATCCCAGCGCAATTCGTTGTCCGGGCCATTGGTGCGGTTCTCGAACTGATCAAGAAGTATATGGGCAAAGATTTTGTTATCCATGACCGGAGCTTGCGAACCAGGAAAAGTAGCGATCATCTTGCCGGGCGCCTTCGACGCTGTCGATTGGGCAGATAATGCTGTGGCGTACAGAAAAGACGCTATTCCGATGATGACCGTCATGGAAAAGTAATGAAGGGACTTGGAACCCACAGTGTTGCCGTGGCAATTCGTGAGGGCGCTCATGACACCACCACCGTTCGAAACATTCCAGCTTCCATGTGATAGAGCAAATGACAGTGATATGCCCAACGTCCGGGCGTATCCACGCTGACCAGATAGCTTAGGCGCTCCGCTGGCTTCACGATGATGGTGTGTTTGTAGGGATTGAATTCTCCGTGCCCATTCTCCAATTCACTCCACAATCCATGCAGGTGAATCGGATGTTCCATCATGGTGTCGTTGATGAGTACGAACCGCACCCGCTCGCCCAACTTCAATTCGATCGGCTGCGCGCTGGAGAATTTCTGGCCGTTGAATCCCCAGATGTAGCGGTCCATGTTTCCCGAGAGGTGGAGTTCGATCTCACGAGTAGGTGGCCTTCCGTCCACGCCGCGGTAGCGGGCACGCAGATCGGCATAGGTCAGCACGCGCCGTCCATTGCCGCTGAGTCCGATACCAGGATCGTTCAATCTCTCGCTTACCTGCATCGGCACGTTATCGACTTGAGGACCCACACCCATCTGCACAGGATTGGAGGGCTTGAGATTTACTTCCGCACTCATAGCGCCGGACATTGCCATGATAGGCATCGTGGTCGGACCCGGCTGCGGAAAAGGTGTCGTTCCAGAACGGCTACCCATCTCCATGCCGTTCATGCCTTCAATGTGGTTATGTGCGCTTGGCGTAGCGAGCTTCTTTGCATTGGAACTCATATCCATGCCTGCCATGCTCTGATTGCCCATATCCATTCCAGCCATGCTTGGCTTGTCTTTGCCCGTGGCATCCTTGCTGGATGCGGGCATGTCGCTCTCTTTCATTCCGTTCACTCCAGACATATCCATGCCGGCCATTCCTCCCTTCTTCATCCCGGCCATGTTGCCCATGCCCATGTCCACCATCGTGCGCATGGGACGCGGGTCGATCGGCGGAACGACGGCTGCCATTCCCAATCTGGGAGCGAGCGTGCCGCGCGCAAAGCCACTGCGATCTTCCGACTGCGCGAAGATGGTGTAAGCCGCATTCTCTTTTGGCTCCACAATCACGTCGTAAACCTCGGCGACCCCCATCCGAAATTCATCGACTATCACCGGCTCAATGTCGTTGCCGTCGGCCTGCACCACGGTCATTTGCAGACCTGGAATACGCACATCGAAAAAAGTCATCGACGAGCCGTTGATTAAGCGAAGACGCACTCGTTCGCCGGGTTGGAACAGGCCGGTCCAGTTCGCATTTGGGGCATTCCCGTTCAGCAGGTAGGTATAGGTTGCGCCCGACACATCGGACAGGTCCGTCGGACTCATGTTCATCCGTGCCCAAGCCAGGCGATCGGATGCTGTGGCCGCGAGACCTTTCTTTTTCGCGGCGGAGAAAAAGTTGGGAACAGTAAGCCGATGATAGTTGTAATAGTCGCTTTGTTCTTTCAGGTTGCTGAAGATGGTCTCCGGATTGGTATCCGTCCAATCGGACAGAAAGATCACGTATTCTCTGTCGAACTCAATGGGATCTTTGCCGCTCCGGTCGATGATGAGCGCGCCGCTAAGTCCCGTCTGCTCCTGAAATCGGCTGTGGCTGTGATACCAGTAAGTACCGCTCTGCTCCACTGGGATGCGATAGTGGAAGGTCTTACCGGGCGCAATGCCGGGATAGCTAAGCCCTGGAACTCCGTCCATACCTGCTGGCAGACGTATCCCGTGCCAATGAATCGAAGTCGGAGTCTTCAACCGGTTCGTTACGGCAATCGTTACCGCGTCGCCTTCCCGCCATCGCAATATCGGTCCAGGGACGGAACCATTGACCGCAGTGGATACAGAGCGTTTCCCGGTAAAATTCACAGGCCGCGAGTCGATAGTTAAGTCAAAATGTTTCCCGGAGAGTGTTGGCGGCATATACGGCGTGGTTTCGCCGAAAACGGTCAGACCGTTCCAGTCCAGAGCAGCAATGGCAGCTCCCGCAGCCAACCCCTCCACGAAGCGGCGGCGGCTTATAGGGGAATTGTTCCTATCTTGAGCCATTTTATTTTTGTGCATAGTTCCTCCTGCTCCGAACATTCCTGTAAAGTAACGGAGCCGTGATCCAGCCTGGTGGCACCGGATATTTTGATTCATTCTTCCTGCGAATGACATTTGCGATTCGGAATACAGGGGGCACACGAATCGCACAAAGAAACTCGACTCACTTCCACCTGTAGGGGTTAGCGGAGAAGAGCTAAATACGAAGGCTCGTAATCAAGGGGTCAAACGGCTGGATGGGCTGTATACATCGATCTTGACTAAACCGCAAAATTCTCTGGCACAGCAGAAGCGTAGCCGCAGGATTACTCACAAAAGCGGATTCGATCTCTGGCGATTGGGCTGCGCCAATCTCTTGGCCTGTGCGAACTTGGCGCAATGTTAGATCGGCCTGACAAATTCGACTGGAGCAGATGTGGGATATAGAAAGCGAAGAACCATCTGCGTTTGTATCCGTTTGATCGGACGTTCTATGGCAATCCGTCATGCCATGCATCGAATTCCGAGCGCTGACAAGATTCATGGTTGCACAGCGAATCCTGCAAGCGCCTGCGCGCCTACGAGGAGAAGCAACAGCGCGGACATGGCGGCACGTCTCATCTCAGTCCAGACTACTATCCTTTTCCGGATCAGCAAACAGGGCGCGAAGGCTTTTCTCTAAAACCTGATCATGCAGCAGATGGCCGCTCCCCAAGCTCCCCATGTGCCATCGCGGCGTTCATCTGATGGGGGTCAACCTGCGGCATCTTTTCCTTCCAGCCTTTGCGAATGAGCAAGGCGTTGGCAGGGATTGCGGTCGCGGTGCCGACTATCATTGCAATCTGCATCATGAACCAGAAGACTGCCATTCCGGGGTCTAGATGCGGAGAGGGAAAAAGCAAAAAGTACGTGATCGCCATCCAGGCGAACATGCCCACTTCAAAGAGCGTGATTGAGATAGTGTCGGCGCGCGCAGCGGCAAGCAGCCCTTTTCCAAAAGAAAGGCCGCGCATAGGCACGATGGTGAAGTATTGGAATGCGATCCCCAGGATATACGCAAAAATAAAGTCGAGGATCAGCTTGGAGCCAAATTCCCCGGCAAAAATAAGCCCTAACGATGGGACAATCGACTCCGCAATCAGATCACCGATACTGCATCCTGCTCCGCAGTGATACACCGCCAGAATATTCTGGAACATGGTGGGCGGCTTATCTTTGAATTGCTCCTGGATGGTTTTCATCCGCGGAGTCATCGGCTTCTTTTCCATAACAGGCAGGGCTTTCTTGTACATGTAGACGGCTACAGGGCCCATGTAGAGTGCGGTAATCGGCCAGACCACACCCATAATCCACATCTTCTGGGGTTTCAAGAGGGTATGAATCGCAATGCCAAGCGCACAGGCTAGACAGATTGCAATGTAGATCCAAGCGATGATGTGCAGCCACTTCGGATAAGGCATCACCTAAACATAGATGCTCCGTCCATGCTGACGGTAGGCTAAAGCTCTTTAGAGGTTGCGCGATTGTTTTGAACGGCTGGAACCCTGATCAGATTGACTGCCTCCCGAATCCGCAAGTCAGTTATCTATAGAGGAACAGGATGCCGATGAAAGCAATACGCCAATTCGCATTGGTCGTGGCGGAATCCAGCGGGACCTTGTCGCCTTCCTTTCATCGCGGGATCGGAGCCGGCACGGAGCCATTCACTGCTATGGCTAGAGAGCGCTGGCCGATAAAGTTCACAGGCAGTGCGCCGACGGTCAGATCGAAGTGTCTTCCGTAATGGGTCGGCGGTGCATACTGCACGGTCTCGCCAAAGACTGACAGAACCTTTCAGTAACGAGCGGCGATTGTGGCTCCCCATCCGATATTCGGCCTGGCGCAAATCCAAATTGGCCCCCTTCCCATGCCCATTGATTCATCGATCAAACGATATGTTGTCCGATATGCGCCAGGAGGTGCCCGAAATGCGGCACAAAAACAGGAGACCTGGCACGTAACTTCGTGTCATTCCGCACAAGATCACTTTTTGCAGCCATTTGATCAATTCGGGCGAATGGTACGCTGCGTGCTTCGTTTAAGAATTAGATGAGCGAACGGGAATTTCGTTCATCCAGGCATTTGAGGCAATCCGCCAATCTGGCGGTCGTTGGTTGCCGGAGTAGGAGTATTGGACCTACAACAAGAGGCCCGTACTTCAGATGGAGAGACGTTGCCGTGCGCTGAGGACATCGCAGGCCGCACCCGAGAGGAAATGGCACCACGCACCCAACCGACTATGACGCGGTGGATTGCCCAGACTCCTCTAGGCTTGGCCCGCGATGTCCTCGAGAGTTTGTCTGCCGTCAGGCACGAGGGAATTTAGTCGTTTGAAGAGAGGTAGCTATGTTTCGCTCACGATTAACCATTGCGATCGCGGTCGTTGTGCTTGCCGTTGGGATGATCCCGGTGAACGGGAACCCCCAGGTGGCGACACAGCAGACGCTGCAAAAGACGCAGAAACTCAGCAAGAAGGAACTGAAGCTACTGATTGCGAATGCCCATAGCCCTGAAGACCACGAAAGGATTGCGACGTACTACAGAGCGCAAGGCGAGCAGCTCAAGGCGAAACAGCGAGAGCACGAAAAGGAACTGGCCGAGTATCTGCGGAACCCGTCGAGCCATCCCGTTCCAAAATGGCCAACAATGGGCCAAGTTTGCCGCAATCTGGTTTTCCGTTACAGCAGCGCGGCCCAAAAGGCGTTTGCTCTGGCGGATCTGCATGAGCAGATGGCCAGAGATGCTTCCAATGGTAAATAGCTGCTCCAATCCGCAGTGCGGCAAGCCGCTGCACTATCTGCGCGAAGGCCGTATTTTTGTCTTCGATGCGGTCGGCGCGGCAATGGAAACGACGGGCAGGCGCACCTGCTGTCTGGAACATTACTGGCTCTGTGGCGGGTGTTCGCTGCTCTTCACTTTGGAACAGACATACGAGGGAATCCACTTAGCTCCAAGATCCCGCCCCAGTTTCGTCCGAAAAGCCCTGGACGTAAAATGGCAGCTTCGATAATTGGCTCGGTTTAAAAGGGAGTGCTTATGATTCAGTGGGGGATGTTAGATGCAAATATCGGACGACGGTCGTTCCTTAATCAATCCTTTCGGATGTTGATGGGCACCCTGCTCCTGGGTGTGCCTATGAACGCAATATCTCAGGGAACGGCACAATCCAACAAGGTCCCAAAATTTCATGCGCAGCCGCCGAATGGCGCGCTACCGCAGGTAAGAAACCCGGCACAGTATGCTGCGAATCCAACAGTGGAGCGAATCTATCAGCTTGCGGCTGCGATCCGGCCTGCCCTATATCAATTACCTTGTTACTGCTCGTGCGATCGCGAGGAAGGACATGCATCTCTGCTGGATTGCTACGTAAGCACGCATGCGGTTCAGTGCTTGATTTGCCAACGAGAAGCGGTCTTTGCGTTTCGACAGACACGTCACGGGAAACATCCGCGACAGATTCGCGCGGAGATTCTTCGCGGCGATTGGAAAAGCGAAATAATCGACGACATCACCAGGCTTCCCACTGTATAGGTCGCGGCTGTGTGTTGAAGCACTGAAAGTCACGTACCAAGCTTTTTATGTTGGTACGGGGCTTGGTTATTTCTGGACAGATTGCAAAAGGGGGAACAGCAAATGCAGCGAAGTCGGGGTTGTATGGATTGTCCCGCACGCGGGAGACAACTCTTCTGCAACATGCAGGATTCTTCCCATGAGCAGCTTGAACGTATCGGGCCCCCGGTGGACGTCAGTCAGGGAGAGGCGATCTTCCGCGCAGGCGATGCATGCGGTTCGGTATACATCTTGTGTTCGGGCCGAGCCAAACTGTCGGTGACAAGCCGTGAAGGACGGATCCTGATTCTGAGGATTGCCCGCTTCGGTGAGGTGCTGGGTCTGAGCGCAGCGCTGACAGGCCAGCCCTATTATGAGGTGACCGCTGAGACCGTCACGCCGTGCCGGCTCAGGAAGATCCGCCGCCAGTTGCTGCTGGATTTTCTGGCCCGTAGTGCGGATGCCAGCATGCGAGCAGCCATTACCATCGCACAGGAGTATAAAACCGCGCTCTGTGAGGCGAGGCGGCTGGCGCTGCCAGTGACCGCATCGGGCCGTGTGGCAGTCTTGCTGCTGGAGTTGTCGCGCGAACAGAAGGCCAAAAATGGCAGCCAAGCCCCGTTCCCGATGCCGTTCACCCACGGGGAGATCGGGTCGATGACAGCGACGTGCCGCGAGACAGTCACGCGCATTCTTGGGAAGTTTCAGCGTGACCAGGTGATCTCCATCCGGGAAGGATCGCTTAGTGTGCTGCAACCGGAGGCGCTTGAACAGATTGCTGTGTAGCGCCATTTCGGCAATGGGCAAACCTCGTGCCCCTCGCCATATAAACTCGTAATCGGCAATCCAGTAAATCACGGGCATCGAGCCGGGCCAGCATGTCCGGAGAGTTCCGGAGGGCCGGCCAATGATGCGGAATAGCGTCTTTCCCAGCGGCCCACGCTTACCAGCGCTCTTGAGTGTCTGTCAACATGCGCTGAACGACAGTGGAGTTTTCATAGGCTGCCCGGATTATTGCCAGCGCATCGGCCGGAATACGGTCCCCTTGCAGCAGGAGGAACGCCTGTAAATCGGCGTGTACCAGCATGGCAGGCCCGGCTATGTTCTTTCGCAGTGCATCGAACGATGCGGAGAGCTTTCTGAAATCACGCTCACTTCGATTCTTGAGCCAAAGCAGCACACCCAACACGACACCAAACGCGAGAAACAGGAAGCGATAGGCTGCCATTACATGTGTTGGATGGATCAGTTCGGTAAGAAAATCGCTATTCCTCATGGTGGCGTGCATAGCGACGTCGATCAATGATGCGCCGACGCCAAACAAAACTCCAAAGATAATTTCCTTGTATTTTGTTCCATATCGAAGCATGGGTCTCCTTTCTATGCCTGCAGGCTCGGATGAGCGTCGTGTCTGCACGATTGACATTCCGTGACCGACGGCTTGTGGCCGTCGATCATCAGAAATACATCGAGGTAAGCGCTGCGGATGCCATCGATCATAAAGCCTGCATCTCGGACCGCCGCCACCGTGTCCCGGTTCACGTCTGAGCCGAGGAACCGCATGGCGAGATTCATCATGTCCTGCTCCAAGGCGATCAGAGGGTTGCCGCTGCGTACGTGCTCCAACATGAGAAGCCTGCCGCCAGGCTTCAACACCCGGTACAATTCCGAAAGCCCTTGTCCGGGATTGGGCACACTGCAGAACGTGGACGCGGTGGCTACCGTGTCAAAGGACGCTTCTTGAAACGGCAGCTTCTGGGCATCCGCTTCCATCAGCCGCAGAGTCC
>JAJYSV010000004.1 GCA_021793405.1 Acidobacteriota bacterium
AACTCGGATGGAAATCACAACCTATAATTTTCATTGAAGGCTTCTCCTGATCCAGCAGCTCATGGTCCTCAACCAAAAACTACTGCTTCATCGTAGAAGCCTTCGTCCTTATCCCATCAATTCAAGCGTAGCTAGGGTGGGATAGAACGATGCCCGCATCACAACCGTGCGCCACAGGTTCCGATCGCTACCTACAGCGTCTAGATATAATTTCCATCTTGAACATAGTTGCACCAGGTGCTACATTGATTGCATGGCGAATCAGCATGGGAAATCAGAGCGGGTTTTCAAAACCGCATGGTTTGCCAAAGCTGCCAGAAAGACGCACATCCCGGACAGCGAACTTTGCGCCTCCATGCGGCAAGTGATGCTCGGCCAGGCCAAGCCGACGATCTGGGCGGCGGAGTATTCAAAAAGCGCCTGAGCAGGAATCTGTATCGCTCCATCATCGTCGCCAAGGGCGGCCGATATTGGGTCTATGCCTACCTTTTTGCCAAGCAGGATCGGGCCAACGCCAACATCGACGACGACGAGTTGGTAGCTTTCCGGCAGCTTGCGGTTCTGTATTCCCGGAAAACGCCGGCCGACATCGCCAGAGAAATGCAATTCAAAGAACGCGTGGAGATATGCCATGACGAAAAATCGTAAATACAAAACGGATGCGTTTGAGGCAGTCCACAGCGCCGTCGCCGGTATGTATCGGGCCGGCACCATCGACAAGACCACCATGCGCAGCTTTGACGCATCCTGTCTCGCCGCTCCGGCCCCGATTAAGCCGCATCAGATCAAGGCGCTCCGGGAGAGTCTCCGCGTCAGCCAACCGGTCTTCGCCCGCTATCTGAATACCAGCGAATCGACGGTGGAGAAGTGGGAGACGGGAGCCAAGAAGCCCAGCGGCATGGCGCTCAAGCTGCTGGCTGTCGTGCAGAAATACGGATTGAAGATGCTCGCCTGAACCGGACCGAAAAAGATCGCGAATCCGCCACCTTCGACTGCCGGGTGCCCACCCTAGCCGGATCGCCCGGTCGCCGTGGCGACCGGCGACCGCCTAGGGTGGGAGGAAACAATATTCTCCATGCTCCGTTTACTTCGCGACCGCGCCCTGGCTGGCGACGGCATGGATCATCTGCTCCACCCGCGCCGGATCGCCAAGATAGTAGTGGCGGATCGGCTTCAGACGTTCATCCAACTCGTACACCAGCGGAATACCGGTGGGAATATTCAACGCGGCAATCTGCTGGTCTGAGATCTCATCCAGATACTTCACCAATGCCCGCAGGCTGTTGCCGTGCGCGGTGATGAGCACTCGGTTTCCCGCCTTCACGCGCGGCGCAATCACTTCATGCCAGCAGGGCAAAACGCGCGCGACCGTGTCCTTCAGGCATTCCGTCAACGGAAGCTGGGCCTTCGCCAGGTTCTTGTAGCGAGGGTCCCTGCCCGGATAGCGCGGGTCTTTCTCATCGAGCGGCGGTGGAGGAACGCCATAACTCCGCCGCCATTCCTTCATCTGCGCCTCGCCATATTTCGCAGCCGTTTCCGCCTTGTTCAGTCCTTGCAGCGCTCCATAGTGCCGCTCGTTGAGCCGCCAGTCGCGGACCACGGGAATCCACATCAGGTCCATCTCATCCGACACCATCCACAGTGTGCGGATGGCTCGTTTCAACACGGAAGTGAAGGCCACGTCGAACGTATACCCTTCCGCCTTCAGCAATCGGCCTGCCTCGCTGGCCTCTTTTCTGCCCTGCTCGGAAAGATCCACGTCCGTCCAGCCGGTAAACAGGTTTTCTTTGTTCCAGACACTCTCTCCATGCCGAAGTAGGACAAGTTTGTTGGGCTCCATGATCCTTTTTCACTCCTTCTTGCCATGCGGTTGGTCGAATTTGAGGGTGGTCGATTGGAAACCATCTCCCTCGGCAGCCGCGATGCGTTGTTCGTTCGTTCCTTTCATCCTAATTGAACCGCTGCGCGTGATCGGAGAAAGTGACCAAGGTCACCCGTCCTCTCAGCCGAAAACCGGCGCCGATTTTCCCCCTTTTATTTAGTTGCCTTAGCAACCATATTGCGTAAATTAGTTGCCTTAGCAACTTGTTTTTTCGAGGCAAAATTATGCCCCTTAAGGCAGGATGACCGCCGCGCCATCGATGGCGTCGTCTTTGATCGCCTGCAGCGCTTCATTCACTTTGTCTAGTGAAAATGCGGTCGTTTTCGACTCCAGATGAATCTCCGCCGCGACTTCAAGAAAGTCGCGCGCATCCGCGCGTGTCATGTTGGCCACGCTGCGAATCTGCCGCTCCCCCCATAGAAGCTTGTCGTAATCGAATTCCGGCATCTTGTTCAAATGAATGGCGTTAATTGCCACGACGCCGCCCTTGCGCAGGCACGAAAGAGCTGCGATCACGACCTCGCCGCTGGGCGCAAATGTCACCGCACGGTCCAATTCCACTGGAGGTTTCTCCGTTTCGCTGCCCACCCAGGTCGCGCCCAGCGATTCGGCCAGGCGGCGATGGGACGCGCCGCGAGTGGAAACATATACTTCACACTTCCAGGCTCGCAGCACAGCAATCGCGAGGTGCGCGGAAGCGCCGAAACCAAACAATCCCACGCGCTCGCCACGCTGGACACCGGCCACGCGCAGACTGCGAAATCCGATGATTCCGGCACACAGTAACGGCGCGGCGTGCAGATCGTCGAGAGCTTCGGGAAGCGGAAAGACAAAATCAGCCCGAGCGGTCGCGTACTCCGCATAGCCGCCATTCACGGTATACCCGGTGAAGGTTGGAGAATCACACAGGTTCTCGAAGTCATGCCGGCAGTACCAGCAGGTTCCATCGACGCCGCCCATCCAGGAGACGCCAACTCGCGTCCCGACGGGCAGTTCCGGCGTTGCGCCTTCGACAATCTCGCCCACAATCTGATGACCGGGAATCAGGTTCTCACGCCGCGGTGGCAGTTCTCCCGCGAGGATGTGCAGGTCGGTCCGGCATACACCGCAGGCGCGGACGCGCAAAAGAACCTGACCGTGTCCCACGGGAGGCCGGGGCACGTCGTCGATGCGAAGAAAATGGCTCGATACTTTATTTGGCGAATTGAGAATTGCCGCTTTCATCCGCGCGTCCTCCCGATACCCCTCTAGCAGGCATCTGTCTGATCAAATTTGAACATGTTCTGCCCAAATTGCGCCGCCCGGAATTTCATCCGCAGATGTGATTCAGCGCGATACAATGTCGGCTAGGCAACATTCCCCCGCAGGAGTCGATCGAACCTTATCAAAATCAATCGAGACTCACGCTAGGTCGTCTAACTGGCGCTTCGCTTAAACTATCTCAGACGTGCAACTGGTGGTGCACCATGTCTCTATCGCCCCTCCGATTCTGCGCCGACACGATCGTTCGCCGAAGCCCTGCGTTCCACAATCTTCCCCCGCACGCTCTTGCGGAATTGGACGCCATCAGCGTGCCGGTCGAATATCCGGGGGGCGCAATCCTGATGCGTCAGGGCGATCGGCCGGACTGTATCCGGGTAGTCTGTCATGGCCGGGTAAAGATCTACACCTCTTCCCAGGAAGGAAAGTCACTACTGCTGAAGATCGCCAGCGAGGGCGAAGTTCTGGGACTGGTTCCAGCGATCCGAGGTATACCGTACGAAATGACAGCAGAGGCATCTGGTCCGTGCGTGGTTGACGAAATTCAAAACAAGGATTTCCTTACCTTTCTCTTCCGCCACAAAACAGTCTGCTGGCAAGCCCTGCAAATGGTGGCCGCGGAGAACCATGAGTTGCTGGTGAATGCACGTCGTGTGGCGCTTTCCGACTCCGTGGCGGGTAACCTGGCCAAGCTTCTACTGGATTGGGAAACAACTATCCAGCGAACCACTGGAAGCAAACAATTCAAGATGCTGTTGACCCATCAGGAAATTGCCGAGATGGTAGGAACTTCGCGGGAAACAGTCACGCGCACGCTCCTCCATTTTCGCCAGAACAGATGGATTCGCATCGAGGGCGTCTCCATGGAAATTCTGCAGCGGGAAAAAATGGAAAACATTTCTATCTGAAGTGAATGTAGTAACTCGATCAGGTTCGGTGTTGTGGTATGGAGTCATTCCAAGACCTTCGGCTTCGCTCAGGCAGCCTTCTCATAGCGCAGAGAAGAATCCAGACGACACCCACAGAATCAATAGACGCTGCCATCATCCTCTGGATTCTTCACTGCGCTCAGAATGACTCGGCTCTTTTTTTGGAATACAGTCTCTGTAATTCGCGATAGGGACTGCTCCTACTTCGCTGGGCTTCAAGCTTGCATTGCGCACACGCCAACCCTTCCTCTGTAGCGTCTTCCGGCACAGTCGCGCACCCCTTTCTTTCCCGGTTCGAATCTGTTCCGCACTGCTGTGACCAGCATCACCGCGCAAACCAAGCGCGTCATTCTACCTTGTGAAGTTATGAAGTTCGCTTCATGGTGCTCCATTACCAATAAGCGAGCGCGTTTTGGAACCAATCAAGAATGTTCGAACCCCTGAACGAGGAGGCCCTGCATGAAACGTTTGCTCCTATGTGTTGCGCTGGTCGTCGGACTAGCCGGACTCTGGAATACCGGACCGGCATATGCCGCGGGTAAGACCGACCAACAGGCCAACGCACCCCAAACTCCCCCGGCAGCCACAACCGGGGCACCCGGCTACGTCGGCTCCGAAACTTGTCTGACATGCCATGCGGAAATAGGCAAGAGCTTTGCCACCAACCCGCATTCCAAGCTCGCCCTGATGCACAATGGCAAGGGAATTACGTGTGAGAGTTGCCACGGACCGGGGCAGGCGCACGTAGAAGGTGGCGGAGACATCACCAAGATCTTCCTGCCCAGTAAGGCCACCGCAAAGCAGGTCGACGCTACCTGCCTGGGTTGTCACGCCGCAGTACACCCGAATTTCCAGCGGTCTCCGCACGCCAAGGCCGGCTTGAGCTGCATCAGTTGCCACAGCGTTCACGCCCCGCAGACCGAACAGGCACTGCTGAAACTGCCGCAGCCAACGCTCTGCATGAGTTGCCATACCGACGTAAAGGGGTCATTTGACATGCCATTCCACCACCCGGTGAACGAGGGTGGAATCAGATGTACGGATTGTCACGATGCCCACGGAACGTTCCAGGGCAGCAATTTGAGAATCACGGCCGATCAAAACATGATCTGCACGAAATGCCATATGGATGTGCGTGGGCCGTTCGTATATGAGCACGCTGTGGTCAAAGGGGAAGGGTGCATGGCATGCCACACCCCGCACGGTTCGCAAAACGCGCGGCTGCTGAACATGCCGAGCATCAATACGCTGTGCAACCAGTGCCACAGCCAGGTGAGCGCCGATTCAATCCATGGAATGGGTGCTGGATCGCAAGAGCTCACGCCCTGCACGGGCTGCCACACCATGATCCACGGATCCAACATCAATGCGGCTTTCATTCGGTAATGGGGCCGACCCTGGGTTTTGCTTTATTGACGTTTTTTAAAAGCGAGGATTGAAATGAAGAAAACAGAAGGGCTTTTCAAGCGGTACCATCAAAAGCTCTCACCCGCAATGGCTCCGCGTATCGCCGAGAGCATTGGAATCGCCATCTTGCTGATCGCCACGGGTGCCGCTACCGCTCAGGTTGCGATGCCGGATACACCGTCAGTTGCCCCGAATGGGTACACGCTTCATGGGTCCATCAATCTGGGTGGAAACATGACCAGCCTCACCGGCAGTGGGGCCATGTACGACACGATGGTCAATATACAGTCCGGGCCCCGCGTGCTGGGCAGCTCCTTTCAGCTGCAGGCGCTGCCGACCACAAAGCATACGCTTGTCGATTCCCTGACGGCCTACAGCACCGGGTGGGGCGGGAACCCATATGACCAAGCCACGATGAACTTCTCCAAAGGCAAGGTCTACCAGTTCTCAGGAAGGTTCCGTCGCGACCGGCAGTACTTCGATTACAACCTGCTGGGCAACCCGAATATCCCGTCGGGAGAGTCGATCCCAATCGGCCCAACCACTGCGCGCACGGGCTCGCTTGCATGGCCGCAGGTGAAGCAGTCACCGTTCCTATACAACACTGTGCGCAGAATGACGGACACGAACCTCACGATCTTTCCGATCTCCAAGGTCACGTACCGTTTCGCATACTCGCAAAATGTTTTCCAGGGTCCGAGTCTGAGTCCAGGCGCGTCGAGCCCCTTCTTTGCAGCCTCGATTGGAACGAATACCCAACTACTCGAGCAGTACCAGCGCAACAGCACCGACGATTTCATCGGAGGGATAGACTGGAAGCCCGTGCCGAGGACAACTCTAACCTTTGAAGAAGAGGTCGATCATTATAAGAACGGCTCCTACTTTACTCTGGCCCCGAGCGATTTCATCGCACAGGAGGCGGACGGAACGCCGGTGGCTCCGGGCGGCTGGGACAGCATTCCGCCTTACGGCCTCGGCAGCTGCAATACGGGAAGTATGGGCGCCGCACCCTATACGATCCTGTCGCCCGCGCAAACCCCGGGCGGGCTGCCCATTATCAATCCGGCATGCAGCGTCGCCACCAGCTATCTGCGCAGCCAGCCGACACGCATTCTGTACCCGACAGAGATTTTCCGGTTCCAAAGCTCCAGCATCCCGAACGTCGCGATGAACGGCGATGTGCGCTACACCAATGCGAATATGAACCTGCCCAATTACTATGAGAACTTCCAGGGACTGTCCGGGGCGGTTCGTTCCATCACATACACAGGCAACGCGAATGCCAAGCGGAAGGTCATCGCTGTCGATTACGGCATCAATTGGAACGCGACGAAAACGATCAGTGTTGCCGATCAGATCGTCTTCTCCAATGTCCAGCAACCCGGCGTCGCTAATATCTCCAAAGGATCCACTCTGGTTACGCCCCCGAACCCGAACGAGACCATCAACTACTCGGGTCCGCTGACGCCTGGAACTCCGGTCACGGTTGAGGGCAACCCCAACGGCACGCCTCAGCCAGGCTTTTTCGGACAGAAGTTCGTGACCAACAACCTGATGGCGACCTGGGATGGCTGGTCCCGCGCGACCTTTTCGGTGACCTATCGCTACCAAACACACATCATCGCGGAAGGCATTCCTCATAACGCTCCTTTGGCCCCGGGCGCGACCAACAACGGAACCGTCACCATTCACGAAAATGGGGGAATCTTTAACGTCGGCCTGCGTCCCACGGAACATTGGGATGTCAATGGCAGCCTGGGACTGTTCTATAACGACAATGCATTCACCCCGCTCACGCCGCGGCAAACACAGCGCTACAGAGTGCATACCATTATCAGGCCAAAGTCCTGGGCGACGCTTTCGGGTGCCTTTAACGACGTGGAGCGGCATAACAACACGAACAACCAAGGCACGCCCTCCGCAGCGGGACCGCTGGATCATGTCGACCATAGCCGGGTCGTGAGTGTGGGTGCGGTGATGTCGCCGAATGCCCATTACGGATTCGACTTCAACTACTCCTACGGCGATGTATATTCGTCGACGAATATCTGCTACGACGCCGGCGCCAGCCCAACCCTGCCAGGCGCTGCAACGCCCAGCGGCACGGCGTGCCCCGGCACGGCTGTTAGGGGAACAACCTACTACGAGTTCGGGCCGGTCAAGGACTTCATAGATGCACCCACGCAGTACGGATCGGTGGCTCTGCATCTGTCCCCCACCGACCGAATTCAATCCAGCATCGGCTACATCATCAGTTCCGTGAACGGTAGCCGGTTCTTCAACGACGCACGGGATGTCAACGGCTCGCTGGTCTCAACCTATCAGTCTCCCTATGTTAATTTTGCATGGGCGGTTCGTAAGGCATGGAGCTTGAGCGCCGAATACAATTTCTACGGCTACGGTGAGGGCGGCCCTTCCGGCGCAGCTTTATGCAGTACTTCCAATCCCACGCCCACTTCTCCGGTGACCGTGGTTCCCTGCAACTCTCCCACGCTGGCCGGACTTCAGACAGGTCTAACCATATCGCCTGCCGGTGAGACTGCGCCCCGGAACTTCCATGCGAATAACTTGACCCTCGGAATGCACTATGAATTTTGAGCGGAACGCCAACCGATCGATCTATCAACGAAGTGGAAAAGGAGTCCTACAATGAACAAACCAATTCGATGGACGGCGATCGCGATGGTCGCGTTCTTTCCGCTACTACCCGCACTTGCCCAAAGTCCTGGAGCCGTTACATACAAGGCAAAATGCGCGATGTGTCATGCCGCGGATGGCAGTGGAACTACACCTGCCGGGAAGGCCACCAAGACGCCATCCTTCAGCGCGCCGGAAGTATTGAAGATGTCGAACGCGGAGCTTGTCGCAGCGACCAAGAATGGCAAGGGGAAAATGCCCGCATATTCCGGCAAGCTGACAGGCGCGCAGATTACGGAAGTCGTCGCCTACATTCACACATTGCAGAAGAAGTAGTCGCCGGGAACAGCGGGGACATGACTGCGATGTAAAAAGTTCAGGAGGGCCTGGATTGTTAGTTGGCCTTCTGTCGTGGCAACACTGGAAGCATTTGTGGGTAATTTTTTTAGGGGAAGGGTCATGCAGCGCGCGATCTTTCCTCTAAAATTTCTCCGCTAAGGATTCTGCTCTACGTCTGCGATACTTTCGCCGTGTTCCCTTCCAATACAAACAGCAGCAGTGAACGTGCGGTGACGTCGTAGTAGTCGCCTGTTTGGAACATTTTGTTCCCATCGGATTCCTCCTGCCCCCCGTCGAGATTGGTATCAATGAGTCGGAGCCAGGCATTACCCCCTGGGCATTCCGGCAGGGTGAATGTCACCAGGTCATGATAGCCATTCACCACGATGAGCAGGGTCGCTTCGTGCCCACGCTGGCGGATGCCTGTCGTCTGGGCGCGACCATCCAACAACATGCCAAAGCAGCTCATGTTGGTATCGACCCAGTTGCTGGCCTGCATCTCCTCGCCGTTGGCGTTGATCCAGGTCACGTCCTTGACGCGCAGTTTCTTGCTGTATTGACCGCTCAGGAACAGGTTGCGACGCAGGATTGGATATTTGTGCCGCAGCGCCGTGAGTTTTTGCACGAAACGGGTGAGCACCTGGTTCTTTTCGAGTAAGTCCCAGTCCACCCAGCTGATGTCATTGTCCTGACTGTAGGCATTGTTGTTGCCCTGCTGGGTGCGGGCGAACTCATCGCCGGCAACCATCATGGGAGTGCCTTGAGAGAGCAGCAGAGTCGCCAGAAGGTTGCGCATCTGGCGCTGCCGCAAAGCGGTAATCTCAGGATCGTCCGTAGGGCCTTCCACGCCGCAGTTCCAGGAATGATTGTCGAAACTTCCATCCTGATTGTTTTCGCCATTGGCTTCGTTGTGCTTGTCGTTGTAAGAAACCAGATCGTTCAGCGTGAAGCCGTCATGGGCGGTGACGAAATTGATGCTCGCCCATGGTCTTCTGCCCTGACAGTTGAAGAGCGCTGCAGAAGCGCAGAGACGCTGTGTTAACGCGGAGGCGGTACCGGTGCCCTTCCAGAAATCACGAACATCATCGCGGAATTTATCGTTCCATTCTGCCCAGCCTGGCGGAAACTCCCCGACCTGATAGCCGCCGGGACCGCAATCCCAAGGCTCGGCAATCAGCTTGACCGTGTTCAAGACTGGGTCCTGGCTGCAGGCTTTTAGAAAACCGCTCTGATGATCGAACCCATTCCGTTCGCGCGCGAGAATGGTCCCAAGATCGAAACGAAAACCATCCACATGCGTCTGCTCTACCCAATAGCGCAGGCTGTCGGTCACCATCTGAATCACGCGGGGATGACTCAGGTTGACGGTATTGCCGGCGCCGGTGTCATTGATGTAGTAGCGATTATTGTCGGGCAAAAGACGATAGTAGCTGGCGTTATCAATTCCCTTGAACGACAAGGTGGGGCCAAGCTCGTTGCCCTCGGCAGTATGGTTGTAGACGACGTCCAGAATGACTTCGAGGCCGGCCTGATGAATGCAGGCCACCATCTCCTTAAACTCGCGGAGCGTCTGGGCCTTGTCGGAAGCGTAGCGCGGATCGGGAGCGAAATAGCCAATGCTGTTATATCCCCAATAATTGGTAAGGCCTCGCTCGAGCAAATGGCTGTCGTTAATAAAGGCATGGATCGGCAAGAGTTCCATCGACGTGACGCCGAGGGATTTGACATAGTCCAGTACCGCCGATTGCGCGAGTCCGCAGTAAGTGCCGCGAAGGTGTTCCGGCACCGCGGGGTGCTTCTTAGTAAAACCGCGCACATGCAACTCGTAGATCACAGTGTTCTCAAACGGAACGGCCAGGTGGGCCTGACTACCACGCCTGTCGCGTCCAGGCGCGCCGGTCCAGTCGAAATTGGGATCCACCACAACGCACTTGGGCATGAATGGAGCACTGTCCCGCGTATCGAAAGTGAGATCGTCTCCCGACTCCATCTGATACCCGAAGACGGCGGGATCCCATTTAAGTTCTCCCGTATAGGCGGTTGCATAGGGATCGAGCAACAATTTATTGGGATTGAATCGGTGTCCGTGTTCCGGCTCATAGGGTCCGTACACGCGATATCCGTAGACTGTGCCGGGACCAATCTCCGGCAAATATCCGTGCCAGATCTGATTGGTATACTCAGGCAATTCGATCCGGTGCAGTTCCTCGCCGTCCTGGTCGTCGAAGAGGCAAACCTCCACCCTGGCGGCGTGGGCGGAAAAAATTGCAAAGTTTGTTCCGCTACCGTCCCAGGAGGCGCCCCGCGGGTGGGGCAGCCCTTCTCTCCGTAGAAACTTTTTCTTCTTGATCACGATTTGCTATTCCCTCACAGCTTCTCAGACAGAAACAGCGAACGACTCCAGTGTTGGCGAGTCGAATGCAAATGTGTTGGATGTTGAATCTACGAAGGAGAGAGGTACTTTTGTTCGATTTTCCAGACATACTTCCTGTAAAAGTGCGAGCCCGAATTACACCGCCGTCAATTCCAGACGCGAACAGGCCCCGTCGGACATGGGAGAGGATGCAAAGAACTGCCAGATGGGTTCCAGGAACAGCGGAGGCTATTCCTGGAACGCAACTTGCAAAATTCGCCTGCCTTCAGATCTGTCGGACTCGGCCTTTGGTAACCAAGCGCAGAAGCAGAGTAAGAATGACAGCTCCCAGAACGGCTACCAGAATGGTATAGAGCATTCCGCCGCTGCCCGCGAAACCCATGGACCGCATGGTAAACCCGCCAATGATCGCGCCGATGATGCCAACGACCATATCCATCAACACGCCATATCCGCCACCGCTCATAATCTTGCCGGTAATCCAGCCGGCGATGATTCCTACGATGATCCACCAAAGAATGAACATGTCTTCCCTCGCTTAGATCGAACTATTGCAGACGTGAGCGCCGTCGGTCTGCAATGCACGGATAAATTTAGCAGAACCAAGTCTGGTCGATGCAAGTAAATTCCGCCAATACTTGCGGGCTGTAGGGAGCCTGCTTTTCGAGTGCGGTCAGTCGTTGGGTAGCATGGGCCGGCCCTCATGCGCGACGAGCAGGTCATGCATGTCATTGGCGTGCTCCTCTTCGTTGCCGAGGATACGCTCCAGCATCACGCGCGTCGTCGCGTCTTTGTCGCCAAAGAAGCGAATCAGCTCGCTGTAGTGCTCGACAGCGATGCGTTCGGCGACCAAATTTTCCTTGATCATGCCCACGAGGTTTTCCCCTTCCGCGTATTGCGAGGCCGAACGGCTGGCCAGCCCCTCCGGATTGAAATTGGGTTTCCCGCCGAGCTGATTGATGCGCTCGGCGACAACCATCATATGTTCCTGCTCTTCCTTCGCGTGCTGGGCAAACTCCTCCTTCACGCTGTCGCTGGAAATTCCAGTGGCAGAAACAGCGTGCATCGTATAGCGCAATACGCAGACAATTTCTGTCGCCAGAACAGCCTGAAGAATTTCGATGGTTTGTTGGACATCGCCGCCATACCCCTGGGTCACTGCGCCTTTCTCGATGCTTTTCCGGGCGCGCTCCCGCAAGGTTTTTACATCGGTCAAAAAGGGTTCGGAGATTGCTGCCTTCTTCGTCGCCATTTCATGTCCTTTCGAGTGGAAAAAGTGATTCGGCACTGCTTGAGGTGTCGGTGGGAGCCTGTCGCAGCGCGGATCGCAATGGGAATTTAGATGCCGCCGAAGGGAAATCCTGCCGTGTTTTCCGCAGGTTTCGTGAAAAACCAACCTCCTGGCGATATGGCGCTACCCGCTTTTGACAATCATCGGGTTTATGGCTTCTTTCATCCGCCATGCAGCCTTCCGCATATTAGATAATTGGCCAACATGCAGACGCTTCCGCCCGTATTTGCGTTGGAAATGGGAAACGTGTACGGTGGATGTCGCCTGGGTGTATTTACGCCGGAGTCAATCTTTATCAACTGAGCCGAACCCCATTGCCAGCGAAGCCCCGGAAGACGGCACACTGGCGGACTAGCACTTGATGGACCAACTGCGGAGGAAGCAACCGGATGCTTTGTCGCGGATATATGATCTGTACTCGACCATGGTCTATTCCATCGCCATGCGCGTGTTGCGAGACAGCGGCGCGGCGGAAGATGGATGCAGGAAGTATTTTTGAAGGTGTGGCAGCAGCCGGAGGTATTCGCGGAGTATCGCGGCAGCCTGTGCGGATTTCTTGCGGTCGTCGCGCGCAACCGTTCCATTGACCGCATCCTCGGCGGCCGAAGGTTTGAAAATATCGACGATCTGCAACTCGCCAATACTGTGGGTATGGGAGATGTAGCCGAGCGGGAAATGATGCTTGCAAAAGTGCGCTCGGTGATGGAAACCAAGGCGCCGGATCAGCGCCAGGCGGTCAAGACACGCATACGTTCCGCATTGATCTCGATACGAAAGGCCCTGGACGTGCTCGCATGACGCCAGATCTACATCCCGAACTGGACGATCTGATCTTCTATTCCATGGGTTCTCCCGATGCGCCGGAGGCTGCGGCAGTCATGGATCGCGTGCGCGCGCATCTGCAGCAATGCGCGGATTGCCGGTCCCAGGTGGAGGATATCCAGGCGGATATGATCGCTCTGTCCGTTCCGCAGACGCCTCCGCCGGCCGAGGCAAAGGAACGACTGTTTCAGGCGGCGGGCATCTATCCTCCTGTAAACACGGGCAGATTGGCCTCCATCAAGACTTTTCCCAAGCCTGTTTCGGACGCTTCCCGCGGCGCTGCCACGACTCGCGCTCGTCGTCCCAATCATGGCTTGATCTGGGGCGGCTGGGTGGCCGCGGTGGTCCTGTTGTTCTATGCGGTTCACGTTCGCCAAGCAAATCGGGAGATGCGGCATGGGTTGCAAATGGAAACCCCGGAGCTGCATCAATCGAACGCCGCAGCGGTTCGCGCGCGGGATCTGCTGGATCTGCTGACCTCTCCTCATGCGCGGCGTGTGACACTGGTCAGCGCCCATGCACAGCCCGAGCCGGAAGGGGACGCCGTCTATCTGAAAGAGCGCGGATCGCTGGTGTTTACCGCCAGCAACCTCGCCGCTTTGCCGGCCAATAAAACCTATGAGCTGTGGCTGATTCCCGCGAACGGCGCTGCGCCGATTCCGGCTGGAACCTTTGAACCGGACGCCCATGGCTTGGCCAGCGTTTTGCTGCCGCACCTGCCAGCCGGAATTGAGGTGAAGGCTTTCGGCGTGACGCTGGAGAATGCCGGAGGATCGGCCACGCCGACGCTACCCATCCTGCTGGCTGGCGGATAGCTTGCTCGAATTCCAGGCATCGAAGAGCGACCCGAACTCGCCTGGATTTGCTGCTAAGCTTCGCTTTCCGCGCCGCGACGCTTCCAGTGAGTCCAGAGAAACCAGGCCGCAGCCGCGCACAGCAGGAGAAGAACAACTGCATCCGAGCGATGGAGAATATTTTTCAGTCGGGGATCGGTGTCCCACGCATTGCCGAGCTTCATTCCGGCATACGCCAGAACGAAACACCAAGGCCAGGAACCGACAAATGTGTAGATATGAAATCGCAGCTGACTCATGCGGGCAATTCCCGCGGGCAGCGCAATAAAGGTCCGAACCACGGGCAGCAGACGCCCGAGTAGAACCGTGATGGTTCCATAACGCGCAAAGAATCGAGTCGTGCGGTCGAGATCGTGGCGGTCAAGAAGGACATAGCGTCCATAGCGTTCGATCAGCGGGCGGCCGCCGTAGGCACCGATCCAGTACGCGATCGCCGAGCCGAGATTGCAGCCGATGGCTCCGGCGGTGGCCACCCAGAACAGACTGAACCGGTGCAAATACACCAGATATCCGGCGAAAGGCATGATGATTTCAGATGGCAGCGGAATGCAGGCGGACTCAATGGCCATCAACAGGGCGACGCCCGGATAGCCGATGCGCGAGATGATACTCGTGATCCATGGAACGAGGAAGGTAAGGATTTTTTCTGTCATTGAGTGTTTTGACGCGGTCTTTCAGCAGTATATCGGCATGGCGCTGTTTCACCGTGAATCCTAAATGAGATGGTTTTTGCTAGCATGGAGGCTACCACTAAGGAGAATCCGATGACCGACACAATGACACCTGAAATCGCAATGGAGACTGGCGCTCCTGCTGCTGACAGCCAGATTGCGGCGGCGAAGGAAGCTACCAAGGAAAAAGAGATCAAGCGGCAGATCGTCAGCTTTCAGTTCTTCAAGGTGATGCCGGAATGGCGGCGCCTGCCGGCGGAAGAACGCGCCGCGCACAAACAGGCCCTGGCCGCCGTGATCGAAAGCTGGAATCAGGCGGACAGAATGCTGACCCTGACGTATTCCACTGTGGGGACGCGCAGCGAATGCGACATGATGTTGTGGCGGATTTGTACCACGGTGGACGACATCAATCGGATGACGGCAGAGATGATGGCGACTCCGATGGGCGGCTACATGGAAACTGCGTTCAGTTATCTGGCGATGACCAAGCGATCGCAATATTTGATTGGGCATGAGCATGAAGGACAGGCGGACTCGCGCGGATTTTTGCGTCCCGGGCGGCAGAAATATATCTTCGTGTATCCGTTCTGGAAGACGCGTGCCTGGTATCTGCTGCCGAAGGATGAGCGCCAGCGCCTGATGACGGAACATATTCGCGTCGGCCATCTTTACCCGCGCGTGAAGCTGAACACAACATATTCGTTTGGACTGGACGACCAGGAATTTGTGGTCGCGTTTGAGACGAATTATCCCGAGGACTTTCTGGATCTGGTCGAGCAACTGCGGGGCACGGAAATCAGCGCCTATACGCTGAAGGACTATCCCATCTTTACCTGCGTACGCATGACCGCGCAGGAGATGCTGGATCGGGTTGGATAGAGCAGTGCCCGCCGCGCGTTCATTGAAGAAAACAACTGCGAAGAAGACGCCGCGTGCGACGGTGCCGGTGCGAGCTGCGCAGAAGACGACTCCCGCCAAGGCGGCGCGGAAGACAGCGAAGAAGAGACCGGCAGCCGACCCTACGGATCCGCAGCGGGTGCAGACGATTCTCGATCGGCTGGCTCAGCATTATCCCAACGCTGTGTGCGCGCTGCACCACAAAAATGCGTGGGAATTGATGGTGGCGACCATTCTCTCCGCGCAGTGCACCGACGTTCGCGTGAACATGGTGACGCCGGCGCTGTTCAAGCGCTTCCCTACCCCGCAGGCGATGGCGAAGGCGCCTCAGGCGGAAGTGGAAGAGCTGATCCGGACGACGGGATTTTTTCGCAATAAGGCGAAGAATATCATCGGCGCGGCGCAAAGATTGATTGCGGAATTCGGCGGGAAAGTTCCGCAGACGATGGAGGAGCTGTTGACCATCCCGGGCGTGGCGCGGAAGACGGCCAACGTAGTCTCGGGCTCATGGTACAAAATCGGGCTGGGAGTGGTGGTCGATACGCACGTGATGAGGATCACGCAGCGGCTGGAATTGACCAAGTCGACGACGCCGGAAAAAATCGAGCAGGACATGATGCGGCTGCTTCCGCAGGCGAGCTGGATCGACTTTTCTCATCGCGTGATTCATTTTGGCCGGGAGATTTGCGTTGCTCGGAAGCCTCGCTGCGCCGACTGCTTCCTGGAAGATATTTGCAACTCCAAAGACAAGACCTGGAGCACGCACTAGATCGGGGTGCTACCATCTCAGAGAACCGCCGACACCGTGACCAGAGGGGCGCTTATGAAAAGCCGTTTTGCAATTTTTCTTGCAGTCGCCTTTTTCGCATTGCCCGCAAGCCCGCAAGACAAATCTGACAAATTTGCGGTATTCGTGACAGGGTTAAACGATGCTGCGCCCGTCGCGCAATCCTTGATTAAGAAACTCAACGAATCAAAACCATTCGAGGTTGTGGGCAAGAACGACACTGCAAAGGTTGTTGTGCTGATTTCCTGTATTCCCCGCAAACAGGCTGATCTTTTTGTGTGTATGTACGTCTCACAATATAACGGGGCAACGTTTAAGACGTTCTTGGGGGGCGGGATGTGGGCCGCTACAAGTGCGGACGCGGTCTCAGGTAATTTCCTTGCGTCGATTGCCCAAGATATTGTGGAAAGGTTCGACAGCACAAGCAAAGACAATTTACGGGAGGCCCTACAAGCTTGCCTGCTCATGACAGATTCCAAGTGCAATGTGCCTGACCCGCTACAGAAGGAATTTGGGGCGAAGGAGCTCACTCTTGGACAGTACCTTTTGAAGAAGAATCAGTAAGTCAAAAGTTAGGAGGCAGGAAAAATGACTGACGAGGAAAAAAGGTTGCTTCTGCATGTAGCGCGATGGGTGATCGAAAAAGAAAATGCAGACGCTGAAAAACAAGGCACTACTAGCAATTGGGCTGACGAAATGAAAAAGCTTGTTGAGGATCTTCGACCGAAGGGTTCTCAGAGATAGAGTGTCCGAGTTTGCCACGGCTTCGCTTCGCGGCACATTGCCAGCGGGCGACGAAGCGCCGCGCAAGGAAACAGGTCAGGTTCCTGCGTCTACCTTGCCGAAATCAGTACTGCAATGCAGACATTGCGCGATCCCACCCTAGCTTCGCTAGGATGGGGCACCCCGCACCCCGCAGTATTTTGGACGCGCTGATTATCTGACGCGGCTTTCGTGCTCCGCCGACCAGCGGCATAGCGCCGCGACCAGGCCGGGAATGGTATATTCCGTCGCCTCGACGGCAGGTTCGATGCCATGACGGCGGAGCGTCTGGCTGGTAATGGGGCCGATGGAAGCCGCCGCCATCGCAGGTGGCCATGCGGCAATGTCGGCCTCATGCAGCAACTGGAAGAAATTCGTAACGGTCGAGGAACTGGTGAAGGTGACCGCATCCGGAAGCCGACTGGATGCCGCGAAAGCCAGACGCAACGCTTCGACGGATGCAGCCGTAACCACGGTCTGGTAGGCATCGACGACATCGACTGTGGCGCCCGCTTTTCGAAGCTGGTCGGGAAGCACATCGCGGGCAACCTTGGCGCGGACTAACAAAACATTCCGCCCGGCGACCTTGTCCCGCAGGGATTCCACCAGCGATTCCGCGATGGACTGCTTGGGAATTTCATCGACATGGAGACCGATTTCTCCAAGGCCGCGTGCGGTGGCTGGGCCGATGGCTGCAATTTTCAGAGGAGCCAGCGCGTCGCTGCCGATTCGCAACGCGTGGAATCGCTGGCCGAGGACTTCCGCGCCGTTCACGCTGGTCACCACCAACCACTGGTAGTTGCCAGCATTCCGCAGAGCCGCGTCCAGAGCTTCATAAGAATCTGGAGGAATGATTTCGATGGCAGGGATGGCAAGGACTGCGGCGCCTTGTTCTTCCAGGGCGGTTGTCAGCGATTGCGCCTGATGCCGCGCGCGCGTGATCAAAATTCTGCGGCCGGCGAGCGGTTTCATCCGCGTAGCTCTCCCGCCGGAGGCGCAGATTCAATCGCGGCAAGAAATTTGCCGGCTCCGCGCTGCAATAAACGGTTGGCCAGCGTACGGCCTGCATCTTCCGGGGAGATGCGGCCCTTCCGCTCCGCGTGCAATTCCATGGTTTCGCGCACAACCTGCGCTCCATCGGGGCGAGCGACGACACCGGTGATGGTCCAGCCCTTTCCCCTCGAAGTACAGTACACGCCGACCGGGAGATGGCAGCCTCCTCCCAGGGTGGCCAGCGCGGTGCGCTCCGCAGTCACGGCAAAACGCGTGGGGTCATGGTCGAGTGCGGCGACAATGGCGCGCGTCCGCTTGTCCTCGGTCCGGCACTCGATGGCGAGCGCGCCCTGGCCAGCCGCGGGGCACATTTGTTGCGAGGAAAACAGCTGCTTGACCGAGGCGGTGAGGCCGAGGCGTTCGAGGCCGGCAGCAGCCAGAACGATGGCTTCATATTGGCCTTGCTGCAGTTTGCGCAGCCTGGTATCGACATTACCGCGCAATTCGCAAACCATCAGATCGGCGCGGAGTGCGCGCAGTTGCGCCTGGCGCCGCAGGCTGCTTGTGCCCACTTTTGCACCCTGGGGGAGGGCTGAAAAGTTTTCGTACTGGACGGAGACGAATGCATCGCGCGGGTCTGCCCGCGGCGGAATGGCGGCAATGACGAAGTGCTCCGACAACTCGGTGGGCAGATCTTTCAGGCTGTGGACGGCAAGATCGATGCGCTCGTCCATAAGGGCCTCTTCAATTTCCTTGGTGAACATGCCCTTGGCCCCCACCTGCATGAAGGGCGCATGCTGCACACGGTCGCCGGTGGTAACCAGAATTTCAATCTCAACTTCGTGGCCGCGATGGCGCAGTTCCGCCGCAATGTGGTCTGCCTGCCAGCGAGCTAATGCGGAACCGCGGCTGCCGATGCGGATCACGGTAAGCAATCCTCTTTTTCGGAAATGGATTTCGGCGCGGAATCAGTACCGGAGCTTGCGGGCCGGGTGGCATCGGGAGTCGGCACAAATGCGGACTCGATGCTCTCGCTGGCAGCCATGGCAGGAAGTGGCGCGGAGGTTTTTGCCTTCTCAGTTATCGGGGCATCCTCCGCATCTTTGGCACGGTGTTCGAGATCGAAGACGGATTGAATCGTGGCCAGGGTTTCGCGGTCGCCCTCCTGGGCTGCGCGCTTGATGGCCTGGATGGGCGCATGTTGCAGCTTGTGGACGAGCGAACGTGTCATTTGCTCGACGGCGTGCAGTTCTTCGCTGGTCAGATGAGACAGACGCGAAGTCATGCGGCGCAGCTCGTTTTGCCGGACTTCCTCCAGGCTTTCCTGCAAAGCAACAATGGAAGGAACGCCGTCGAGCGAATGCATTCTCCGCGTGTACCGTTCGACTTCCGCGCGGACGATCGCTTCTGCGTCCAGGGCTTCCTTGGCGCGATTGGACAGGTTCGAAATCGCAACGGCCTGCAGGTCGTCGATGTTGTAGACGAACACGCCTTCCACACCGTTGATCTCGGGGTCCACATCGCGGGGAACGGCAATATCGATAAAAAACATGGGCCGTTGCTTGCGACGATGCATATAGTGCTCGGCGTCTCGGCGCAGAAAGATGGGCTGCTCGGAACCGGTGGAGCTGACGATGATGTCGGCCGTGGCCGCGACCTGATGCAACGAAGCGTAGGGGGTGGCCTGGGCGACGGGCGACGCAGTGGCACTGGATTGACCGGCAGCGTGGGGGCAGGAGGAAAATTTCTCCGCCAGCTCTGCCGCACGCTCGTCAGTGCGGTTGCAGAGATAGATTTTGCCGGCTCCCTGATGCATCAGGCTGCGCGCCGCCAGTTCGCCCATCTTGCCAGCACCCATCAGCAGGATTGTTTTCCCTTGCAGCGAGCCAAAGATTTTGCGCGCCAGGTCAACAGCCACTGAAGCGATGGAAACCGAGGAGACGCCGATACTGGTCTGGTTGCGCACCTTGCGGGCTACGGTAAAGGCGCGCTGCATCAGCGGATCCAGATTATTGTTGACGCCGCCGATGGACCGCGCCACAGTGTAGGACCCTTTGACCTGGCCGAGAATTTGCGGTTCCCCAATCACCAAAGAGTCGAGGCTGGAGGCGACACGGAACAGATGGCGCACGACTTCGGAAGCGCGATATTCATAGATGTACGGGCGCAGTACGTCGGTATCCACGGCGAAATAATTGCGAATGAATTCGAGCAGGTCGGCCTGGGCCGGCTCTTGATAGGTGAGGAACTCGACGCGGTTGCAGGTGGAGAGAATCATGCCTTCACGGACGCAGGGCACGCTGAGAAGCGAGAGCGTCGCCTCCTCCAGACGAGCCGCAGGAATGGCAAGCCGCTCCCGCACCTCCAATGGCGCGGACTTGTGGTTGACGCCGATGAGGACGAGGTTCATGGCGCGGCGAACCTATGTACGGTGCTGAATTGGTTGGCCACCCAGACGGTGAGCGCCATGAGAAATACCAGCGAAGAGAGATAGACGGCTCGCTTGCCACGCAGCCCGGTATGACGGCGCACATACAACATCAATACATACAGCACCCACATGCCGATCGAGAGCAGGACTTTGGGGTCGAGGAAATAGGCGGCGCCGACGCTTTCCTGGGCAATCAACGAGCCTGCCAGCAGACCCAGGGTCATGCAAGGCAGGCCGATGACCAGGGTGCGGAATGCAATCTGGTCGATGGTGTCAAGGGGCGGTAAATGGCTGAAAATGCCGCCGATCTGCTTACTCTTCAAGCGCCGTTCCTGAATCAGGTAGAGCAAGCTGGCAAGCAGACTGAACAGCAGCAGTGTGTAGGCGACCAGCAGCAGCGCGATGTGAAGCAGTATCCAGCCGTTGTGCATCCACTGGTTGGAAACGGGAGCATGGTCAGGGTGCGCAGCTGGCAAAAGTAAAAGTAGAAAGATTACCGGCAAAACAAACATGCCAAAAGAGATGGCACGATAGCGCCAGTAGATCGCCAGAAATGTGATGGTCAACAGCAGCGCGAAGGAGGTCTCGACCTCGTGCAGGCTGGCCGGGACCCAGTGATGCGCCAGTCGCATCATTTCCACCAGGGCAACCAGATGAAAATAGAAGGCAGAGACGCAGACGGGGTGCACAAACTTGCGCCAGCGGTCATGACCAGTCAAAACATCCGGAATGACCGTCAGACTTGCCACCCCGTACAGGACGAGCGCTACCCGCAGCCAGATGAGATACATTGTCATCGTTCGGAGAACCGCTCCCTGCGCTGAACGTACTAGTAAGTATATAGCGCAGCAGAAGCTGTGTTTCTGTGACGCAGGACACATGTGATGTAGAACACGTTTGCGCCCTAAATTTAGCTTCTATGCCGGACTGGAAGCGGAGCCGCGAAACAGGCAAGCCATCGACACGATCACTTCTGGACCCGCGGCGTTGTGGATGCTGTAGATTGGTACACATCGTTCCCTTTGGCCTATCTTTAAAGAAGAAAAGGCCGCCCATTTTTTTTGATCGCGCCCACCAGTTCCAGGAGAACCGGCCTGCCCGTGTCCAGCCCCAGCCCGAACGCAACCGCCGAAATGGCCTCTACGCCGCTGATGCGGCAGTATGCGGCGGCCAAGCAAAAGTATCCGGACGCGCTGCTGTTCTTTCGGCTGGGCGACTTTTATGAACTGTTCTATGAGGACGCCAGGACTGCGGCGCGGGAATTGCAAATCACGCTGACGTCGCGGGACAAGGAACGCGCCATCCCAATGTGCGGCGTTCCCCACCATGCCGCCGATCAGTACATCACGCGACTGCTGCGGCTAGGTCACCGGATCGCGATCTGCGAGCAACTGGAAGATCCCAAGCTGGCGAAGACGATTGTGCGGCGGGAGGTCACTCGGGTGCTGACGCCCGGGACAGCGATTGACCCGACCTTGAACTCCGACCAAAACAATTTTCTGGCGGCTCTGTGTTTCGACGGCGCGAAGATTGGTCTGGCGCTGCTGGATAATTCCACCGGAGATTTTCGCGCGACCGAGTTTGCCGGCCACGATGCACACGACGCCATGGCGCAGTGCGGCGACGAGCTGATGCGGCTGGGTCCGGCGGAAATTTTGTTGGCCGACAATGCCAGCGGTACTGCCGCGCAACTGGAAGAGGTCTTCCGCTCCCGCACGGTCACGCATCTGGAGCCTTGGGTACTGGCGCCAGACTATGCTGTTCCGCTGCTGGAAAATCATCTGGGCACACGCGAACTGGCGGGCTTTGGCCTGGCGGGTCACACGGCAGCGGCAGTTGCGGCGGGCAGCATCCTGCATTATCTGCGCGCCACACAATTGGGCCAACTGGAGCACATCGACCGGGTGCGGTATTACGAGCACAGTGGATGTCTGCAACTCGACGCGGTCACGGTGCGCAATCTGGAACTGATCGAACCGCTGATGCCGGACGCGCGGCGCGACACAACATTGTTTCGTGCGCTGGACTTTTGTCTGACGCCTATGGGAAAGCGCAAGCTGCGGACGACCATCCTGCGGCCGCTGCTGGAATTGCCCGCGATTCGAGAGCGGCTGGATGGTGTGGCGGAACTGCATGGCGATTTGCAGATGTGCGAGGGATTGCGGGCGGCGATTGGCGGCATCCTTGATCTGGAACGATTGCTGAGCCGGATTTCGCTCGACAGCGCCGGGCCGCGTGACCTGCTGGCGCTGGCCAGTTCGGCGGCGAAACTCCCGGCAGTTGCCGTAGAGTTGGCGAAACTGCGATCTGTAGCCTGGAAGCGTCTTCATGGCTCTCTGGACTGCTTGAGCGATCTGCATCGGACAATTGCAACGACGCTGACGGAAGAACCGCCGGTGCATTTGGAAGATGGCGGAGCGATTGCGGCGGGGGTGGATGCGGAACTCGATGAGCTGCGCTCGCTCAGCTTGAGCGGCAAACAGTCCATCGCGGCCATTGAAGAGCGGGAGCGGCAACGCACCGGGATTGGATCGCTGAAGGTTCGCTACAACTCCGTCTTCGGCTATTACATTGAGATCACGAAGTCAAACCTGAGCAATGTGCCCGCGGACTACGAACGCAAGCAAACCCTGGTAAACGCGGAACGATTCACCACTCCAGAACTGAAGGAATACGAACGCAGCGTGCTGGGCGCGCAGGAACGCTGCCTTGAAATTGAGCGCCGGATCTTTCTTGAGCTTCGGCAGACGATCCTCGCGGCGAGTGCGCGGATTCGTGCCAGCGCAGAGGCGGTCGCGGAGATCGACCTGCTGGCGTGCTTCGCGCACCTGGCGGCGACACGACAATACGTGCGGCCGGAAGTGGATGACTCGGGAATTTTTGAGGCGCTGGCGGCGCGGCATCCTGTGATCGAGTGGCACATGGAGCAGGCGTCGGAGGGACGGTTCGTTCCCAACAGCATCTATCTCGATACTGTGGGGCCGAGCCTGCTGCTGCTGACCGGGCCGAACATGGGCGGCAAATCCACGTACCTGCGGCAGGCCGCGCTGCTCGTGATCCTGGCGCAGATGGGATGCTTCGTTCCAGCGCAGCGCATGCGGCTGGGAGTTGTGGATCGCATCTACACGCGCATCGGCGCCAGCGACAATGTCGCCGAGGGCCGCTCGACGTTCATGGTGGAGATGACGGAGACGGCCACGATTTTGAACACAGCCACGCAGCAATCGCTACTGCTGCTGGATGAGATGGGGCGGGGCACGGCAACGTTTGACGGCATGTCACTGGCATGGGCAACAGTTGAACATATCCATGAAGTATTATGCGCAAGAACCTTATTCGCAACACATTATCACGAATTGACAATGCTATCCGGAATTCTTCCTCGGCTGAAAAACCTGCGCGTGACAGTGCAGGAAACGCCGACGGGCATTGTCTTCCTCCATACGATTGAGGAAGGCGCGGCCAACAAGAGCTATGGAATTGAAGTGGCGCGGCTGGCTGGGATTCCGCGCGAGGTGGTGGTACGCGCGCGGGAAATTTTGCGACAGCATGAGCGGTCGGAGAAGCGGGAGATTGAGTCCAGCCACGATCCGGGCGTGCAAATGACCTTGTTCACGCCATTGTCGCAGCGCATCGTGGATCAGATCCAGGCGGTTGAACTGAATGCATTGACGCCGTTGCAAGCGCTGAACCTTTTGCAGGAGTTGCAGCAGGAAGTCCGCGAAGGACAGCCGACAGTGGGACGAGACGCATGACACGTGCACTGCGCCACCGCGTAGGATCGCTGCTGATCGTGGGTCTCGAATCCGCGGCTCTATCTGCGTTAGAGACGGCATGGCTGGGCAGCTTGCAGCCGAGCGGCATCATTCTGTTCCGCCGCAATGTGGAGTCGTCGGCGCGGTTGTCCGCGTTATGGCAACAAGCCGCGCAGGTATTGCCGCAGCCTTTCTTTCGCTGTGTCGATCTGGAAGGCGGCACGGTGGACCGACTGCGCGATCTGGTGGGGCCGACTCCTTCCGCAGCAGAGGTGGCGGCGACGGGTCGGCCCGCGATCTTCCGAGAACATGGCGCATTGATAGGTCGCGTACTGCATGCACTGGGATTTAATCTCAATCTGGCGCCGGTGCTCGATCTGGCGTTGCCGGATGCGCTGCCGGTGATGGGGACGAGAGTGGTTTCCGCCCACCCGGCCCCCGTGATTGCGTATGCCAACGCGTTTCTCGCTGGGATGGCGCGGTATGGAGTGCTGGGTTGCGGCAAGCATTTTCCCGGACTTGGCGGCGGAGATTTGGATTCGCACCAGGCCACGCCGAAAATCGACCGCACCTGGCAGCAGATTTGGGAGCAGGATGTGGAGCCGTACCGCGCGCTGGGTACGAGCCTGCCGCTGATCATGGTGAACCATGCGGCCTATCCCAAGATTGAGCGGCCCGCAAAGCCAGCATCGCTGTCACGCTTTTGGATTGAGGGCGTGCTGCGCGGGAAACTGCGGTATCGCGGGCTGGTGATTTCCGATGACATGGAAATGGGTGGCGTGCTCAACCATGCGTCGCCTGAATCCGCGGCGATTGAGGCGATTGCCGCGGGAACGGACCTGCTGGAAATCTGCCATCGCGCCGACCGCATTCTTGCGACGCATGAAGCTTTGCTGCGGGAGGCCGAACGGTCACCAGCATTTGCACGCTGCGTGAGTCGGGCCGCCAAGCGTGTGGCCGGCGCGAAGCAGCGGTTGCTGGGAAAACGCACTCTGCCAAGGCCGCTGTCCGCAGCGGATTTGAAGCAACTGCAAACGGCGCAGCAACGCCTGCGAGACAAAATAGCGCGGGCGAAACTGTCGAAAAGTGCAGGAGTCGACGGATGAAAACTTCTGGTGGCCTGGGGTTGCGCGGGGAGACGCAAAGCCGAACGATGACCATTGCCGGCATCATGAGCGGCACCTCTGCCGATGGCATTGATGTCGCCCTGGTTCGGATCCGCCGCGGATCTTCCCGAGACGATGTCCCACGGCTGCGGCTGTTGGCGCATGTCGCGGTGCCGTATCCGGCGGCGGTTCGCAAACGAATTCTGCAAATGATGAACGCGCGCGAGGCATCGGTGGCGGAGATGTCGCGGCTCCATTGGCGGCTGGGACAGTTGTATACCGAAGCCGTGGAGACGGCATTGCGACAGCATCCAATGCGCCTGGATCTCATCGGCTGCCATGGCCAGACGATTTATCATCAGGGGATTGCCCAATGCTATCTGGGAAGCGATGTTGCCTGCACGTGGCAGATGGGGGAGGCTTCCGTCGTCGCGGCCAGGCTGGGTGTGCCGGTGGTATCGGATTTCAGGCCCGCCGATCTGGCAGCAGGCGGCCAGGGCGCGCCGCTGGTACCACTGTTGGACTATGTTGCATTCCATGATGCGAAACGGAATCGCGTGCTGCAAAATCTTGGCGGTATCGGGAACCTGACGATGATTCCCGCGGATGCCCGTCAGCGAGATGTTTTTGCGTTCGATACAGGACCGGCAAACATGGTGATCGACGCGATCATGACTGAGGGCTTTGGCAAGAAATATGACGCCGGCGGTACGATGGCCGCGCGCGGACGCGTGCTGGATGCGGTGGTGGAGAGATGTTTGCGGCAGCGTTTTTTTCAAGCGGCTCCGCCTAAGTCCGCCGGACGCGAAGAGTTCGGGCGCGAGTTTGTCGCAGGATTTTTGGCGCAATGCAGAAAGCAGAGCAAGCGGCCGGAAGATGCGGTCGCGACAGCCACGGCGCTGACGGCGCGCAGCATTGGGCTGGCGTGGAAACATTTTGTCGGGCCAGCGCTCGGTCACGCGACGACGGACTATATCGTTGCCGGTGGCGGCGTGAAAAATCTCACCTTAATGAAGATGATTGGCGAAGAGCTGGCAGGTTTCGGGAAGATTCGTGTGAAGACGAGCGACGACTTTGGAATGCCAGCCGCCGCGAAAGAGGCCATGGCCTTCGCGCTGCTTGCCTATCAGACATGGCATGGCCTGCCGGGAAATGTGCCGCGGGCGACCGGAGCGAAGCGGGCCGTTATTCTGGGGAAAATCACCCATGACTGAAAACCGCGCTCGCAGGGCTCGTGCGTGGATACTGCACAGTTGCCTGATCGCTGCCATCTGTACGCTTGGCATGGCAACGGGGTGTGGCCAAAAGCCGGTCGATCCGAATACTGTGACGGTCGCGATTGAAAGCAGTCCGACCAATCTGGATCCGCGCATTGGGACCGATGCGCAATCGGAACTGATCGATGAATTGATCTTCGATTCCCTGCTGAAAAAAGATAAGCAATTCAGTCTTCAGCCGGACCTGGCTGCCTCGTGGGAGATGCCCAATCCGTTGACCTACATTTTTCATCTGCGCAGCGGCGTCGAATTTCAAAATGGCCGGCCGCTCACGTCTCGCGATGTGAAATGGACCATCGATTCCATGAGGAACCATAGTATTTTGACCGCTAAATATCAGGCGTATCGCAACATTGCCGACGTTGCCACGCCGGATCCGGAGACGGTCGTGATTCACATGAGTCAGCCGGACTCGTCGCTGTTGTGGAATCTCTCCGACGGCGGTCTTGGCATTGTTCCCTATGGCAGCGGAAGCGATTTTCAGCAACATCCCATCGGGACGGGCCCGTTTCAATTTGTCCGGCAGGAGATGGACAAAGAGGTGGTGCTCGAACGCAATCCACAAAGCTGGCACGGCGTCCCAAAAATTGCGCGGCTTCGGTTCGAAGTGGTCCCGGATGCGATGACGCGGGCGCTGGAGCTGCGCAAGGGCTCGGCGGATGTGGCGTCGAATGCGCTGTCGCCGGACATGGTCTGGTCGATGCGGCACGACCCGAAGCTGGCCATCGCAACGGCGCCCGGAACGGAGGTGCAATATCTCACCTTCAATCTGCGTCAGCCGTACCTGCGGGATGTGCGAGTGCGGCAGGCGATTGCGTATGCGATGAACCGGACGCTGATTATCTCGACTGTTCTGCGCGGTCAGGCGCGGCTAGCGGACAGCCTGCTGCCGCCGGGCCATTGGGCCTATACCGGGGATGTTCCACACTATAACTATGACCCACAGAAAGCGAGGACGATGCTCGATGCAGCCGGGTACAAGCCGGGACGCGATGGCATCCGCTTTCATCTGACCATGAAGACTTCGAACGACGAAGGCACGCGGCTGCTGGCGATGGCGTTGCAGCAACAATTGCGCGCGGTGGGGATTGCGCTGGATATTCGCAGTTTTGAGTTCGCCACTTTCTATTCCGATATTTCGCATGGATCGTTCGGCATCTACGGTCTGCGCTGGATTGGCGGCAACGAGGACCCGGATATTTTTCGATATGCATTCGCCACTTCCAGTATTCCGCCGCGTGGCGCCAATCGCGGAGATTACTCGAATGCGGAGGTCGACCAGCTGCTGCAAACCGCGTCGTCCGACTCAAACCAGTCGGACAGGCGCGCCGCGTATGTTCGCGTGCAGCAGATTCTTGCCAACGATCTGCCGACGTTGCCGCTGTGGTTTCTCGATTCGGTGGTGATCTATAACCGGCGGCTGAGCGGAGTGACGGCATCTCCGTCGGGGAATTTTTATTTTCTGGAAACTGTCGTTCCTCATGCGTCGCGTTAAGGTAATTTTTAGACTGGAAGGGTGCCGGCGGTGATCGGGGATTTCTTATGCAATGGCGTTGGAACGAAGCCGGCAAGCCGGAAGGTCAGCCACATGGCAGGCACCAAGAACACCGTGGAATTGAGCACCCACATGATGACGCCGCCCGCCACCTGGTCCGAGAGCGCAGAGATATGAAAGGGATTGGGTTGGGCGACATAGAACCGGTAGATGGGATGATTGCAAAAAGCCAGGAACGCCGACAGCGCCGTGTTCACGATGTCCGCCGATAGCAGGTAGAGCAGGACCATCCAACCAGTGGAGCGAGCGCGGCTGGGCCAAGGGTGGATGATCACCCACCAAAAGAGGATGGCCGTTCCGAGGAAGCAGAGGTGTTCGAAGTCGTGGACATTCTCGTCCTGCAAGGCAAGATCGTAGGCGGCAGGCAGATGCCAGGCGAGAAAAACAAGATTGAATGTGAGCCAGGCGACGAGGGGCGTGATAAAGAATTGGCCGAGGCTGCGCAACCAGCGCGTGGCGATTAGCGGGCCGACGACACTCTTGACGATCCAGCGTGGCAATCCACGCAAGAGCGGGACAACGGGCGCGCCCAACAGGACCAACGGAGGCACGGCCGACATCAACAGGAAATGCTGGACCATATGGGCGCTCAGTAGCGCGTCCGCGAAACCATCGATGGGCGAGGCGATCGCCAGCCACAGAACCGCCATGCCGCTCAGGAAAAACAGCATCCGCGTGAAGGTAAAGTATGCCCGCCGCGTGCGGCGAATCGCAACCCAGCCGCGGATATAGATTGCCGATACCGCGAGGACGGCGATGGTCAGCCAGAACGGCGGCGACCATGCGGCGAAAATGGCTTGCGTAGCGGTTGACATAGGGTCAGCCTAATCCGGATTTACAGTTGGCAGCTTGCCACACAAGAGGGTAGTCCTCCTCAGTGCAGCGAATGATCCAGAGGTGTTGACGGAACTCACTACCCCAATGTTCTCTGGATTCTTCGCTCCGCTGCGCGTCGTTCAGAATGACTCCCCTTCAACACAGTTTCACACCTCTACTGGCTTTCGTCAGAAGAGTGCCCCGGAGATTGCGCCGACTCACTCTGCATCAATCTGTGCACATCATTCTGTGCCGGCCGTTCATTGCCATTCAACGTCTCGAGGAAGCTGACGAGCGCGGTGACCTGCGGCGGACTCAGAGCGTTGCCGTAGGCCGGCATGTTACCGCCGCCCTGCAACACCTGGCGGATCAGCTCACTTTCAGACAGTCGCGTGGCCACCATATCGAGATCGGGACCACGCTGGCCGCCCAGACCGCCGAGCGCGTGGCAATTGCGACATTGCATCTGCTGGAATACGAGCGCTCCCTGGCGTTGCAACGGAGTTCGCCCTTTCAGATACTTTGGCTGCACAGCATCGCCGCTCCAGGCATCCATAACCGGACTCCATGGAGGATGTTGGCCGAGACTGGTGAGGATCGAAAGCGAGACTGCAATCACGGAGACCATGAGCACGGCAACGGGACGGCGTGACCAGTGTTTTTCTCCTTCGCCCGCGTACAGCGGCAGCCCCAGCATGGCGCAGATCACGACGATGGGAGTGATGAGGAGTAGTGGCGTTTCCAAAGCGGGCGGAGCCAAGGCGAAGACCGCATAAACCCATAGGAACGGAAGGTCCGGCTTGGGAACGGTCTGGATGATGGTGGGATCGGGGGGTCCGCTGGGCCCGATAGGTCCAAAGAAAAATGCGCACGCCATGATCGCCAGAATAATGGCGGCGGAGAAGGTGACATCCTTCCACGCCGCATCCGGAACGAAGGGGACGCCGTCCTGGTGGATCTCGGCTTCGTATTCCTTGACGTAAGTGCTCCGGCGCACCAGGCGACCGGGCATGGGCCACTCACTGATGCCGAGGTACAGCACCATCCATACATGCACGGCCACCAAGGCGAGGAGGATTCCAGGAATAACAAAGACATGTAGAGCGAAGAAGCGGGAGAATGTAGTGGCACCGATGATCGGGCCGCCGAGCATCAGATGAACCAACTCCCCGCCGATCCATGGGACCCTGCCCATGATGGAGGCGCCAATCCCCAATCCCCAATAGGCATCCTGATCGAAGCGCAAGACCTGCCCGGTAAACGCCATGCCCAGCGTCATCAGCAGTAAAAACACACCGACAATCCAGGTAAGTTCGCGAGGATACTTGTAGGAGCCGAACATGAAAACCTGGGTCATGTGAATGATGACGATGGCGACCATGAAATCCGATCCCCACCCGTGCAAGGCGCGGATAAACCAGCCCAGCGGAATATTGTGATTGATAAAAATCAGACTGGTCCAAGCGTGTTGGGCGGTGGGCGTATAGATAAGCGCCAGCAGGATGCCTGTCACAATCTGTAAGCCGAAAATCATCGCCGCTGCACTGCCGAAGACGTACCACCAGCTGGCGCTGCTTTTTGGAATGGGATGCTCGGCGGCCTCGGTGATTGGCTTGACCAACCCCAGGCGCCGATCGAACCACTGATAGAGCTTCAGGCTCTTTTGTTTTATCCCAGACATGTCTTGCTTCCCGGCTTGGCTATGCTTGCTTGGGTAGACAAGGTGGGCAACTCTCCGGCCCAGATCATCAGTTGATTGCCTGCGACTTTGTATTTGTACTGATACAGACCGCGCGGCGGAGGCCCTGCGGCAACGGCTCCATCCTGGTAATAGACGCCGCCGTGGCAGGGGCACATGAAAAGTTTCGACTGCGGAAACCAGTGCACGGGGCATTCCATGTGCGCACAGTTGATGGCGAAGACCTGAAATCGAGTGTTGTCGATATTGCGCACCCAGCACGGCAGGGTCCGGGTTTGGCCGTCCGCGGGCGTACCTTCTGGATTGCGATACCGGCCTAATCTGGTTTCGCCCGGAGGAAACTGATCCAGATTCCCCACCGGCACCCAGTGATTGTAACTGTCGTTCCGCTTGAATACAGGGCCGAGGAGATACCCGAGCACAGGCACTGCTAAAACCGCGCCGACGGCGCCATTCAGCAGAACCGCCACCTTAAAAAGAAATTTCCGTCGCGAGTGTTCGCTCGGCTGATCTAGCGGATTCTCGATGATCGGGTGCTTGAACAAATCCTTCCAAGGTTTCTTCACGGTCACTCCTGCCGCGGATTTCTCCGCTGGTTTACTTTCCTCGTGCGGGCTGTTCGGCACTGACTGCCGGCGAGCCTGGAAACGGCTGGCCCGGAAACTGTACGCGGTGCGACGTCAGCCACGCGACCACGTCGGTAACGTCTTTGTCCGTCATCGGCTTCGCTGTCCCATCTCCGCGCCAGTCCGGCATGCCTTCGCCCGGCAGCCCGGAAACAACAATGTCTCGCAGTCCCTGATCGCTCACCAGCGAAAGAAATGTGGGATCGACGATGGAACCTGCGGCGGCATGTGCGGGTTTCGCAGCGCCGGGAGAAAGCCCTTGTCCGTCATCGCCGTGACAGCGGGCGCAATGCATCTGGAAGGCGGCCTTTCCGGCTGCGACATCGCCTTTCGAAGCTGGCGCATAACCGGGGGCGTTGGCTGCATCCGAAGCCCCGGACTTCCCCCAGTTGGAAATCATTCCATTGACAATATTCTCGACCTGCTGGTCGGATAAGAATCCGCCGCCACTGTAGGCAAAGGCGGGCATCAATGTGTTGGGTACGCCATTGCTGACGATCTGGACGAGACGATCGTGCCCGGCCCAGGCCAGATAGACGGGATTGTCCATCGGAAGCGCCGCGCCGCTCAAGCCTTGATCGCCGTGACAGGCCGAGCAGTTGTTCTTATACAAAACATCGAATTTGAGTGTCTGGTCCGGGCGCATGGTTTCCGGCCGGAAGCCGGGCTTTCCCGGAGGGTGACAACCCGCAGCGCCGAGCGCGACCGCGGCGGACAAAATCATCGCTCCCATGGACTTTCTCTTCATTGGTCGCGATCCTTTTCGCGGGCTTGTTCTTCTATTCCCTGAGAGATCAGTCCAGCGCGTTCGGCGAATGGACGAGCTTGGAATTGCGGGGTTCGGACGCGAACATGCAGGTTCACGACGAATCCAGCCACCAGGCCGAAGGCAATCTGCGACGCAATAAACCATAGCCAGTCGATTCGCTCGTTCAGCAGAGGATTGACCGCCGCCAGGCCGCCATACAGAAGCCCACTCCAGAAGATGGGCGCGAGAAACCCGGCGGTTGCAATCGGTTCCCATGGAAACATGGGAAGGATGGCGCCATAGAGGAGTCCGACGAGAACGGAAGCGAGCGCGTGAACACCTACTGCCACCAGCAGTCCTTCCAGATGAAACGCGGATAGGAATGCTGTGTTGCGCTCCGCCCAGCCGGGAATCGCGATCGCCGCCAACAGATTGGGCGCGTACCAGAGGCTGTGATAGCGGATCAGTCCATACAGGGTGGCGGGCGCGATCATGGCGATTCCGCCGGCAATTCCACCTTGCACGCCAGCGCCCAGAGTGTATCGTTCGACCGGCAGGAAAGTACGGTGCGACTGCGCGACTGGCAGGCGCGCCACTTGCTCGCGAGAGCTTTTGATTTCGACGATTTCGGTGACGACCGATACGTCCTCGTGCTGCTCGTGGGGCAATACAGCGTGGAACCAGCCAATGGCGGAGCGCAACGTCAGGACCAGCCCGAGGGCGCTGATCGCCCAACTGGTTACCAAGCCAGCAAACAGAAGAGTCACGCCGAACGCCAGCACGATGGGCCATGCGGTGGGTGCCGGCATGTGAATCATATGCTGGCCAGGATGGCTTTGGTCAGTATCGGTTTTCATAATCTTGTGTCATCTTCCGATTACATATACGACGAGAAAAACAACCGCCCACACGGCATCGACAAAATGCCAGTACATGGACAATGCGTGAAAATGATCGACGTGGTCCCGAGTGACCTTGCCAAACAGCCCGAGGACGAGGACGACGCTCAACATTATCAATCCGATGAGAACGTGAGTGGCATGCAGGCCAACCAGAGAATAAAACGTGGTGCCGAACAAGCTGGTGCGAATGGTGAAATGGTGTTTGTAGATCAGGTCATACCATTCTCTTCCGGTGCCGAGGAGAAAAATAATGCCCAGCAGGACAGTGCCCGTCAGCCATCCTGTAAAAGACAATTGGCTGCGCTTCTGGAGTCCGTTCACTGCAAAATGGACGGTGAGGCTGCTGGAAAATAGACAGATGGTGCCGAAGATGGGAAGGTGGAGGATCTCCTTTGGCGTGGGTCCGCTGAGACTCTTGCCAATGTAGAAGAGGTAGGCCACAACGAAGATGAGGAACATGGCCGATTCCGCCATGATCAAGCACCACATGCCCACCGTGCCTTTATAGGGCAGGACCCAAACTTCATCCTTGCTGTCGAGGGTGAATGGAATTGTCGTCATTTGTTGGCCGCCAACTGATTTTCGGTTTCGACCTCATACTTCCAATCCGGATCTTCGGGATGCTTGAGATCCCACAGCGGACGGCGGCTTCGAACCTTGGGCTCGTCAGCAAAGTTGTAGCTGGGCGGCGGAGAGGTGGTCGCCCATTCCAGCGTCCAGGCATCCCAGGGATCGTTGTCGGCCAGTTCCCCGACAAAATGCGAGCGAACCAGATTGTAGACAAAGATGAGGATGGCAATCGCCTGAATAAATGCGCCAATGGTTATGATCATGTTCCAGATCGCCCAATGGTGGCCCGGCTCATAGGTGTAGATTTCCCGCGGCATTCCCAAAAGCCCTGGGATATGCATAGTGTCGAACGTCATGTGAAAGCCGAGGACAAACAGCCAGAAGTTCCATTTGCCCAGAGTTTCGCTCATCATGCGCCCCGTCATTTTCGGAAACCAATAATAGAAAGCAGCGAACAGGGCAAACAGGATGCCGCCGACGATGACGTAATGAAAATGCGCGACCACAAAATAGGAGTTATGCAGTTGCCAGTCGAACGGCGCGACCGCCAACATGACTCCGGTAAGGCCGGCGAGGGTGAATTGAAACAGGAATGCGGTGCAAAACAGCATCGGAACGGTGAAGTAGATCTTGCCGCCCCACATGGTCGCCAGCCAGTTAAAGATTTTTATTCCGGTGGGGATGGCGATAATCATCGTCGAGAGGACGAACGCCGTATTGGCTGCAGCTCCCATGCCAACGGTGAACATGTGGTGCGCCCAAACGGTGAAGCTGATAAATCCGATGCCCACCGAGGCTGCCACCATGGCCGGATAGCCGAAGATCGCTTTGCGGGAGAACACGGGAATGATCTCATTCACAAAGCCGAAGGCGGGCAGTACAAGAATATAGACCTCGGGATGTCCGAAGATCCAGAAGAAATGCGCCCACAGAACAGCCGAGCCGCCGGCCTGCGTATCGAAAAAATGTCCGCCGAGAAAGCGGTCGACCAAGAGCATGAGCTGGGCCGCGCCAAGTGGGGGGATCGCGCCCAGAATCAGCACCGATGTGACCAGCATCAGCCAGACGAAAAGCGGCATACGGTTCAGCTTCATGCCTTTGCAGCGCAGACAAAGCGTCGTCGCAACGGTATTCAAGGCGGTGCCAATGCTTCCGATGCCACTGATAAAAATTCCTAGCGCCCAGTAGTCGGCGGCATGGCTTTTTGAGAATGCGACGGAGGTGAGCGGCGCGTAGGCGAACCAGCCCTGATCCGGAATTCCGGCCCCGCCGAAGAGACCTTTTCCGCCGAGGAAGCTGAAGTAGAGCAGCGACGCGCCAAATAGAAAGATCCAGAAGCTGAAGGCGTTGAGCCGGGGGAACGCCATGTCCCTGGCCCCAATCATGAGCGGCACCAGGTAATTTCCAAAGCCCAGCAGAATAGGCATGGCAACAAAAAAGATCATGGTGGTGCCATGCAGAGTGAAGAGCTGGTTGTATTGCTCCGGCGAGACGAACGTCGACTCGGGCCGGGCCAACTGAATCCGTATGAGCAGGGCTTCGACGCCGCCGATCACGAGAAACATCAGCGCGGCGGCGATATACATCATGCCGATCTTTTTATGATCGGTGGTGACGATCCACTCATGCATCACCTCCAACCACAGGCGGGCATGCTTCTCTTTCGGTGTGCGATCGACCGCTCCTGACAGTGGTATGGAATCAGCCATAACGTGCGTCTCTCACTTCCACAGCTTACTGCAGTGTTACGAGGTAAGAAGCGATCAGTGCTATGTCCTGATCGCTGAGTTTCATGGCCGGCATCAGGCATCCCGGCTTGTAGAGGTTGGGATCCTTGATCCAGTTTTCCAAATTGCTTTCAGTATTGGGCAGCGCACCGGCGGCGAGCGTGTCGCGGCTCATCAAGTGGGTCAGATCGGGTCCGAAGCGGCCATTCGCGACCGTGCCGCGAATGGCATGACAATTGATGCAGGCGCTGTGCTCAAATACAGCGCGTCCGGCAGCAACACTGGGATCCTGCACCGCTGGTTTCGCCTGATTGGCAGCCCATTTCTCAAAATCCGCGGGAGTCTGCGCATAGACACGAATCAACATTCTGGCGTGTTCAGCGCCGCAAAACTGGGCGCACTGCCCGTAATAGATGCCGGGAGTCTCGGGCTGAATCCACATGTTGTTCACCTGGCCCGACATCAGGTCGGTCTTGCCGCCGAGGCGCGGCACCCAGAAGCTATGATCGACATCCGCGCTGACCAGTTTCAGAAACGTTGGCAGCGGATCGTTCGCGTCCGTTCCAACGGGAACATGCAACTCGTTCGCCGTCACAAACCCATACTTCGGATAGCGAAACTCCCACCAGAACTGGTGGCCAACCACGGTCACATTCAAAGCGTGACCCGGCTGCTGCGCGTGCTGGATGCTGAAGATGATGCGCACGCTGGAGAGGAACAGCACCAGAACAATCAGAATGGGGAACACTGTCCAGGCCAGTTCAATCTGATTGCTTCCGTAGATTTGGGGCGGCTCACGTTCGTCATCGCCGTCGCGATGGCGATAGCGAAGGATGACGTGCAATAACAATGCGGAAACTGTAATAAAGATTGCGCCCGTGATAATGAGCACGAAGATCGAGAGGCGGAAAATGTCGTGCGCGGGGACGGACTGCGGGGAGAAGATGTTGGTGGAGGAAGTCCACAGCTTGTCGAACAAGCTGGACCCCTGGCTGGAAGCCGCATACATCGCCAGGGCAAGATTATGTAAGGTTGGATGAACCCGCAGCGCTCCAGGCCAAATGGAGGACCGTATGGCTTCCAAACAAAAGGGCTTCAACGCAAGACTCCTGCAATGCTGAACTGCTCCCTGGATGGATCCAAGAATTTGTGAGGCGTCGGCTGAATTCGCAAGATCCGACAAAAGAACCGCTCTTCCAGTATGACACTGTTCGCCAGGTGGAGAGTGCTCGGCGTGTTTTTGGACTCAAACTTCAATTGGGTGAAAAATCGGTCGGCGAGTTGGTCTTCCGATCACCGGCGGATGGGTGGAACCGCTCATTGGCGAATGCGTGGGTTCGCCAGGATGTAGAGCGCATCCGTAAGCAGGTTCACCAGCACATAGGTCAGACCGATGGCCAGAATGCATCCTTGCACCAGCGGATAATCCCGATTCGATATCGCCGAGATCGTCAGTCGCCCGAGCCCAGGCCAGGAGAAGATTGTTTCCGTCACGATGGCGCCAGCCAGCAGGACGCCGAACTGCAAGCCAATCACGGTCAGCAGCGGAATCATGGCGTTGGGGAGGGCATGACGATAGATGACGGCGCGCTCAGACAGTCCTTTTGCACGCGCGGTGCGGATGTAATCCTGGCCCAGCTCTTCCAGCATGGAGGTGCGAACCATGCGGGTCAGGATTGCCGCCAGAGCTGTTCCCATTGTCAGGGTCGGCAGAATAAAATTCCGCCACGATCCTGTACCTGCGACCGGGAGCCATCCCAGCGCAATTCCAAAGACGAGAATCAAAATGGGGCCCAGCGTGAAACTCGGGAAGGAAACTCCAAACAAACTGATGACGCCGAGCCACTGGTCCTGCCATCGGGAGCGATGCCGCGCGGAGGCGATGCTGGCGGGAAAGGATAGCAGAATCGCCAGCAGAACGGCGGGGATGGCAAGCTCCAGCGTGTAGGGATAGCGCGACAAGATCAGTTGCGTCACCGGGGTGCTGAAGCGAAGCGATTGCCCCAGATTTCCATGCAGCACGCCATTCCAGTAGCGAACATATTGCGTGCCGAGTGGAACATCCAATCCATAGGCATGGCGCAAGGCGCCGATATCGGAAGCCGTAGCTCCCTCACCGAGCATCTGCTCGACCGGATCGCCCGGAACCAGATGGATGAGAAAGAAAATGAGCGACACCACGATCCAGAGCACGGGGAGAAGCAGCAGAAGACGTTTCAGGACGGTGCGCCAGACTGTCTTCATGCGGGATTGTGTTCCTCTTTTTTGAAGTCGGTCTTCTTCGCCGCGCTTTGCAGCGTTCCAGCCTGGGCGACGCGAATCTCAGGCGGCGAAACTTTTTCCGCGTCGATATTCAAGGATGATTTTTCGTCTGTCATCGCAGTTTCCGGCTCGACACGCACGCGCGTGATTCGCCGGTCTTCCATTGCGACAACGGTGAATCTTCGCCCCTCCTGCACGATCGAATCGCCCACGTTGGGAATTTTCTGCATGTGCACCAGTAGAAATCCTGCCAGCGTTTCGATGCCGCCATCGTGCGGCAAATGCCACCCCATCTGGGTTTCGAGATCCAGCAGCGTGACATTGCCGTGTAGCTCCAGCGTACCCGAAGAAAGCATTTGCATAGAGCTGTCGCGTACGTCGAATTCATCCTCCATCTCTCCGACAATCTGCTCGAGCGCGTCTTCGACCGTGACAAGTCCGGTGATCGAGCCAAATTCGTCCACGACGATAGCCAGATGCCTTCTTCGAGTTTGAAATTCCGTGAGCAGATCGGAGACCACCTTGGTTTCCGGAACGATAATCACATCGTGCATCAATTGACCGATTTGCATCTCGCTTTCTCCCTCGCGGATCGCGCTGGTCTTAGCCGCTGCCTGAAGAATGGTGCGGGAATGCATGAGCCGCGCCAGATCCTTGGCATAGACGACACCCACTATATGCTCGGGGCCTCGTTGGGGATCGAAGACGGGAATTCGCGAACGCTGCACCTGGGTAATGCGGGCGTTGGCCTCGGCAAGGGGAAGATCGGCGGGCAGAGAAAAAATCCGTTGCCGGGGCGTCATGATTTCGCGCACGGTGATGGTTTCCAGGTCGAGCACGCGATGGATAATGATCTCAAGCTTTTCCGGCAACAGTCCCATGCGCCGGGTGGCCGTAGTGATGAGCTTTAACTCTTCCGGGGAATGGGCGGTTCCCTCGGGGACGCGAGACAACCGGAATAAGCGCAGAACCACCTCCGCAGAGGCGTTCATGAAGCGGACCAGCGGGCGCGTGAGCCGCATGAAGACGTTGATTGGACCGGCGATCGCCAAGGCCATTTTCTCGCCCTGGCGCAGCGCCAGCGACTTGGGTACCAGCTCTCCAAAAATAACTTCCAGATAGGTAATCAGGCTGAACGCGAAAACCGCGGACACGATACCGGCGTAGAAGCGGGCATGCGGCAGAATGGAGAGCCACGGCACCAGAAAGCGCGCCACAAAGGGTTCGCCCAACCAGCCGAGCGTCAGGCTGGCCAAAGTTACACCCAGCTGCACGGCGGGTAAAAGTTCTTCCAGGTTCGATTGCAACTCTGCGACAAGGCGAGCGCTACCACGCTTCTCTTCGATCAGTTGCTGCACCCGTGTACGCCGCAGCGAAACAAGGGCGAACTCCGCGGCGACGAAAAATGCGTTGGCCAGAATCAACGCCACAATGGCGGCAGCTCGAAATAGCGGCAGAGTTGGCATTCGCCTCCGAGTCTAGCAGGCCGCGCGGGTGGAATGCCTCGCCGCCACGGGCGTCTTTACCCCCATATAGGAAGAGTTATTGTCTTTGGAACCCGCAGCAAAAATTCCTCGTATCTGTCACCTGCCGGTAGTACATTTCCATTAAGTCCCAGTTCCCCCGGAGGATTCCCCCCATGTATGCTCCACGACGAGCTGTTGCTTTCTTGTCACTCGCCTGTATCTCAAGCCTTTGCTACGCGGCTGACCTGACCTTCCAACGTTCCTTGACCGCCAGCGGGAATGTTGCGTTCAGCGTATGCAACGGTTCCGGCTCAATCCATGTCGCGGGAGCGGATGGCAGCAAGATTGAGATCGCGGCAAAGATCCATCCCGCCAACTGGCACGATTTTGGCAACAGCGACACCATGAAGAAGATCGCTGCAGCTCCTCCGGTGCAACAGACGGGCAATGCGGTCCATGTAGGAAACAGCGATATTTGCGGCGGCTCTGCATACCAGAACATCGACATCGACTATGAAATTACTGTCCCCAAGGGCTCCACTGTGGTCGCGACCAGCGGATCGGGGGATATTCATGTGGAGTCGATCGGCGGCTACGTGCGCGCGCATACTGGCAAGGGAAATATCCTCGCGAATGGGATCGGGTCAGACTCCTTCCTGAGGACCGGATCTGGAACTATCGACATTCAGTCGGCGCATGGGATCATGGCCGCGGAAACCGGGACGGGCGATGTCTCGCTGCGCGGTTCCGATGTAAGCCAGGGGATTCTGAAGTCGGGTTCGGGCAATATTACCACCCTGAATCTTCGCGGCGGTTTGCGAGCCGACACCGGCTCAGGCACGCTGACCATTGGCGGCACGCCGACCGCCGACTGGAAGCTCGGGACCGGATCGGGAGCCATCCACCTGCACGTGGATCCAGCGGCAAAATTCAACCTGGATGCCGAGGCAGGCTCCGGCTCGATCGACTCGAAATTGCCTGCGCCACTCTCCGGACACATCGCCAATGGGGTGCTCAAAGGACCGGTGAATGGCGGAGGCCCGTTGGTCGAACTGTATACCGGCTCGGGGAGCATCGATGTGGATTAAGGAATACGTACCGCCTACGACAGCTTCGCCTCAGCTAGCAAAGCTAACGAAGGGTCTTTAAGTATTGCCCCAAAACGACCAACGCACAGATCCCTCGCTACGCTCAGGATGACGAACTGTCTGGAACCTGCGCTCCACGCCAATCGGAGGAGTGCAATTGCTGGAGAAGCACTGCGTCGGCCCCGGCCCGGTTTGCATATCGAGGAGTGCGCGTTTCGCATACAGTAGAGAGTATGATTCATATTTCTCGCGCGATTCCTGCCGATCAGTTGCGCCTGATTGTATTTGACCTGGATGGAACGCTGATCGATTCGCGGGTCGACCTGGCTCAGTCCGTCAACGCGATGCTGCGACACCTGGGGCGACCCGAACTGCCAGAGGACGTGATTGCCAGCTACATCGGCAACGGAGCCGGGATGCTGGTGCGTCGCGCCCTGGGCGATCCACATGATCCCGCGCAGATGGAAAGAGCCATCGAGTATTTCCTGGCCTACTATCGCGAGCACAAGCTGGACACCACCTACGTCTACCCAGGGATGTTGCGGTTGCTGGATGCGCTGCGCAATCACCCACAGCAGCCGTTGCTGGCAGTGCTGACGAACAAGCCGGTGGGGCCGACGCGGGCCATCTGCGAAGCCCTGGGATTGGCGGAAGGGATGTTTCGCATCTACGGCGGCGACAGCTTCGATACGAAAAAGCCGGATGCGCTGGGGTTGAAGACATTGCTCCGCGAAGCAGAGGTTGAGCCGCATCAAGCGGTGATGATCGGGGATTCGGATGTCGATGTTCTAACCGCAAAGAATGCCGGAACATTCTCCATTGGTTGCAGCTACGGCCTATCGCCGCACACGCTGGAGATTGTTCCGCCGGATCTGCTGATCCATGCGCCCTCGGACCTGATACCGTTGCTGGCGGAGTAAATGGATTTTCTACAAATCCAATGCGCGTGGTTGTTTGACTTGTCGGTTGCCGAGAACGCGTTCGGGCGGGACGGCGTAGGCGACCGTCTGGATGCCATCGCCTCGATAGGCCTGCAGATACATGCGATGCTCCGGGCATAACTCGCGCATCAGCAAGGGCAGGCGCCAGAGGTCTTGCTGCGAATGATAGACGCAGATTGCAAGGATCGGGCGGTCGCGCTGAATCACTTGCTTCGCTCCCAGCAGCGCGTCGTATTCGCCGCCTTCGATGTCCATTTTAATCATGGAAACGCGCCGGGCGGCGAACATAACGTCGATGGGAACCATCTCGACGAGGATCTGCCCCTGATCCGAGACCTTGGAGACAGCACTGCCCGTATCGTCAAACCGAACGGTGCCTCGCGTGGACCCGATTGCGCACGGGTGAAGGCGAATTTTATCGCGAAGGCTGGGCGGAAGAGTCGCCACGTAACTGGCGAGACGAGCAAACGAATGCGAGTCGGCTTCGATGGCATGAATTCTCTCAAAATCCATCTTGAGCTCGATCACGCTGCGAATCGTGTCTCCATCGAAAGCGCCGCAGTCGAGGAAGACATCTTCGGGCTCGAGTTGGAAAACACCGGGCAGAAAATACGATTCCGCGATGGCGGGCTCAGCCAGCGCGAACGGATCGCCCAACGCGCGTAGCTGAACCTGCGCCAGATACTCCGCGCGGGACGCATCGTCGGCCCAGATGTCCGCGGCTCGAAGTAGCGCATCGGAGTGCATATACACCTTATGGGGAAGATCATAAAGCAGGAAGGGAGGAAATATTTCCGGAAACCGGCAAGCGATCGGCTCGCTACTCGATATGTGGGCACAACCCAAGTAACCGAGTTGCTGAAAGGTCTCTTGGAACCAATGATTTTCATTGCGGATGGCGATGAAGAAAACCGCATCCTTTCCGTATCGTTCGCCGGCTTCGTCCGGAGGAAGAACTGGAAGACCCTCCACCAAGGTTCCCCACAGCGCGGAATTGTTATCGGAGATGGCGAGGGGCTTGACTCCCAGAGCTTGCAGGGCAGTGAGGACACGACGGCCCATATTTCCGGCACCGAAGACTACGCAGCGTCCCTGTCGATCCGCAAGCAGGATGTCCAAGGCGGTTATTTCGCGCTGTTTTACCTGCGCGGGAGATTCGGAAAAGATCTCGTGAAGCGTTGCTTCCAGGCCGTCGGCAGAACAGTCTGAAAATGAGGCAGGTATGCAACGAGGGGATTCCATCATGTTCCATCCCTTCAATTTCTTGCTTACGTTATTTTTTTAGTCTTGCAGGGGTGCCACAATCATATTCGATAAAAACTCCTCGCGGTCAAGAAACGGCCATAGATCTTCCAGAGGCCGGGAGACGAAGCTGCCGTCCGGCTTTTGCATTGACGAGAGCCGAGGAGCCCTGGTTTCGTCGGGAATCACGTGGACATCGCACAGAACCGGCCCCGGCATGTCCAAGACAGCGCGTACATCCCGACGCAAATTTCGCTGATCGGCGATCACCGCGGATTGGATTCCGTAGGCCGCGGCAATCTTCTCGAGGTTCGGCACAGTCAACCCGGTAGGGCGGTCGCAGCCAATGCTGGCCTGCCCGAAGTAATTCTTCTGCGAAGCGCGAATTGACGCGTAGCCGTCGTTATTCAAAACAAAAAATTTAATCGGCAAGTTGAGCCGGGCCACCGTTTCGAGCTCCTGAATATTGAATTGGAAGCCGCCGTCTCCGTCGACGCAGATCGTCTGCCGGCGCCCGGCGGCGAGACAAACGGCGATCGACATCGGCAGCCCGAACCCCATGCTGCCAAGGCCAGCGGTGTGATAAATACGCTGGCCCGTGCGCGTGGGACAGGCCAGCAAAAATATTTCTATACCGGCGCCGGAACTGCCGGAAACCAGCTGATCCTTCGCGTCGGTCTCTGTACCGATCACCTCCGCCAGATGGTAAATGCTGACCTGGGTGTCGGGGTTGCGATGCTCGTCAGTCACCACGGGATAACGATGCTTCCAATCGGCGCAGCGTCTATCCCAGGCGGAGCGATCGCGGGGAAGAATGGCGCTGCGTTGACGCAGCATTTCTGTTAGAAACGCGGATGCATCGGCGCATACCGGCTGCTCAATATGGGGATGCAGTTTGGCTAGCTCGGCCGGGTCGATATCGACGACGACTTTGTGGGCCTCGCGGGCCAGCTTGTCGGGCGCGTAGCCGGTAATCGCAAAGTCCAGGCGAACACCCATGGCCAGGAGAAAGTCGCTGTTCTGTAGCGCGAAGTTTGCCCCTCGGGCAGCTACGGAGCCGGGACGTCCCACGTAGAGCGGCTCGTCGCTTGGCACCAGGTCGGCCGCGCACCAGGTAGCAGCGATGGGAATATTCAATAACTGACGCAGTTCGTGGAACTCCTTTTCGGCGCGGGCCAGGCGGATTCCGTTGCCGGCGAACAGCAGCGGCCGCTCTGACCTGTTCAACGCGGCAATGGTCTGTCGCACCTGCTCTTGCAAGCTCGCCGTCGCGTCCACCCCGGGGGAGCTCATCTCCGCAGGGTCGAAACCCTTCAGGGACGATGGATCGTCCAGCGGAAACGCCTGCACGTCGAGAGGCACGTCAATCCACACGGGACCGGGCCGGCCGGTGCGAGCCAGATAGACGGCCTTTTCCAGGTGATAGCGGATGCTGTACGGGTCGAGAACGGTGACTGCGTACTTGGTGATTGGCCGGACGATGGAGACAATATCGACCTCCTGCACACCGAGTTGGCGCATGCCCAGCGGATTCCCTTCTGCGTCGAACATGCGATCCGGGCGCTTGACCTGTCCTGAAATAAACAAGACGGGCGTGGAATCGAGCCACGCGCCCGCTACGCCGGTCACCGCATTGGTTCCTCCCGGCCCGGTGGTCACCATGGCCGCGCCCAGGCCATTCGTCGCTTTGGCGTAGGCCTCGGCGCAAATTGCGCTGGCCTGCTCATGGGAATTGCAAACCGGCTCCAGTGCCTTGCACCGCGAGAGCGCTTCGTTCAAGTGCATCGCGCCTCCGCCGGTGACAAGAAACATGTGCCGGACACCCTGGTCCGCGACAAATTGGACAACGAAATCAGAAAGTTTTGTCATGTTTTTTATCAGAAAGTTTTGGCATATTTTTATTGGAACGCTTGGGCATGTATTTTTTACTTTGGAGAATTGAGCTGCGGTTGGCGGGCGGCGAGAATTGCATCGACCAGTTCGCGCACCGCGCCATTGCCGCCCTTATGTTTCGCGATGAAGGTGGCTGTGGCGAGAACGGCTGGATGGGCGTCCGCGGGAGCTGCGGACAGGCCCGCAATCTGCTGGGCTTCCATGTCGTTGACATCATCCCCCATGAAGCAAATCGCGGAAAGTGGAAGATGCTGCCGTTCGGCGAACCTGCGCAGCGCCGGCCCTTTGTCGCGGCATCCCTTGGTAATGTCGGTCAACTGAAATTTTTGCGCAAACCGGTCCACCAGCGGGCTGTCTTCCCCGGATATTAAGGTAATGATGAGGCCCGCCTTACAGGCCAGTGAAACTCCCATGATGTCCGCGAAGGAGAAGCGCTTCCACTCCTCCCCATTGGGACCCCACCAGATGCCGCCATCGGTCAAAACGCCATCGACATCAAGCGCGATGGCACGAATATCCTTCATCAAACGCCCGCCCCGACCCGACGCAGTTTCTTGATGATGGGCAGTTCACGTTCATACACGCGCTTGACGCCGTCGCCCATCGATTGCTCGACCAGGCGGATGTCGCGAATGAGCCGTGTGATCCCGTTCGGCTCCAAGGATGCGGCCTGATCGCTGCCCCACATAGAACGGTCCAGTGTGACGTGGCGCTCGACCGAGCAGGCGCCGAGCACGGCTGCGGCAACACTGGAAGAGATTCCCGTCTCATGGCCGGAGTAGCCGATGGGCACTCCGTAACGCGCCTGCATGGTGGGAATCACCCGCAGGTTCAACTCCTCGTAATACGCGGGATAGGTGCTACAGCTATGCATCACGACCAAATTCTGTTTGCCGAGGATTTCGATGGCATGATCGATTTCTTTATAGGTGCTCATTCCAGTCGAAAGGATGATCGGCTTGCCTTTCGAGCGGGTATGCCGGAGCAGATGATCGTCGGTCAGACAGGCGGAAGCGATCTTAAAGCAGGGTACGTCGAAATTGGCGATTAAATCGACTGAGCCCTCATCCCAGCAGGAAACGAACCAGGGAATATTGACCGCCTTGCAATACGCATCGATTTCCGCGAAATCATCCACGTCGAATTCGAGCGCTTCCTTCAAGTCGCCGTTGGTCGTGCCGAACGGACTTTCTCGCGGACGGGCCAATTCTTCGGAGGAATAGACGACTTCGATGGTGCGCTTCTGGAACTTGACGGCATCGCATCCCGCCGCGACCGCGACACTAATGAGGCGCTTGGCGATGTCCAGGTTACCGTTGTGGTTAATGCCGATTTCCGCGATGACATAGCAGGGCTGTCCGTCGCCGACGAGTTTTTTCCCGATTTTTACAACGCCGAGTTCTGGGGTCATGGTCGCACGCCTCTTCTCCTGATACATAGCACGCCCGCGCGATTTTTGGAAAGTAAAGTTAAGCTTTCTCTATGCATGGATGCAGGAGTTGCCTGTATCCGATGCAGCGGAGTATACACTTTTACCGATGACGACGACTTCACAGCCAGCTCCGCCCGTGTCTGCGCAGGATATGGAAACCATCCTGGAAAAAACCGAGCAACTGTGGGATGAACTGCGGGGACGCCGCATCTTCATCACCGGGGGTACGGGATTTTTCGGCTGCTGGCTGCTGGAGAGTTTTCTGGCGGCGAACCAAGCCTTCCACTTGCAGGCCCAGGCCGTTGTTCTGACGCGTTCTTCGCAGAAATTTCGTGGACGGGCGCCGCACCTCGCCAACCACTCTGCCGTCGAACTTATCGAAGGCGATGTGCGGGATTTTCTCTTTCCCGCGGGCGAGTTTGAATTTGTCATTCACGCCGCCACGGAATCCGTGCGGACCAATCCGGCGGAGACAGCCGAGTCGCAGCTTTCCACCATTGTCGAGGGCACGCGACGATGCCTGGAGTTTGCCGAATCGCATGGCGCCATAAAATTCCTGTTGACGAGTTCGGGCGCTGTCTACGGTCCGCAGCCGTCGGAGATGACGCATATTGCGGAAGACTATCGCGGCGCGCCGGATGTTTTGCGTCCGAATTCTGTATATGGCGAAGGCAAACGCATGGCGGAGATGCTGTGCACTCTGAGTGCTCGGCGCACCCAGATGGAATGCAAGATTGCCCGCTGTTTTGCGTTTGCCGGGCCGCATCTTCCGCTCGACGCGCACTTTGCCATCGGAAATTTTATTCGTGACGCGATGCGCGGAGGGCCCATCGTCATCCAGGGCGACGGCACGCCGATGCGTTCGTATATGTACGCTGCGGATCTGGCTATCTGGCTATGGACGATGTTGTTCCGGGCGGAGTCGCTGCGGGCGTTCAACGTTGGATCGGGGCAGGATTTGAGCATTCGCGCCGTAGCGGAAGCCGTGGTCGCGGCGATCCAGCCGAAGGCGGAGATTCAGGTGGTGCGGACTGCTGTCCCGGGCGCTCCTGTGCAGCGCTATGTTCCTTCGGTGCAGGCGGCGAAGCAAAGTCTCCATCTGACAGAAGGGATTTCATTGACGGAGGCGATCCGGCGCACAGCGGCTTGGCATCGATCGGGCGGGTAGCTCTTTCCGAATGCCGAGGGTCACTGATACACTACGGTAGGCCACGTGGGGCTATAGCTCAGTTTGGGAGAGCGCGCCGTTCGCAATGGCGAGGTCGTCGGTTCGATCCCGACTAGCTCCACCATCCACACTTTCTTCGTTCTCGGCGCCAGCCGATACATTCCCATGAAGATTGCATTCCTCGGACTCGGGAAAATGGGTACAGCCGTCGTTGGGCGGCTGTTGTTGGCCGGACATACGGTCACGGTGTGGAACCGGTCGCCAAAATCCGCGAAAGAGCTTGGCATTTCGGCGGCCACAGTTGCGCCTTCCATCCATGCGGCAGTAGAAAATTGCGAAGTGGTATGCACCATGCTGGCCAATGATGAGGCCACGGAAGCTGTCACCTTCGGTCCCCATGGCTTTCTTGCGGCACTGCCCGCACACGCCGTACACATCGCGTTGGGCACGCTGAGCGTGGCTCTGTCGCGGCGGCTGATGGAGAGCCACGCGCAAGCGGGTCAGCGATATGTCGCATCGCCGGTTTTCGGACGCCCCAATGTCGCCGCGCAGGGCAGATTGTGGGTGGTCGCTTCAGGAGATACTGCCACCATCGAAGATGTTCGAAGCGTGCTGGGCGCGATCGGGCGCGGCCTGACCATCGTGGGCACGGAACCTTGGCAGGCGCATGCGTTCAAGCTCGGCGGGAATTTCATGATTACCGCGATGGTGCAGACTCTGAGTGAGGCGTTCGTCTATGCGTCCGCTCAGGGCCTCGATCCGGAATTATTTTTAGAGACCGTCAACGAAGCGCTGTTTCAATCGCCGTTTTACCTTGCCTACGGCCAGGTCATGCTACATCCGCCGGAGCATCCCGGCGCCACGGTTCTGCTGGCTGAAAAAGATATGCGACTGCTGCGCGAAGCTGCGGCAACGGACGGTGTTCGGCTCGGCCTGTCCGATTATCTGGAACAACGGCTCCTTACAGCTATCGACAGCGGCATGGGCCTGATGGACTGGGCTGTTGGACAATACCGCATTACCGAGCGAGCATCCAAAGTGGACAAGAAATAGGAGATCGATGACCACGGTATCCAGCGGCAAAAAGCCTGACATCTCACCGGCAGGAAAAATTGTTTGTATTACCGGCGCAAGCGCCGGCATCGGCGCGGCGTGTGCGATGCGATTCGCTGAGGCGGGAGCTCGCCTGCTGCTGACGGCGCGGCGAGGAGATCGTCTGAAGGAGATGACCGCCGACCTGAAAGCAGCCGGGGCTGCGGATGTGCATACGGTGGCGGTCGACGTGCGCGTTTATCCCAGGGTGCAAGCTGCCGTCGAAGCACTGCCCCAATCCTGGCAGGCCATTGAGATTTTGGTGAACAATGCGGGTCTCAGCCGAGGACTGGACAAGCTCTACGAAGGACATGTGGAGGATTGGGACGAGATGATCGACACCAACGTGAAGGGACTGCTGTACGTCACCCGCGCGGTTCTGCCGGGCATGGTGCGGCGCGGTGCCGGGCATGTTGTCAACATTGGGTCTACTGCCGGGCACTGGTCCTATCCCAAGGGCGCTGTCTATTGCGGCACCAAAGCGGCCGAGGGGCGCATCACGGAGGGGTTGCGGCAGGATCTGTTAGGCACGCCTGTACGCGTTACGACAATCGATCCGGGGATGGTAGAAACTGATTTCAGCAAAGTGCGCTTTCGCGGGGACGAAGCGCGTGCGGCCATGGTGTATCAAGGATTGACGCCGCTGCGGCCGGAAGATGTCGCGGATGCGGTGGTGTGGGCGGTGACCCGGCCGGCCCACGTCAACATTGCGGAAGTCATGCTCACGAGCGTGGACCAGGCGGATTCCGTCATGTTCAACCGCCGGACGAGCTAAGACCCTCACGCAAGGCTTCACGGCAATCCAGGCCGTGCTTTGATGCTGAGGCCGGTATGCTAATTTAATGGGGATGCGTCCTCAACCTCTAATCGCCGTAACGGATGTGGAAGCCAGCAGCCGATGGTATCAGCGCCTGCTGGGCTGCCGAAGCAATCATGGAGGCTCCGAATATGAGCAGCTGGTCTCGAATGGCCAACTTGTCCTTCAGTTGCACAGCTTCGCGGTGGAACACCATCACGGCCCGATCGGAAATCGTGAAGACAAGCCATACGGAAACGGCGTATTGCTGTGGTTTGAAGTCGATGACTTTGACGCGGTGCTTGAGCGCGCCGCCGCAATGGACGTAGAGATCGTCATGGGCCGCCATAAAAACCCTCCCGACGGTAGCGGCGGTCCCAATCACTGGGAGTGCTGGATGCGCGATCCGGACGGATACATTGTCGTGGTTGCCAGCCCGTACCAAATGCACGGTCCTGGCTAGGCTGACGCCGCATGCGCTACGCTGCTTCTATCTCGCGTTGACACGCGCCTTGGTCATCCCAGGCTTTGCAGTTCCGCCTCAATCTCACTCAACGCGGATTGCAGCGCAGAGCGCCGCACCGGATGGCTGGTCTTCTCCGACAGAATTCTTTCTCTTTTCAGTTCCAGAATCTGACGGGCTCGTGCCTGCTCCGCACCAGCAGCCCTCACTACATGTTTTGAGGCTGCTTTCGCAGCCTCTTCGCGTTGTTCCGCCCGCTCTTCCACTTGTTCTTCGACCGATTTACTTTCCCATCCTCGAGCCATATATACAGAGTAGCGGATTGGAGCTTGAATCACACAAAGAAACGGCGCTTCTGGTTGAATAGGGAGTGCGGAAGAGCGAGCAGAATCCAAGGAGCGTCCCATGCGAGCATTTCAAATTTCACAATTCGGGCTGGAACATCTGCGGCCCGTAGAACTCCCCAAACCCACGCCAGGGCCAGGTTCGGTGCTGATTCGCGTGCGTGCCACCGCGCTCAATTATCGCGATCTGATGCTGGTCCGCGGGCACTACGATCCGAATCTCGCGATGCCGCGGATTCCTCTCTCCGATGGCGCGGGCGAGGTGGTTGCGGTTGGGGATGGAGTGACGCGCTTCAAGCCGGGAGATCGCGTCATCGGACTTTTTTTTCAGCACTGGCAAGATGGAGGCCCCTCGCCGGCGAAATCGCGCGGCGCGCTGGGTGGCGACGTGGATGGGATGCTCGCCGAGTATGTCGTGCTGCCGGAGGATGGCGTGGTTCCCTTCCCTGCCCATCTGAGTTATGAAGAAGCCTCGACGCTGCCCTGCGCTGCGCTGACGGCATGGAACGCGCTGTTTCATGCGGCCGCAGTGCAACCCGGCGACACAGTTGTGATTCAAGGAACGGGCGGAGTTTCCATTTTCGCGCTGCAGTTCGCCAAGTTGGCGGGCGCTCGTGTGCTGGGCACATCCAGCAGCGATGAGAAGTTGCAAAGGGCGAAAGACATCGGTCTGGACCAAGGTTGCAACTACAAACAAAATCCTGAATGGTCCGCATGGGTCAGGAAAGAAACCGGCGGTGAAGGCGCGGATTTAGTCATAGAAGTAGGCGGCCCGGGAACGATTGCGGAGTCGATGAAGGCGGTACGCGTAGGTGGAACCATTGCGCAGATCGGGGTACTTTCCGGGACGGAGGCGAAGCTCTCGATCGTCCCGATTCTGATGCGTCAGATTCGACTGATCGGGATTTATGTCGGATCCCGGACAATGATGGAGGCGATGCACCGGGCCATGGAATGTTCCCAATTGAAGCCCATGGTGGGAAAAACATTTCCCTTTTTGGACGCGGTAGAAGCCTATCGCACCATGGAACAAGGCCGCCACTTCGGCAAGGTCGTGATTTCAGTCTCGTCCGACGATTAATTCGTTCGAACTTATCGTACCTTGAATCAATAATTTAACAAGAAGCCCGCTGGCAATCTTCCTTCTTGTCGTTGCCAGAACTAACCCGCTGGCACTCCACTTGCATCTATCTTGCACAGCGGCCCTCATAGGCCATAGGACCGCATTCATGGAGGCGCAGGCATCTACAAAATTTGGTAGCGCTGCTCGCGACATTCAAATGAAGTCTTGGTTCAAGGCAATCTACGATTTCTTTTATGAAATGTTTTTTGGCTGCAGTCATGGCCATCTAACACGCCCGTTCACGCTGCAGGCTCACAGCTATAAAGTATGCCTGGATTGTGGACGGCAATTCCCTTACTCACTGGACAAAATGCGGATGTTGTATCCGTGGGAAATCGTGAAGCAGCCGATCGAAGAACTCGCGCCAATAGCAGTGGAATCCTGGCTAGCTGAGCAGCAGAACTACAATCGCACGAAAGCTATCGCTTAGGCGGCTATGGAAGCTGGCGCATGACACTATGATTGGGCATGGATTGCGGGGATCTGTTCTGCGTCCCAATGCAGTCTTGCTACACTATGGCAACCCTAGACCCAAGGTGTTGCCAGTCCAGAATACGCGTCCGCAAAAATCGTTTCCATTGAAGCACTGACGAAGATCTACGAAAGTAGACAGCGCATTGTCGCGATCGATGGAATTGATCTGGCAGTGCCGGTGGAGGAATTTTCGGCCTGCTGGGACCGAACGGGGCCGGCTAGACGACGACAATCAGCATCTGCACGACGCGCGCGTTGCCAACGGCGAGACGGGTTCTGATCGCGGGATGCGATGTGGAGGCTTCACTTCGGTCGCTCAAGCGACCTCCGTTCAGAATGACTCCCTCCATTAATAAATACACGGAGTTAATTTGCACTCGCTGACAAGTTTCCTTCTAAGCAGAGTATGGTCCCAGTACCGGTAGAAGCTCCGAAGGAGCGTAGACCGACTCTGGCAATTTCAATTCCGGCATGGGCTTGGCTTCAAACAGCTTGCGGCATGGAATCGCCAGCAAGCGCGCCATCCGCGTCGCTTTTTGACGCCGGGCGCTGTCGGTGGAAATACCCGTCTTCGCGTACATCTGGCGATAGAGCTTCGAGATGAAGAGGAAAGCCAGGCGGCCACGCAGGGTGGGTACGCACTTGGAGCGTTTCCAGATTTCCGGCAGGCTGTAGAACTCGTCCCATACGCCTTGCGTACGTTCGCGGATTTCGTCCGACGACATGGTCCCGTGCGGGGTGAACATCTTGGGCCGGATTGCCGCAGGAATTAGCCAGTGGCGGGTGATTGGAACGCCGCCCACGTGCATGACATTCTCGCCGAGATTTTTTTCCCAACGATCGAAATCGATGGTGCCGGGAAAGGGCGTCAACATCACGAACTGAGCAAAGGTAATGCCGGCCCGCTTGGCCAGTTCCGCAGTGGCGGCGAAGGTGTCTTCGCGATCTGTTGAAAGCCCAAAGATAAACGATCCCAGAACGTGGACGCCGTGCTCCTTGAATGTCTGCAATCTCTTCACCAGATTGTCGCCGGAGAGATTGAAATCCTTAAACACTGCCTTGAGACCCTCGGCCGTAGCCGACTCGACCCCGACCAGCGCTCCTTTGATGTTGGCTTTGCGCATGGCGTCGAGAAATTGCGTGTCCTCGCCGGCTTCCATCGTAATCTGGGTAAAGAAGACCATGTCTTTTGGAAGCTGCGACAGCTTGTTCATCAATTCAAATCGTTCGGAACGGATACCCTGCAACTCGGAGACGCGCGCAGTATTGCCCTGTTGCTCCGCCAGGCGAAGGTCGGCGAGACTCACGGGATAGAAGTTGTCGTCGGCCAGCGCGATGAAGCGAAATCCACGCCGGCGCAAATCGACGATCTCGCGCACCACAACGTCGGATGTGCGGGGACGCGGTTTTTGACCGTCGGTGCGCCAGACAGAACAGAACGAGCAGTGCTTGGGACAGCCCCGAACGGTCTGCACCGAGGCCCACATATATTTATCGCGCGGCGCCAAGTCCCAGCGCGCCGGGATGAACTGGTCGCCGGAGATTCGACCGCCATCGTACATGGTTTGGGCATGCCCGGCGACCAGATCGGCGATTACTTTTCCCCAGATCACATCGCCATCGCCCTTGACAACGACATGAGCGCCGCCGAGTTCCATGGGCTCATTGGGATACAAGGAGGCATGAATGCCGCCGTACACGACGTAAGCGCCGCGATCACGCGCGATTTTTCCCAACTCCATACCGCGGAGGGCATTGCCGGTGTGGATTCCAATTCCAACGACATCGCCGGGGTTGATACTCTCCGGCTGAAACCGCTCCAGAGTTTCATCTGTAATCAGAGGATCGCCATATTTTGCGGGGGTAGCTGCGGCAAGAACGTACAGCCAACGAGGTGTGATGACGCCAATTCCAAATGATGAATCGCTGGGATTGATTAAATGTACATGCATGACGCGAAAAATCTCCCTCTGGTTGGTACTAGCTTGCGCACAAACGAAGGAAATCTTCGGATCACTCGAGCGAACCTTCCGACATCAACGAAGTGCCAGCAGGATTCACTGTCCTGAAGGGAACACTATCCCGCGGACGCTACAACCGTATCTGTGAGTATCTGCTGACTTTCTGTCGATTGTCAAAATTCGACATAGAAATTTCGTCCGGTTTGCGGACGGTAAGCAGCAAGCCTGGCGACCGTCTACAACGCCGAAAGCAGCGTGGATGAGGCTGGCTGCGCAGGCGGTAACTTCAATTCCGGCATAGGCTTGGCTTCAAACAACTTGCGACATGGAATGGCCAGCCAGTGCGCCATTCGACTCGCCTTTTGCCGGCGCGCACTGTCGGTTGCGATGCCGGTTTTCGCGTACATCTGGCGATATAGTTTTGAGATAAAGACGAAGGCGAGACGGGCCCGCAGATTGGGCGTGCATCTGGACCGCTCCCAGATAGCGGACATGCTGTAGAACTCGTCCCAAACACCCTGAGTTCGCCGGCGGATCTCCTCCGGGGACATCGTGGCATGAGGAGTAAACACGTTGGGCCTTACTTCCGCGGGGATCAGCCAATACCGAGTAATGGGAATTCCATGCACCTTCGGCACATCGGTTCCCATGCTTTTTTCCCAGCGGTCGAAGTCGATCGCCCCCGGAAGAGGCGTCAGTAACACAAATTGCGCGAAGCTTAGGCCAGCTCGCCTGGCCAGTTCCGCAGTGGCGGCAAATGTGTCTTCGCGATCCGTGGAAAGGCCAAAGATAAACGAACCCAGAATATAAATCCCATGTTGCTTAAAGGTTTGGAGCCGCTTTGCCAAACTGTCGCCGACAAGATTGAAATCTTTGAAGATAGCCTTGAGACCTTCCGGAGTAGCTGACTCCACGCCCACCAACGCGCCACTGATGTGCGCTTTCTTCATGGCATCCAGATATTCGATATCTTCGCCCGCCTCCATGGTGATTTGCGTGAAAAACACCATATCCTTTGGAAGTTGTGCCAGCTCACTCATTAGCTCGAAACGTTCCGCTCGTATACTCTGCAGTTCCTGAACACGGCCGGTGTTTCCTTGTTTCTCGGCCAAATGAAGATCTCGCAGGCTGACGGGATAAAAATTGTCATCTGCCAGGAGAACAAAGCGGAATCCGCGACGCCGAAGGTCAACGATTTCTCTGACGACCGTCTCGCAGGAACGAGGGCGAGGTTTTTGCCCGTCGGTGCGCCAAACCGAACAAAAAGAGCAATGCTTGGGACACCCGCGCACAGTCTGCACAGACGCCCACATGTATTTGTCGCGCGGAGCCAAGTCCCACCGCGCCGGCAGAAACTGATCGCCTGGCAGACGTCCGCCTTCGTAGACCTCGCGCGCAGCGCCGGCAAGCAAGTCCTCGATCACCTTCCCCCAAATTCGATCACCATCTCCCTTCACTACCGCGTGAGCACCGCCCAGACGAAGCGCTTCCTCCGGATACAGGCTCGCATGCACGCCTCCAAATACAACATGAGCGCCTCTCTCGCGGGCCATTTTTCCCAGGTGCATACCTCGGAGAGCGTTGCTGGTGTGAATACCGATGCCAACCACATCGCCGGACTGCACCGTTTCCGGCCGAAACGGTGCAAGTGTCTCATCCGCGATGATCGGGTCTCCAAATTTTTCCGGTGTGGCAGCAGCCAGAACGTAAAGCCATCGAGGTGTGATCACCCCGATTCCAAAGGATTTATCGCTGGGATTGATTAGATGTACGCGCATCGACGTGCTTTGCCTTCGTAACTTTCCTGGATTCAGGGAAGTGGATGCGGTTTCGCATTCATCCAGGAAGCGGAATCGTGCCACCTATTATAGATTTAATAGATGCGCTCGATGTAGTTTTTTGTTGTCGAACATGCAGATGCGGCAACAAGAAAAAACAGCGATGAGCATTTCACTCAGCGGACGGAATCACCACCCCAGGCAAACTGCAAGCCGGACCGGAAGTTGAACGGCAGCGATGGATAGCCGAATACCTGTTGGTAGTGTTGACTCAGAAGGTTATCCATCACCGTGTAGCTGGAGACATGCCGGTTGACGCGGTAGTGAACGGTCAGCCCAATATTCTGGTAGGCCGGATCGAGATTGCGATTCGGCAGCAGCAGCGTCGAGCCGCCATTGGCATCCAGCAGAAATGTACTGTCATCGCGCCGCCCGGAAAAATTCCCTGTCATCTCCATATACCAACGAGGACGGGCATAAATCACCTCGAAATAGCCAGTGTGCTGGGCGCGCCGGAAGGGACGCTGACCCACCAGCGGCGAGTACGCTCCAATCGGAGTATTCGGATAGGCCGGGTTGTACGACGGATACGAATTGTCGCTGGTATACGACTTTTGCACATTCGCGTTCAGAAGTGTGTACCCGCCGCGCGCGTACAGACGCTGCGTCACGCGATACTCGGCGCTGGTCTCGACTCCCTGGGCGCTAAAGCTGAGGGAATTGATGTAAGCACCGAATGAAGTGTTGGAGATTACCTGTTCGATAGCCTGGGGGACGCCCAACTGCAGGAGGGCGGGTGCATCGACAAACTCGATCTGATTGGTGAAGCTGCTGCGATAATACCCGCCGTGGAGCAGGGCCCGGGTTCCCAGAACATTCTGGTCAAGGCCGGTCTCGTAGGTACTGGTCTGCTGCGCTCCTACGGGATTAATCCCATGCTGGGCGAGGAGTTGTTGACCGTTGGGGAGAGAGTTCAACACGTCGTAGATGGAGCCGCGCTGCTCGGCAATGGTTGGTTCCAAAATGCCCTGCGAGTAATTGAATCGGAGTTTGGTGCCGCTTAAAAGGCCAGCAGCAGTAGGCCGCGTTAGATAGTACGCTGCCGTCGCATGAGGCGTGGGCTGGAAGCCAAATACAGAATAGTTGGGAAGATCTGTTCCGGCGCTGTAGTACAAACGATTTCCAAGATTGCCGAACGTCTGCACAATGTAGTCGTAGTTGCCGCGACTCGCGGACTGCGGAAGATAATCGTAGGCTGTATAGCCGCGTTCTGAATCGTAGCGAAACGCGCCTAGAACCGTCAGCTTGTCGCTGTTTTTGTACGTGGTTTGTCCATAGAAAAAATCGTGATTCGTCAAGGTCCCATCGGTTCCGGGATAGCTGGTGTTGGGGCAGGCATAGAAAGCCTGGCCGCTGGCGCTGGTTCCATTTGCGCCGCGAATCGTCACCGGCAGTCCAAGATATTCCTGCGTCACGGGATTCCCCTGATTGTCATATCCGCAATTGTTCACCGCGTTCGGATTCGCTACCAGCACGCCGACGGGCGCCGGATCCGTATTCAGAGAGCGCAATCGCACCAATCCATACTGGGCCGTCATGTCCAGCTTGTCACTCTGCCGATCTTCAAGGGTGGCGCTGCCGTAGAGGTCGTGATCTTTCAAGTACTGCACGTCGGGAATGCCGTAGAAGAGAATGGCATTCGGCTCGCCCGTAGCGGCGGACACGCGATGCGCGGTCGCGCGGAGTTGCACGCGCGGCGTGAGGGCGTAGCCCACGTTGGCCACAGAAGAAGCGTTGTGGAATGTGCTGTTGGGATAGCTGTTGGAAGTATCGAGGCGCGCGAAGTCACCGAAATAATCCAGCGCCTTATGCGTGCCGCCAAGCGAGGCTTCCTGATGATACGTTCCGAAGTTGCCCGCATCGATGGCATATTGCAGCAGCGGCTTGGCGGTGGTGCCACGCGAAGTGGTCAGCGCCACCACTCCAGCGGACGCATTGGCTCCATACAACGCGCTGTCGGGCCCGCGATACACCTCCTCCTGACTGATGCCGTTGGCGGGGAGATACGCAAAATTTACCCCGCCGCCAATGTCGTTGATCGGGATGCCGTCGAGCAAGACATCCGTGGCGTTTGAGTCGCCTCCCATTTCGAATAATGAGGTGGCAGCGCCGCGCTGACCGTTGGTCGCAAACTGCAATCCGCTGACCCGGCGCAGCGTGTCCTGAACATCGAGCGCGTACGGATATAACGACTGATCGACGATGGTTGTCGAAGCGCCCGTCTGCGTCTGAGGTGTGGGGATGCCGTTGGCGGTGACCGTCACCTTCTGCTCCAACTGCCCGAACTGGAGCGCAATATCTACAAACGCGGTCTTGCCGAGGGAAACATACACTTCGGGGCTCTGAGTAACGTTGAAGCCCGTCGCCACAACGCGCACTCGATAGCGCCCGGAGCGATAGAGGAAAAGTGAATATTGCCCGCGTCCGTCGGTATGCCCATGCGTCGGCAGCATGATGCCATTCACCGTGAGAATGTCGACGCGCGCGTTGTAGACCGCTGCTCCCAGCGGATCTGTCACGGTTCCGGTCACTGTGCCCGCCTCCGTTCTCGACGCGGCCGCGGCGGCGATCGCGGGCTTCGGCGACGTGAGGCAGGTTGAAACGCACAGGACAAGCGTGACACAGAGCAACAGGCGTCGAATCGCGGAAAAGCGTGATCGGGATGGAGCCGGAAGCAGGCGCGAAAAAAGCATAGAGTATCCCCTCGGATGGGTGGCGTGAAGCCGGTCTCCTGACTTGCGCTTCCTCAAGCTCGGGCGCCTTCCCAGACGATTACGTCCAGTGGTTGCGGAATGCCATGCCCTGCTCTCGCGCTTACAGTTACGGGGTAGTGGCGGAGTTGCACCGCGCTTCCCGACACTTCACGGGTGGTGAAACCTTACGCCTGCCGCGCACAGCACGCAACCAAGCGCCGGAAGATGCGTGTCCCAATGGTGCAGGGAAAACGCAGCCCTGGAACAGCATGGAGCGGGAATGCGTACCTCGGCCGCAGTTGGGTCGAAGCGCGCGCCCCTTCGGTCCTTCCCATCGCGACCGAAAGACAGCTAAGAAGTGACCCTGGCCGGTCTCCTGACTTGCGCGTCATCGAGCCTTAGGCATACCTTCCCAGACTTTCGTCCAGTGGCTGCGTACCGCCCTGCCTTGCTCTCCGCGCTTACAGTTACGGGGTAGTGGCGGAGTTGCACCGCGCTTCCCGAACACCATGGGCTATAGAGATATATATCGAGATCAAATCCCGCCGTCAAATGATGGGCATTCAAGCGGGGAATGCTGGCGGCTAGGATGAAGGACTTATGCAACCGTGCAGCGCTTCCAGAAGGGGCGTATTCGTCTTCCGTGCGGACCAGAGTTGCCGGCTTACAAGCCCGAATTTACTTCTTCACATGGTGCGCGATGATCTGGTCTTTGATCTTGTCGTACACGGCCTGGGGCAAAATGCCTTTCGATACAAGTTGATTTTTCCCTCGATAGGGACGCCCCGCGATGATTCTCTTCGCGTACACATCGCCAACGCCAGGCAACACTTTCAACTGATCTTCCGTGGCTGTGTTGATGTCCAGCTTGGCTGACTGAGTCGCGGTTGACGACGCGGAAGCCACTTGCCCTGCGCTTGCAACGGGAGACAGCGCCCAGGTTCCCGGTACGATGGCAAGGGCGAACATCAGGCCTGCACCGCACAATATTCGACCAAATTGTTTGTGAAGATTCATCGTTGTTCCTCCATGCGATTTTTCGAAGCGCTGTTGTGTTGCAACAACACGGTAGCCAATCCTTCACATTCCAGTCAATCGGAACCCTGATGAAACCGCGGCAGCACATCTGTTCCCAACTGAACAGATGTGCGAAGGTCTACAGCTCAGCCAACATGACGGTGCTTATCAGCACCTGCCTGGTAGAAGGATGGAGACTCCGGTAGGCGTGACAGAGCCAGTCTATTTTTGAAACTAGAAGTCGCCTGGCTCGCGGGCAAAAAGATTCTTCGCTCGCACAATTACCTCTGCGCGAGGCACTGTTCTCCTCACATAGGAATCATCCTCTCGTGCGCCAAGTCTCACGTTAGCGTGCGTCGAATCACTGACACTCATTCTGCCGCTATCTAGGCTCAGGATGTTCCGTGAGTTATATCTACCATCTCCTTATCGCGATGGTGGAACGTGATAGTGAAAGAGGAGAACAGAACATGAAAGCTCGAATTCTCGTTCGATATTCGCTCTTGCTTGCTGTTGTGGCAGGAGCTTGCATGGCATCCGCCCAGTCTAACGCTCAGTCTAATTGGACTACCGTGGTCAATAACGGCAGCGTGATGCCCGGTAGTAACAACGTCGTCTTCAACAGCTACAATCAGCCCTCCATCAATTCGCTTGGCACCGTCGTCTTCCGCGCGCGCAGCAAGGGCGGTAGCGGAAGTGGTAGCGGCGGAAATGAGGTCAACTTCGCCTTCCTCGCGGCCAGCAAGAGCAGCAGCGGAAATGGCGGAGGAGGAAAGGGCGGCAACGGAAATGGTGGCGGCGGAAGTGGCAGCGGCGAATCCGGACCGGTTCACGGCATCTATATGCGCAATATGCTGCGGGGCACCGCTACTATCCGCGTCTTCGATAAGACCTCCGTCGTGCCGCAGCCGAACAACACCGGTGCGACCTTCACGGAATTTCCTTCTTTTCCGCGCATCGATCTGCTGACCAACACCGTGGCAACCCGGGGCGCCTCACAGCCAGTCTGGACCTATAGTCTGAATGGCACTGACACCAAAGTTGGAACTTCCGGCGTCTATGTTGTGCAGCGTGGCGACGATCTCACAGCCAACAGCCAGTTGGGTGTGGTACCTGAGTATTCCTTCTTTCAGGTTCCCGGCGTGGCTCCCGGTCTTCGATTCGATCAGTTTCCTGGCGCCCCTGCCGTCAGCGGCAACAGTATCGCTTTTAAGGGCAACTATTCAGAAGTCGACGCGGAAAACAACCTCCTCAGTAAAACCGGCGTTTATTTCCGCAATATCATCAAAGGCGGCGGAGTGGGTCCCGTTCAGCGCATCGCTGATACCTCTACGCTGATTCCCGGCACCACGACGCCGTTCGGCGCGACCGCTCCGCCCAGTGCCGCTTTAGGCATGATGGTGTTCACTGGGTGGGACAACGAGGATAATCCGACGATGGGCGGTATCTATCGCGCGTTTCTGCGGACTGATCCAGCACTCACTCCAATTGTCGAGATCCTGAAGACCCAGGTACCTGGAGAGGCCGCGGGCGTCACTTTCACAAACGTCGGCGAAAGCCTCGCCTTCGACAGCCGCTTCGTCGCCTTTTGGGGCAGTTGGGGAACGGAAAAAAGATACGTCAACCTAACCTGTCCCATCGATGGCAACAAGGACCTGATCGCCTACTGCCTTTCGCTATATTCCAGCGGCGTCGTCTCAAAGCCTGTTCCACTGAATCAAGGCATCTTCGTGTATGACGGCATCACCCGCCGGATTACCGCCCTTGCCAAATCACCCACCAATTTCGATGACTTCCTCTATTGGGTCTTCTCTGGAAAACCGCCCGGAACCGGCAATACCGATGAAAACGTAGACGGAGAACCCGCCCGCTGGCGCTCTTCGGCCTTCGTAGGCGTGTCCTCCAAACGACTCCTGTTCCAGTCAGTATTCAAGGCGCACAGAGACAATACCAACGTGGACGGTATCTATTACTTCGACGCCACTTCGGGTTCCGGCATCACGACTCTTCTGGACACAGCGACGCCGGGACAAACTGTCGATCCCCAGGCTCCCGCCGGTTCCACCGTCGTTTCTCTTGGAGTCGAACGCGACGGGCTCCGGGCAAACTGGCTCGCCATCACTGCCAGCATGCTCAATACAACCACCCAAGAAAGCTGGGCTGGCGTGTATACCCGGAACCTGCGTTGAGCTTCCCCCCGACGCGGCAGTGATGGGCTTTGCCCTACCAAGGGTGATGCCCTCACTCCGCGCCTCGCAAAGAAGAAGGTCTGCCTCCTGGCGGCCTTCTTCTTTGTTTTCCGCTGTGTTCACGGCCCGGTGCGCTTGACACAGCAGCGTCTTCTTTCTATCCTCAGTTTATGCAGATGAGCCCGCTCCATCGCCATCATCCCCACCATCACCACATGGCGAACGTGTCAGCGGAACATTCTGAGCAGGTTTCTTAAGATCCTGAGCAACTTCAGAAAGTGTACTGGCCCGCTGATGCAAATCGCATCCGCGGGTTTTTCATTTTTAATCCACCGATTCCAACAAGCATAAGGACGATTCACGATGAGCATAGAAGCAAATCCGAACCCCGCAATCGACTTCACCAAACTCGACGGACTGGTCCCGGGCATTGTGCAGGATGCGGTCACGGGCGGCGTATTGATGGTGGGCTTTCTGAATGAGGAGAGCTACCGGAGGAGCATGGAGAGCGGCTTCGTTACCTTCTGGAGCCGCACCCGCAAGAAACTCTGGATGAAGGGCGAAACCAGCGGCAATCGCCTGCGAATCCAGGAGGCATCCACGGACTGCGACAATGACACATTGCTGTTCCGCGTGGTTGTGGAGGGAGATGGACTGGTTTGCCATGAGGGAACGGTGAGCTGCTTCACGAAACCGATCGCGACGAACGCCGCACAGAGTTCTCAATTGCGCAAGGAAAGCGAGATAAACGCATGAGCCAGAAACTTCGGCTTGGAATTCCCAAGGGCAGTCTTCAGGATGCAACCATTGCTTTATTTGAACGCGCCGGCTGGCGAATTTTCGCGAACGGCCGCTCCTATTTTCCGGGGATCGACGACTCGGATATCGAATGCATGTTGGTTCGTGCGCAGGAAATGGCGCGCTATGTGAGCCATGGAGCGTTGGATGTGGGCCTGACCGGCCGCGACTGGGTGATTGAAAGCGGGCTGACGGTGGAAACCATTGCCAGCCTGACCTACTCCAAACAAAGCCGGCAGAAGGTGCGCTGGGTGCTCGCCGTGCCCGAGGATTCGCCGTATCAGCGCGCGGAGGATCTCGCAGGCAAGATCATCGCGACGGAACTCGTCGAGGCTACAAAAAAATACTTTGCGAGCAAAAATGTTCCCGTGCAGGTGGATTTTAGCTGGGGCGCCACGGAAGTGAAGCCTCCCGTGCTGGCCGATGCGATTGTGGAAGTCACCGAGACGGGGAGTTCGTTGCGCGCGAATCGGCTGCGTATTCTGGAGACGGTTTTGGAGAGCGAAACTCAACTGATCGCGAACACAGCAGCCTTTCGCGACCCCTGGAAAAAACAAAAGATCGACAACATCGCGCTGATGCTGCAGGGCGCCATCGCCGCGCAGGGGCAAGTGGGATTGATGATGAACGTGCGGGCTGCCGACCTGAACACCGTGTTGGGAGTGTTGCCCGCATTGAATTCGCCGACTGTCTCCACGCTGAGTGATTCGCAGTGGGTGGCGGTCAACACCATTCTGGATGAACGGACCGTGCGTGATGTGATTCCGCGTCTGAAGGCGGCCAACGCAACCGGAATCGTCGAATATCCGCTGAATAAAATTGTTTTTTGAGAGCCGGGAAACAATGAAGCTGATACGCACCTACGGAAGAAGCGCAAAAGAGGCAGAAGCTCTTCTGCGGCAGATTGAAGGCCGCACCAGTGCGGCGACCTCGCGGTTGGAGCCTGCTGTGAAGCGCATGATTGCCACCGTGCGTCGTAAAGGAGATGCCGCGCTGCGGCAGTATGCGCAACGGCTGGATGGCCTCGCGCCTGATGCTGCGTTGCTGGCAAGCGGCGGTGAGATGGCCGCCGCATGGGATCAAATCCCAATGGATTTGCGCAAGTCGATGCAAGTAGCCGCGGCCAATATTCGTCGCTTTGCGCAATGGCAGATGCCCAAGGAATGGACGCGCAAACTGCCTGGAGTGACGCTGGGTCAGCGTTGTCTGCCGCTGGCGTCAGTCGGCTGTTATGTTCCCGGCGGACGGTATCCGCTGCCTTCCACTTTGCTGATGACGGTGATTCCGGCACAAGTTGCGGGGGTGGAACGGATCGTCGTGGTATCTCCACGGCCAGCGCGGGAGACGCTGGCAGCGGCACACCTGGCGGGCGTGAAGGAGTTCTATCGCATCGGCGGTGCGCAGGCTGTAGCCGCGCTGGCCTACGGCACCGCCAACATCCTGCGGGTCGATAAGATTGTCGGTCCAGGAAATCTCTACGTCACCACCGCAAAGAAGCTGGTCGCCTTCGACTGTGGCATTGACATGTTGGCCGGTCCCACTGAGATTGTTGTGGCAAGCGAGGACGGCGATCCGCAGTGGATCGCCGCCGATCTGGTGGCGCAGGCCGAACATGATCCGGAGGCGCTTGCCGTTCTGGTCACGAGCAACGCAGATTTGGCGCGGGAGGCTGCGAAGGAAGTGCAGAAACAATCCGCCCTAAACAAAATTGCCAAATTAGCCATCGCTAAGAATGGCTTCATTTTCATCACCAAAGACAAACAAGAAACTGAGTCTGTTACAAATAGGCTGGCTGCAGAACATTTGACGATTGACAACGATAAAGATCTCGCCTGGGTTCGCCACGCAGGGTCGATTTTTGTTGGTGCCCAAACCCCCCAAACAATGGGCGATTATATCTCCGGTCCAAACCACGTATTGCCGACTGGACGGCTTGCGCGCGTACGTGGCGGACTAAGCGTCTACGACTTTCTCCGCCTGGTAACCACGCAGGAATATACCTTGGCGGGACTCGCGCAACACGGCCCTCACGCTGCGCGGTTGGCAACAGCCGAGGGCCTGGTGGGACACGCCGATTCTGTTCGTATTCGCGAGGCTGCTCGCAGGACAGTTGGCCTCAATTTACCGAGAGGTGCGCGATGAGCATCGATCCGCCAACGCCGGTGCTGCAAAAGCTTCGCCCGCGCGTCGCCGTCGAGCAGATGCACGAATACCATCCTCCGCTGGCTGGAAGAGATGGCCTGCGGCTTGACTTTAACGAAAACACATTCGCTCCTTCTCCCCGCGTGAAGGCCGTGTTACAGCGCATCGCAGCGGAAAGTCTGACGAAGTATCCGGAGCGGCAGCATGTGGAAATCATAGCGGCCAAACATTTCGGACTTCTGCCTGAAGCCGCGCTGCTGACCAATGGCGTCGACGAAGCGATTCATCTCGTCTGCGAGACCTATCTCGAGCCGGAGGACGAAGTCGTCATTGTCACGCCGACATTCTCGATGTATGCGCTGTACGCGGAAGCCACCGGGGCGCGCGTTCGCGCTGTCCAGGCAGACAACACGCTGCAATTCCCATATCGGCGAGTGCTGGAGGCAATCCAGCCTTCAACCCGCCTCATTATGATTGCATCGCCCAATAACCCCACGGGCGCGGTGGTGGAGTCGTCCATTTTACTGGAACTGGCGACACTGGCTCCGCAGGCAGCATTGCTTGTGGACGAAGCGTACTACCATTTCTACGGGGCCTCGGTTCTATCTGCAACAGCGACTGTGCCGAATCTGCTGGTAGCGCGAACATTCTCAAAAGTCTACGGTCTTGCTGGCCTGCGAATCGGCCTTCTTGCAGGCCATCCAGAAGCAATGCGGTTCATTCGCAAGGTGAGTTCACCGTACAACGTCAACTCCATTGCGCTGGAATGCCTGCCGGAAGCACTTGCAGACGAAGCCTATATCTCGTGGTATGCCGATCAGGTATCTCGCAGTCGAATTGCCGCCGAGCAAGCGCTGACGAGGCTTAAGGTTCCGTTTTGGCCCAGCCACGCTAATTTCATTTTGATGAACATTGGCAGCACCCATAAGGCGTTTGTCGATTCCATGCGGCGCCAGGGAGTGCTGGTCCGAGACCGCAGCAGCGACCCCGGATGCGACGGTTGTGTGCGGATTACGTTGGGAATCATGGAACACACACAGCAAGGCCTTGTCGCATTGGAAAACACACTGAAGGAGTTGGCATGGCAACCGGAAAATTAGCGCGACGCAGCGCTACCCTGCAGCGGCATACAACAGAGACGAAGATCGATTTGAAGCTGACCGTCGACGGGCAAGGTCGTTACGATGTTCAAACCGGAATTCGCTTCCTGGACCACATGCTGGAATTGTTCGCGCGGCACGGTGGCTTCGATTTGTCGCTGATTTGCAAAGGCGATCTGGATGTCGACCAGCACCATACAGTCGAAGATATTGGCATTGCGCTGGGCGAGGCATTTTCGCAGGCGTTGGGAGATAAGAAAGGAATCCTCCGCGCCGGGTATTTTCTGATGCCGATGGATGAGACGCTGGCCGCGGCGGCCGTCGACCTGAGCGGACGAGCATCCTACGTTGTCGACACCAAGGTCCGAGTGCGAATAGTTGGCGATCTGCAAACTGAATTGCTGCCTGATTTCTTTGAAGGCTTCGCTCGCGGTGCGCGCGCCAATGTTCATCTCAACGTGTTATACGGACGGTCGAATCACCACAAGATCGAGGCAATTTTCAAGGCATTTGCACGCGCCATGCGATTTGCCTGCTCACGCGATCTGCAATTGCGTTCCATGTTGCCCAGCACGAAAGGCCTGCTGTAAAGGAGGGCCCGCATGAAGCCAGGAAAGACAGTGGTCATTGATTACAAGACGGGGAATCTGAATTCCGTTTGCAAATCGCTGCAGGCAGTTGGCGCGGACTTGATCGTCACAATGGAGCCGGAAGGTCTGCGGAATGCCGCGCGGATCGTACTCCCGGGAGTCGGTCATTTTGCCTCCACGGAACGATTGCTGAGCAGCGGAATGGGCGACGCGTTGCGGAACCGGGTGGCCGATGGAATTCCGTTCCTGGGCATCTGCGTGGGCCTGCAATGGCTATTTTCCGGTAGCACGGAAGCGCCTGACACACCAGGATTGGGGATATTTCCTGAAATGTGCGAACGATTTCCCGCTGGCATCAAATCTCCGCATGTTGGCTGGAATTCGCTCGAACTGACTGGAACCTCGCGTCTATTGGACGGCTTACCTCCTTCCTCTTATGTCTATTTCACTCACTCCTACCGGGCAGGGCGGATCAATGCAACAACTGCTGTTACAAACTACGGAGGAGACTTTTCCTCCGTGATAGAAAAGGACAACTGGATGGCGGTACAGTTTCATCCTGAAAAATCCGGTGCGGTTGGGCTGAAGATTCTGCAAAACTTCATGAAGGTTTCCACATGCTGACACGCCGGATCATCGCCTGCCTGGACGTGAATGCGGGACGCGTCGTCAAAGGCATTCAATTTCTGGACTTGATCGATGCGGGCGATCCCGCCGCGTTGGCGGTGCGGCATGCCGCCGGCGGCGCGGATGAAATCGTCTTTCTAGACATTACTGCGACGCACGAAAGGCGGGCTCTGTTGCTGGACGCCGTGCGCAGGGCGGCGGAGCAAATTTTTATCCCGCTTACAGTCGGGGGCGGGATACGATCACTCGACGATGCGTTGCTGGTGTTCGATTCCGGCGCGGACAAGGTAAGCGTCAATTCCGCAGCGCTGGCGAGGCCGGAACTCATAACAGAGATTGGATTGCGTTTCGGAGAGCAGGCCGTCGTCGTCGCCATCGATGGCCGGCGCAACCTGGGCAGCCCGGATACCGCGCAGGTCTATGCAAGCGGAGGACGCAAGGCGACCGGGCTGCGCGTGATTGACTGGGCGAAACAAGCGGAAGCGCGGGGCGCGGGAGAGATTTTGCTCACCTCCATGGATTCCGATGGCATGCGCAGCGGCTTCGACTGCGAGTTGACGGCGGCGGTGAGCGCGGCGGTTCAGATCCCCGTAATTGCTTCTGGAGGCGCGGGAAATGTGGGACATTTTGCCGATGTTTTTACACGGGGATGCGCGGACGCAGCGCTGGCGGCCAGCATTTTTCACTTCGGAATTTCGGATGCGCGCACGCTGAAACAAGAATTAGCTGCGTTTGGATTGCCAATGCGGCTGCCCTGTTAACCGCTTCCCCTACACTGGAAGGATGAGAATGGATTTGAGGTCATCATGCTGATCCCGTCGATCGATCTGATGGGAGGCCGTGTCGTGCAGTTGGTGCAGGGTGAGGATCTTGCGCTCGGATTCGACGATCTGAACTATTGGATCGAACGCTTTTCTACGTATCCTTTGGTACAGTTGATCGATCTGGACGCGGCGAAACGACAGGGCGACAATCGCCGCTTGATTGAAACCATTGTCCGTCGATTGCCATGCCAGGTGGGCGGTGGTATTCGCAGCAGTGCCGAGGCTCATATCCTGCTGGAGATGGGAGCGCGGCGTGTGATCTTTGGTTCCTCGTTGTTCAGCGGCCGCGCTGCTTCGGAGGGAATCGATGGCGGCGGCTCTCCCGCGATTACCAACCTTGTACGCACCCAGTTTGCCGAGGAGCTTGCTTTCTCTCTCGGCGTGGAGCAGCTGGTCTTTAGCGTGGACACGAAAGACAGCAAAGTCGCGGTGCGAGGCTGGAGAGAAAAGATCGAGCTGCGGCCCCAGGATGCGATACAGCAACTGGAGCCATTTTGCGGCGCGTTTCTGTACACGCATGTGGACACGGAGGGCACTATGTCAGGCTTTCCGATGGAAATTGCGCGCAGCCTGCGTCAGCAGACCCGACGCCAACTGATCGTGGCGGGGGGCATTCGTTCTCAGAGCGAGATTGACAATCTGGATGCGCAGCACATCGACGCAGTGGCAGGTATGGCGATCTATACGGGTCTGATGAAAGCCTGAGTGCAATGCTTCCCTGCTGATTTGCAATCGCAAGCAGGAGTGAATCGACAGTCAGGCCATGCGGTCAAGCCAGCGGAACGTCTCCCGTTGGCATATCCGTGGGTGCCGGCCAGCTTGCCTGGGGCGGCGCGGGCTGCTGCGGTATCGCAATCGTCCCAAATCCTTCTTTGCGCACTCGCAGGTCGAAATAGCAAAGTGCGGTGGCAATCCCGATAAACGCCACGATGATCGCGCTCACAAGAATTCTGAAGGCAGCGAGAAGCAAGCCCAGAGCGCCGATTACCGACCCAGCATGCAGGTTGGCCCCATGGACAACGATTAATTGCATCGGAACCGTGACGGCGGCGAAGACCAGATACACGCCGAAGATTGCCAGGAACAAGGCATAGAGTCTCCCCCGGCTGCCGCCGCTGAGATGGATCGATCGCCGGATAGACTCCGTAACGGAAAGGCCCTCAGCGAGGGCCACTGGAATCGATAGCGCATAGCGTGTGATGAGCCACAGCAACGTGACAAGGTACAGTAGGAAAGCCATCAGCAGCAACAATACGATAAATAATGCCATACCAAGAGACGGCATATGTCCAAAGCGGAATGGCATCGCTCCCGCTGCGTGCGAGAAGCCGCCAAACATGAGGGCAACGATCATGGCCAACGCGCCAAATGCGATATAGAACAATAAGAGATAGCCGATCGTCCGCAATGCAACCAGCAGCGAAATCCCGATGAGTCTTCCCACCTTTTCCGCGGCAAGATTGCAGGATTCCCCCACCGTGATCGGCGCGTTCACGAGTTTCGCCTGGGTGGCAATAAAAAGCGCGCCCTGAATGATCTGGATAAGAATGAACAGTAAGACCGCACCTACCAGCATCGCAGGCGCCAGAACGAGAATGCGAGCCAAGGGAGCGGCCCCGGCCATAGAGCGACTTATCCAGAATCCACTGCCGCCCAGGATGCCTCCGAAAACGACTTCGACGCCGATGAGAATCAGCACAATGCCGAAGAAGAGCTTGAAATTTTCGCGCAGCAATCTGGAGGCGCGCTCAAACATCTGGCTCGGCGTAATGGGCCCGTACACATTGGGCTGCGGTGGGGCGGTTGCAAGCACGAAGTCGTTCATAGGATTTGCCTGGAGTTTTTCTCTGGGCGAAGGCTAGCACAGCATAGGCGTAATGGTGAACAAGAAAATTACCGCCTCCTTGACCGCCGCTAGAAGGCACCCACCGCGATGAAGCTACCGGGACGCGCTGCGCTGCTGATTTGCAAGCTGATTCAGGGTATAAATCACAATGGCCCCGTCTTGCAATACCGCCACGCGGGTACCATCCGGAGAAAAATCAACGTTGGTTCCCGCGGTGTATACGGGTGAGGCGGGAATGCTTGCAATCAACGCACCGCTCAGCGTGTCGTAAATATCGACGATCTGCGCATCGATCGATTGATTGTCGAGTGAATCGAGCGACGTCAGCGGACGGGTTGCATGCAGGCTTTCAATCGCAAAATGGGCGCCGTCCTGGGTGAGCAGAAATCTTGGAGAATATCTATCCGGGGCAACCAGCTTCTGCCATAAGAGCGCTCCTTGAAGGTTGAATGCCTGATACGCAATTTGCTTGTAATTCAGGCACATGTCCGCGACAAACACAGTGTTCGCAAGGGTCGTGAGGCGTGGAGCGCAGGTGGAATGGATCTGGGCAACCTGACGTCTAGAGCCGTCAAAGGATCGCAGCGTGACATCCCATCGATCGTGGGGCGCGCCCAGGGTTTCCAAAAAACCTTGTGCCAGCACCGGTATATCCAGGGGCACCTGAGCACGCACGCGCCCGATGATTCCGATCGGGTCAACGCGAATAAAGTCGAGGTTCAGCATCTGGGGCGGAGCGTCCGCGGCTGCTGCTGGCGCTGGTTGAGCCTTGGGTGGAGATGGCTCCGGCTTTTCTTCGACCAATACAACTGAGCGATCCGGAGAAAAAATAATCGTCTCCAGCGTCCCCGCAAAATTAACGAAAGGGCGTGGAATCAACGACGCATCGACCTGCTCGAGTTGCGAGCAACGCCGCAGCAGAAACCGCCCATTGCGCAATGGCCAGAGAAAGTCCGAGAAATCGTACAGCTTCCATTCGTTCTGCTTCTCGACCCTTCCTGACGGAATTTCGAGAACCACGGCGCGGACCAGGCGTTCTGCATCCGTCTTGGAGCAGTCCTCGTCGCGATGCAACAAGGCCGCCGTATTGAAAACAAAAAGCAAGTGGTTGGCGTCGATAAAGCGAAGGTTGACCAGCGAATAATGCGAAAATTCAGGAAGTTCGCCCGGTGGCAGAAATCCCAACGGCGCGACGGGAATTCGCACTGGCGGTTGAATATCGTAGGATCTTGGAGGAGATGGATGCGGTCGTAGCGCCTGCATTCTGGCGGGATGGAATGCCAAGCAAATGGCCAGCAGAAACCCCAGTCCGGACTGAATGCAGTGTGACCGGCTGCAGCCATGGACTGCAATCCTATTGAGAGAGAACGTTCGCCCATCGGAGTGCAAGAACTGTCTGCTTTTCATTGACATCGCATTCTCGCGCATTTCTGATGGAAAGCACAGGCTCTTTCCATACGTTACGCTTTCACGCGAAAGGAACCAAGAAGGATGATCGCCCCAAGATTTCTACAGTACACGCTGGCGCTAACACTTTCTGGAATGCTGACCGCGATGTGCGGTCCAGTCTACGGGCAAAGCTCCACGGCTTCCACCGCTGCCAAAGCACCCCAAACAATCTCTCCGATTCCCGGCTTCGATACCGGCATCATGGACACTAATGCCGACCCTTGTACCGATTTTTATCAATACGCCTGTGGCAAGTTTGCGGACAAGTATCCCATCCCCAGCGATCTGCCGCTGTATGACCAGTTTGAAAACCTCAATGAATACAATCATCAGCTGCTGCACGGCATTTTGGAGCAGGCCTCAAAGACAAACCCTGACCGCTCGCCGGATGAATAGAAGATTGGCGACTACTACGCCAGTTGCATGGATACGGCCGTCATCAACGCGGATGGATTGAAGCCGCTGCAGTCTGAACTGGATCGCATAGATGCGCTGAAGGATAAGAAGCAATTACCGGCTCTAATCGCGCACTATCAGAAAATCAGCGTCGAAGCGTTTTTCGATCTTGGGTCCATGCAGGACTTCAAGGACGCGACCAAAGAGATTGCCGTCGTCGACCAGGGCGGTCTTGGCCTGCCGGAGAAGGGCTATTATCTGCGCAGCGATGCAAAAAGCGTGAAGCTGCGGCAGGAGTATGTGCAGCACATGGCGAATATGCTCCACCTGTATGGCGAGCCCGCCGACAAAGCCATGACGGATGCCGAGGCTGTTCTGGCCCTGGAAACATCACTGGCCAAGGTCTCGATGGGCATTGTCGAAAGGCGTGACCCGTACAAGACATATCACATCGAAACCCTCACCAGCCTGGCGAGTACCGATCCCATCCTCGACTGGAGCGCACTGATCCGGGACGCCGGCGCGCCGACGATTGAGACTCTGAACGTTGCCAATCCCGCGTATTTTCAGGCGTTAAACGGCATTATCGAGCAAACGGATATGGCCATCCTCCGCAATTACCTGCGGGTGCATCTGCTCGACTCCTTCGCATCCCGTTTGCCCGAGGCCTTCGACGATGAGAACTTCGATTTCTATGGCCGCAAATTGAGCGGCATTCCGCAGATGGAGGTCCGCTGGAAGCGCTGCGTGAGCGCCACCAATGCCGCGCTGGGTGAAGCGTTAGGCAAGGTGTACGTCAACAAGTATTTTGCCGGGAATAGCAAGCAACAGACCCTGGACATGGTGAAAGCGATTGAAGCGGCCATGAACAAAGACCTGACCACACTCAGCTGGATGAGCCCGGAGACGAAAGTGAAAGCCATTCAGAAACTCGACCTGATCACCAATAAGATCGGTTATCCAGATAAGTGGCGCGATTATTCCAAGCTGATCATCAAGCCCGGCGATGCTCTTGGAAATTCCGTGCGCGCGCGGGAGTTTGAGGCAGCGCGGCAATTGAACAAGATCAACAAGCCGGTGGATAAGCAAGAGTGGGAGATGTCGCCGCCGACCGTCAACGCCTACTACGATCCCAGCATGAACAATATCAACTTCCCTGCCGGTATTTTGCAGCCCGCGTTTTATGATCGGACAGCGCCCCCAGAGGTAAACTACGGCCACATCGGCGCCGTCGTAGGCCATGAACTGACGCACGGCTTCGACGACCAGGGCAGCTTGTTCGATGGCAACGGCAACCTGAAGAACTGGTGGACGCCCGAGGACAAGAAGCAATTTGACGCGCGTACCGCCTGCATTGCCAATGAGTACAGTGGTTTTGTGGCCGTGGATACCCTTCACGTGAATGGCAAGTTGACGCTGGGAGAAAATACGGCTGACAACGGAGGCATCCGCCTTGCATACATGGCCATGGAGGCATACGCGCACCAGCACAACGTCGATTTGGCAAAGAAGATGGGGGACTTCACCCCGGAGCAGCAATTCTTTATCGGGTATGCGCAGAACTGGTGCACCAACGCGAGGCCGGAGTTCATTCGCCTGCTAGTCCAGAGCGATCCTCATTCGCCGGACCAATTCCGCGCAAACGGCGTCGTTCAGAACATGCCGGAATTTGCCCACGCCTTCAGTTGCAAGAAGGGTCAGCCGATGGCCCCAGTCGATCGCTGCCGCGTCTGGTAGCGCGCCTGGCTAATATCTCCACGCGGGTACAGCGATCGAGCCGTGCCCGTTCTATTTGTCTGCGCTGAAAAATTCGATCGTCACTTCATGAAAACTTCTCGTAACTCGCGTTCCTATGCGGCGCTCGGCTATGCTGCCTGTGCGCTGGCCGGAGGGCTATGGGGAACTGGTTTTTTCTTCGGCAAGATTGCCATGCGCGAAATGAGTTCAGCGCATATGGTGTTGTATCGGTTTCTGTTTGCATGCCTGGGGCTGAGCCCCGTGTTGCTGCGCGGCCGTCCCGGACTGAACGCGCGCGGGTGGCGCATTCTTTTGATCGCGGCGTTAGTCGGCGTGCCGGGGCAATTCCTGCTGCAATTTGCCGGGCTCGCCCGCACCACGGTCTCCCACGCTTCGCTGATGGTAGGCACGCTGCCGGTCGTGCTGGCTGTCGGCGCCGGCATCTTTGCCCACGAGCGGCTGGATCGAATCGGCTGGGCCGCGCTGGCGGTTTCTTCTATAGGCGCAGCACTGATCGCGTTGGGGCATTCTTCGGCGGCGGCGCGTGGCGACGCTCCCAGTCTTCTGGGCGACTTGATGGTGGTGGCGTCTCTCATGATTTCGCTGGTATGGATCTTGATGAACCAGCGGCTGCTGCGCGACCACTCGCCGCTGATTGTGACCGCGTACGGATTGATGACAGGGACGGTGATGCTGGCCGTGTGGGTGTTTGCTGTGGATGGGCCGCCGCCGATCCACATCTCGGTACAAGCATGGCTGGCACTGGCCGCCAGCGGCCTGCTGTGCACGGCAAGCACCACCCTGCTGTGGAACTGGGGCCTGACGCGCGTACCTGCTTCTCGCGCGGGCGTGTTTCTGAATCTGGAGCCGATGATCGGTTCGGTGCTAGGCGTGACCGTGCTGGGCGAGCAACTCGGCACCGCTGCTTGGCTGGGGGCAGCGATGATTCTTGGCGCTGCGATAACGCTGACCTCGCGACACGGCAGCCATGTGGAAGATGAGCACCTGCTGGCGTGAGGCTGGCACATCAGCGAACGGCGGCTGCGTTTGGCTGGCGGTTTCCGATTTTCGCTAAATCGATGACCATGCGCTCCAGCACCAGCGATTTGTCCGGAGGCGAGGAGCGAATCTCCAGATCGGCGCGGGCGATACGCTCCAGCATCTGCATCAGGTCGCGACGCGATTTGTAACGCCTGGCCTGCAGAATCAGATCATCGACGGCGAACGGCGGAACGCGAAAACCGGGCCAAAGCGCCTGCCAGATGCCGCGCGAATCGCGGACATTTTTCTCCAGGATCACCAGCATCTGGCGGAACGTGCGCGCCAGCATATGAAGATGGCCAATGGCGCCGTCTTCGCCGCTCTCACTTGCGTTCAACAGCCCCTGCAGCAGGAGTAATGCGCGAGCCGGGTCGTGAGCGGAAATCGCGTCCGTGAGTTGATAGAGCGAACGCTGCTTGGCGGAGACGACCATCCGTTCTACATCCGCCAGGGTGATCTGCTTCTTGCGGTCCACAAAGAGCGTAAGTTTTTCCAGCTCCGAGGCAATCCGCATCAGATCTCCATGGAGCGTATCGACCAACTCGCGCGCCGCATCCGGCTGCAATTCCACCCCGCGCGTTTCCGCAGTCTGAACGGCCCAGCGCATGGCGTCGGCATCCTCAGGCTGGCTGAGTTCGACGATGCCGCAATGGTCTCCCAGTGTTTCCCGGATGCGCTCATATCGGTCTTTGTCCTGCATGTCCATGCGGCGCACATCGCTGGGAATGTGGAGATGGTCGGCGACAAACACGAGCAGCGCCTGCGGATTAGGGAGGCCAAGATACTTCTGAATCGCGGCAAATTCTTCCTTCTTCGCGCCGCGCTGGTAGAGCAATCGCACATTCCGCACAAAGATGATTTGGAACGGAGCCATCAAGGATGGCGTGCTCACCTGGTCGATGGCATCGAATACGGTTGACTCCGACAGATCCACATCCGTAATGCAATAGTCGCGAAACTGCGGGTCGATGAGCGCTTCGACGATTCCGCGGCGACACTGCTGCTGCAGGAATGCTTCATCGCCCAACAACACGTAACCGGCGCGCCGCACATCCGTGCCCACTTCTCGCAGCAGCTTATCCATGGCGAGAAAACCGCCGCCTAGCTTTGAACTCGTGTTGCCGGTTGGGCCCGTCATGGCTAAAAGGACTCCAAAAGATCGCTGACCAGCGTCTGGGCAAAATCATGCGCCATGCGCTCCACGGCGGGCGAATCTTCCTGAATAAAGCTCGACAAATCGGCGGTCTCCTGGTACTGCGAGCGGAACTGGAAATGATCGTTGCTGTAGAGCACTTTTCCGGATGCATCCTTCAGCACCACACTGGCCGTGATCGTGATCAGGTAACTGGAGGACTGGCCAGTCTGCGAGTCGTACGTGAGTGGCGTATAGGTTTCCGTCAGGATGGTCCCGCGCAGGGTAGCATCCGCGGGGCGCGGGCGGTCGCTCTCGGTAACACGATCTTTTGTGCGGCTGGTCAACTGCCACACCACAGCATCGGTGAATGCGACCTCGGTGTGATAGTTTTCAACATTGGTCTGAAAAATTGGGACGTCTATGGTCCCAATGTCCGGCGGCAAATGGGTTGCGGACCCGACGGTGTGATAGCCGCAGCCCAGCGCAAGCAGCAGGAGCGAACATGCAAGGATGGGGACAGCAGGGCGCATAGAGTAGAAGATGACTTCCTGATTGTACGGTTTCTGTGCGGTGGATTGCCTGCCGCGGCAGACCGAAGCTAACCAGGCCGAATGACGAAAGGAGCAGCCAGTAGCTGCTCCTTTGGGAGGGCTGAACTTGCGCGGAAAATCGCCGCCAATTCAACTTATGCCGGAGAGGGTTGCTCGCCTGCATAACCAGGCGCGCGCCCGGAGTCCGGCTTGAGGACATGCTGCACATCGCCGCCCGGAGGGCCGTCGTGCGGGGTGTCCAAGGGCGGCAGCTCCTTGCCTTCGACCAGCAACTTCAATTCTGCGGCGTCCAAAGACTCACGATCCAGCAGGGCCTGCGCCATACGATGCATCAGCGGCTGATTGTTCTCCAGCAGCGAGTGCGCCGCCTGATAGCCGTTGTCCACCAGCATGCGCACTTCGGAGTCGATCTGGCGGGCTGTCTCCTCGCTGAAATCGCGATGCTGAGAAATCTCGCGGCCGAGGAAAATCTGCTCTTCCTTCTTGCCGAAAGTCAGCGGGCCCAGACGGCTCATGCCGAATTCGCACACCATCTTGCGGGCAAGTTCCGTGGCCCGTTCGATGTCGTTGCCCGCGCCGGTCGTCATCTGGTTCAAAAAGATCTCTTCCGCGCAGCGTCCGCCCATCAGGATGGCCAACTGCGTTTCCAGATAGTCTTTGCTGACCGTGTGCTGCTCATCTTCCGGCAACTGCATGGTCAAGCCCAAGGCCATGCCACGAGGGATGATCGTGACCTTGTGCAGCGGATCGGCATGTTCCCGCAGCGCAGCAACGATCGCGTGACCGGACTCGTGGTATGCCGTGGTGCGCTTTTCCTCATCGGTCAAGAGCATCGAGCGGCGCTCGGCGCCCATCAATACCTTGTCCTTGGCGGACTCGAAGTCATACATCGTAGCCACTTTGCGGTTCGCGCGCGCGGCACTGATTGCCGCTTCATTGACCATATTCGCCAGATCCGCGCCGGTAAACCCCGGGGTGCCCCGGGCCAGAACGCGAAGATCGACATCTTCCGCCAGCGGCACTTTCTTGACATGGACACGCAATACCTCTTCCCGTCCACGCACGTCCGGGCGACCCACGATGACGCGACGGTCGAAGCGTCCAGGCCGCAACAAGGCAGGATCCAGCACATCGGGCCGGTTAGTCGAGGCGATCAGAATGACGCCATCGTTCGACTCGAAGCCATCCATTTCCACCAGCAACTGATTCAGAGTCTGCTCCCGCTCGTCGTGCCCGCCGCCAAGACCGGCTCCACGATGACGTCCGACTGCATCAATTTCATCGATGAAAATGATGCAGGGAGCGTTCTTTTTGCCCTGCTCAAACAGATCACGAACGCGGCTGGCGCCGACCCCGACAAACATTTCTACGAAGTCCGAGCCGGAGATGGAGAAGAACGGAACGTTGGCTTCGCCGGCGACGGCACGCGCTAATAGCGTCTTGCCTGTTCCCGGAGGGCCGACCAAAAGGACGCCCTTGGGAATGCGTCCGCCCAGCTTTTGGAACTTTGGCGCGTCGCGTAAAAACTCAATAATTTCCTTTAGCTCTTCCTTCGCTTCTTCTACGCCTGCAACATCCTTGAAAGTCACTTTCTTCTGCTGCATGGACAGTAATCTGGCTTTGCTTTTGCCGAACGACATAGCCTTATTGCCGCCTGTCTGCATCTGCCGCATCATGAAGAACCAGAAGCCGCCCAATAACAGAAGCGGCGACAGCTGGATCAGAATATTGAACCAGGCGCTGCCTTGCGAATCCTTGATGGTGACACTGACCTGATGGTCTTCGAGCACCTTGTACATGTCGGGATAATTCGACGGCACGGTCGAATGAAAGGCCTCTTTGCCGGTGCGATAGTGGCCGCGCACATCATTGGCGGCAACCGTAACGTCCGCAATCTGACCTTGCTGGGCATCTGACATGAACTTGGAAAATGGGATCTCTTGGTCCTTGCCCATTCCCACACCGCTTTCGACAACGTGCCACAGAACAATGAGGCAGGTTGCGATCAGAACCCAGAAAACTATTGTCTTTACCGTTGAATTCACGAACTACCCTCGTTTCGTACTTTCCAACCTTGGCCAGGAATCCAGATCTATGCCGCAGACAGAAAGACCCATCCCACTTCTCGTCTTACGCGCCCGACATTTGACTCACAGATTAGACGCGAGAACGGGGCGCCTGGTCGCACAAATTTAAACTATCTTTGCGTCGGGTGCAATCGCCACCGACCGAAAGAACGCCCGCGCAGTCAAGATTCCCTGATTCAAATTTTACTCCCAATCCCAGGAAGCGACGTAGAGTTTGCGAGACAAATGTGACCGTTACGATGACTTTTGAGTCTCACTGATGTCCGGATACGATCCCACGCCGGTTTCCCCCAATCGATCTGTTGGGTTCCGATTCCGACCGTTCGCAACATGAACGCCGCGCATCCAGATAATCCTTCCCATCCATACGACCACCGGCCAGCGGGCACGTTCGTCGCCAGCGATCCGCATATGGCTTAGGATCTCCTTGATTTTTTTCGGACCCCGCGAATGCAAAAGCTCGACTCGATCTCCCGGCTGCCAGGCGCGGATCAATGCGGCGGGCAGTGGAAGGGGATTCGCGGTAGGGACGTCTTTCCCTTGCGCAGCTTCCAACACGGTCGCCGTAAATGTTGCTCGAAACGCCGGTGCGTCCACGGTTCCCGGAACGGGCAGAACGTATGCGGGAATGGCGGTTACATTCGTCGAGGCAGAACGGCTTCTGCGCCCTGCGCGGGTCTCAACAGCCGGCAGGGACCGCCGCTGAAACCGCAACTCACGCGCGGAGCGTTCCACGCATACGCCGCCGGGCAATTCCAAGTGCGTGCGTGCCGTGGAACCGTGCGTCCCGGATTCCACCAGGTCGAGCAGACGCTGGGTTGTTTCAAAGTCCAGCGCGACGTCGAATCGTTCCGCTGCCGCGCGCAGCACGCGACGGAGCAAGCCAGTATCCAGGTCCTTCAGCCGCGCAATTTCCATGGCCGCAGTAGTGTCGCCCGGAGCGGTCGAAACGCTACGCCCTCCTCCGCGGGCTGGCTTGCCGGGCAGGAGCAGCAGCGGAAGCAGGCGCTCCAGTTCCGCCTGCCAATGCTGCTCTTCGGCGCGCGCGTTGGCTGCCAAGTGAGCCAGCGCATGCTCAATCCGCGGATTGTATGCACGCAGCAGGGGCAACAATTCATGGCGAATGCGGTTGCGGGTGGGAGCGAGGGAATCGTTGGTTTCGTCTTCGTACCAGGGCTGCCCAAGTACACGCAAATATGCCTCAATCTGCACCCTCTGCACCGCCAGAAAGGGCCGCACGCAACTGCCGCGGACAGGAGCGTCCCGATTCTCCGCGCTGCCCGTTTTTCCCCATCTCTGGACCGGATGAATTCCGCCCAGTCCCTCGGTCCACGCGCCGCGCAGCAGTTTCATCAGGACCGTTTCCGCCTGATCGTCGAGTGTGTGAGCGGTCGCCACCTTATCTGCCCGGTTCGCTGCCAGACATTCCCGGATGACCTGGTACCGCAGAGCGCGCGCCGCCGTCTCGACGGATTCTTTGTGCTCGGCGATTCTCTGCGGCGTGTCGACAGCAACAATCTCGCACGGAAGGTCGAATTGTTCGGCCAGCGTCCGGACAAATTCAGCATCGCGAATCGCTGGCTGGCCGCGCAGACCGTGCTCGACGTGCAGGACGCTGAGGACAATGCCTAGCTCTTCGCGCCGGGTCAACAGGGTCCGCAGCAGCGCCGTGGAGTCCGCGCCGCCGGAAACGGCCACGCAGACTCGATCTCCCGGCGTAAACAAGGAGGTATCGAGCGGCAGATCAGCCACTGCTCCTGGGGGGTTCTTGTTCACGCGTACTTTTGTCTTGTTTGCCATGATTTCGCTGGGCTATACGAGAGCTGAGCCGCCATCCTCCTGTATGGTATCGCTGGCATGGTTGAGGAGCCTGCATCGGGGCAGTCAGCACGAAAATTTCCGGGAATCATGCCTCGACAAATCCAGTCGGCTAGGGCCGCGTTGTCCGCGCATGCATCAGATATCCGACGGAAAACAACGCGAGGCCAACAATGGCGCTCGACTAGGGATTTCAGCAATGTAATGTTCATCAGAGCGCCCTTTCAAAGCGACGTGAAACTGGGTTCCTCTCGCCTGCTTGGAGTTTCATGCCCACGTGGGCATCCACCGCTTCATGGAAAGAGATTACCGCGTTGCCGAGCCCCCTTCCCCATCAGGTCCGGACTGACTCGGATGAATGCCGAAAGGGCCCCTTACCGTGGACCGCACATCATGGAATCCAAAGGGCCCCGGCCACCCAGCCTCTCTGTACGTCTGTACGGCAGTCCGCGCCTCCGGTATACTTCACAATTCATGCACGTTTTTGTCATACTTCCCGCAGCCGGACTTGGAACCCGCATGGCAACGGCCGGTGCCGGCCGGCACGCTCCCAAGCAATTTATTGAGCTGGGTGGACAGCCGATCCTGGTGATGACAGTGCGTGCCTTCCTTCAGGTTCCAGCCACCCATCGCATTTTCATTGCGGTGCGCAAAAACGAGATCGAGCGCGTCGAATCTGAGTTGCGCAAACATGCCTTGCTGGAAAAAGTTTCCGTGGTGGAAGGCGGCGATACACGGCAGGAATCCGTCCGCAACGCCCTGGCAATGCTGCCTGCGGAAGATGAAGACATCGTGCTGGTGCATGATGCCGTCCGCCCGCTGATCGATACCGCCACTATCCAGCGCACCATTGAATCGGTGGAGCACCACCATGCCGCCATTGTCGGCGTGCCGGCGATCGATACGATCAAGCAGGTGGAGCGCACCGCGGATGGCGCGATCGTCACCTCTACCATTCCGCGCGAACGCATTGTGTTGGCGCAGACGCCGCAGGGATTTCGTTTTCGGCTGCTACGCCAGGCAATGGAAGCCGCGGAGGCAGATGGCTTTACGGGCACGGACGAAGCCTCCCTGGTGGAGCGGTTGGGAATCGATGTTGCCGTCGTCCTGGGATCGCCCCGAAATTTGAAAATCACGCAGCCCGGAGATCTCCTGCTGGCCGAGTTCTATCTTCGCCAAGGCTGAAAATGCTCGAAAGGCGTGTATTCTGCCTGAGGCAGGTATGCATCGTTTCGTAGACACAAAATTGGCCCGGCACGCGCAGGAAGCAGTCTCAACCACCCGCGGCAGATCGTGACGGCAGAGATGGAACCCGTCCTCGGAACGGGTTAGAGGCCAGCCCGCAGATGCAGTCAGAGTAAGGACGACATCGTTTTCAGGAAGACCGCGAACCAACATGATGAGAATTGGATACGGCTGGGATTCCCACGCCTTCAAACCTGGTGTTCCGCTGAAGATAGGGGGGGTTGCATTCGACCATCCCGCCGGACTTGCCGGCCATTCCGACGGGGACGTTCTATTGCACGCCATCACCGACGCACTGCTGGGCGCCGTGGCGGCCGGAGACATTGGCAGTTTTTTCCCGCCGGGCGACCCGCGATGGAAGGATGCCGACTCGGCGGTTTTTCTGCAAACGGCGCTGGAAGAAATCCGTCACGCCGGCTATCGCATTGCCAATATTGATACGACGCTGGTTCTGGCCGCGCCGAAAATCGGACCGGTTGCGGAAAAACTGCGGGAGCGCTTGGCCGAGTTACTGTCGATCGACCCCGGTGCGGTGAGCGTCAAGGCGAAAACTCCCGAAGGCCTGAACCAGGATGACGTGGCAGTTGCCCACGCCATTGTGCTGCTGGAAAAACTGGATGACGATGCGTTGCTGGAACGGATGGCTGCGGTCGAGGAACCTCAAGTCCAAATGGATGATGTCGTTCGCAAGCTGGTAGGGCGAACCACCTCCGCACAAACTCGCAAACCTGGATTCAATACCGACGATATCTCCTAAGCGATCGGTGGAGGCGGTCCGTCGGCGTTATGGGTTCTCGGTTGGCAGGGATGCGATTTAGAAGTGGTATGCGAAGCCAATCGCCGGCTCCGACATGATGTAGCGGCGATCCGTGGAGAATCGGCTTAACCCAAAATTATTCGTCTTAAAGATCTGTCCGCGATACTGGATTCGCAGGTCCCAGCTGGGACTTAGCTGATACGCGACGCCGCCGCCCGCGAGCACTGTCGGGGATTCCGTCTGCTCGGTGTCGTACGTTGTCGTCCCGGGCTCGATCGGAGTAAAGAAAAGAAGGCCGCCGCCGATTTCAAGGAATGGATTGAACTTCTTGAAAGGGATGGTGCGCACGTACGCAAAGGTCGCTTCCTGCATGCCGGTATAGACGCGCGCGCCTCCGTAGACGCCACCCGCATTGGCGGTGAACTTGTTGGTGAAATGGCTATAGGAATAGTTGGCTTCCACCGCGCCATTGGGCGTGAGCAGATAGCGATATCCGAGATAAAGGCCCGTCCCCAGCGTGGATTTTTGTTGGACTGGCGGAGTGGTTGGGCCAGTCGTGGTCCCCTCCACGTAGGGCTGAATGACGCCCATGAAGCTCAGGTTCACGTCCTGCCGCATGCCCTGGTCCTGGGAGAATCCTGTTCCCGCCAGCATTGGAAGCAGACACAATAAAAAAAACAACTTCTTCATTCGGTAGCAGACCTCTGGCCGATCAATCTTCCCGATCAATTCCCATTCGATTGCCGGGCCAATTTGAACTACATATCGTATCCGTCAAGCTTGCGTACATCGACTGGCCGCGCCAGGCGCAAACCACCCGAGTAGTTCTTCGTTTCCGTTAGAAGTGGTACGCAAAGCCAATCGCGGGCTGCTGCATGAGATACCAACGGTTGGTGCCGAACTGCGAGAGCCCGAACTCCATCGACTTGAGTACTTCCCCGCGATATTCAACGCGCAAATCCCAACTCGGGCTTAACTCATAGGCAATGCCACCGGAAAATACCATTGCGGGCGCTCTCGTGCGTGTGCCGGCGTTGGTCGTCGTTCCCGTGTCGTCGATCGGATCGAAAAGCAGCAATCCCACCCCGGCCCCTACAAACGGATTGAAATTTTTGTACACAAAACTGTGCACAAATTCGACCGATCCTTCCTGCATAGAGTTATGGAATCTTGCATTGGAGAATGGAGCAACATACTTCATGTTCATTTGGGAATACTGGTAATTTCCCTCAAGCGCGCTGCTCGGCGTCAACATGAAACGGTATTCCAGCAGTGCGCCCTTGCCCCAGGTTGAGGTCTGGGTGACCGCGTTGCCCGTGATGATTGGCTGATAAGTGCCGATGAAGCTCATGCTGGCGTCCTGCCGACTCTCCTGAGCAAACCCGATTGTCACCAGCGCGGGCAACAGACAAAACAAAAGAAACAACTTCTTCATGCGGTAATGAACCCCTCGTCCGCCATCTTTCACACGCAAACACGACGAACGCTTGCACGTGCAAAGTTTGGTTTGGCTCTGACTCCGTAACCTGTTTCCAATTGTACCTGTCAGGAAGTTTGTTCGGCGGCGGGGACATCATTTTTCCATCGGCTCAGATGGAATTGCGTCGATCCAAAAAGAAGAAGGGCAGGGAGCGATTAGTTCCCTGCCCGGTTCGGCACACGTCTCAGCAGTTTTATTGTTGTGGAGGAGGCGGCGGAGCTTGATCGCCGGATGGCGGCGGTGGCGGCGCGCCTGCTCCAGGGCCCGGGCCCATGCCCTGTCCCCTCATGCCCATTCCACGACGGCGCCGCTGCATCTGCTGCTCAAACTGCTGCTTCTGGCTGTCTGTCATGATGGCTTCCAGCTTCTGATGGGTATCCATCATCGAATCCCGCATCTTCTGGCGGCGCGTCTGCGGATCGAGTGAGCTATCGCTCCGAATCGCCGCCATTTGCTTGCGCTGGTCTCGGAGGATCGGCAGCATCTGCTTTTGCTGATCCGGCGTCAGGTTCAACATTGTGGTGAGCCGCTGCAACTGCTCCTTGGGGCTCGGCGGGCCACCGCGACGCATGGGCATGCCGCCTTGCCGCGCCGGCATGCCCTGGGAGTCCGGCGGTGGGGTTGTGTTCTGAGCCTGCATTGCGGCGGGAACACAGAGGACAATTCCTAGAATTGCGATCCCCGTACTCATGAAGTGGACGACTGTACGATGATTCATAATCAAGTCCTTTCGATGGACGCGCACCGCGCAGCAACTGAACGCTTCCTGAACTGCACTGGGGATCAGCGGCAAATCCGCGGGCTATCACGGTAGACGCCGTATAAACGCGGGAAGTTGCGCAGCCAGCGAAGATTCCAGCGGCAAGTGAGATGGTTTGGAGAATTTCCACCTGTGTGTGTCATTTTGCCCGGATTGTTCAATTGGAGCACTCCTGAATATCTACGAAGGTCGCCCCCGCGCCTGATCCAGCGTCTAAACTAATCTTTTACGTTCTGCGCATAGAGAACGGCATGGATGGATCGATGCGACTTCTCAGTTTGCGATTGATTGTGGCGTTGATCGTTGGGGTCACACTGGTGTCCCTGGCCTTGTCCTGGTATGAAGTGCAGGCTGAGAAGAACGCACTGCGCCGCGACCTGGAGCACAAGGCGGAAGTGCTGGATGAGAGCCTTGCCGCCAATGCGGAGTTCTACCTGCGAACGGGCGACAGACCCGGACTCGAACAGATGGCCCAGCGCTTCAGTAATCGCGATCAACTGATAGGAATTGCCATTTATGGCAGGGATGGATCAGTCTTGGTCATCACTCATGCGCTGAATTCTATTCTTTCAGGCGTACCCCAACCACTGAAGGCTGCGCTTTCCGGCAATCGCACGGAAGGCGAATTTACGCGCGTCCACTTCAAGTCGATGTACATGCGCGCGACTCCTCTGCATGCCGCCGATAGAAGCATCGAGGGCGGAATTATCGTAGTCCACGATACTGCGCATATCCGCGCCGAAGTGTTTCGCTTATGGGGCCGGGTGTTTCTTCACATAGCAGTCCAGATGCTGGTGATTGTCGCCATCACCGTGCTGATTGTCTATTGGAGCCTTGCCGGACCGATCGCACGCGCAGCGCAGTGGATGAGGGCCACGCGCACGGGACGGCACGCCGTCGAACCTCCTGCAAACGATCTGGATATTCTGTCGCCTTTGACTCGTGAGGTAGCTCCACTGGCAGAAAGCATGCGGCAGGCACGAGCGGCGGCAGAGATGGAAGCCAGACTGCGGAATACCAATGAATCTCTGTGGACCGCGCAACGGCTAGCCGATCATGTCCGCAATAAGCTGGATGGCAGCAGCCTGTTTGTGGTCTCGAATCGTGAGCCCTACATTCACAGCCGGCAGGGCAGCGACATCACATTTACAGTTCCAGCCAGCGGCCTGGTCACAGCCATTGAGCCGATCCTTTGCGCCTGCAATGGGACTTGGATAGCCCATGGAAGCGGCAATGCCGACGCGGAGACCGTGGACAGTCATGACCGGCTGCAGGTTCCACCGGACGATCCCCGATACACGCTGCGCCGGGTATGGCTGAGTGCGGACGAAGAAGACGGCTATTACAACGGTTTCGCCAACGAGGGCCTGTGGCCACTGTGCCACATTGCGCATACCCGGCCAATCTTTCGCGCGTCAGACTGGGAATACTACAACAAAGTCAATGAGAGGTTCGCCGATGCGCTGGTGGAGGAAATGGCGGGCGAGGAGCATCCCGTTGTGCTGATTCAGGACTATCATTTCGCCCTGCTGCCGCGCATGGTGAAAAATCGCCTGCCTCATGCGAGAATTGCGATCTTCTGGCACATTCCCTGGCCCAATCCCGAATCGTTCGGCATCTGCCCGTGGCAGCGGGAACTGCTGGATGGCCTGCTCGGCGCGGACCTGATCGGGTTCCATATTCAAGCGCACTGCAACAACTTTCTCAATACGGTCGATCGCGTACTCGAGTCTCGCGTCGACTGGGAACACTTTTCTGTCAAGCGTCACGACCACTGGTCCACTGTGCTGCCGTTCCCGATTAGCGTGGACTTTTCCGGCGAGATGTCCAATGCTGCCGAGGAGACCAATACCGCGGAAGAACGCAGTGCCCTGATCGCGGAACTCGGGATCGAAGCAACCTTCCTTGGTGTGGGCGTCGACCGCCTGGACTATACCAAGGGCATTATCGAGCGTTTCCAGGCAGTCGAGTCGTTCCTGGAGAGGTATCCCCGCTATCAGGACAACTTCACCTTGATTCAGATTGGCGCGCCCAGCCGCAGCCGCATTCCACGGTATGCCGAATTTCAGTTGGAAGTGGAGGCCGAGGCCAGCCGCATCAATGATCGTTTCAAGCGCGGTAAATGGAGACCGATCGTTTTTCTGAACCGTCAACACACGCATCAGGAGGTGCGACGCTACTATCGGGCGGCGCACCTGTGCATGGTCACATCGCTACATGACGGAATGAATCTGGTAGCCAAGGAGTATGTGGCTGCGCGGCAGGACGATCGCGGGGTATTGATCCTGAGCCGATTCACCGGGGCAGCCCGGGAGTTGCGGGATGCGATCATCGTTAACCCCTATGACATTCAGTCGACTGCCGACGCAATTGCGCAAGCACTCAACATGGATGTTAGCGAGATGATCGAGCGGATGCAGCGTATGCGGAGGTCGGTGAAGGAACACAACATCTACTGGTGGGCAGGCAGCCTGATCGGGAAGTTATGCGAGCTTCGCCTAAAAGACATGAAGAGTATAAAAACCTCTATCGACAAGATGCCGGCGTAGCCATGCAGGCTCCATCGGCAAAGGCCGCACTCACGGATTTCAGGGATAGGCTGGGTGCAGCAACGGAATCCGTTCTTCTGGTGGATTATGACGGTACTCTGGCGCCATTTCAAACCGAGCGCGACCAGGCCTATCCCTATCCCGGCGTTGTGCCCATCCTTGAAAGCATCCTTCAATGCGGCAGAACCAGAGTCATCGTAATCACGGGAAGACCCATCCGCGAACTGCAGACCTTGTTCCGGCCATCCAACAGCCTCGAAGTATGGGGCGCCCACGGTATGGAACATAAGTTGGCCGATGGAACGTACCAACAAACCGCCATCGCTCCGGGGACCGCTGCAATTCTGGCACAAGCCGAGAAATGGTTGATAGCCGCAGGCTTGGCCTCCCTGGCTGAGATCAAGCCAGGCGGCATTGCCATTCATTGGCGTGGACTGCCAGATGTCGAAATCGAGAGGATGCAAGCCCGCGCACGGGAGGGGTGGGCCGCATTTGCTGAGGAGCCAGGACTCAAGTTGCTCAATTTTGAGACGGGATTGGAGTTACGTGTGGCTCATCCGGACAAGGGTGATGTAGTGGCAGCGATTCTGGAGGATTTAGATCCCCATGCTCCCATCGCCTTTTTCGGCGATGATCTCACGGATGAAGATGCATTTCGTGTTCTAGGGGACCGCGGACTCTCTGTTCTGGTGCGGCCTGAGTATCGGGAAACAAGAGCGAAGGTATGGCTCAAGCCTCCGCACGAGCTGATCGTTTTTTTCGAACAATGGCTGAACAGCATTTCCGCATAGGGCCTTTTACACTTGCCGGCTTGGCATGTAGATTTGTCAATCTGAGTGACGCGCACCGCGCAGCAACTGAACGCTTCCTGAACTGCATTGGGGATCAGCGGCAAATCCGCGGGCTATCACGGTAGACGCCGTATAAACGCGGGAAGTTGCGTAAGCGTCTGCGCTCCTGCGATCGAAAAGGCCATGAGCAACGACCCGATAGCAAACCATTTTGATCTCAGGTCTAGCATCTCCTATTCGATTCGGGCCTGCAGGTATGGCCTATGCGTGACACGCGGTGGTTGTTCAGGTTCTTTCTTAGGGATAGAGTCGGGATCGAATCCGGCGGAAGCTCCAGCCCAAGGTCGTTGTTGCTGCAACCGAAAGGGCGCACCATAGCGCATGAATCTGCACCACCGCAGCGAGAGACAGCGGAATCAAGCGAGGTTTGTGAACATTCCTTTGGCAAAAGGGCTCGCAGCCAGTGCGCAGATCGCATCCCGGTGAGACGTGATGTGTATCACTGATTGCAGCCATCGCCGGTTCGATACTTAAAGACCGTACTCAGGAGGTCTGTCCGTGAATAGTTTCTGTGCGCGCATGTTCGGTCTCACCCTGTTCGTTTTTCTCTTTTTGGCTATTGCTGTCCAACCTGCCATTGCTCAGCAGGAACAAGCCACGCATGTGTTCCATCGGCTGATTCCAGCCGGGGATACCTGTGCCACCTGCCATAAGGCGATTTATGACCAATGGAAAGCCAGCCCGCATGCCGCCAACGGTGTGGAATGCACTGTGTGCCATGGCGAGACAACAGCCAAGGACTTCGCGGGATTGCCGGGGTTAAGCACATGCGAAAACTGTCACAGCGATCAGGTGGCACAACTGAAGTCTGATCCATTCATGAAAGGCAAGACGTGTGTGAGCTGTCATGAAGCCCACATCTTCGTGGAGCACAAGAAGGCGGCCCCGGCAGGCGAGTGATCACAATTTCCAGGCGTGGCGTTCTCGAACTGCTGGCCGGTGCATCCGCGCTGACCGCCCTGGAAACGTGTCATTGCATGCCAAGGGAATGTACGACCAGTTGCCCTGAAAACTAGCGATCATGCGCCGGAAGATTCCGCCAAGCACGCGGATGCGCCGCAAGCGCGTTTGCCGCGACTGCGAATCGGAATCTTCCGCGGTTCCTCTTCAATTTGTCTGTTCTGTTTGGGCAAACGCGGAACCATGCAGTCGCGCAGTTCACTCATTGGTGTGAATGTCACCAGTAATCCTGATTTGCGCGATAGCTGCTGGACGTCGACCATCAGGAAGTACCGCCGAATCCACGCTTCTCCTCGGATAGGTCACTCGGCGTAAATGAGGCGATGTCATCGCGGAATGCTCAGACGATTTTGCATCCACAGGAGCGACCAACCTCGCTTTCGAGCGGCGGATGGAATGGGTTGTGGCGGGCCCTACGAGCCTTTCTCCACCTGATAGTGGAACGGGTCGCCGCGCTCCTTGGCCATCGACTCCACCACCTTGAGGAAGGCCAGGGAGGCGTGCGATAGATTGGCCTGCCTGCGATGAATGATGCGCAGACGACGCTCAAAAGACAACTCCGGCACGCGCAACTGTACCAGTTCTCCGCGTTCGATTTCCTGTCGCGCGGTCAGGCCGGGCAAGAGAGCCACGCCGTTTCCCATGGCGACAAACCGCTTGATGGCCTCCAGGCTGGGCAGTTCCACCTCCATGTTCAGCGGCGTGCGATGGCGCTGGAAGGCCTGCACCACCTTCTGGCGCAGTGGCGATGGAACGTTGTGAGCGACAAAATTTTCCGCTCCCAGTTCATGGATCGAGACTTCTTTCTCGCGCGCCAGCGGATGGCCGGGATGCATGACAAACACCAGCTCATCGCGATAGACGACAAGCGAGCGAATCTGCGGATCGTCGGGCCGGTAGGAAATGACGCCCAACTCCACTGAATGCTGCATCAGTTCCTCCGCCATGCGACTGGCCAGCGAGCGCTGGACGGTGACGTGAATTTGCGGGGACAGGCGGCGAAAGACATCGACCACCGGCAGCAGATACAGGCAGGTGTATTCGTTGGCCGCGACACTCAACCGCCCGCGATGGAGCGAGCGCAATTCCGATAACGCCGTGGTCGCCTCTCCGCGGAGGTTCAGCAGGCGCTCCGCATACTCCCGCAATACCTCGCCGGCGGCGGTTAGGGTGGCATCGCGGGCAGCGCGATCGAACAGCACCTCGTCCATTTCGACTTCGAGTTTGCGAATCACCTGGCTGACGGCCGGCTGGGTGCGATGCAACTTTACGGCGGCGCGAGAGAAGCTCTTCTCCTCGGCAACCGCCATAAAGGTTTCCAATTGAAATAAGTCCATGGGGCATCCTTATGGTTTGCGAAGGCAAACTCGCCTTGATAAAATATTCTAATGCAATTAGTTGTTCGCATTAAATTGCCTTATGCTACATTAGAGAAATAAAGGTCGTCAGCGGCGGCCACCTTGAGGGGAACAGATGGATCAGGAGCGAATTTTTTTCTTCGATACTACCCTCCGCGATGGAGAGCAATCCCCCGGCTGCAGCATGTACATAGCAGAGAAGCTGCGCATGGCGCGGCAACTGGAATTGCTCGGCGTCGATGTGATTGAAGCCGGATTTGCGATTGCCTCGGAAGGCGATTTTGCGGCTGTCAATCAAGTGGCCCGGGAGGTGCGTGGACCGCGCGTTTGCTCCCTATCGCGCGCCAAGGAAGAGGACATCACCGCCTCCGCGCGCGCGCTGGAGCCCGCCGCGCATCCGCGCATTCATATTTTTCTGGCCAGCTCCGACATTCATCTGCAATACAAATTGCAAATTTCCCGTGAGCGGGCGCTGGAGTTGACGGACAAATCCGTTCGCCTGGCACGCACCTACGTCGATGATGTGGAGTTTTCGCCGGAAGACTCCACCCGGACGGATCGCGATTTCCTGTGCACCATGGTCCAGGTTGCGGTTGATGCCGGGGCCACGGTCATCAATCTTCCAGACACGGTCGGTTATACAGTTCCCCACGAATATGCGGCCATCTTCCGCTTGATGAAGGAACGGATTCGCGGCATCGAAAACGTTGTGCTTTCGAGCCATTGCCATAACGATCTTGGCCTGGCGGTCGCCAACAGCCTGGCTGCGCTGGAGGCGGGCGCACGGCAGGTGGAATGCACGATTAATGGAATCGGGGAGCGTGCGGGCAACGCAGCTCTGGAGGAACTGGCGGCAGCGATTCATGTGCGGCACGACCAACTGCCGTTCCATCATGGACTTGACCTGCAGCAACTTTTCCCAGCCAGCCAGACATTGGGCGAGATCATCACTTTCGGGCCTGCACCGAATAAGGCGGTTGTGGGCAGCAATGCTTTTTCGCATGAAGCGGGCATCCATCAGCATGGCGTGATGTCGAATCCCCTGTGCTATGAAATCATGACTCCGTCCCAGGTTGGAGTTCCTGCGAATCGGATGGTTCTGGGCAAGCATTCCGGACGCCACGCGCTCAACCATCGCTTGCAAGAACTTGGCTATCATTTGAACCGGACCGATCTGGATCTGGCCTACGACCGGTTTGTAGAAATCGCCGACCGCAAGAAATCTGTCTTCGATCAGGACCTGATCGGCATTATGCTGACCCACCTGCGCCAGACACCGACCCTTGGATCGCATGGTTCAACGGCAATTGCTTCCCCACAGGCATGAGTCAATCCTCGGCAAGGGCGCAAGTGAAATCCCACGCCGTCAGACAATTCGGGCGCGACTGAGAACGAGGCGTCCACGCAGGAGTTTTTGAATGTCAAAGGAAATCAAAGTCACCATCGTGGCGGGAGACGGGATTGGACCCGAAGTCACGCGCGAGGCCGTCCAGATTCTGGAGGCGATCGGTCAATGGAATGGTACCAAGTTCCAATTTGTTGAGATGCCGATCGGCGGAGTAGCTATCCGGCAGCACGGGTCGCCGTTACCGGAATCGACGCTGGACGCGGCACTCGACAGCGACGCGGTTCTTCTGGGAGCAGTCGGCGGAAACGAATTCAACCTGCTACCGCCGGACAAGCGGCCGGAAGCTGGGCTGCTGCAATTGCGACAGGCCCTCGGCGGGTTCGCCAATCTACGCCCGTCCGTGGCCTACGCGCCGCTGAGCAACAATTCCCCGTTGCGGCCTGAAGTGACTGATGGAGCGAACATTCTGTTTGTGCGGGAACTGCTTGGCGGCCTGTATTTCGGCGAACCTCGTTCGTGGGACCGCGAATCCGGCGTCGCGTTCAACACTATGCGTTATACCCGCGATGAAGTCGTGCGGGTGGCGCGGATCGCGTTTGAACTGGCGCAAAAGCGCCGTCATAAAGTGACCTCAGTCGATAAAGCCAACGTGCTGGAAGTCTCGCAACTGTGGCGCGCGACCGTGACGGAAGTGGCAGCGGAATATCCCGACGTAAAGCTCGATCATCAATATGTCGACGCTTGCGCGATGCACCTCATGAACACTCCGCGAAATTTCGATGTGGTGCTGACGGAGAATTTGTTTGGCGACATTCTTTCCGATGAAGCGGCAGTGATTACGGGTTCGCTGGGAATGTTGCCGTCGGGAACGATCGGCGGCAAGGTAAATCTGTATGAGCCGGTGCACGGCTCCGCTCCGGATATCGCGGGCACCGGCAAGGCCAATCCACTGGGCGCGATTCTGACGGCGGCGATGCTGCTGCGCCACAGCGCGGACATGGAGCTGGAGGCACAGGCGGTTGAAACCGCGGTCCAGCGTGTCCTGGCCAATGGCTATCGCACCGCGGACCTGGCCCGCATCAGCCAGCCCGATCAGCAAATCGTCAGCACGCGCGAGATGGGCAAGTACGTATTTGAAATTCTGAACGAAATCATCGATTGCAGTCAGGCGATGCATGCGGTCTAGATTTTTTCTCCACGTCCTTGGCCTCGAATTTCAAGTTTTACCCTGGCCTGAACCCACGCAACAATAGCACAGTGAAAGATCATGGCAAATCATAAGAAAACACTTTTTGAGAATATCTGGGACGCTCACATCGTCGTCGCGCCGGAAGGCGAGCCGGCGCTCCTCTATATCGATCTGCACTTGATTCACGAGGTGACTTCTCCACAGGCATTCGACGGATTGCGTCTGGCCGGCCGGACAGTACGGCGCCCGGACCGTTGCCTGGCAACGGTGGATCATAATGTTCCCACGTTGGCAGGCGATCGCCTGATCATCCAGGACGCCATCGCGGCGAAACAGATTGAAACCTTGCGCCGCAACTGCAAAGAGTTCGGCATTGAACTCTACGATGTGCAGTCGAAACAGCAAGGCATCGTGCATATCATCGGGCCGGAACTTGGCTTCACCAAGCCGGGCATGACGATTGTGTGCGGCGACAGTCATACCAGCACCCACGGCGCATTTGGAGCGCTGGCCTTCGGCATCGGCACCAGTGAGGTGGAGCATGTTCTGGCCACGCAGTGCCTGCCGCAATCGAAGCCGAAGACATTTCGTATCTCTGTTGAAGGCGAACTTCCGCCTGCCGTCACTGCAAAGGATATTGCGCTGGGCATTATCGGACGCATCGGAACCGACGGCGCCACCGGCTACGTTGTCGAGTATGCCGGCTCAGCAATTCGCGCGCTTTCGATGGAAGGCCGCATGACGGTCTGCAATATGAGTATCGAATCCGGCGCGCGCGCTGGCATGATCGCTCCCGATGCGACGACGTTTGCATATCTGAAAGGACGGTCGCAGTCACCACAAGGAAAAGCATGGGATGAAGCCGTCGAACATTGGAGTTCCTTGCCCTCGCACCCAGAGGCGAAGTTCGACCGCGAACTGGTCATCGATGCGAGGGGGTTGACGCCGTTCGTAACCTGGGGCACGCATCCTGGCATGGTGGTGTCGGTCACCGGAGCAGTTCCCACACCGGCTTCGGCTCCGACGGATTCCGAACGCCGCGCGTACGAGCGAGCACTCGAATATATGGCGCTCGAACCCGGAACGAAGATGGAAAATGTTCCCGTCGACCGCGTCTTTATCGGTTCCTGCACGAACGCACGGATTGAAGATCTGCGCGCCGCCGCGAAAGTGGTCACCGGCTATAAGGTCAATACCAAAGTACGCGCTATGATCGTACCCGGTTCGCAAAGCGTGAAAACGGAGGCCGAAAACGAAGGCTTGGATCGCATCTTCTTGGACGCTGGCTTTGAATGGCGCGAGCCCGGCTGCTCCATGTGCCTGGGCATGAATCCAGACATTCTGGAGCCGGGCGAGCGCTGCGCTTCCACCAGCAATCGCAACTTTGAAGGTCGCCAGGGTCGCGGCGGCAGAACGCATCTTGTCAGTCCAGCAATGGCAGCCGCAGCCGCCATTGCCGGTCACTTCACCGATGTTCGCAATTGGGAGTTCCGCAAATAGCCATGAAACCATTTCGCACACTTACGTCCAAGGTCGCGCCACTCGATCGAGTCAATGTCGATACGGACCAGATTATTCCCAAGCAATTTTTGAAGCGCATTGAGCGTACAGGTTACGGAGAATTCTTATTCTTTGACTGGCGCCGCGGCGCCGATGGCGCTCCTAATCCGGAATTTTCGTTGAACAAACCGCAATATCAAGGCGCGGAAATTCTCGTCGCGGGACGCAACTTCGGCTGCGGCTCCTCGCGTGAACACGCCGCCTGGGCGCTCAGCGATTTTGGATTTCGCTGCGTGATTGCGCCCAGCTTCGCGGATATATTTTTCTCCAATGCCGCCAAGAACGGCATCCTGCTGGTCACGCTGCCGGATGAAGAAGTGGCGGTGTTGCTGGAACGCGCCAAGAAGCCTGGCTACCGGTTGCACGTCTCTCTGGAATCGCAAACGGTGAAGGATGACCAGGGATTCGATGAATCGTTCACCGTCGATGCCTTCCGCCGCTCTTGCCTGCTGGAAGGGTTGGACGATATTGGCCTGGCGATGCGTCATACCGCGGCCCTCGATGCGTACGAGCAGAAGCATGACGCCGCTTTCTGGTCTGCTCCCAGACCGCTGCAAGGAGTAAGCGCATGAGCGACAACGGCAAGCAGAACGGGGCACATAACCCGAAGCACAACAGCATCCCTTTGACCGAAGGCCCCAGCCGCGCGGCCGCGCGCGCCATGTTGCACGCGATCGGCTTCAATCGCGAAGATCTCGCCAAACCGATTATCGGCATCGCCAACACGTGGACGGAAATCGGTCCGTGCAACTTTCATCTGCGCGTTCTGGCCGAAGCCGTCAAACAAGGCATCCGCGACGCCGGCGGAACGCCCATGGAGTTCAACACCATTACCATCTCGGACGGCATCACCATGGGCACGCAAGGCATGAAGGCATCGCTGATCAGCCGCGAAGTCATTGCCGACTCCGTCGAGCTGGTGGCGCGGGGCAATCTCTTTGACGGACTGGTGGCCATTGCCGGCTGCGACAAGAACATGCCCGGGACAGTGATGGCGCTGGCCCGCCTCGACATTCCATCGTTGATGCTCTACGGCGGCTCCATTGCACCTGGCCATCTCCACGGAAAAGACCTGACGGTGCAGGATGTGTTTGAGGCGCAGGGAGCGTTTGCTGCCGGCAAAATCGACGATGCGGAACTGAAGGCCGTCGAGGTCAGCGCTTGTCCGGGAGCAGGCGCCTGCGGAGGTCAGTTCACGGCCAACACCATGGCCATGGCGTGCGAATTTCTCGGCATCTCGCCCATGCACCTCTCCGGCGTGCCCGCGCTTTCCCCGGAAAAAAAGGAAGCGTGTCGTGCTGCTGGGGCGCTGGTGCTGGAGTTGGCGAAAAAAGACCTGCGACCATCGAAAATCATCACCCGCGCCGCACTGGAAAATGCCATCGCCAGCGTCGCCGCATCGGGCGGGTCGACCAATGCGGTCCTGCATTTGATTGCAATTGCCCACGAAGCTGGAATTTCTCTCTCCGTAGACGACTTCGATCGCATCAGCCGGGAGACTCCTCTGCTCTGCGACATGAAGCCGGGCGGACGCTACGTGGCCACGGACTATCAGGAGGCTGGCGGAAGCCGTCTGCTGGCGCAGCGTCTGCTTGCAGGCAAGCTCCTCGACGGCAGCACCTGGAATGTCTCCGGACGCACGCTTGCCGAAGAGGCCGAGTTGGCCAAGGAAAAGCCGGGGCAGAAAGTCATTCATTCGCTCGACAAGCCATTGAAGGCATCCGGCGGACTCGTCATCCTGAAGGGCAATCTTGCGCCTGAGGGCTGTGTCATTAAAGTCGCCGGACACGAACGCCTCACGCATCGCGGCCCGGCGCGTGTATTCGATGCGGAAGAGGCATGCTTTGCCGCTTTGCAAACGGGCAAGATCAAGCCGAACGATGTCGTCGTAATTCGCTATGAAGGCCCCCGAGGCGGACCTGGCATGCGCGAGATGCTGCAGGTCACTGCGGCGATCGCGGGCATTCCGGAGCTAAGCGAAACGGTGGCGTTGCTGACGGACGGACGTTTCTCCGGCGCAACGCGCGGGCTGATGGCCGGTCACGTCGCGCCGGAAGCGGCGTTGGGCGGCGCGATCGCAGCCCTGCAGGATGGCGACATGGTGGTATTTGATATTCCGAAGCGCGAATTGCGCGTGGAGTTAAGCGACGATGAACTCGGGGCGCGCATGAAAAACTGGCATACTCCGGCACCGAATTCTCCGCGCGGAGTCTTTCGCAAATATGCGGAGAGCGTTTCTTCCGCCGCACGCGGCGCAGTCACAAACTGAGGATGGAGAAGATGGCCATGGACAACAACGGAAAAACAAATCTCAACCCATCGGAGGCTGCAATTTACAGCCAGCCGACACGTCTCACGGGCGCGGAAACAGTATGGGCGACGATGGTGGGCGAGGGGGTGCGGGATGTGTTCGGCTATCCCGGCGGAGCGATTCTTCCCGTCTACGACGCGCTGCGGAAATTCCCCATTCGGCACATCCTGGTTCGTCATGAGCAGGGAGCGGCCCACATGGCGGATGGCTATGCCCGCGCCTCTGGCCGCGTGGGCGTTGCGATCGCAACCTCAGGACCGGGCGCGACCAACCTCGTGACCGGAATCGCCACTGCGATGCTCGACTCGATTCCAATGGTCTGCGTTACTGGCCAGGTTTCCAGCAAGGTGCTGGGCACCGACGCGTTTCAGGAAATCGACATTACCGGCATCACGCTTCCCATCACAAAACACAATTATCTGGTCAACCGCACCGAGGATATTGCACCCGCCTTGCGGGAGGCCTTTCGCATCGCCAAATCCGGACGCCCCGGGCCCGTGCTGGTCGACATCACGAAAGACGCGCAGCAGAACTCCGCCATCTTTGACTTTGCCGCGGCCGCACCAGCGCCATATCGCCCGCATCCAATGCTGTCTGCGGATTCGGTCGCTATCCGCGAAGCGTTGGAGTTGCTGCGCACGGCGAAACGCCCGGTCATTCTGGCTGGACAAGGAATTCTGCATTCGCGCGCGATGGAACAGGTACGCACGCTGGCGGAACGAGCGCAGATTCCTGTCGCTTGCACTTTGCTGGGGCTGACTGCATTCCCGGCGTCGCATCCGCTGAACCTGGGCATGATGGGCATGCACGGGGAAAGCTGGGTCAACCATGCCATTCAGCAGGCAGATCTCCTGATCGCCTGCGGCATGCGATTTGACGACCGCGTCACCGGGTCTCTTTCCACCTACGCGCAAAATGCGAAGAAGATCCATATTGAAATAGACCCCGCCGAGATCAATAAAAATGTTCGCGTCGATGTGGCGCTGGTGGGCGACTTGAAGGAGATACTCGAGACGATGCTTCCGCGGATGCCGAAGCGTGATGGCGCGGCGTGGCTCCGTACCATCTCCACGATGAAGGGCAGCGCTGCGGTACATGATATTCAGCAGTTGCCGGACAACGGCCACCTCTACGCGGCGCATGTCATCAACGACATCTGGCGCGAAACCGGCGGAGAGGCCATCATTGTGACCGATGTGGGTCAGCACCAGATGTGGGAAGCCCAGTATTACAAGCACGAACAGCCGCGTTCGCTCGTCACGTCCGGTGGACTGGGAACCATGGGATTCGCGCTGCCCGCCGCGATCGGAGCCAAAGTAGCTTGCCCGGACAAGGAAGTCTGGGTGGTCGCCGGCGATGGCGGCTTCCAGATGACCAGCGCGGAGTTGTCCACAATTGTGCAGGAACAACTGAAGATCAATATCGCCATCGTCAATAACGGCTATCTCGGCATGGTGCGGCAGTGGCAAGAGGCGTTCTATGAGAAAAATTACGAATGCACGCCTTTGATCAGCCCGGATTTCGTGAAGCTTGCGGACGCGCACGGTATTCGTGGCGCGCATGTCAATCGCCGCGCAGAGGTCATCCCCACAGTGCGCGAAGCGCGTCAACATGGAAAAGTTTTTCTGATCGATTTTCATGTGGAGCAGGAAGATTCCGTCTATCCCATGATTCCGCCCGGCGCGGCGCTGCATGAAATGATCCGACGTCCGAAACCCAGTCCTCTGGTCGAAACAGCAACGGAGATTTAGGAGCGGAGATTCCATGTTGCACACTTTTGTAGCGCTGGTGGAAGACAAGACCGGACTGCTATCGCGCGTCACTTCCCTGTTTCGACGGCTCAACGTCAACATCACATCTTTAACGGTGGGCGGCACCGAAACGGCGGGCGTATCGCGCACGACCATCGTGGCCGAGGCTGCGGAGGATCGCGCGCCCCGCATCATGGCGTCGCTCTACAAGCTCGAAGGCGTTCTGGAGGTCGACAATGTTGGCCGCCACTCGGCAGTGGTCCGCGAACTGGCGTTGCTGAAAATCGCGGCCAGCCAGAAAACACGCTCCGATCTTTTCCAATTGGCCGAGGTCTTCCGTGCCCGAATCGTGGATCTGGCTCCGGAATCGCTGATGATGGAGATCACAGGCAGCGCCAGCAAGATTGAAGGACTGGTGCAGATCCTGCTCGAAGGCAATTACCGTATTCTTGAAATGGCGCGCAGTGGACGCATGGCGATGCGCCGTGGCCACCATACCAGCCGCGTGCTGGAAGCACTGGGCGATATCCCGCAGCGCACCGAACCCACAACCCTGACGGGCGACCCGAAGCACGAGACGCTCGACCTGATGGCAGAAGAAGACCAAGTTTAACCACCCAAACGGAGAACAACGATATGGCAAAGACCTACCACGATGAAGATGCAGACCTGAAATTGATCCGACAGAAGAAGGTGGCCATTCTCGGCTACGGCTCCCAGGGACATGCCCACGCACTCAACCTGAAAGATTCCGGCGTCGAGGTCCGCATCGGTCTGCCTGCCGGCAGCAAATCGAAGGCGCGTGCAGAAAAAGTCGGGCTTGAGGTCATGACCACCGCCGATGCCGCGAAGTGGGCCGATGTCATCATGTTGCTGGCGCCCGATCAGACGCAAGGCAAGATCTATGCCGACTCGATCGCGCCGAACTTGACCGCGGGCAAAACCCTGATGTTCGCCCATGGCTTCAACATTCGCTATGGCACCATCCTTCCCCCCGCCAACGTAGATGTCAGCATGGTGGCGCCGAAAGCCCCCGGCCACCGCGTGCGCGAGGTCTTCGTCGAAGGCGGCGGCACACCCGGGCTGGTTGCCATCCACCAGGATGCAAGCGGGCAGGCGCTGGCCCTGGCGCTGTCCTACGCAAAAGGAATCGGCTGCACCCGCGCCGGAGTGCTGGAAACCACATTCAAGGAAGAAACGGAAACCGACCTCTTTGGCGAGCAGACTGTGCTCTGCGGCGGCGTCAGCGCGCTGATCAAGGCTGCCTTTGAGACCCTCACAGCGGCCGGCTACCAGCCTGAGGTTGCCTACTTCGAGTGCATGCATGAGCTCAAGCTGATCGTGGACTTGATCTATCGCGGGGGCCTGGCGTACATGCGCCATTCCATCTCCGATACCGCGGAATATGGCGATTACATTGCGGGTCCGCGCATCGTTACGGACGAGACGCGCGCAGCCATGAAGAAACTGCTGGCCGAAATCCAGGATGGAACGTTCGCCAAGAATTGGTTGAACGAGAACGCAACTGGCCGCAAATGGTTTGAAGAACAGCGCAGGAAAGAAGCGCAGCATCCGATCGAGAAGACGGGCGCGCCGCTGCGCGCAGCCATGCCGTTCCTCGATCCCGTCACCGTAAAAGACGGAGCGGTCGAGGCTGCGGAGAAACCCGCACCCGCCACAGTAGGCGCATAGCCGAAAAGCAAACGCTCGCGACAAGGGTGTAAAAGATGAAAGAATGATGGCAGCCGAGACTGGCTGCCTTCACTCTTTGTCACTGAATTCTCACCCAACGGATCATCCATCAGGAACTTGTCATGGAAGGCACAACGCAACAAGCCGTTCAAGACCCGGAACTTCCCCCCGGAGTGTCCCTGCTTCATTCACCGGAATCGAAGCTCCTGGATGCGCTGAGCAGGGTCCATCAATTGGACGGACTGACGAACGCGGAGTACCTGTGGCTGGTGCGGCATAGCTGGGAGTTCTCCGCACCAGCCGGCACCCGCCTGTTCAGCGATGGCCAGCCTGCCACGCACATGACAATTCTATTGGCCGGGGAAATCCAGGTCCGGCGCCAGCATGCCAGCCAGGGAAGCCTCTTCATCGGACGGTCCGGGCAGATTACCGGGGTGCTTCCCTTCTCCCGCATGAAGACAACCGGCGGCAGCGGCGTCGTTTCCGAGCCGGTCTGGGCGCTGCAAATCGCCAGAGATCAGTTCCCGGAAATGCTGGCGGCCATTCCGTCCATGGGCCAGCGTTGCGTGTCGGTGCTGCTGGACAGGGTGCGGGAAGTCACCCGGCTGGAGCAGCAGTCGGAAAAGCTGACCGCGCTGGGAAAACTGGCCGCCAATTTGGCCCACGAACTGAATAATCCGGCCAGCGCGGCACAGCGGGCGGCCAGCAATCTGCTGGAAGAATTGCGCAACTATGGCAAGGTCAGTTTTCAGGCCGGAAAACTGTGTCTAACCGACGAGCAGGAACGTCGCTATATGGACTGGAATCGCGGCATTCGAACCGCCATTGAGGCTCGTTCGAAGCAGCCCCGCGCGCTCGAAGCGGGTATACAGGAAGAGCGGCTCAACCGCTGGCTGGAGAAACGAAAAGTTACTGAACCGTGGTCGATCGCGCCCGTTTTCGCTGAGGCCAGCATCGAACCCCAGGATCTGATTCCTCTGGATGAGTTTCTGGGTTGCGAAGCTGCCAACCTAGCCCTAAGCCACCTTGCTTCGACGCTTCGCGCCGAACGCATGACCGGTGCCGTGCTCGAATCGACCGCGCGGATCTTCGACCTGATTCGCGCCATCCAGCAATATTCCCACATGGACCAGGCCCCGCTGCAGGATATCGATATGGCCCAGTCTCTGGACGACACATTGAGCATGTTGCACTACAGGCTCAACGATGTGCGGGTAATCCGCGAGTACGACCCAAAACTGCCGTGCATCACAGCCAATGGAAGCGAGCTGAATCAGGTATGGATGGCATTGCTGGAAAACGCCTTGGATGCAGTCCGAAACCGCGGAACGATCCGGGTACGCACCCAGGATGGCGGAGATATGGTGCGGGTCGAGATTTGGGACAACGGTCCGGGCATCCCTGCCGAATTGCATGATCGAATCTTCGAACCGTTTTTTACCACGAAGCCGATCGGGCTAGGATTGGGACTGAGCCTTGATACTGTGAATCGCATCCTAAGTCGCTACCGGGGGACAATCCATGTGCAGTCCGAACCCGGAGCAACATGTTTCCAAGTCAGAATTCCGTTGCATCAAACCGGAGCCTATTGAGCCGGGTAAGCGCCGCCTATTTTTCGATTTCCACGCCGCGCCAAAAGGCAACATGATTTTTGATGGCGCGCGCCGCTGGCTTGGGATCGGGATAGTACCAGGCGGCGTCGGAATTTTCCTGCCCATCGACCAGGATAGTGTAATAGCGCGCCTGCCCCTTCCATGGACAGGTCGAAATTGTTGAACTGGATCGGAAGTATTCGCGATCGATCGACTCATGAGGAAAATAAACGTTGCCCTCTACCAGTTGAGTTTTCTCGCTCTCAGCCAGCACTCTGCCATTCCACACCGCTTTCGCCATAATTTCGCCTAGACTCCTTCATCTTTAACCATATCATCAGATGCGATCCTGCGGTTGAAGACGCAAGTTGTATGAGTCACAAGCAAAGGGAGGACGCGCTTTAGCACGTCCTCCCTTCCTAGGATTTTCCAGCCACGCCGGAAGTCTCATTGAGCTGCCGCTTACATGCTGCTGCCGCCTGCTTTCATAACTTTATCTACATGAATGCTGCTGCTGGAAGGATCGACCGTGGCGACAACCCTGACGTGGTCGCCGTAGTAGTCGCCGACAGCATTGGTGTTATCGATGGTCCACACCTTGTTCTTGGAGTCTACAAAAACGGGCTTCTGGCCTGACGCCACGCACTTTTTCACGCATGCGGTTGTGTGCATGGATGCACCGCATTTGGAATCGCCGATCCAGCCGGTGAGTTTGTGGGTCTTCGCTGTTTGAGCACCGGCCAATGCCGTCATGCTACCGAGAGCCAATACAAATGCGATACGCTTCATGGTCTGATCCTCTGAACTTTCTTCCCGGGAAGGGAACTCTAACTGTAACCACATCTTTGTATCCGGTTGGATGCAGGATTGGCAAGCCGACTTTCCATCCCGGGAAAACCCACAGTCGGATTTTTCACAGCATGGAATCAAATGTTTCGTGGATCAATCGGACAGCAAATACCTACAACGCGCGTTGCTGGATCGACTTCAGCATCGCCTGGAATCTATCGCGAGCAGCCGGGTATTTCTCGATGAGCTGCGTTGTCTGACGCATGAATGGCATGCCCATTTTGTTCTGATATTCGTCTCGAAAGGCATGAAACTTGGCGAAAATATAAATTCCCTCGCCATTCGAGTCGATGAACAGGTCCGATTTCACGGCGCCATGGTTCACCAGCGAAGCCGCCATTTCCCAGTAGCTGATCACCTGACGGAAATAGGCGTTCTCCTGCGTGTCCCCGCCCTGAGCCAGGGCCACAAATTCCTGAGCAGATTTCGGACTGAATTCAAAGATCAGCCAGTGGCGCGCCTTGCGCAGGAGTGCCTCCCTGCGAAGGTCGTACAGCTTGAGAATGATATCGGCATCGTTGTGCGTGGCAATCTGACTTTCCATGTGTGATGGCATCCCTTTCTAATTATGCTTAATACCTGAAAGCAGCGCCAATTCGCGCCACTTCCAGAGACAATCTACATCGCGAAATCCTATCTGGCGCAACCAATCGAGTTGATCCTCCACACTGGCACATTGATTGGATGGATCTTCCGCTGCCGTCGTCATTCCCATCTCCCGGTAAAAATCTTCGTGCAGCTTGTGTGTCGGCGAGGATACATGCTCCAAATTGCAGAACACGCCGCCAGGTTCGAGCATGGTGAAGATCTCTCCATACAAAGCAAACTTGCGGGCATCGCTCAAATGGTGAATGGCCAAGCTGGACACAACAACATCGAATTCGCCAAGGACAGGTAAGGGATTGTCCAGGTTATGTTCCACTACGGAAACTTCCGAAACCGCCGCAAAGCGCTCGCGTGCAGCCGCCAGCATCGCAGGCGAAAAGTCCATTGCCACGCCATGCGCTCGTGGATTGGCTAGTTTTACAAGGCTGAGCAATCGGCCATCGCCGGCTCCCAAATCCAGGACTCTGCGGACGTTTGAGGGCAGCAGTTCAAGCACCACCCGTTCGCCTTCCGTACGATGAGGAATTGTATCGGCCCTCGCCAGATAGGCAAGCGCATGGGCTGTGGTTGCATATTCGTTCCGAATGTCCATTATCGCCCCCTTGTGCAAAAGTCCTATACAGCCAGCGGTTCGGGCTGTTTCTCTTCTGCTGCAGGCGCATCGCCAATGCGTTCCTCATAATGGCAAACGACTGTTTTTGCGGGAACTGCGGGCGCGTCGCCGGTGGACTTTTTGCGACCTTTGCCGCGTTTTTCCTCGGCCGCACTCTGCTTCTCGTTGTTCGGACAGACCAGATACACACCGGACTTAAGCGACTTCTCTAACAAATACGGGCTGCCGCATTCCGGACAGGTCTGCGGAACAGGCTTCAGATTTGACGTGAAATCGCACTCCGGATAATTCGTGCACCCGTAGAAGAAGTTTCCACGCCGCGCTTTCCGCTCCGCAATGTCTCCCGTGCCGCAGATGGGACACTTCACTCCCGTTAAGTTCTGCTTGATGTACTTGCACTTGGGATAGCCGCTGCACGAGACGAACTCCCCGTACTGGCCGGTTCGCAAAACCAGTTGCATTCCACACTTGGGACAAGTTTCGTCCAGCGGGACAGCGGGCTTCTGCTGCTGTTTATGCGTCAGCTTGCGGATGGTCTTGCATGGCGGATCTTCGCTGTAGCCAGGACACGCCATGAACTGGCCGAATGGACCGTTACGCAGTACCATGACTCGTCCGCAGTTCTCGCAGAACTCTTCCTCCGCCTCTGCTCCCTGGGCATCTGCTGTCTGCAGATTAGGCTTCGCCTCATAATTTTCTCGGGTGAAGGTACAGCTTACCTGCTCCACTACCAGTTTGCGGTCGGGCCCGGCGGCTGCGGCCAATGCAGATTCCAGTTCCTTCTTGTTTGTGGCTGTCGCAGCCACGGGCGCAGGTTCCGTGCCGCCAGTGGTTTTCACCGTCATCGGGTAATCGAGCTTGGCTTCAATTTTCTTGATCGCCTTCTTCGTATCTTTTTCCCACGCGGAACTGGCGACCGTAACCGGCTTCTTCTTGTCATAGGCGGAGCATGCGTAGAATGAACCGAATTTACCCCATTTCAGCACCAGCGGCGCTCCGCACTGCGGACATATTTCTTCCGTCGGCTGTTCCATCCGCTTGATGTCTTCCATGTTTTTGTCGGCGACCTTCAACTCCTCCTGAAAGTAGCTGTAGAACCCGCGCAGCAAATCCGTCCACTTCTCCGTGCCGTCTTCCACCGCATCCAGTTCCACTTCCAGCTTGGCCGTGTATGCCGGATCGAAGATGTAAGGAAAGTTTTTCACCAGCAGGTCATTTACCACCTGGCCCAGTTCGGTTGGATAAAATTTGCCAGATCCTTTCGGCGGAACTTTCACCGCGTACTCCCGGTCCTGGATCGTGCTGATGATCGAGGCATATGTGGATGGCCGGCCAATGCCGCGCTCTTCCAGTTCCTTCACCAGGGAAGCCTCATTGAAACGGGGCGGCGGCTCGGTAAAATGCTGCTCCGGTTTCAGGGCATTCAGGGTTAGCGGTTGCCCGTCGTTCAGCTGTGGCAAGCGGTTGCTCAGCGCCTCATCATCCGCATCTTTCGCGTCTTTCGCCTCTTCGTAAATCTTGAGAAAGCCGTCGAACTTCAAGACGGATCCGGTTACGCGGTAGTCGTAATTGCGATCCGCTTTGGCAACGATGTCTACCGTCGTCTGATCGAACACGGCCTGCACCATCTGCGAGGCGACAAAGCGCTGCCAGATGAGCTTGTAGAGTTTGTATTGCTCGTCGCTCAGATACTGCTTGATCTCATCCGGCGCCAATTCGACGTTTGTCGGACGAATGGCTTCATGCGCGTCCTGCGCGTCTTTCTTGCTTTTGAAAACGTTTGGGCTCGCCGGCATATACTTCTGCCCAAGTTTTTTCCCGATGTAGGCACGCGCCTCTTCAATCGCATCCGGCGAGACGCGAGTCGAGTCGGTACGCATATAGGTGATCAGACCCACCGTCCCCTGACCGCCGACCTCGACGCCTTCATACAAACGCTGCGCCACACCCATCGTCCGTCGCACGTTGAAGCCGAGTTTGCGCGATGCATCCTGCTGCAGTTTGCTGGTGGTAAATGGGGCGGTCGGATTCTGCCGGCGCTCTTTCTTTTCGACGGACCGCACCTTCCAGTCAGCGGTTTTCAATGCGGCAACAATGGCATCCGTCTCCGCCTGGTTTGGAAGTGACGGAGTGTTCACCGTCTCGACGGTCGCTCGCTTGCCATCGATGCCTAGAAAGCGCGCCGTAAACTCCTGCTCGTCTTTCCCGCCGCCCGTCCCAGGCGTCAGCAGCGCATCCAGTGTCCAATATTCCACTGGCTTGAATGCCTTGATCTCCCGCTCGCGTTCGACAATCAAACGCACCGCTACGGTTTGCACCCTGCCCGCCGACAAACCACGTCGCACCTTGTCCCACAAGAGCGGAGAAATCTGATAGCCCACAATTCGGTCCAGCACACGCCGCGTCTGCTGCGCATCCACCAGACGCGCATCGACGTTGCCCGCATGTTGAAAGGCGGCCTTCACGGCCTTCTGCGTGATTTCGTTAAACGTGACTCGCTGGATCTTCGCTTTATTGCGAAGTTGCGGCTTCAACTGCAACTCCAGATGCCACGCAATGGCCTCGCCTTCGCGGTCAGGATCAGGCGCGAGGTATACGGCATCCGCGGTCGACGCTAGCTTCTTCAGCCGCTCGACGACCTTCTCTTTGCCAGGCATCACAATCAGCTCCGGCTCGAATGTGCCGTTTTCCAGTTCCACGCCGATCTTGCTTTTCGGCAAATCCATAATGTGGCCAAGCGAGGCCTCCACGATGAAATCCTTGCCGAGATATTTGTTGATCGTCTTCGCCTTCGCGGGAGATTCGACGATCACGAGTGACTTTGCCATTCCAGATACACTTCCTTGTTCAGTAACGAATCGTATGTTGTTCGGAATGCTCTAAAGGACGCTATGCTCCGAATTAGGTAACAAGAGCGAAACTACCATGGTTTTGCTCGGTGATACCAGTGCGCGGCTGAAACTCCTCTGGACTTCGCTTCCGAAACGGCCAGTTCCGACCCGATCGGACAAAGATGGAAATATGGGTTGCACCGGCTGCGAGATTGGCTCGTTCTAAAATGTCCTCACGTAGTTTTTGCCCGGCATGGCACGCACGCGCCCGGCAAGTTCCAGCTCAAACAGCGCGGTAAAAATCTCCGACGAACTCAATTTGTCTTCCAGCATCTCGACCAATTCATCCAGTTGCAGTGCCTGGTCCGGACGCAACGCATCGAAGACGCGCGCCTGATCTTCCGGCAGATCGGGCAAATCCGGCTTGCTGAACAAAGATGCAGCAGACCCGTCGGAAGATGCAATTCCCTGCCGTTCCTCCACCTCCATGCGTATCTCCGTGGGCAGTTCTTCCCACACGTCTTCCCACGTGGCTACCAGCTTGGCGCCTTGTTTAATCAACGTGTTCGGGCCCCAGGAGTTCTTCGACGTCACATTGCCGGGGACCGCGAACACTTCGCGATTTTGTTCCAGCGCGCATCGAGCGGTAATTCGCGTGCCGCTGTTTTCGCCGGCCTCAATCACCAGCACGCCGACGCTCATGCCGCTGAGTATTCTGTTGCGAATGGGAAAGTTCTGCGGCGCGGGAAAGGTTCCCATCGGATATTCGCTGAGAATTGCGCCTCCCGCCTCGAGGATCTGCTCCGCCAGTCGCTTGTTCTCCTTGGGATAGATGACATCGATCCCGGTGCCCCAAACGGCGATGGTTTTGCCGCGCGCATCGAGCGCGCCGCGATGCGCCGCTGTATCGACACCCCGCGCCATGCCGCTCAAAATAATCAAGCCATGCGCTGCCAGATCGCGGGCCAGCATCTCCGCCATTCCTGTTCCATAGGGCGTGGGATGGCGCGTCCCGACGATTGCAATTCCAGGCTGCGCCAGCGACGCTTTGTCGCCGCGCAACCACAACACGGTGGGAGGATCGTAGATCTCGCGCAACCGCTCCGGATATTCGTCGTCCGCGGGGGTGATCAGCGTTCCACCACCCTCCTGCACACGCTTCCATTCTTTTTCCGCTTCGATCAGGGATTTGCCGGAAACGATCGACTGCGCCGACACGGCCGGCAGGCGCAAGCCTTCCAACTGTGTCAGCGGCAGAGCCAGCACGCCTTCCGCGCTGCCAACGGTGTTGACGGCCCGCCAAATGCGAGTCATTCCAAGACGGCTGGTCATCGCAAGCGCAAGCCATGCCCGCCGCTCGCCATCCAGCACCTGCGGATCGGCCGGATCAAGGATGCTCTTTGCGCTATCGGAAGATCGGGAAGGAATATTCATGATCAAAACAATTCATCAGCCAACAATTCCGGGCGATAAATATCTTCGCCTGAAAATTGACTCGATGTTGCGAGAGCGTATCCGGGGCTGGCTGGAATGTCAAGCAGGGCGACGATGAAGGCAGGGATTTCCAGTGGATATCGCGCGATAGAGAAGCTGAAGAACTATGCGGTCTGCAACGATTCGTGCGCTGACTTCAGCTTTGCCAGAAGAAAAAGCGCGGCGACGAACAAGGAACCGCTGAGAAACAGTCCAATCAGGCCCAGGAACATGCTTCCCAATCCTAGGAGCTTCAGGAAAAATGTAATCGCGGATGCACTCATGGCTGATATCTTACCGCACAAGCGGACCGCCGCGCTTGCTGCAAAAGATGTACGCTGCAATCTTGATGCAGAGCATATTGTTACACTGAACCGTGATAGTAACATCGCAGGTTTGCGCTTCTTTTCCGCGCCTTAGCATCTCCGCTATTCGCTTTCTCAATCCGGCGCCGCTGATGTGGGACTTTGAACATCCGCCGGAAATGGCGCGGCTGGCAGAGCGCTATCGAATTCATTCCGCGATGCCGTCGCGGTGCGCGGCGGAATTGGCCGATGGTACCGCCGATATCGGGCTGATTCCAATTTCCGCGTATGCAACGACACCGGAGCTGGCCATCCTGCCCGGCTGCACCATCGCTTCGCTCGGTCGTGTCCGCTCCATCATTCTCGTGGTCAAGCATCCAGATGGCATACAAGCGGTGCGCCGCGTTGCCGGCGACACAGCCTCGCGCGCATCGAATGCCTATGCGCAAATCATCTTTCGAAAATTCCTTGGCGTCGAACCGGAATTTGTTCTCCATACCCCCAATCTGGAGGCCATGCTCGATGACTGCGATGCAGCGATCCTGATTGGCGACCCGGCTCTGCTGGCGCTGGAAGACAAGGCTGCGCGATTCGCCCGAACGGGCCAGCATCTGGACTATCTGGACCTGGGACAGGAATGGAAACGCCATACCGGCCTGCCATGGGTTTCCGCCGTGTGGGCGGTGCGACCCGATGCTGTCGCCGTATCCGGCCTGACGTCCGCCAGCATCATCGACGATTTCGTCCGGTCGCGTGACCACGGCATGACACACATCGAGGACCTTGTCCGTGAATGGGCGCCTCGTATTCCGGTGCCGGCGGCAACGATTCGCACCTATCTCTCCACGAATATTCATTACGTGCTGGACGAGCCATGCCTCGCGGGAATGGAATTGTTCTTCCGCTACGCGGCCGAATGCGGCGTCCTGCCGCCCGCACCCCAGCTTCGCTTCCTCTAGCCCATGCCGGTCTTCAAGCTTCCAGAGAAAATACATTCCTCTATGGGCTGAGATACATACGCTAGTTTGTGCTGCGGAAGATTTCCACGCCGGTATAATGGCCTCAGGCCAGTAATTGAAAGCCTGCTTGGAATTTCCTCGATCCCCCAGCCTCTTGAAGAGCACACTCCCTAAGGCACATCTATGAAAGTAAGTCGGATTATCGCATCGCACGCGTGGTTACTTGCCGCATGCATGGCAGGGGCACAGGTACGGACTCCTGCGCCAACTGCCAACCATCCAGCAACCATGCAAAATACTACCCAGCCGGATGCGAACAGGGCTCAAGCGCAGAAAGCGCAGGCTAAAGAAGTCAAGCGGCAAGTCAAGTATAAGAATAAGGCGGCAAAAGACCGAGTGAATGCTCTCAAGGAGCAGGAGAAGGCCTCAAAAAGCCGGGCCAAGGCAAACAGACAGCGAGACAAATCTGACGTGGATCTAGCCAAGGCCGCCACCGAGCAGGAACAGTCTACTCCGCAACCGTAACCAGCCGTGCAAACGCACTCCAGAGTTCTTCGAGCGCGGGATTGGCATGTTCCAACGATTCTTCGCAGCTGCTGGTGATAAAGCGCATGCCTCACTTGGATTCCAGTTGTGACCTTCCGACTGTTTCGGAGGGTCTTTCACTTTGTACGGTTGGCGCAACGAAGGCCGACCATCTTTCCGGCTGCATCCCATAAGGAGCCGAAGACGCGCCGCGCGGCCTCAGGATTCTTCCCAGTAGCCATGGTCGCGAAGGAAGTAATCGGGATTGCCGGAGTTCAGCGCGGTCTTCAAAAACATGCCGGCAATTTGCATGTGTCCCATTTTTTGAAAGCGCCGATTCGAGGTCATCACCTCGCCGGGAATCACAGCAAATCGCCGCAGCGAGACCAGGTCCCCACTGACAGGTGGATCGAGCTGCAACCTTGAGCAATCGTGAGCGTATACTGACCGGGATCGGAGGCGCCATAATGGCGATTCATGGTTGGTATTTCGCCTGGTGGCTGTTAGATGTTTTAGTGCTCAGCATCTTTATTGCTGTGTTTGAAATCTTTTTTGAAAAGGACAACGGGTGGGCATCCGGGTTAAGCCAGCACGGACTTGGGAAACGCCTGTGGCAAGGGACCACTTTCGTTCGGCTGTTCGAAAAGCCCTACATCACTGTCTACCACTTGACGATGTTCGGCGCGATCGTACCCCTGATCCTTGTCGGCCAATATTGGATCGTCCGAGTCTTCTTGGTTAGCCATGCTTTCGCCATGCACGACATCGGAATATTGACGATATGGCAGGTTGGATCTGTACGCTTCATGCCGCTGTTTTCCATTATCGCGGCGTGGCTAGCTATCTCTACCATAGAGGACTTCATGTGGTTCGCATTGAATTGGTACTACCCCACTAGCCTACAGGATCTATTCTCTGGCCGAATTTGGTGGCACACTCGATGGATCGCACTCGGCAAGATCAAAGTTCCAAGATTTTATATATCTACACTAGTAATCGCGGCGGTCTTTCTGTATGCGAGCACGCACATTGCAAGGATTGCAGGCGCCTAGACGCAATCTCGTGCCGCTGGTTCGCAACAGGGACTCTGCTTCGTTGGGAGAGCGGAAAACGGATGAAGACCACCGATGAGACACTCAAGGACTATTGGGTCCTAGCAATAGGTGTTGCGTCTGCGACCGCTTATTGGTTGATGTCGAAAGAAGTATTTCTCAGAGCGCTCACCAGCGGCATAGGCCCTGCCATCACGTTTATTGCTGTGCTGGCTTCCACGCTGCTGTTTTTCGCCTTTTACATCGCTGGTACGAACGACGATCTCGATAAAGCGGCGGGATATGTCACGGGAATCAAGTTGGAAGGACCTTGGCACATCATCCTTATTTTTGCATTGGCCATATGCTTCGGTGCCCTTTTTGCGTTTGCCGCTAACCTTATCGTTTACTGTGGGATTCTGTTCGGTCTTCTACTTGTAGACTTTATTGGCTTCCTCACCATAAGGCGGAAATTCATCAAGAATGAGGCCAAAGCCAAAGAGAGGGTGCCGCTAACAAAGTGGCGCGCCCTCAAGAACTATTATTTCGTGAGACCTCATCTACTACTGCGCTCGTTGCGGCTCCTGGGAACTGCCGTCGCTTTGGCCCTCGCCGTGTTGCTGGAAACGAGACGATCCGCCGCTCTAGGCGAGCTTGCCTGGGCGATCGTAGTTGCATCTGTGTGGTCTGCTGAGTATTGCCACTCAAACTGGCGTAAATTACTTAAAAAAGATTTGGGGTTACATCCCGCACATTGAGATTCAGTAAGTCAAAAGCAGAGTAATCATCGGACTTGGACGCTTTTTCCGGTGCCTCCACGGAACGCCGCAGCAGGGATGGATCGCGCAGCTCTACATCCGCATCCACAAGAAGCACATAAGGTGTGGCAGCGCGATGCGCGCCTGCATTGCGGCCCACGGCAGGCAGACCTCCGGGGATAATCTCAACGAGAAACCGCGCGGGAAACGACCGCGCGATTTCTGCTGTACCGTCGGTTGAGTTGGCATCAGCAACGAACACTCTGGTATCCGGCAAGCGCAGGTAATCCTGCCGATTCAAAGAGGTCAGCAGCTTCGGCAACGACTGGCTCTCGTTCCGCGCTGGAATGACGATAGTGAGTTCCGCCCGCATAGGTTTGGATCTCCACGCCGTGCTGGTTGATGGTAAGGAACGTGGCGCGCGCATCGACCCACGAGCCGGAGTTGTAGTACTCTACGCCGTCGCAGAGCAACGACAACGCGGCATGCGTGTGGCCGCAGAACACGCGCTCGCATTTACCAATGCGAGCATCATGGATCGCTCCCCTGGCAACTTTGTCGGAGAGCAGCAGCCAACGTGTGTTCAGGCGATCCAGAAAGCGCGAGAAACATTTGGTACGCGAATCCACTTTCTGGATTTCCAGAAAGATCCGCTCTCCCAAACGCCTGAGCCATCGATTCTTTTTGACGAAGCCATCGAACTGGTGCCCATGCATGGCCAGGTGACGTTTGCCTTCGTACTCCCACACATACCGCTCGTAGACGGGAACACCGACCAGGTGGGACATCAGGTTCGCGAGACCAGTATCATGATTGCCCTCCACCCAGACCACTTCGACCTGACGCTTCGGATTGGAAAGCTTGCGAATATAAGACAAAAACTTCCAGTGCTCGCTGGTGAGGCGGCGAAAATTGAGATCGGAAAAAATATCGCCCAGCAGCACCAGGCGCCGATAGCGATGCGACTGCAGCATGTCGAGCGCATCCTGCGCCCGGCTCAGTTCGGACCCAAGATGAATGTCCGACAAGATCAGCGTGTCGTACGGGTCGCCATTCATGCCCTAGTTATGCGGCATTTCTCAGCACTGTACGATGAGCGGCAGATGAAAAATAGGTAAATCGTCACGGCAGTAACCGCGTTAGAGCGGTCGGATTTGTTTCCGCTGACGCTGCACCTTCCATTACACTTGTCACATCTAACTGCGTATGGAATTTCGACAACTAGGACGATCAGGATTGAAGGTGCCGGCGCTTTGCTTCGGCACAGGAACATTTGGCGGGAAGAGCGAATTTTTCAAAGCGTGGGGCTCGACGGACGTGAAAGAGGCGACGCGTCTCGTCGACATTTGCCTGGAAGCCGGCGTAAACATGTTCGATACCGCGGACGTGTATTCGAAGGGGCTGTCCGAGGAAATACTGGGCCACGCCATCGCCGGACGACGCGACAAGGTGCTGGTGTCCACCAAGGCCACCTTCCCGATGGGTGATGGACCGAACGATCGTGGCTCGTCGCGGTACCATCTGATCCCGGCTTGCGAGGCGAGTCTGAAGCGCCTGGGAACGGACTACATCGACATCTATCACCTGCATGGCTTCGATGCGCTGGCACCCGTGGAAGAGACGCTTGACACTCTGAATACGCTGGTGCGCGATGGCAAGGTGCGGTACATTGCGTGCTCGAATTTCTCCGGCTGGCATTTGATGAAGTCGCTGGCTGTCTCGGAAAAGTACGGCTGGTCGCGCTACGTGGGGCACCAGGTGTACTACTCTCTGATTGGCCGCGATTATGAGCAGGAATTGATGCCGCTGGGCCTCGACCAAGGGGTGGGTGCCATCGTCTGGAGCCCGCTGGGATGGGGACGATTGACTGGGAGAATTCGCAGGGGACAGCCCCTGCCGGAAGTGAGCCGATTGCATAAGACATCGGAGCAGGGACCGCCGGTGGACAATGAATACTTGTACACGGTGGTGGATGCGCTCGACGCGATGGCCAGGGAGACAGGAAAGACGGTGCCCCAGATCGCACTGAACTGGCTGCTGCAGCGACCGACGGTTGCAACCGTGATTATGGGTGCCAGAAACGAGGAGCAGTTGCGGCAGAATCTGGCAGCGGCAGGCTGGAATCTGACGGCGGAGCAGGTCGCCAAATTGGATGCCGTTAGCAAGACTACGCCTCCGTATCCTTATTGGCATCAGAAGCAGTTCCGGGACAGGAACCCGTCTCCCGTGCCTGAATCGGACTAGTGGGCGCTGCGACTGGTGGTCGGCTGGCTGCGTTGCGAGACGTTAGATTTCCCAGCGCAGCAGGCAGGTCCCGACGGTATACCCGGCGCCGACAGATGCCAACAGAACCAAGTCGCCCTTGTGCAGCTTGTTCTCTTCTCTCGCCGTCTGCATAGCCAGTGGAATGGTTCCAGCGGTGGTGTTGCCGAAGCGATCGATGTTGATGATCACACGCTCCGGCGCGATCCCCAGCCGCTCCGCCGTGGATACGATAATGCGCTTATTGGCCTGATGCGGAATAAAGCAATCCAGATCGCTGCCATGAATGCCATTGCGGGCGAGCAGGGCCTCGGTCGCTTCCGACATTTTGCGAACCGCGAATTTGTACACGGCCTGCCCATCCTGATGAACGACGTGCATATTCTTCGCGACGGTTTCCGCGGTCGGCGGATGCAGACTGCCCCCACCCGGCATATATAACGAAGCCGCGCCGGAGCCATCGATTTCGTGCAGGAAATCGATCATCCCGACTTCGCCTTCTTCCGCCGGTTCCAGCAGAACGGCGCCCGCTCCATCGCCGAAGATAATGCAGGTCGAACGGTCCTTGTAATCAATGATCGACGACATGACATCCGCGCCAATTACCAGCACTTTCTTGTGCGCGCCCGATTCGATCAGCTTCGCTCCCACCTGGAGCGCATACACGAAGGCGCAGCACGCCGCGGACATATCAAAACCCCACGCGCCTTTCGCGCCCAGCTTGTCCTGCACCAGGCAGGCTGTCGCTGGAAATAGCATGTCAGGCGTCACGGTGGCGACGATGATGACTTCCACTTCGCTCGGTTCGATGCCACGCTCGGCGAGACAGATGCGGGCTGCCGCCACCGCTAAATCGCTGGTCGCAACGCCGGGATCGACTAGATGACGCTCGCGGATACCGGTTCGTTCCACGATCCACTGATCGTTGGTGTGGACCATCTTTTCAAGGTCGGCATTGGTGAGAAGCCGCGGAGGAACGTAGGTTCCGAGCGCGGTAATTTTTGCCCGGCACTGTGACCGGGGGCGAAGATCGAATTTCAACGTGTTGGCCTCGAAAAAGTTCTGTGTTCCGCGTGGACGTGGAGGGTGTTTCCAGCAGGCTGGCAGTGCCGCGGCGATTCAAGCGCCGGGTAACCTACTGCGCACGCATGAGCCCGTTGCCGTTGCTTCCTTCCGGACCTGGCGGGGTTGGCGGGATTGCGTCGCGTAGGACCCGGCACAGGTTGATGATATCACCGCGCGATAGCTCTCCGGAGATGCCGGCCTTTTGCGCAGCGTTGGTAGAATGAAAGGTGTGAAGAATCTTGAAATGAACGCGTCTTCTATCACTCCAGGCGACCGCGCCGTGCGTCCCAGGATCGGCTTCGTCAGCCTGGGCTGCCCGAAGAACCTCGTCGACAGCGAAGTGATGATGGGGATCTTGTCCGAGGCTGGAGCGACCATGACTGCGGACGCGGCCACCGCGGATGTGCTGGTGGTGAACACCTGCTCGTTCATCGACAAGGCGAAGCAGGAATCGATCGATACCATCCTGGAAATGGCGCGGCACAAGACAGACGGCAAGGCCACGCGCCTGGTTGTCGCCGGCTGTATGGTCGAACGCTATCGGGACGAAATCCGGAAAAATATTCCGGAGGTGGATGCCGTGGTCGGCACCGGCGAGCTGGAACAAATCCTCGCCGCAGCGGGTCTTGCTGCTCCGCCGACAGATTTCAGCCCCGCCTCCGCAGACTCGCCATTTCGTATATTGACCAGTGCCGAGGCGAACATCGCACATCGCGCGGAAGGCAATCACCGCGAGACGCAAGGACGATTTTCCCGCGAGAGCTGGGACGGCGCGATCGCCAGCCTGCCGAATTATCTGTACAACGAGAACACGCCGCGACTTCGCGCCACAGCGCGCAGTTCCGCATATGTCAAAATCGCGGAAGGCTGCGACCATCCTTGCGGTTTTTGCATTATTCCGCAGCTTCGCGGTAAATTCCGTTCGCGGAGATTTGAGTCGGTGGTTGCCGAAGTCGAGCGGCTAGTAGCCGAAGGCGTGCAGGAAATCACGTTGATCGGCCAGGACACCACCTGCTATGGCGAAGACTTTGGCATGAAAGACGGCCTGGCGCAGTTGCTCGATCGCCTGGCGCGCGTCGAAGGTCTGCGTTGGCTGCGTTTTTTGTACGCTTACCCCAACAAGGTGACGCCGGCGCTGTTCGATACCATGGCCCGGCACGAGAATATCTGCAAATACCTCGACGTGCCGCTGCAGCACGCGGCGCCCAATGTTCTGAAGCGCATGAAGCGCGGCGGCGGGGCGGACATCTTCCTGAAAATGATTGAGCGGGCTCGGGCGATCATGCCAGGAATAACGCTGCGCACTTCCTTCATTGCCGGCTTTCCAGGAGAAACGGATGCCGACTTTGAATTGCTGATGGATTTTATTCGCGAAGCGCGCTTCGACTGGATGGGGGTCTTTGAGTATTCCGATGAAGAAGGTTCGGCCGCTCATGCGCTTGGCGAAAAAGTTCCCCGGCGAACCATCGCGGTCCGGCAGCGCAAACTGATGCGAGCCCAATTGCAGATCAGCCGTGAAGCGCGTGCCGGACAGGTAGGCCGCAGCTGGGACGTACTGGTGGAAGGTGAAAGCGGGGAAACGCCGCTGTTGTGGCAGGGGCGGGCCGCCATGCATGCTCCGGAAATTGACGGAAAAATTCTGATCAACGACTTTGGACCCTACGAGGCTTTGCAACCAGGAGGCTTCCATCGCTGTGAAATTACTGACGCCCACGATTATGATCTGGTCGCTCGCATCGTGGCGTAAAAGTTTCACTGCGCTTCGAGATAAACAAGATGACCATTGATCTGTAACTTATACCCTTAAATTGTGAGACTCTCTATGGCAAAAGAGAAAAGTACGAATCCAACCGCTCTCCGGTGTCCTACCTGCCGCACGCTGGTGCTGCGAGACGATGATAATTTTCCATTTTGCAGCGACCGCTGCAGGATCATTGACCTGGGCAAGTGGGCCAGCGGCGCTTATCGCATTTCTTCTCCGATCCTCGACCCGGAAGTGCTGGAGGGTCTGGACGACATGCACCGCAGTGGACATAGCTCCGGCGATGACGAATAAATGACGAAGCGGCGAACCGGCTGGGCCTGGGTGCTGGCGACTTTTTTCGGTACGGGATTCCTGCACCCAGGCCCGGGTACGTGGGGTTCCGCGGCTGGACTTCTGTTGTGGCTAGCGGCTGCTCATTGGGCGCATCCTTCCCCCATCCATCTTGCCGCCGGAACCGCCATCGCAGCCTTGATTGCAGTCCTGGGAGGCATTCCGGCCTCCGGCATCGTCGCGCGCGAGGCCGGCACCGACGATCCGCAGTTTGTAGTTCTGGATGAAGTCGCTGGCCAGTGGATTGCGCTGATTGCGGCCACCACTCGGCCGTGGAGTTGGTTGCTGGCGTTTCTGTTGTTCCGTGTTTTCGATATCCTGAAGCCAACTCCAGCCCGCCAGTTTGACAGGATGCATAGCGGGTTCGGCATCATGATGGATGACGTAGCCGCGGGAATGTATGCCCTGATCCTCGTATGGCTGGTTCGACTTTTTTCGATGGGCTGGCGGTTCTAGAGCGCGGGAGCGCGATGGAAATGAAATTTGGAATTCACTCGACTGAAAGTACGCCGCAAATTACGTCCATCACCCCGCTGGCGGCGTTACCAGGCGGCGAAGTGGAAGTGCATGGACACAGGCTGGCAACGGACGCGCTTCGCCAGCCGACCGCCACCATTGGAGAGCAGCCGTCTTCTGTCACCATGAGCCGTGCTTCCAAGGTTCTGCTGCATGTCCCCGACGGAGCCATTTCCGGCAATGTCCAGGTGCGCGTGGACGGACATACCAGCAATGCCATGCCGCTGTCGGTGGGAGTCGCGGTTGCGGACAGCATGGACCCGGTGGCCAATCCCGCCGTGGATCCCGAGAGCAATATTTACGTCCCATTTTCCGGCCCACGCGGCCAGCAAACTCCGACATCAGTCTTTCAGGTCGATGCCGAATACCAGGTGCGCCCGTTTGTCACAGGGATTATGAACGCTACGGGCGTGGCGCTGGATGGCGATGGAAATTTATACGTCTCCTCGCGCCACGAAGGAACGGTCTACCGCGTGACTCCGAGCGGGGCGAAGTCCGTCTTTGCCGAAGGCATGGGAGTCGCCACAGGCCTGGCCTTCGATCGGGACGGATTTCTGTATGTGGGCGACCGCAGCGGAACGATTTTCAAGATTGCGCAAAACCGCCAGGTCTTCGTTTTCGCCACTCTGGAACCGAGCGTCTCCGCCTATCATTTGGCCTTTAACGACAACGGAACCCTGATGGTAAGCGGGCCGACCACGTCGGCAAATGAGTCGATCCACGCCATCGAGCCGAATGGAGAGATTTCCAACTTTTACACCGGGCTGGGGCGTCCGCAGGGCATGGCATTCGATGTTGACGGCAACCTTTACGTGGCTGCGTCGCTGCATGGCCGCCGCGGCGTGGTAAAAATCAATCCCAAACGCGAAGCATCGCTGGTCATCTCCGGATCTGGAATTGTCGGTCTGGCATTCCTCCCGGAAGGCGATGCCGCCGTGGTCACGCGCGATACCGTATATCATGTGGGATTAGACATCCTCGGACGCTTGCTGCACTAGATCCTGTTACGGGCGCATGTCGATTTGGCATCCGCTCTGGTTCTCACTTCGCCCACATGCTCGCAGAAATCATCGCCGTCGGCTCGGAGCTTCTCACCCCTTTCCGTCAGGACACGAACTCGCTGTTCGCTACGGAGCAATTCAATTCTCTCGGCGTCACGGTGGTCTTTAAGACCATCGTCGGAGACAGAAGACCGCATCTGGCGCAAGCGGTTTCTCACGCTCTGAGCCGCGCCGATATCGTGTGTGTCATGGGCGGCCTTGGCCCAACGGAAGATGACATTACGCGTGAAGCGGTCGCGGAAGCCCTGGGAGTGCGGCTGCGCCGCAATGGCGATCTGCTGGCCGCGCTCTACAAGCGGTTCGCGGAGCGACGCGCCAGCATGCCCGGCAACAATTCCAAACAAGCGGACCTGATCGACGGCGCGGAGATTTTGCCGAATGCCAACGGGACCGCGCCAGGTCAGTGGCTGGACACCGTAGTTGGCGAATACCGCAAGATCGTCATCCTGCTTCCAGGGCCCCCCATGGAATTGAAAGCGATGTTTACCGCCGAGTGTTTACCGCGTCTGCAAGCAGCGCTGCCGCCCCGCCACATTGCACGACGCGTGCTCAAGATGGCAATGCTGCCCGAGTCCGAGGTGGATGCGCGCCTGGCTCCCATCTATACGCGGTTCAATGATGTGGAGACGACGATTCTTGCGCACGCCGGCGAAGTACAGCTGCACTTGCAATGTACCAAGGCAATCCTTGAAGTTGCGCAGGGGCGCGTTAACGAACTGGCCAGCCGTGTTGAAGAGGAAATGGAAGACGTCATCTTCTCTTCCAACGGCGAATCGCTGGAACAGATTGTTCTCTACTACCTGGAGATTCGCGGAGCAACCGTTGCGGTTGCGGAGAGCTGCACGGGAGGATTGCTGGCTCAGCGGATGACCAGCATCAGCGGCAGTTCCCGCTCCTTTCTGGGCGGAGCGGTAGTGTATACCGACGATCTGAAGGTTCAATTCGCCGACGTGCCGGAAGATTTGATCGAAGAAAAGGGCGCGGTCAGCCGCGAGGTTGCCGAAGCTCTGGCCCATGGGATACGACGCCGGGCACAGTCCACGATTGGAGTGGGCATCACCGGCATCGCCGGGCCGACGGGAGGTAGCGAGGCCAAGCCGGTTGGCCTGGTCTACATCGCCCTCGACGACGGAAAAGAGATCAATGTATGTGAACGGAAATTTCGCGGAGATCGCGAACGGGTGCGCTGGCTGGCCAGCCAGCAGGCGCTCGACATGATCCGCCGTAAGTTCATGTAATCCACGCTGGAAGTTCAACTCAAATACAACACGCCGCTGCTACACTCGAACAGTACTGTCATGACAGTAGACTTGATAGCAGCAGCGATCGCGTACTTTCTTGGCTCGATTCCATTTGGCTACCTGCTGGTTCGGATGTTCCGTAAGGAGGACATCCGCCAGACTGGCAGCGGAAACATCGGGGCGACGAATGTTCTGCGTTCCGGCTCCCGATGGTTGGGCATTCTCACGCTCGCACTCGACTTGGGCAAAGGATTTCTGGCGGTCGAAATTGCGCGCCATCTGACGACCGGCCATCACGCCATCCAAGCCGCCTCCATCGCCACTTTATTCGCGGTAATCGGCCATGTATTTCCCGTGTGGCTTCACGGCAAAGGCGGCAAAGGAGTGGCCACGGCGCTGGGAGTGTTTCTGGCCCTGGCCCCTCTGGCCGCCGTCTCCTCGGTCGCCGTTTTCATCATCATCACAGCGATGACGCGGTATGTCTCGCTGGCTTCCATTCTTGCTGCTGCGTCGTTCCCTGTCTGGGTCTGGCTGACTCAGCGATTTTTGCATGTCCACTACGGCTACGGGCCAATCTTTGTTGTCAGCACGATCCTTGTGCCAGCCATTATTCTCATCAAACACCGGAAGAACATCGACCGATTGCTGCATGGAACGGAATATCGATTTGGCGGCAAGGAAAGTAAAGCCGCATGAGCCGTATTGCCGTCGTCGGAGCTGGATCGTGGGGAACAGCTCTCTCACTGGTTCTGGCGCGGCGAGGCGGCCACACGATCACCCTTTGGTCCCATACCCGTTTGGTCGCCGAGGCGATTGAACAGACGCGTGAAAATACCATCTACCTGCCTGGCCTTCTCATTCCGGAAACTGTCCGCGTCACAACCTATCTGGAAGAAGCGGTGGGCTCCGCGGAAATTTTGATCCTGGCGATCCCCGCGGAGCATTTGCGCAGTATCTGCCGCCTGATGGCTCCCCTGCTCAGCCGCGATCAACTGATCGTCAACGCGACCAAGGGAATCGAAGATGGCACCTTCCTGCGCATGACCCAGGTGATGGCAGAAGTACTGGCGGGACAAGCTTTGGAGCTGCCCTGCGGGGTTCTCAGCGGCCCTTCCTTCGCCCAGGAAGTGGGCGCGGGCAGTCCGACTGCCATCACTATTGCGTCCTGCGATCCCTCTCTCGCCACACGCGTGCAGGAGGAATTTGCAGGCCCGACACTGCGCCTGTATACCAACGATGACGTCGTGGGAGTCGAGCTGGGCGGAGCGCTGAAGAACGTGATTGCCATCGCCGCTGGTGCGACGTATGGGCTGGGGTTGGGCCATAATAGCGTGGCCGCGCTGATCACTCGCGGGATCGCGGAAATTACGCGCCTGGCCGTCGCCTGCGGCGGCCGCCGCGAAACCCTCGCTGGACTCTCGGGACTCGGCGATCTGGTCCTCACCTGCACCGGGGTATTGTCCCGCAATCGACATGTCGGACTGGAACTGGGCAGCGGCCGCCGTCTCCCGGACATTCTTGCGGACATGCATGGCAAGGTGGCCGAAGGCGTCCGCACCACCGATGCGGCGCTCGGTCTCGCCCGCGGGATGGGCGTCGAAATGCCCATTACGGAGCAAGTGGCCGCAGTTCTCCACGAGCGAATTTCGGCAAAGGACGCGATGCGGGAACTCATGTCTCGACCTGGACGAGATGAATTGTCTCTCTGATGCCATGACCGCGTTCCTCCCTCGCGCGGGCGGATTCCCGATTAGAATCAGTGCAAAACGAAACTTTATCTATCTCGCAGGGTTTACCTGGAAAAGTTTTTCTACATTTGGCGCATCCCAAGGTAATATCGACAGAGAGCAATTTGGTTATTGGAAGCATGACCCCGCTCACACATCACGGGATTGGCATGCAGATCAAACGCAATCCTCGACTCTGGGTTCTCTACCTCACCCTGCTGCTGCCAGCTGCGGCCGGAGTCATCTCGATCATGCTCGCCCGGAACGCCTTCTATTCCCCCAGATGGAGCGACAAGATCATCGAATACCTTCTGGCTGCCGTGGCCGTGGGTATCTCCGTCAAGTGCTGGAAGGTTACGTGGGAATTTGCCCACGACATGCGTCAATTTCTGGAGACGCTGCAGGCGATCAAAAGGGGAGAATTCGTCTTGCGCACGGGCCATGCAGGCTTGCCGGAGATTGAAGAGCTTGCCCGCGAGCTGGGCGGAATGAACGAGAGCCCCGATACGTCCCTGGCCAAGTGGATTTTGCTTTCACGAGATCATCATGCCATCTTTGTCCGGCTGGTCGAAGCGATGTCCGCCTCCCTGAGCACGAAGAGTTTTTATGCCCGTGGACACTCTGGACGCGTTGCCGAATATGCTTCGTTGATCTGCACGGACCTGGGATTACCGGCCGAGGAGAGCAGGCGAATCCGTTTTTCCGCTCTGCTGCATGACATCGGCAAGATCGGCATAGATCCGAATATCCTGACAAAACCCGGGGTGTTAACCCCTGACGAATTCGCCCTCCTGAAAACACACACGACGCGCGGAGCGGAGATGCTTCGCCCCGTCGCGGAATTTGCGGATCTTCTTCCTGGCGTAGAGCTGCATCATGAATCGATGGATGGGTCGGGATATCCCTACGGACTGAAAGGCGATCAGATTCCTTTGATGGCCCGCATCATTGCCGTTGCGGACACCTTCGATGCCATGACGCACAACCGAACCTATCAGGACGCCATGGACGGTTCATACGCACTGCGGATTATCCGCACCATGGCGGGTAAGAAATTCGACGAGCGTGCGGTCGAGTCCTTCTGCCGGGTGTATGCCGCCGGGTTTGTTGTGCTGCCCCACCGGCGCGAAGAGAAACTCGGGCCAAGCGGATCCCTCCCCTCTGCGCCGCTCCCGACGCCAATCCGTGTGGCCGAAGAATCTCCTGAACCATCCACGCTCGTAGGCGTGACTCGGGATTGATACACTGAAGGTGAACGCTTCGACCACACCTCATGCTGTCACTCTTCAATACTCCAGAACAAAAACCCGGCTTGATGGACCGCATGAAGCAGGCGGTGTCGCGAACCCGCAGCGGCCTGCAAGAACGCATGGACGACCTGCTGACGCTGGCGCGTCCGGTCGATGAGTCCGCCCTCGAAGAACTGGAGGGCACGCTGATCGCATCCGACCTGGGAGTGGTCACCTCGCAGGAGATCATCGATCGGCTTCGGCAACAAGCCTCGCGGCAGCAAATTCGCGATGGAGTCGAGTTGCAGCGTCTACTGAAGGCGGAGATGCTGCGTATTTTGGATTCTGTACCTTCGGGACAACGCGCGTTCGCAGGAAAACCGGAAGTCATCTTGATGGTGGGGGTCAACGGGACCGGCAAGACGACCACCACAGGAAAACTCGCCGCCTATTTCCGCGAGCAAGGGAAATCTGTTTTACTTTGCGCGGGAGACACGTTTCGCGCGGCAGCGATCGAGCAGCTCGAGGTATGGAGCCAGCGGGCGGGCGTAGAAATGATCCGCACACGCCAGGGCGGCGATCCGTCGGCGGTTCTGTATGATGCCCTCCAGGCCGCACAGACCCGCAGCATGGACGTTCTGATTGTGGATACAGCGGGTCGTCTGCATACGAAAAACAATCTCATGGCGGAGCTGGAGAAAATTCGCCGCACCGCGCAGCGTTTTGACGCGAATGCTCCTCATGAAACACTGCTGGTCATGGACGCAACCACAGGACAAAACGGACTGCAGCAGGCGCGGCTCTTTACCCAGGCCGCCGCTGTTTCCGGCATTGTGCTGACGAAGCTGGACGGCACGGCAAAAGGTGGAATTGTGATCGCCATCGCTCGTGAATTGCGGCTGCCGGTGCGCTATGTTGGGATCGGAGAGCAAATTGGGGATTTGATTCCTTTCGACAGCAACGCCTTCGTTGATTCGTTGCTGGAAAGCTGAGGTCTCATCCTGCTCCCTCGCCTACTTGTCTCAGCAGCATGAATTTCACAAATCATCACGCTCCAAAACAGGTCACGGGAAAAATGACGCATACTGAATCGAACACGGACGAAGTTTGGATGGAGCGCGCACTGGCGCTGGCCGAGGCCTCAGTCGGCCTCAGCTCCCCCAATCCCTCCATTGGGTGCGTGCTGGTAAAGGACGACGCCGTGGTAGGCGAGGGCGCCCATATTTACGATGACAAGGACCATGCCGAAATTGTCGCGCTAAAACAGGCCGGAGAGCAGGCTCGCGGCGCCACAGCCTATGTAACGCTGGAGCCGTGCAGCCACCATGGCCGCACCCCACCCTGCGCGGACGCATTGATTGCAGCTGGCGTGGCCCGGGTTGTCACTGCGGTACGGGACCCCAATCCGCAGGTGAGCGGACGTGGCCTCAACAAATTGCAGGCAGCCGGAGTTTCGCTCACCATCGGCGTGAAGGAAGCGGCAGCGCGCAGAATTAACGAGGCCTTCGCGAAGTTCATCCGCACCCACAGGCCATTCCTCACCCTGAAAGCGGGGATCACGCTCGACGGTCGCATTGCGCCACCGACCACCAAGGACCATGTTCCCTCTGGCTCTACCCACTGGATTACCGGCGATCGCTCCCGCGAGGTTGTGCAGGAGCTGCGCCATGGCGCGGATGCGATCCTCACCGGAATCGGCACCATTCTGAGCGATGACCCACTCCTGACCGACCGCAGCGGCAGGCAGCGCCGACGGCCGTTTCTGCGCGTTGTCCTGGATTCCTCCCTGCGGCTTTCCGTGGATTCCCAGCTTGTGCGAACAGCAAGTCAGGATGTTCTTGTCTTCCACACCAAGCCATCCGTAAAACGCGCCAAGGCTCTCAGGGAACGTGGGGTTCGCGTTGAACGGCTTGATCCGGACCCGGTAACCGGTCGAGTTCCTCTGCGCGCGGTAATGGAACGGCTGGCGGCAATGGATATGGTCAGCGTGATGCTGGAGGGAGGTTCCCAGATCAACGCGTCCGCTCTGGCAGCGCAGATCGTGGATAAACTATTCCTTTTCTACGCCCCTGTCATCTATGGGAGTGCAGCCATCCCCATGGTCCGTTCGCTGGAGCCGAACACATATTTCACTACCCGTCTGGGAAGTTATCAACTCCACGAATTAGGCGAAGATTTCGCTGTGGAGGGCTATCTCCACAATCCGTGGGAAAGCGCATAGGCGGAGCGCACGACGCGCCCGCAGCGTGGACGCCCGAAAGGATCTGCAATGTTTACCGGCTTGATCGAAACCACCGGAACGATCCGTTCCTTGGAAGAATGGCACGGCGTCATGCGCCTTACCGTCGCCGGGCCCGCTTCGCTGGTACAGCGGCTGCAACTCGGCGATAGCGTGGCCGTCAGCGGCATCTGTCTTACAGTCATCGACACCAGCCCGGACAGCAGCATTTTTGCCGCCGACCTGGCGGCCGAAACGATCGCGCGCACTTCCCTGTCGCGCCTGCATCCCGGCTCGGTTGTGAACCTGGAACTCCCCACCCCGGCCGGCACACCGCTGGGCGGCCACGTTGTGCAAGGACATGTGGACGGCGTGGGCACAGTCCAATCGCTTGAGCCGCTCGCAACCGGCGTGCAGTCATCCGCAACGGATTGGTGGCTCCGGCTGAGGATTCCAGAAGACTGCACGCGGTACGTGGTTGAGAAAGGTTCGATTGCAATCGAAGGTATCAGCTTGACAATCGCGCGCGTCGAGGGAACGGCGGTCACCATCGCCATCATTCCGCATACCTACGCGGTGACGAACCTGCACACATTAACGCCCGGCAGCCCTGTCAACATTGAAGTGGACGTGATGGCGAAATATGCTGAGCAGCGAGCCGCGTCGCCCATGGCACAGGACAAACCATTCGAGCTGACAGTGGAATATCTGATCGCGAACGGATACTGAGTTCGTCTCGATCGCAAGGGGTCGCCGCTCGCGAACATTTACTCACTACTGCCGGCGGCCAGATTTTGTTGCGCTAACCATTCCGTCAGCTTGGGTTGTTGAGCGGCGCGCAGAACCGTGCAGTCGTGGATGGAATCCGTGGCGCGTTGCAAAGACCGCTGCGCTGCCATGACCGGATGCGCCGTAAAGAAAGTCTGCACTTGCTGGCTCTTTTCCGCGCTGCAAAACGACCCAGTAGAGTCCACCAGATAAACACCCATCATCGTTGTTAATTGGGCATGCACCTTGTCCCAATTCTGTTGGATATACTCCCACGCGATGGGGCGCGTGTCGCGTTGGCGCAGCGCCGTCACGAACAGCAGAGCGGAATCTTGATTGCGCACCTGGCCAGAGGTCGCGTAATCAAGCGCCCGGCGAAGCAGAGTTGGATCGCGGAAGTTGGCCAGAGAAATTAACGCGGCTCTCTGCGCATCGGGATTGTTGGACGTCTTGCTGAGCGCTTGCAACTGGTCGAACAAATGGGGGTCGCCGTTCTCGGATGCAATGACCAGGGCCGGATGCGCCAGCTCCGGTTCCACATCCGCCTCGTTTGCGATATATTTCTCCGTCAACTGCTTCGCCTCCGCGATTATCTGCGGATCACGCCCTATTTCTCCCAGTACCGCAAACAGCGTTGCACGCAACTGCCGCTTCGCGACAGGGTCGGACGCGCTCACATTTTGCGCCCGCTCGTACGCCGGGCGGAACTGTTCCCGCACCCACGCCGCCAGCAGTTTCCGATCCGCCGGCGTCGCAATCCGCTCATCGACGGCTGCAACGGCACCGACTAATTCTTCAATCACGTCTGCATTCGGATCATTTCGCAGTTGGGAAACCAGGTTCATATAATCCGCGATGCTGCTTCTTCCGGAACGCATCAACGCCCATTCATCGCCGGCCAGGCCGATGCGCTCTGGAGGAGTCAAGCCCGTCTCCGCAACGCTGAGAATCTTGCTGGTATCGGCAGTGTCATACTCCGTGCGGTAATATCCCCGGCCGTTTGCGTTGGCATAAAAAACTTCCGCCGAGGGAACAGGCAGACCTTGCTGCGAGGAGGAAAGCGGCTCGCACTGGGGATCTCTGCTCGTTTTGAAGCAGACAGGCACCGTCCAGGTCTGAGCCTGAAACGCATGGATCTCCGGGTTCAGATAGAAGCGCTGCTGAGAGACCATGGCTGAGCCGTTCTGCGGCGAACTGAATGTAAGCAGCGGCACGCCGGGTTCAGCGATAAAGCTATCCATAACTTTATCGATTGGCTTGTCACTGGTTGCCGTCTGCGCATTCCAGAAGTCCTGGGCAGTCGCATTGGCGAACATGTGCGCTTCCAGATAGGCGTGGACGCCGCGCCGAAAGACTTCCTTGCCTTCGTAATTCTCCGTCATGGCAAGCACCGCAGCACCCTTTTGGTACGTGATGCCATCGAACATCTCGTTGATCTCCGCAGGTGTATCGGCCTTGGCCCGAATGGCGCGCGTCACTTTGCCGGCGTCATAGTTCAAGACGTTGTCGAGCGAGAGCGCCTCGTCCTGCGGAATATTCCAGTCGGGGTGCCATGCCGCAACTGCTTTCGACTCCATCCAGGTGGCAAATCCCTCGTTCAGCCACAGATTGTTCCACCAGTTCATGGTGACCATGTCGCCGAACCACTGGTGCGCCATCTCATGCGCCACGTCGATGGCCACCAGTTTCTCGGCATTCACGGAAGCGGTCTTTTCGTCGACCAGGAAAACGGTTTCGCGGTAGGTGATGGCTCCAAAATTCTCCATCGCTCCCGCCTCGAAGTCCGGAATCGCGATCATGTCCAGCTTGGGCATTGGATATTTGATCCCGAAGTAATTGTCGTAGTAGTGCAGAAAAAACTCCGCTGCGTGCAGAGCGTAGGTTCCCATCTGCACTTTATCCGGCGTAGCGCAGGCGCGAATTGGCACGCCATCGCTCTCTCCGGAGACGCATTGGAAGTCGCCCACCAGAAACGCCACCAAGTAGGTGGACATCTTCGGCGTGGTGACGAACCGGATTGTGTGCTTACCCGCGGCAGGCCCGTGCTGATCGGAAATGATGTTGGTGTTGGAAATGGCCGTGTCGCCTTTCTTCACGATCAGCGTCACGGAAAACGTCGCTTTCATGGCTGGCTCATCAAAGGATGGGAAGGCGCGTCGAGCATCTGTGGGCTCGAACTGCGTGACCGCATAGTTGCGGCGAACCGTTTTGGAAAGATAAAATCCGCGCAGATGGTCGTTCAAAATTCCGCTGTACTCGATGCGGATCGTGGCCGCGCCCGCTGGCATCGCATTGGCTACATGCAAGGTAACCTGCTGATCCGGTTTGTTCTCTGTGACGTTGGCTGTCTGCGTTTTTCCATCGGCGCTGATCGTTACCGTTTGAAAAGTGATCTGCACAGCGTTCAGCGTAATGCTTGCCGACGGCTGCGCCAGTGTGACCTCGATCTCTTCTTTTCCGGTAAAGGTTGCAGACGTCAGATTCGGCTCCAGCATCAGGGAATAATGTTGCGGCGTCACATCTGTAGGAAGCCGCTGCGCCTGCATAGGAGGAGAGCACATCAGCCAGAGAAGCGCCGCGCACACTGGAAACATGCTGGAGAAAAAACACCGGAAATAAAAACGCACTCTGACCACCCTTTGAAATGTGGATGATAGCAAGGCCGCCCGCGAAATAGATTCCGCCGATGGGAACCATGATTCTCGGCGGAAGATATGTTTTTAATCTTCTTCTAAAACCATACGACTGGAATCAGCTTTCTCTATAATTCAGCAAAACCATTCCAATGCAGATCAGACATATGGGCCAGATCCACGCAGCGATGCGTTTTCCACGCTCGGAGCCCCGCAATTCCAGCCAACGCGACCATCCAGCGAACACCGCACACAGCGCGATGGCGGTATGGCTCATTTCGGTTAACAACTCCTCTTTCACATTTCCCAGGGAGTGATTGTGGGTCAGCAAGAGTGCTCCGCCGAGCGCGCAGACCGCAGGAAAGACCAGCGATGCTTTAGGGGATTGCAGGCGATGCGTCTGCACACTCCATTCAAACGCAACAAAACTGACGATGAGCAGGATGTAGAGGCGGTGCTCCAGATCTTCAGGATTGTAGAAGCTGGCCCAGAAGCCTCGCGGCCCCAGCGGCCAGGCCTCGGGATCGGCACGTAGAAACAGGAAAATGGCCAATCCCAGAAAAGCCAAGGGCCAATGCCTGGCCCAGCTGGCGCGATCCCATCGCCCCAGAATCGCCAGCAACCCAGCAATCAAAACAACGATTCCAGCCCAATGATGGTTATATTCCGACCATGCCTGTTCGATCCGATTATTGGCACTCCGCGCGTCGTCGGGCGACAACGCGTACTGCCGAATCGCTAGCCCCATGGGATCCACGGCCGGTAGCGCTCGTACTGGAGGAGTATGAAACCGCGGCCAATGCGGAGTCATCCGCGCGGTAATCTCCGGCAACGTCAGGCGATTCTGCACCAGATCGACTCCAGGCGGCTGACCAGTGAGTGAGGCGGCAGCTAGAATAATCGTAAAGCCGATTCCTATCTCCGCCTCCGAGAATCGTCCAATTCGTAACAGTGCTGGTGGCAAATGCAGTCGCCCCTTCCGAATCAGCAGGAAATTGCCGGCACCCAATAGCAGCAACCCTGCCAGCATGGTCGACTTCGCAATCAGCACCACCCCATACGCCGTTCCATAGACAGCGCTCCAGGATTCGGTATAGACGGTCGCCAGCGTAAGACCGGCTGCCACCAGAACCACCGCACTGACCAATGCTGTGGTGGAATAACGCCGTACGGCCTGCACAACCGCATCGTCCGCGATTGCTTCGCCGCCGGTCACATCGAAGTTCCCCTGCGAAACCAGCAGGAGCCAGAGATAGGGCATCCCGCCAATCCACACCGCGGCTGCAAGTTGATGCAGCCCGGTCAGGACCATCAAGCTCACTTGATCCTCCAGACGCGATGCTGCGTGGCTCGTCCAAACTGTGGCCGACAGGAGTGGGATCACAAACAGTAGCCATCTCGGTCTTCGCGGCAGACAAGAGCGGCTCAAAATAAGGAAAGTGGACGTAGCAAAGACGACAAGTACACCGGCGAGGAAGTAGTTGGCTGTAACCAGATCGACCAGGTGCAATCCCCCGGTACTCATCAGCATGGCGCTATCGAGAGCAACGAAAAGGATCTGCGTCGCGCCCAGGCCGAATGCAGCAATTTTCAGGAGTCGCAGCGCATGCGGGAAAACTTTTCCGATCGGCACTGAAGACGACGGGGAGCGCGGAACTAACGCCGAGCAAAACACAATGCCGCCAATCAGCAAAGAGTTGAACGCCAATGTAGCGGCGCGCAGCAAGACCGCTGCGAGCGGATAATCGCGCAGAAACCAGATCAATGGATGCTTCCTCGAGTGTGGATAGAATGCTACTGGGCAGCGACCGTGAAAGCGACGTCACCTCTTGTAATATGCCCATCACTGGCAAGAACCTGCCAGTGGATCTGATAATTTCCATTCGCCAGATTGCCGGCCACCGCTTTCAACTCCGAGGGCATTGCGCTGCGTTCCATCTGCAAGGGAAATGTTTTGCCGGCGAGGTTGGTCAGCGTCAGGGTACAGCGGGTGGCCTCGATGCGGGAATTGTATTCGAGCGCCATGTTGACTTGGTGACTTTGCACGATTGCATGATCCGCGGGTGTCGAACGAATCAGGATGGCGTGGGCAAATGCCGCCGGAGAACCGCCAAGCAGCAGCAAGGCTAGCGGAGCGGTCCATCGAGGAAGGTGGGTCATCGCAACGATTCTCTCTCCTTCTGTGTTGCACCAGTGGCGAATGGCAGGAAGTCGCCACTTCGACACCGCTCGGTTCAACTCGCCGAGCGTATCGAGGCCGCACGAATAGAACGGCCGGTGATTTCCGCAGCTTGCACCTCCGCATACGCAGCGGCTCCCATCAACGCGGCGCGGCTCTCCAGAATGATGCGGACCGGCATGGTGGATACCAGATCGTGCATGCGCCCCTTATCGCAGAAGGCTTGCATGAAGGTTCCATCCTGCATTTTCTTCAGGATTTTCGGCGCGATCCCCCCGCCAATGTACATTCCGCCGTGCGCCAGAATCTTCAGCGCCAGGTTGCCCGCTTCCGCTCCATAGACAGCGACGAAAACATCCAGCGTCTTGGCGCATAATTCGTCCGCGCCCGATTCTCCCAGCTCTCCGATCACCGCGTTAGGATCTTCCTGCTGCATTCGCAGCCGCAGGGCTGGCGACTCGTTCATCTTTTTTGCATCCCGCAGAAAAGTATAAATATTCTTCAAACCGATTCCGGAGCATACTCGTTCCCAGCTCACGTGATCGTACAGCATGGCATCGGTCCGCAGATAACGCAGCAGCTCGATCTCAAGATCCGTGCGCGGACCAAAATCAGCATGGCCGCCTTCTGAAGCCATCGGAACATGGGTTTTGCCATTCCAGATGAGAAGGCCTTCGCCAAGCCCGGTGCCAGCCGCAATCAATCCGCGATTGCCGACCTGACTGCTGTCGCCCTCACTGAGAGTAAAGATTTGATCGAGAGGAAGTTCGCTGATCCCGTAGCCATTCGCTTCCAGATCATTGATGAGGAAAAGATGCTCAATGTTCAGGTCACGTGCAAGCTCATGCGCGTCGAGCGTCCATGGAAGATTGGTGAGGCGGATGACATTCTTGCGGACGGGTCCGGGCACTCCGAAGCAGGCAGCGACAATTTCATCTGACGTCTGCTGATCTTTCGAGCCTAGAAATTCTCGCACAATGGATTGAAGGTTCGCGTATTGCGTCGCGGCGAACTTCTCGTCGCGGACATGCTCCAGCACGCCTTGCTGAAAACGATAGAGCGCGAGATGAACTTTGGTGCCACCTACATCCCCGGCCAGAATCATCGGCTCACTTCCAACCGACCCATCCCATTTGGTCTAGACGGTGGCAGCTTTGCGGCAGCGGTGCGGTCCAGCAACAGGGTCATTTCTCCGCTTTCTGGACGAATCAATTGCGCAGGCAACAACTCTGGCCGATACGGTCCCAGCAAAACTTCCTTCAATACGTCGGCTTTTGAAGTGTCCTGGATCAAGAAGAAAATTTTATCAGCATGGTTGATTACAGGCCATGTAAGCGTCACACGCCACGGATTTTTCGCCTCCACCTGGGTGGCCACCGCGAGCCGATTAACCTCATGCAGAGCGCTCGAATGCGGAAACAAAGACGCCGTGTGACCATTGTCGCCTAGGCCTAGCAGAATCAAATCAAATCGCGGCAACTCCGCTCCTTCCAGGCGAAAGCGATTGCGCAATGCAGACTCATAACGGGCCGCCGCCTCTTCGGGATCGAGTTCGCCTTCCATGCGAACAACGTTCTCTGCCGGCAGCGGCACCTTGGACAAGAATGTTTCCTTGGCCAGATGATAGTTGGAGTCCGGGCTACCGGGTGGAACGCATCGCTCGTCTACCCAGAAAATCAGGAGCCGCGCCCAATCGATGCGTTTGCGAAAAGCATGGTCGGGATCCGCCAGCAATTCAAAGGTCCGCTTAGGCGTATTGCCTCCAGAGATCGCGATCCTTGCGATTCCCCGCGCTCGAGCCGCCAGCTCCACGGACGAAGCGATCCAGTCGGCGGCTGTCAGACTCATCGCTTCGCTGTTTTCTTCCACTTGATAGTGGACCTGAAATATTTTCGGCATTGCTCTCACCATTCTGCCAGTTCGCCGCATTCACTGATGGCGCCAGTGTCGTCCGTCGCGGGCAAGCAGCGCGCCGGCAGCCGCCGGGCCCCAGCTTCCGGCTGCATAATTTGGGAAATCCGTTGGCGGATTCGCTGCCCACTCCTCCAGGATTGGAGTCATCAACGCCCAGGTTGCCTCCACGCCATCGCGGTGAGAAAAAAGCGTGGCATCCCCCAGCATGGCATCGAGCAGCAGGCGCTCATATCCGTTCGCGGAAGAAACGCCGAAAGCAGCCGCGTAATCGAAATCCATCATCACGGGGCAGCTCTGCATACTCGGACCGGGCGTTTTGGCAGCGAACCGCAAAGAAATGCCCTCGTTCGGCTGAATGCGCATGGAGATGATGTTGGGCTGGATTTCGCCACACTTGCTTGCTTCCACGTTGTCCTTGAATAGCATCATCGGCGGCTGTTTGAATTGGATCGTAATATCCGTAAATCTCTCCGCAAGCCGCTTGCCCGCGCGTACGTAAAAAGGTACACCGGCCCAGCGCCAGTTCTCAATGTGCAGGCGCAAAGCGGCAAACGTTTCTGTGTTTGACCGCGGATTGACGCGATCTTCCTGGCGATATCCGACCACCGGCTTGCCATCGACAATTCCTGGTCCATATTGCCCGCGAACTGTATCTTCCATTTTGATGGACTGGATCGCCTTCCAAACTTTCACTTTTTCCATGCGAATGGGCGCGGAGAAAAATGAACCGGGCGGCTCCATGGCAACGAAAGAGAGCAGTTCCATCACGTGGTTCTGCACCACGTCGCGCAACGCTCCCGCCTTCTCGTAGAAGGGACCGCGGCCTTCAATCCCGATACTCTCCGCTGCGGTTATCCGCACATGATCGATGTAATTTCGGTTCCAAATCGGCTCAAAGATTCCATTGGCGAATCGGAAGACCAAAATATTCTGGACCGTTTCCTTTCCCAGATAATGATCGATGCGGAAAATCTGGTCTTCGGAGAGAACCTCGTTGACTTCGTCGTTCAGTCGGCGTGCTGACTGCAGATCGTGCCCGAAAGGCTTCTCAATAATGCAGCGGACCGCTCCCCTTTCCGACTTGGCCATGCCATGAGCGCCCAATTGATGAACTATCTCAGAAAAATAATCGGGGGCCGTGGCCAGATAAAACAACCGGTGACCATTCGTCCCGTATTTCTTGTCCAATGTTTCCAGTACGCTGTTGAGTCGAACGTAGCCGCCTGGATCGTCAAAGTTCATGGCATGATAGTTCACTTTGCCCAAAAACTCGCGCAGCTTCGGGTCATCCGCATCGACGCCGCCGCCTTTGATGATGCCGTCCCGCATGTCGTTGACGAACTCATCCTTCAACGGACGCCGTGCGACGCCAACCACGGCAAAGTTGGCCGGCAGCAGGCCGGCTTGTTCCAGGTGATACAACGCGGGCAGCAGTTTTCGCTTGGTCAAGTCTCCTGATGCGCCAAAAATCACGACAATACACGGATCGGGAACACGCTCGGCAATGCGCGAGGCTTTGACATCTTCCGGCGAAATTGTGACTTCAGTGGTTACCATCGTCCTTCTCCTTGCGGGTCAAAATACTTGCGGTCTTGGGCCAAGTCAGAACCAAGATGCAGCAGCAACGCAGCACTTCGGCGCGTTACGTGGATTTTTTGACCGCGTGACCGCCGAATTCATTGCGCATGATCGACAACATACGGTCCGAAAAATTATTCTCCTCCCGCGAACGAAGCCTGCGAATGAGAGATTCCGTGATGACCGGCGCGGATACATTTAGATCGATCGCCTCAAAGACTGTCCAGCGGCCTTCTCCGGAGTCCGCTACATAGGCTTCCAGCCCTTCCAGCTGCGGATTTTTTTCCAGTGCATCCGCAGTTAAATCCAACAGCCACGACCGCACCACACTGCCGTATTGCCAGATCCGAGCAATCTGCGTCAGATCGAGATGCAGCGGCTCTTTGTGCTTCATAATGGAAAAACCCTCCGCGTAGGCCTCCATCAGGCCATATTCAATACCGTTGTGCACCATCTTCACGAAGTGCCCGGCGCCCGACGGACCCACATGACCCCAGCCTTTGTCCGCGGCGGGAGCTAATGTTTCAAAAATCGGACGCAGCCGCGCGACCGGCTCAACGTCGCCGCCGACCATCATGCTGTAGCCCTCTTTCAGTCCCCACACTCCACCCGAAGTGCCAACGTCGACAAAGTTGAACCCCTTCGCCTTCAGCTGTGCGTAGCGGCGCTGGGAATCCTTGTAATTCGAATTTCCGCCGTCGATGAAAGTGTCGCCCTTCTGCATGGATGGTTCCAGTTTGGCGATTGTCTGGTCGACAGGATCTCCAGACGGCACCATAATCCAAATCGCGCGTGGAGCTTTCAAACTCTTTACCAGGTCGTCCAGCGAGTGAACGCCGACCGAGCCGGCCGCCGTCAGCTGATTGACCGCTTCGGCATTGAAATCGAAGCCGACGACCGTATGGCCTCCCTGCCGCAGCCGCGCCGCCATGTTGAAACCCATTTTCCCCAGACCGATCAGACCGATTTCCATACGCTTTCCCCTTTATAAAAAACCTGTGTCATCATGCGGTTTGCTCTGCCGTTACTCCCAGCCGACCCAACTGCGCGATGACCTGCTCCGGCGATTCCATGCGAATTCCGTGAATTCCTAACTTGCGGGCGGCCGCCACGTTCTCTTCGCGGTCATCGATAAAGACGCACTCCTCGGGCTGACGCTGAGACAGATCGAGAGCACAGCGAAAAAACGCGGCGTCCGGCTTGCGTAGACCGATAAAAGCTGACACGACATAGGCATCGAACAATCCCGTTAGAGAAAACGTGGGAATGCGATACTCGATCAGATCGCGCGATTCATTGCTGAGCAAATACGTGTCCATGCCATCCATCGGCGTATGCTGTGCGTGCAAGCGCCGCACCAATTCGATCATCGTAGGGTACAGTACCTGGCTTACGGCTCGCATCTCGGAAAAAAATTCATCTTCGGAAAAAGCCCGCGGGACATAAAAGACGGTCTGCCGCAAATATTCATGCACATCGATGGTGCCGCGCTCCCACAGATCGTTCGACAGCGTGTGATGCTTTTCAAATTCGTCGAAATCAAGTTGAAAATGGGATAGCACTCGCTTGCGAGCGTGCTCGTCCCACCCGTTGGTGAGAAGAACGCCGCCGCAATCCCAGAACGTCGCTGTAATCTTCGTCGCCCCTGGTGTCATCGTTGCGCCTTGACAGGTTCGTGCGCGCTCTGGCCCCAATTGTCCGACATGAAGCGGGCCTCAATGGCCTTCACTTTATTCAAGCGACGGATGAAGCGTTCTTCGTTGGATTGAAAATGTGCATTTAAATATGTCGCGACCAGGTCGTACGCGAGCGCGTAACCGATGATGCGCGAACCCAGCACCAGCACATTCATATCGTCGTGCTCGACGCCCTGATGCGCGGAGTAGGTATCGTGACACATGGCGGCGCGGATTCCCGGCATCTTATTGGCCGCGATAGATACGCCGACGCCGGAGCCGCAGATCAGCACGCCACGATCTGCGTTCTTTGCGTGCAGCGCGCGCCCAACGAATTCGGCATAATCCGGGTAATCGGACGGTTCAGTATTGAACGCGCCCAGGTCGAGCACCTCATGCCCCAGCCCGGCAATGTATTTGCGGATTTCTTCTTTCAATTCAAAGCCGGCGTGGTCGGACGCAATCGCGATTTTCATCTCTGTCTCACTTTCCCGCCACGGCTGCTGTTTTCCCTGCGCGCTCGACGATCCGCGTTGCCATGCGAACCACGTTGGCAACGTTGAATCCAAGTTTTTCCATCGCAATCTCTCCCGGCGCTGACGAGCCGAACCGATCCAATCCCAGCACATCTCCACTATCGCCGGCAATTTTCCACCAGCAGATCGGACTTGCCGCTTCCACGACCAATCTCGGAACGCCGGAGAGCAGAATCTTCCTCTGATATTCCTCGGGCTGGCTATCGAACAAGCGCCAACTCGGCATCGAAACAACACGCGCATGCGTCCCCTGCGACTCTAAAACCGCCGCGGCTTTCAGGATCAAATTAACCTCGCTGCCGGTTGCGATCAGCACCACGTCGGCGGAGCTTCCGCCGTCCTGCAGCACATACGCGCCATGCCGCACACCGTTCAGGATGTCGTATTTGTCCGGATCGAGCACGGGTAGGTCCTGCCGCGAGAGCGCGAGGAAAGAGGGCTTGCGGCTCTCCAGAATCACTTGCCACGCCGCCGAGGTTTCATTCGCATCCGCCGGACGAAAATCCGTAAATTCCGGGATCGCCCGCAGGGATGCGATTTGCTCTACCGGTTGGTGCGTCGGACCGTCCTGACCAAGGCCGATCGAATCATGTGTGAAAACGAAGATGGATGGCGTCTGCATCAGAGCGGAAAGGCGCAGGGCTGGACGCGCATAGTCGCTGAAGACAAAGAATGTGGAGCCGTAGGGAATCAATCCGCCGTGCGCAGCCATGCCGTTGACGAAGGCGCACATGCCAAATTCGCGTACTCCGAAGAAAATGTTGCGGCCATTCGGATCGACGTGAAAACTGGGGCTGTCTTTGATCGTCGTTTTGGTGGAGGTGGAAAGGTCGGCGGCGCCGCCAATTAACTCCGGCACTTTCATGGCGATTCCATTCATCACCGTATTGCCCGCAACGCGGGTCGCGATGGGCTTGGAGCCGGCAGGAAACTTCGGCAGGCCAGCTTCCCAGCCAGCGGGCAGCTTCCCGGCAAAGACACGCTCGTACTCCGCTGCCAGCTCAGGGAATTGCTGCTTGTACTTGGCAAACAGTGCGTTCCAGTCGCCTTCGAACTTGGCGCCGCGCTCTTTTGCGCCGGCCCAGTTCTTCGCGGCTTCATCCGGAACATAGAAGCTCTTGTCGGCTGGCCAGCCAAGTTTTTCCTTGGTGAGTTTTGTATCTTCCGCGCCGAGCGGTTCTCCGTGTGCCTTGGAAGTTCCAGCTTTGGGACTGCCATAGCCAATGATGGTGCGCACCGCAATGATGGAGGGTTTGTCCGTCACCGCTTTGGCTGCTTCTACCGCCTTCTCGATTGCTTCCAGATCGTTGCCATCGGCGACCCGCTGCACATGCCAGTGGTAGGCTTCGAATCGTTTTTCGACATCTTCAGTGAACGATAGCTCCGTAGGCCCGTCGAGAGAGATTAAATTGTCGTCATACAACACGATCAGCTTGCCCAGACCTAATGTGCCTGCGAAAGAAGCGGCCTCGTGCGAGACGCCTTCCATCAAATCGCCATCGCCGCACATCACGTAGGTGAAATGATTGACGATCTCAAATCCAGGCCGGTTGTAGCGCGCGGCCAGATGCCGCTCCGCCGCCGCCATGCCAATCGACATCGCCAGTCCCTGACCCAGCGGCCCCGTCGTCACTTCCACGCCATCGGTCAAGCCTCGCTCTGGGTGGCCCGGAGTGATGGAATCGAATTGCCGAAATTGCTGCAAATCTTTCATCGTGACTTTGTAGCCTGCAAGGTACAGCGCGGAGTAAAGCATCGCCGAGGCATGTCCATTCGACAGCACAAAGCGATCGCGATTCGTCCACTTGGAGTTCGCCGGATTATGGCGCATAAATTTGTGGAACAGCAAATACGCCATCGGCGCATCCCCCAGCGGAGCGCCCGGATGCCCGCTGTTCGCCTTCTCTACCGCATCGACAGCCAGAAAACGTAGTGCATTGATCGACAACTGGTCCAGTTCCGTCATTCATGCTCTCCAACATTGGGCCGTTTGGCCGGGTTTAGTGTCTCGTCAACAATTGTATAGATGCGCCGCGCCGCGAATGGCCTCACCACGCTTGCGGAGGTTTTCAACATTCAGACGATTGGCACATCATAATTCCTGCCTTCCCAGCGGTCTTCCCCTATCCAGTACAGCGTGAAAGAAAGCTCGCTAGGTGTATCACTGCCAATGGGAATATCGGCATAGCAGATGGAGCAGCCAATATATTTCGACTCGGTGGTATGGTTGGTCTTCCAATCATCCTGGGTCCACACCACACGGAAGCGCGAGGCTTCGACGATCCGCAGTGTCTTTCCCGGAGCAACACGCGCCAAAAGATGGTCGCGCTTACATATCTCAATGGCGAGATCCCGCTGGCCGTGAAGATAGCGCCTTTCCACAGCTTCCACGCGGTCGAAGACTTCTCCATCCTCGAAGGAACGAAGCAGCTTGATGTACTCCGAGTGGGCCCAGGCCAGCGGCATCGCGGAGCCGGATGGACGGCCCAGAAACATGCCCTCGTCTGGGATATCCGGAGCATCCCAAATCTGTTCCGGCAGCATTCCGCCTTCAGAAGTAAAGCGCTCGATCGCGGCGATCATCGGGCGAATATCATTCCCAGCGGCCAGTTCGTAATGTGCGCGCTCCCCTGTCAGCAACGGCCACGCGCGGCCCTGGCCCCAACCCTCATACGGTCCGCCATCGTGTTTCTGGCCGTAGCCATCATGGTTGTAACGTCGCCAGCAGGGCCCATAGGGCGTCTTGACCTTGAGAACTGCGTCGACAACCTTCAGGGAGTCGACAATCAGCGGGTCTTGCGGAGAACGAATTCCATAGCGGACGAGTTCCAGAAAGCCGTGGTCGATAATCTCCCTTGCTTCAAAATTCGATTTCTCTCCGGACGCTCGATTGGCGAGCTGGAGTCTTCCCTCTCCCGTGGCCGGGTTGAAGAAACGATCGCCGCTTCTGGGCGGTCGAATGCGCATATAGTGACGATCCACCCCAGGCAGCAGCACCCCTTCGTCGGTTACGGTCCAGGCCTCAATGTTCGATTCGATCCAGTCGGCGAACACGGCATAAAAATTCGCCAGATCGGGCGCCCCATGCGCGCAGACCAGCTCACTGGCGCAAATCAATCCAGTAATGACTGCAGCCAGCGTGGAGGGGGAGTAGCCGGCGTTCTCTTCCCAGCGCTCCTGCTGCGTCACAGGAGCGAACTTCATCAGATAGCCGGCGGCACGTTCCACAAATGGAAAGACATTGACGATATCCAGCGCGTTCTGCTTCCACAGCCGCCATGCCAGAATGATGGGGAAAGCAACTTCGTCCAATTGCATACCTGACCAGTAGGGAGTTCCGTTCACCCAGAAATTTTGCGAGAAGCCGCCGTCCGGCCGCTGCGCGCAGATCAAGTAAACCAGGGCGCGCAAAGCGGTCTCGTTCCGACCCACGGCCATCAGCGCGGTCGCCGTCTGGACCATGTCTCGCGTCCAGACCAGGTGATACCCGCCCAGGTCGTCGTCCCCTTTCGACTGCCCCCATGGAATCGAAGCCGACGCGATAAAGGCGCCCTGAAATGTTTTGTCTTCGTGGGCCAGCAGGATGCTATGGCTGATGTGCAGCAGGCGCCCGTGATCGCTGGAGGCGGAGATCAATTGCCGCGGACATCGGGCGCGATGCCATTGGTCATGGAATCGATCCTTGTGTTCCGGGAAGCCGGTTGCCAGAGACTGAATCGTGCCCGCCAGTGCCGCATGGTTCCCACGACCAAAACCGACAGCAACGGTAAATTCCCGGTGCATGGCGACGTCGATCTCTCCCATCAATGCAATGTTGCCATCGAGCGCCTCATCGAACTCCCAATCCATCGTGAAGTTCTGGTTCAAGTCGTTCCAGCCGTCGCTGGTGCCCACATATCCGCAGGATGTTTTGGAAAATCCGCAGTCTGCGGCCATGGCTAAGGAGGTGACATCTTTCCATGCCAGCAAAACTCGTTTCCCGCCGACGTCGATGGCACGCGCCGAGTTTCCCGCTCCTCCCACCTCCAGATGCGGCGCCAGCAACGCATACACCTTGAGGCGGCTGAGGAATTCCTCGTCGCCTTCCATCCGCACATGGATCAGAACCGTTGACTGATGGGGATCGGTGAGTATTTCCTTGACCACCGCATAGCGCCCCTGGGGGTCGCGTCCCGTGAGCCGGACACCGAGCGCTTCGGGGTCCAGGTACTCGAATGTGTGCTCGAGATCGCGCTTCTCTTCGTGGAAAAACGTCTCGCCATCGCTGATCAGGAATCCCAGATCGCGGACTTGGGGGCGATCGATCGTCGGATAATAAATTTCGTTGAGGATGCCGTGTGAAATGGTGAACCAGACGCGGCTGGAAGCGGAATATGCTGTACCTACCATTTGCTTTTCGCTGGAAGTCCAGCGCGGGGGAAGGCCAGGACCACCAAATGCAGACCCACCGGACGTGAGCCACAGGTACTCAGGAGAACCAGAGATCATTCCAACTCCAAAACGAGAAAGTGAGGTTTCAGGACAAGGTGAAATTTGCAGGGACCTGTGGGCCATCCCATTGGAAAATTCGCGTCAACCTAAGGAATAGACGCGGCTGATGAGCCATTGCTGCATAACTTTCCATTTCCAGGAAACAATTCCAATAAATCCACGGAAATCGCTCCCAGACCACCCTCCCACGCATCTAACCTAACGAGATAGCAACGGCTCAAGTGTCTGAGGATACAATAAGCCGTCTGGATTGTATCGAGTGATCCGCGCCGCTCTAAGACCAGTGAACCCAGAGCGCTAAAACCAGTAAGAAAACAGGAGGATTCCATTGGCACACGAAGTTCCACCGCTTCCCTATGACTATGCCGCCCTTGAACCCCACATCGACGAAACCACCATGCATCTGCACCACGACAAGCACCATCAAGCCTATGTCAACAATCTCAACGCCGCCATCGAAAAGCATCCTGAGCTGGCGAAGCGTTCGGCCGAAGATTTATTGCGGCACCTGGACAACGTCCCGGAAGATGTTCGGACCACAGTGCGCAATAATGGCGGCGGCCACGTCAATCACACCATGTTCTGGCAGATCATGAAACCCAAGGGCGGAGGCGAACCGACGGGCAAAATCGCCGAACAGATCAAGAAGGATTTTGGCAGCTTTGAAGATTTCAAGAAGCAATTTAACGAAACTACAGCCAAGCAATTTGGCTCCGGTTGGGGCTGGCTCGTTCTTGAGGGAGGCAAGTTAAAGATCGTTACTACCGCCAACCAGGACAGTCCCCTGAGCCAGGGCCATTTCCCGATTCTTGGCAACGATGTCTGGGAGCACGCTTATTACCTGAAATACCAGAACAAGCGGCCAGAATATCTGGCAGCCTGGTGGAACACAGTAAACTGGGAGGAAATCAACAAGCGGTTCGAGCTGGCGGGCAAGTAGCAGCCATCCCCACATGGGCACTGTCGTCCTTCCTACGATCGTCGCCTCGGCGAGGGTCGTGGGAAGCTGCTCGCGATCAGCGCCAGCGCGTCGTCATGCGTCTGCACGGTGCCTTCGAGCTGCGCGTCTTCCACCATGTTCAACATGGGTCGGAACTCCGGACCGGGGCGATAACCGAGCGCGATCAAATCATCCCCCGTCACCAGTGGACGGGGGCGAATCTGTTCCGGCTCTGCAGCTTGGTAACGCTCCCGAGCAAACTCATAGAGAGACAGATCCCTGTGGCTGGCCATGCAATCCATGCGGTGCAGCGCGAGGTGTTCATCAAATTGATGGAGGCGAAAAAAACGCTTCAACGTCGAATCGCGCATCCTCTCCACATCTGCGAAGCGCATGTGGTTGGCGACGAGCGCTAGAATCTGCTCCGTATCGCTGTTCGACATTCGCAGGCGATGGCAAATCTCCTCCGCTATGCGCACGCCCACCTCCACGTGGCCGTCGAACCGAATACGATCGGGCGCGCGGCGAAATGTGGCTGGCTTGCCAACATCGTGCAGCAGCGCACCCCACGCCAACGTCGGGGAGCACCCAACAGGCAACTGTTCCAGTAGCATCCGCGTGTGGATCCAGACGTCCCCTTCCGGATGAAACTGCGGGGGCTGCTCAACGCCAGCCATGCGCGCGACTTCCGGTAAAACCTCCACCAATAGCCCGCTGCTCTCCAGCAGTTCGTATGCCTGACGCGCGGCCCCTTCCGTCAACATGCGAGTCAATTCGTCTCGCACCCGCTCATGGCTGACCGCCTCAATCTCCTGCGCCGCCAAGCGGATCGTGCGCAGAGTGTTGTCTTCGATCTCAAATCCAAATCGCGATGCGAAGCGAACCGCGCGCAACATCCGCAGTTTGTCTTCCTCAAAACGCTGTCGGGGACTACCGATGGTGCGGACGACACGCTTGCGCAGGTCTTCGACACCGCCGACAAAATCGAGCACGGCTCCGGCCACGCTGCCGGTAGCCCGCATCCGTTCGGGATCGAGCAACATGCCGTTGATGGTGAAGTCGCGGCGGAGAACATCCAGCTCCGCCGACCGCGTATAGCGGACGGAATCGGGTCGGCGGCCATCGCTATACTCTCCCTCGGCGCGAAACGTGGCCACCTCGGTAAGAATTTCAGCGGATTCGAAGGCATCCACGACCAGTACCACGCCAAACTGCGCCCCCACTGCGAATGTTCGAGAAAACATATCGAGCACAATGTCAGGAGTAGCGCTGGTGGCTACGTCAAAATCCAACGGCTCACGGCCCAGCAGCAAATCGCGCACGCAGCCGCCCGCCAGGTAGGCCACGTGGCCTGCCGCACGCAGCCGCTCGACAATGCGAGTTGCCGCCTGCTGCCGTGCCACTACAGGAACTCGTTGTTTGCTGACCGTCATCACGCGACCCTTTACCATGGTGACATGCATCCTGCGGTTTCCTCCAGTTCGGACCTCATCCCCAGGTCTGGACTCATTCTCGGAATCGAAAGTTCCTGTGATGAAACAGCCGCGGCCGTGGTTCGCGGAGGGCAGGAGGTGCTGTCGAACGTGATCGCCTCGCAGGTCCGCACCCATGCGCCGTACGGCGGAGTGGTTCCGGAATTGGCTTCGCGCGAGCATCTGCAAAATATCGTTCCGGTCGTGCGTGCCGCGATGGAAGAGGCGGGATCCACCTTCGCCGACCTGGATGCAATTGCGGTCACGGAAGGGCCTGGCCTGGCTGGCGCCCTGCTCGTCGGAGTGATGTATGCCAAGGGTCTGGCGTTTGCGTTGAACAAGCCCTTGATCGCCGTGAATCACCTGGAAGGACATATTCACGCGGTCCTGCTGGAAGCGAAGAAGCAGGAGCAATCGCTAGCTCTGCCGACCCTCGCGCTTGTCGTTTCTGGCGGCCATACGCATCTGTACGTGGCGGAGCAAACACGTGGCACTTGGCACTACAAAAATATCGGCAAAACTGTGGATGACGCCGCGGGCGAGGCCTTCGACAAAGTTGCCAAACTGCTGGGACTCGGCTATCCCGGCGGACCGTGGATCGATTGGCTGGCACAGCACGGCGACCCTCGCGCTGTACCCTTTGGCCCAATCACTGTAAAGCAGAAACCATATCGCGCCCAGCAGAAGCAAAGTCCGCGCTTATTGTTTTCGTTCAGCGGCCTGAAGACCGCTGTCCTGCGCTATGTGCAAACGCACGAGATGGGGCCGCGCATCGCTGTGCGCCGTCTCGCCCTCGCGGACATGCACGACGCGAAACCTTCCGATGCGCTTCCGCTCTGCGACACAGAAACGTTGAACTTGATTGCCTCGTTTCAGCGCGCCGTCGTGGATGACTTAGTGCGGAAAACATTCGCTGCGGCGGAAACCTTTCACACCGCCAGCATTGTGGTCTCCGGAGGCGTGGCCGCCAACCGCGAACTGCGCCGGCATTTTCTTGCCGAGGGCCGCAGCCGCGCACTCCCGGTCATCTTCCCTTCTCTCGAACTGTCGACGGACAACGCCGCCATGATTGCGGCGGCGGCATGGCCGAAGTTCGTGGCGGGCGACGTGGCGACAGAAATTCTCACCGCTGAGCCATCGCTGTCTCTTGGTTAGTACCGTGTTTCATTTCAGCTCTTTGCCCGTACAATCAGAATTTGCATGCCACTCCATCTCTACAACACACTCAGCGGACAGATTGAAGAACTGACGCCGCGAACCGGACGGCCGCTCGGCATCTATGCCTGTGGACCTACCGTGTACGATTACGGCCACATCGGCAATTTCCGCACCTTTGTTCATGTCGATATTCTGCGGCGCTTCCTCAAACTTCAGGGAACACCGCTGCGCCACGTCATGAACATCACCGACGTGGATGACAAGATCATGACCCGGTCCGCCGCTGCCGGCCAGTCCATCGACCAGTACACGGCCAAATACAAAACCGCCTTTTTGGAAGATCTGAGCGCGCTGGGCATCGAGCAGCCGGAATTTCTGGCGCGCGCCACGGAACACATTCCGCAAATGGTGGGCCTGATCGAGAAGCTGGTCGAGCGCGGCTGCGCCTACCGCGGTGAGAATGGCTCGTACTATTTCCGCATCGCCAGTTTCCCCGGCTACGGCAAGCTCTCCAAAAAGGATTTGGGCGGCATGGAGGACGGAGCGCGCGTCGACGTGGACGAATACGACAAGGACAGCGCCCGCGACTTCGCCCTGTGGAAGGCGGCAAAGCCAGGCGAGTTTCACTGGGACACTTCTCTAGGACCCGGCCGGCCCGGCTGGCATATCGAATGCTCCGCCATGGCGACCGAATATCTTGGCGAGGACTTCGACCTGCACACCGGGGGCGAAGACCTGATGTTTCCTCATCATGAAAATGAAATAGCCCAATCAGAGTCGGCCAGCGGAAAGACCTTTGCGCGGCACTGGATGCATATTCGTTTCCTTCTCGTTGAAGGAAAAAAGATGTCAAAGTCGCTAGGCAATTTCTATACGTTGCGCGACCTGCTGCTGCGTGGCTACAAAGCCTCTGCGATCCGCTTTTTGCTGACCTCAGTTCCCTATCACAACCAGCTGAATTTCACCTTTGATGGACTGACGGAATCGACGAATGCCGTCGAGCGTTTGCGCAGCTTCGCCGCGCGCCTGCACAAGGGCGGCTTCCCTGCCGGCAGAAATATATCCTTGTTTGAGGCAACGGAACGCGCCGGCCGGGATTTCATCGCAGCGTTGGAAGATGACTTGAATACAGCAGAAGCGCGGGCGGCGATTTTCGAGCTGGTGCGGCTGGCCAATTCCCATGCGGACAGACATGAGCTGCAAACCGAGAATGTGCCTCCGATTCTCGACGTGCTGGCGCGCTTCGACGCAGTCTTCGCAGTTTTGGAAAATCGCGATGACGCCGTTACGCGGCTGGCGCTGGACTGGGCCGCCAAAGAGAACCGGTTGAACGAAGCTGCGCCGGAATTGGTCGCAGGATATGCGTTGAGCGCGGAGGCAATCGATCGACTGATCGAGGAACGCAATGCGGCGCGCAAGGCACGCGATTTTGCTCGCGCCGACGCCATTCGCAAAGATCTTGCCGAAAAAGGAATTGTGCTCGAAGATAGCCCCGGCGGAGTGCGCTGGCGCAGAAAATAACTCCTTCGACTGTCTGCCGATGATCTCTGCACTGCTGCTAGGTTTCGACCTCGGTCGCCATCGATTCGATCTCCGCAATTTCAGAGTCCGGCTGAAGCTTCGACGAGGTCACCAAGACGACAGCCGGCAGAATGATCAGCATTCCGACCCACTCATTGCGATGCATTCGCTCGCCCAGCAGAAATGCTCCCAGCAGCACGGCGACCACGGGATTGA
>JAJYSV010000026.1 GCA_021793405.1 Acidobacteriota bacterium
ATTCCTGGGAGTCATCTATCACACCCTCAAAAATAACTGGGTGTTCGAGGACTTCCCCAATTTTGTCTTGGCCTCCTGAAAACAGGCCGCAACTAAAGCATGAGTAGACAACTATTCATGGGAGAAACCATGATGGACAAAAGTACAATCATGCAGCATATGCGCGAGCTGGGATTGATTCCAGTTTTGCGCGCAACATCCGCCGAGGAAGCGATGACTCTCGCCGATGCCATTCTGGCTGGCGGCATCGACATCCTGGAAGTGACGATGACCGTGCCGGGTGCCATTCGCGTCATTGAGCAACTGACCGATCATCATGGCGACAAATTGCTGCTCGGTGCCGGTACCGTTCTCGATGCGGAGACCGCTCGCAACTGCCTGCTCGCGGGCGCGCAATTTATCGTGAGTCCGGCGCTCGATCTGCGCACCATTGAGCTATGCCGCCGTTACAGCGTTCCCATCATGCCAGGCGCGTTAACGCCAACGGAAATTCTGACCGCGTGGCAAGCGGGAGCCGATGTGGTGAAAGTGTTTCCATGCAGTGCTCTTGGCGGCGCGAAATATCTGAAGGCACTGCAAGGTCCGCTGCCGCAGATTCAATTGATTCCCACCGGAGGCGTTTCGCTCAGTACGGCGGAAGAATTCCTTGCGGCGGGCGCGTTTGCGCTCGGAGTGGGCGGCGATCTGGTCGATGCCAAGGCAGCCCGCGAGGGCCGCACCAGCGTCATCACAGAAAATGCACAGAAGTACATTAGCATCGTAAAGAAGTTTCGCAGCGCTAGCTAGAGAGCATCGCCTAGGGAAACTTGCCGGATAGCAAACACGCAGCGCTTCAGCATGTTCTGGTTCAACCAGAAGGGACCTTAAACCCATGCAACCTATGCGATATGGCGACATCATCGGGCAAGAGGATGTAGTAGCTCGATTGAAGGGATTCGGGGAGTTCTATGCTTCCAAACACAGCACGCCTGGACACATTTTGTTCACCGGTGAAGATGGGATGGGGAAAGAGACCATCACCAAAATTTTCGCGAACGAAATGGGCGTTGGATTCCAGAAGGTGGATGCTTCTGAGCTGAAGATTATCGGAGACTTGAGCGCACTTGTTACAAACCTAAAAAAGTGCCAAGTTTTATTGCTCTCGAATCTTCAATTGCTTAGACAATCTCTCGCTAACCGACTGCGCGGTGTTTACGATTACAGATACGACATCATCATCGGACAGGGACCAGCGCAGCGCACTCATGTCATGGATCTTCACCCATTCACTTTGATCGCCACCTGCCCCAAGAAGGCCGATTGTCCACAAGAATTGTTGAGCGAGTTTTCCTTGGCCTTGAGCTTCCAGCCGTATACCAGGCCCCAGCTCCAGGCAATTGCGGACAGCATCGCCAACCAAGTTGGAGTCTCGCTGGAACGCGGGGCTGCTGAGCTAATCACTCAAAACTGTGATCGGCCAGGTGCTATCGATATCGTGTTTCGGCGACTCGTGCGGGCCATCAATAAATCCGTCATCACAATCGAGGATGTGTCGCAGGCATTCCTTGTATTCGGGATCAACGTGCGTCCAGGCGCCGCACCAACAAATGATGTTAGCAATCTCCAGCATTTATCAGGACAGGAGTTCGAGCGACTGATTGCAGTCTTGCTCTCTCGAATGGGATTTCAAGCCGAAATGACAAAAACCTCTGGAGATGGCGGAATCGACATTATCGCCATGCTCGATAAGCCTATCTTCGGGGGACGCTATTTGTTCCAATGCAAACGATTCACACCCGATGCCCTTGTTGGAGCGCCCCTTGTGAGGGATTTCTATGGGGCGGTCAGAGCTGACAACGCCATGAAAGGCATCTTCATCACGACGTCGGATTTCACTATGCAGGCACGAGAATTTGGGGAAAGGGTTGGTTTGGAATTGATCAACTCCGTACAGCTTCAAAAGCTGTTCCTCGAATACGGAATGCTCGAATTAGAAAACGGGTAAACGCTGGCCTTAACCTTGGTGCGCGACTCGACCACGATCTGCGCACTTCGTTACACTACCCCAGTCGCCTAAAGTGTATGAAAATTCTGGTTTGCATGAAACAAGTCCCGCAGAAGGACGCACCGCTGAAATTAAATGAGGCGGGAACGTGGATTCGCGAGGACGTTTCCTACGAAGTCAACGAGCCCGACGCCTATGCGCTGGAAGAAGCCCTGCGCCAGAAGGAAAAGCATGGCGGCGAAGTGGTGGTGGTCACTGCGGGCCCGGCGCGCGCGCAGCAGGTGCTGCGGGAGGCGCTGGCAAAAGGGGCCGACCGCGCCATTCATCTTGTCGACGATTCATTCGCCACGATCGATCCAGTCAGCACGGCACGCGCCATCGCGGCTGCCATCGAAAGCGAGTCCTTCGATGTGGTCTTGACCGGGCTGCAATCCGATGACTTTGGCTTCGCGCAAACCGGCGTCCTACTGGCGGAGCTTCTCGGCTGGCCACACGGAACCATTATCATCGGGATCGAAAAGACGGAAACCGGGCTGCGCCTGAAGCGCGAGCTTGAGGCTGGGCACTATCAATGGATGGATATACCGTTGCCGTGCGTGCTGACCATCCAAAGCGGAATCAACAAGTTACGCTATGCAACCTTGATTGGAATCAAACAGGCGAGGAACAAGCCGGTCAAGCAGATGACGCTGGCCGATGTCGCAGACAAGCTGGGAACAAATCTGCAAACGATTGAACGGCTGTATATTCCCGTGAAGCAGAAGAAGACAGAGATGCTTCAGGGATCGTCTGCTGAAATTGCGAAAAAATTGGTCGACAAGCTTCGCAACGAAGCCCGCGTGATTTAATGATTGAATGATGTTGCATGGGTTGCGGACCGGAGAAACTCAACCGTCCGCGCAATACAGAGAATTGCAAGGAGAACCAAAACAATGCCGAATATGCTGTTGCCTCCGGAAGAGCGCGACCTGACGCCAGACCAGGTGGTCGCGCTCGATAAGCGCCGTTTCCGTGGCTTGATGCTGCAGGTGATGGGCGGAATTTTGGGAATCATGGCCACATTGTTGACGGTATGGGCTGGCCAGGATTTCACCTATGACCCGGGATGGATTCACCCCATGGGCTATTACATGATTATCGCCGGCACGCTCTCGGCTATCTGTCTGGTGACCGGGACAGCGTTGCGCAAGGGCAGTCCTGAATTCGACTGAGATCTTCAAGGACGACCCGGATCGCCTTCTTCGAAGATCGCTTGCCGCTTCGTCAGCCCGTGCTTCGGCATGGGCTGACTTTTGGAATTGAGCCGTATGCCCGAAACGATTCTGGTCCTCGTTGAGCAGCAGCAATCGAAGCTGAACCGTGTCTCGCTGGAAACGATCGCGGCTGCCCAGTCGATCGCCAAAGATACCGGCTGGCAGGTGGAGATTGCTGTAATCGGCAGCGGCATCGCGGCCATCGCAGAGGAGTTGGCAAGCAAAGGCGCTACCAAGATCTACGCCATCGAATCCCCCCAGCTGACCGCGTATACCTCCGACGCCTTCGTCTATGTGCTGAAAGAGTTTCTTTCCAGTAAGCAGCCGAAATTGGTTCTGATGCCGCACACATACCAGGTGCGGGACTTTGCGCCGCGCCTGGCTCTGGCGCTCGGCAAGACCATCATTCCCGATGCGATCGGCTACAAATACGAAAACGGCAAGCTGCTGTTTACACGGCAGATGTTTCAAGGGAAATTTGTCGCCGATGTCTCGCTTAGCGATGACGGACCATTATGGATGGCGACCTTCCAGAACGCCGCATTTCGCGGCGATCTGGCGGAAGCCGGGACCGCGCCGGTTGAAACCATCCATGTGACCGTGCCGGACGGCGCGATTCGTGTGCAGCCGCACGAAATTTTCAAAGAAGTAAAGCAGGCCGTCGATCTTTCTCAATCTGAAGTCATCGTCGCCGTGGGGCGAGGCATCAAGGAGCAAAAAAATCTGGCCATGGCGGAAGAATTGGCAACATTGCTGGGGGGCGACATTGCGGCGTCGCGACCCATCTGCGATTTGGGCTGGCTACCGCTCGACCGGCAGATCGGCAGCTCCGGCCAGACAATTGCGCCCAAGCTCTACATCGCGCTCGGCATCAGCGGAGCGATCCAGCATATCGTCGGCATGAAGGGCTCACGCACCATCGTCGCGATCAACAAGGATGCCGAAGCACCAATCTTTGAGATCGCTGACATCGGCGTGGCGGCCAACCTGTTCGACGTGGTGCCGCCGCTGATCGAAGAAATCAAGAAGGCAAAAGCGGGAGCGTAATTCCTCCTCATGATCCACTTCCGTACACCCATCGAAGGCGTGGAGCGTCCGCGGATGGAAGCCGATGTGGTCATCGTCGGCGGCGGTCCGGCTGGAATGGCCTGCGCCCTGCGCCTTGCGCAGCTGATTGACGCGCATAACGCGGCGCACCCTGATGCTGCGCTGAGCAAAGAGAATATTTATCTGCTCGAAAAATCGCGCGAGGCTGGCCAGCATTGCCTTTCGGGGGCCCTGCTCGACCCGCGTTCCATGCGGGAACTGTTGCCGAGCTTTGAGAAAGAAGCTCCAATCGACGGGGAATGCACGAAAGAATCCATCTACTACCTGACCCGCACCGGGAAGCGCAGATTTCCCTTTACTCCGCCGCCCATGCGCGACCATGGCAACTACGTTATCTCCATCAACAAATTTGTGAAGTGGATGGCAGAGAAGGTAGAGGCAGCGGGAATCACTGTCTTTACGGGCTTTGCCGCCAGCGAGGTTCTATTCGACGGTGACGCGGTCATCGGAGTGCAGACCGACGACAAAGGTATCGACAAGAATGGCCAGCCGAAAGCCAATTTCGAACCCGGATACAACCTGCACGCCAAAGTGACGGTTTTCTGCGAAGGCGCGCGCGGTTCATGCACGAAGCAGCTCGTCGAACGTTATCGCCTGGAAGATCCGAAGCACGCACAGGTTTACGGCGTCGGCATCAAGGAGTTGTGGGAGATTCCGACCGGTCGTATCGCCAAGGGGGAGATCATCTACACGCTCGGCTACCCGCTGACCACCAAGGAATACGGCGGCGCGTGGATTTACGGCATGCGCGATTCCCTGCTATCCGTTGGCTATGTGACCGGACTGGACTATGAAGATCCGCGCACGGACCCGCACCACGCCTTCCAATCTTTCAAGGAGCATCCCGTTCTGCGCGGCATTCTCAAGGACGGTAAGATGATTCGCTATGGCGCGAAGAGCCTGCCCTATGGCGGATGGAACTCCATGCCCCGGCTTTTCGGCCATGGATGGATGCTGGCAGGTGACTCGGCGGGATTTCTGAATTCGCAGCGCCTAAAAGGCATCCATCTCGCCATCAAGAGCGGCATGCTGGCTGCGGAGACGGCCTTCGATGCACTGCTCGCCGGCGATGCTTCAGCCCCGGAACTGGCTACCTATAAAGCTCGGGTCGATGCCAGCTGGATTCGTGAGGAACTTTATCCTGTCCGCAATTTTCATCAGGCTTTCGAGCATGGGCTATGGCAAGGCATGGCGAAGGCGGGCCTGCAGCACGTAATGGGCGGGGCAAACCTTGGGCCGGACTCCAAAGCGCATCCTGGATATGAGAACATGCGGCATGTGAACGCGCTCAACCCTTTCCGCGAGGGTCGCATGCAATTTCTTGGAGCGGCCAAAGGCGATCGCAAGCTGACCTTCGACAAGCTCACCGACGTCTACTATTCCGGCACGCGGCATGAGGATGACCAGCCCACCCATCTTGTCATCGCCGATCTGAGCATCTGCAACGACCGCTGCACTAAGGAGTTCGGCAATCCCTGCCAATTCTTCTGCCCAGCAGCGGTGTACGAAATGGTGGAAGAGGCCGGGGAAAAGAGCAGTGCGCCAGAGAAGAAACTGCATATCAGCTTTGCCAACTGCGTCCACTGCAAGACCTGCGACATCCAGGATCCGTATCAGATCATCACCTGGGTTCCGCCCGAGGGTGGCGGCGGACCGAACTACGACGGCATGTAACATGAGAATTGCCGCATCGGTGACAGTTTGGCGAGTAATTCCCTGCTTCCAAACCAGTCTTCCCGCATCCGATAATGGTAAGGAACATGGCTGCAAGCGCAACCCATCCCGACGCCAGATTTCTGGCGACTTTGCCCCGTTTGACTGACAAGCATGGCCGCGCGATCACGGACCTGCGCGTCTCGGTCACCGACCGCTGCAACTACAAATGCGTGTACTGTCGCACCGGAACGGAAGGAGCGCAGTATACCGAGTTACCCATTGCCGACTACCTCCGGATGGTGCGCGTCTTCGTCTCGCTGGGCATTGAGAAGATCCGACTGACAGGCGGCGAACCTTTGCTGCGCAAAGGTCTGGTCGCAATGATCTCCGAACTGGCGACGATGCGGACGGCTTTTGAAGCAGATGGCACTCTATTCGACCATGGCGCGGGCCAACCGCTGGACATCGCCCTGACCACCAACGGGCATCTGCTGGAAGATTTGGCGCAGCCGTTGAAAGACGCGGGGCTGAAGCGCATCACGGTTAGCATGGATGCCGTCGATCATGATAAATTCGCGCGCATCACGCGCGTGCCGGACAGCTTCGGCAAGGTTCTCGCCGGTGTTCGCGCCGCCAAACGCGTCGGGCTCGATCCGGTGAAAGTCAACTGCGTGCTGCTGCGCGGATTCAACGAAGACCAGATCGTCGAGTTCGCAAAGTTTTCGCGCGAGGAAGGCGTCATCGTCCGATTTATCGAATTTATGCCGCTGGAAGAAGACCGCGTCTGGACCCCTGAAGTGGTCGTCCGGATGGAGGAGATTCTGGCGGCGCTCAACAGCTTCCAGCCGGTTGTGCCGCTGGCACCCAACGCCGCCAGCGAAACTGCGCTTCGCTACACGTTTGAGGATGGCGCAGGCGAGGTCGGGATCATCGCGCCGGTTTCGCATCCCTTCTGCGGACATTGCAGCAGGGTCCGGCTCACTTCGGATGGCAAACTGCGCACGTGCCTGTTCTCCCAGTTCGATCACGATCTATACGGCGTTTTGCGGCGGGGCGGGGACGACGCCGAGCTGGCCCAATTCATCCGCCGCACTGTGGACAGAAAAGAAGCGCGGCACCATATTGGGGAGCCGGACTTTCTGAAGCCTTCGCGCAGCATGGTGCATATCGGCGGATAAGGCGATCTCCGAGTCGGTGGCCTGAAGAGCCCAGCACTGGATCGCTCTGAGGTAGAATTTTGCAATACAGCATGGAGTTTCGATAGTTTTTCATTGCAGCGCGCAGGATAATGGGGTCGCACGCATCGCGAGCCCAACCCATTACGCTGACAGAAGGGGTTCTGCTGGTGAAACCGATTCGCTTCCCGGATGGCCAGCCAGCGCTGGAGATTCAGACGTTCCACGAGGTCGCCCGCGCGCTCACCTCATCCGTCGATCTCAGCGCGATTTTGAATGCCATCATGCAGCAGATGACCCGCTTCTTCAATCCCCAAGCCTGGTCGCTGCTGGTTCTGGATGAGCCGAAGCGCCAACTGTATTATGGCGTCATTTCCGGCGGACAAACGGAGAAATTGCGTCACAAACGAATTCCTCTAGGCCAGGGGATTCCCGGCTGGGTGGCGCTCCACGGCGAACCGATGATCCTGAGCAGCATTCCTGAAGACCCTGATTTGTCCGACGAAATTCCAGAGAACAGCGGTCGCGTGGAGTCCATTATCTGTCTTCCTCTGCGAGTGCGTAACCGAACCTACGGCGTGCTCCAACTGGTGAATTGCCATCCGGAGAAGATGGACAATCATGAAATATTTTTTCTGCACGCTCTCTGCGACTATGCAGCCATTGCCATCCAGAATGCTCGTACGCTGGAACAAATTCAGCAGCTGACGATCACCGATGACTGTACCGGTCTGTTCAACGCGCGCCATCTTTATGAACGGCTGGAACATTCACTGGATCGCAGCCAACGCAGCCGAAAGCCTGTCAGCCTGATCTTCTTCGACCTGGACCATTTCAAGCAGGTCAATGATACCTACGGGCACCTGAACGGAAGCCGCCTGCTGGCTGAAGTGGGCAATATGGTACGCGACAGCCTGGGCTTGATCGAAACGGGATACCGATATGGCGGCGACGAATTTGTTGTGTTGATGCCCCATCAATCGAAACAGCGGGCGATGGAGCTGGCCCACCGGCTGATGGATAAGCTTCGCACCACAAAATTCTTGCCGGACTCAGGTTTGAATCTGTGCATCCTCGCCAGCTTTGGCGTCTCCAGCTTTCCGGAAGATGGACTGGATATCCATGCGGTGATCCGCGCCGCGGACGCGGCCATGTATCACGTGAAAAATACCACGCGCAATGGAGTCGCCGCCGCCGGACAATTCACCTCCGGGCCAGCGATCTGAGCTCAGACGCCAGATATTATTGGCTGACTTTCGCACTGGCCTTGTGGAGAGTAATATCCCCTTTTTCCGCGACGATATTCAGCAGCGGGCCACCTCCGCCGACGGAGCCGGATGCCACACTGCGATCGTTGGCATCCTTGATGGAGAGCTGGAAGTCCGAATTCACTTCGCCATCGGCGGAGGCGGCCTGCACAGAGAACTTCGCGTCCTCCGGAAGCGTCACCTGCACCGACCCGTTGCGGTTTTCGAGGTTCATGGCAGCGACCGGATCGAGCACCGTAACCGCGATACTGCCATCGGCGTTGCTCACCCGAACTTCGCCAAGGATGCGTTGCAGGCTGATGTCCATGGCGTGGGTGCTGACTGAAACCGGGCCAGTGGCGTTGTCCACTCCCAGATCGCCGTTATCCAGCGAAACCGAGCCATCCAGTCGCACCAATTGAATATCGGTGCGACTGGAATGAAAGTGTACCGGCCCCAGCACACGTTCCAGGTGCACGTCCCCGAAGAAATCACCCGTCAAGGTGGAGGATCCGGAGATCTGTGACAGAGTGACATCGCTCATTCGCCCATTGAGCGTCAAATCTCCTTGAACATCGCTGGCGGAAAAATCGCCATGGTGCATCGTCACCTGCACCGGGCCCGCAATGCTGGTCAGTTGTACATCTCCCCGGCTGGAGTTGACGGTGACCGCCGCTTTGCGGCCGGTGACAGTGACGTCACCACGGTCGGACCGCACTTGCACGACTGCATTTGCGGGCAATGCCATGGTCATATCGGCGACCTGTCTCTCGCTGGAGGGCATATGGACAGTCACCACGCTGCCAGTGGAAGTGATCAGCGGCTCTAGTTCCTCCATCTCCCGTTTGGCGTCTCTGTCGGAGTCGCTATACACCGTTTTGTCCAGGGTCAGATGCATTTGATCGTCGCTGCCAGCGGTCAGCGTTACATCGCCGCGCGCGTTTTGAATGACAAGAGTCGCATTGGCTGGCAATGCGTGGACGATCTGCTCGCTGGCTTCATGTTTGTTTCCGAACATCTGGGCTAGATCGACGTTGTCGCCCAGCTGTAGCTGGTCGCCAATCGAGCTCCAATTCATGTGATTGTGCGAAGCCGCAATCCCAAGAGCCGCCAGCACGATGATCAGCAGGACGACGCCTCCACCCAGGCGTATGCGGGAGTGCCGCGCCCACACCAGCGATTCCAGTGCCAACAACACGCCGGCGCCGATTAGGAGGAGTGGCCACCAATGCCCATACCACTGCCAGAAGGAAGCGAAATTGATCTTGTGCATTGTCATCAGCAACGCGTAGACACCGATAGCGATCAGGAACAGCGGCCCTAGAATAGATCGGCGTGCAGAACCGCGATAAGAGGCACGATACGCGGCACGCTGCATCCTGGATTGCATCTTCCATTGCGCCCGTTGCGCCCTCCACTGCGCACGGGACTGCGGATACGGCGGCGGGGGTGGCTGAGGTGGTAGCGGCGGCTGCGGAGGAATCCCCATGGCGTTACCGGTCTTCTCTGCCGAAATCTTCCGGCGCAGGTGGATGAGACTGGATAAATGACCCGGCTCCGGTATCGCCGGTGGGGCGCGACGGGGTGGTCCAGGCGGAGTCGGTGGCACCGGGTGGAGAGGACTGATCTGGCGTGTGCTCCGCTATACCGGGAACAAATCCCTGCGCTGCCTGTTGCTGGCGGACGTCGGCGACCCATGCAGCCCGTTCGGCCAACATCAGCAGACCGAAGACGATCAGAATCAAAGGCCAGCTTTGGTGCAAGCGCAAAATATCCCACTGATGCAGTAAGGCTAGGGTCCCAATGAGAATGAGAACAACCGCCCCGCGTAATCTGCGAATCTGATACCAGCGGTTCATCGCACACCTCCAGCCGGTGGCATTTGGCTACGTTGGATTACGAGCCAAATACCCAAAGCGATCAGGAGGATGGGCCAACCTCGCCCCAGCCAATGATCACTGAGAATGCCCAGGTTCCCCAGAAGAAATGCAATACCAAGAATGATTAGCACTAACGCCCCAGTGGGGATCCCGTGGTTGCGCCAGTATTGCCCCGTCGGGTCGACTGGACTGGGGTGTACAGGCGGTACAGGAGGAGCACCGTAGGGAGGAATAAATTCTCCGGGAGGCACGCCTACCGTTCCAGCGGGTGGCCCTCCTGGGTTAGCAGGATCAGTGTTCTGATTTGTGGCATTTGGATTCCCGGCGTATCCGACCCAGGGATTCTGAGCGGGTGGAATGGGTATTGCTCTCGCGCTAAACCACTGCGCAACATCGTTTAGTCCCAGGGGATTTGGCAGAGGCAGTCCATCGCGCCGAGCGATCGCGGTTTGATACGCGTCAAAGACCTGATAAAAGATCCATGCAGCGACCATCAGACCCAGCACGCCATTGTAATGGCTGAAATCGACCAGCAAGGCAAAGATGATGACATGCGCCAGGGCTTTAGCGAACTGCCCGTTGTACATGGCTCCGACGCCCGGAATCCAACCCAGAATAAAGGCAATCCAAGGCTCCGTGCCCCAGCTTGGCGGTACGCTGCCGGACGGAAGCGGTCCGGCAGATGTGTATGGGTGCCCTGTGGCGTCATTGACAGGAACACCGTAGGCGGCCCCGGCCGCTGCTTGGACGCGTGCCGCCAGACATGGCTCGCAACTCACGATGTTATTGATCTTGTGGGCGCACAGGGCGCATAGCGGTTTCCCGCAGAATTGGCAGTAGGACGCAACCGGAGTTTCGGGATGATTAACGCAATTCATGCCAATCTCCTTTCTCGCGAGGAAATACGACGCACGGAAAAACAAATAGTAGTAATGGGCACGCACGCGAAAGGCTGCGGTGCGAACTGAACTGGAAAGTGGAGCGCACCCAGCACTCTCTCCTGCTTGGCGAAGACAGGATCGATCGACGCGTCGTCCATCCAGTTTTTGATAGACTGCGAACGCCACGCCGGTGGCTGGAAAGCTGCATCCAGCCGTGGGCCCGTTATCACCGGTTTGGGTTCTGGCCGCATCCCATGCTGCTTGCCATGGGCTTCGGGATTGGCAGCGAGGCCTTCTCTATGCGACTCTGTTGGATCGTTGCTGGAATCGCTGGTGGAATTCGACGAGCGTTTTGCAGGTTTGCCCCCGGTCTGCGTCGGTTGTGAGCTGGTTTCCGTCGCCTGCCGAAGTTGATGGACGCGCGTTTCTACTTCGTAGACGATGCGAAGATTTTCGTAGTACCGCACAACGCGGGCATTGGCCTCGGCATATTGGCGAGTGACTGCTCGACGCATGGACTGCGGCTCCAGATCGGCGGCGTGCAGGTTCGTGAGCCTTACCCCCATCAGGTTGAGCGTCAAGGAGATGGAGAAGAAAGCCATGGCCGCAACCAGCGCCAAGCGCGGTTCCAATACCGTTCTCCGCAATAACACGACGGAAGTAGGTTGCCAGATGGGCGGAGAAGCAACGGATGGGCCTTCGTCGCTCACTCGCCTTTCATGGTCGCCGGTACTTTTCGCAGCGATGCTGGCGTGTTGGTTTTCCGCGGAAGAGAGGCCAAACAGGCGATAGGGTATTTCATGGCGAACGCGAACCGCTGCCGGAACGCTCGACATCACTGGCGTTGGAAGATGCGTTGCCGCCTCTGGCGCGTCAGCGGTGTTTGCCAGAATCTTCGCGACCAGATCGGATGGTGGAACCAACGGCTCCTGTTTCAGCACCAGCAGCCACTCGCGGCCGCTGCGCGCGAGCCCAATCTTTTCGCGGCAGGAGGTACACTCCGCGGTATGAGCGCACAATTGCTCCGAAACAACATCTTCCAAGGTCGCCTCGGCGGCCTCGGCCCACAACAATTCGACGGCCGCACAGTCGATCCGGCCGGATGAAACGCCACCGGATTTCCCAGCTGGCACCGTCAGCCTCGCTCCGAATTCATCCTGGTCCTTCATTACATCACCTGCTTCTTAGTACGTTCCAACAGCCTTGCCAGTTCCATGCGGCCGCGGTTAATTCTGGACTTTACGGTTCCTTCTGGGATCCGCAAAACTTCAGCAATTTCCTTGTAATCCATATCTTTCAGGTCGCGCAGGATCACGGCCTCGCGCAACTCCGGTGAAACCCGCAACAGGGCCCGCTGGACGAGCGTTTGGAGTTCGCGGTCAATGCAATGCTGCAGCGGGTCGGATTCCGGCCCCTGAATTCTCTCCGCTGGCGAGGAAAGCCCCTCTGGATCGTCCCACCCGGCGTCGAGGGAATCGGTGGTCTGTTCGGCGCGGGTGCGGCGAAAGTGGTCGACCAGCAGATTCCGGGTCAGGGTGGTCAGCCAGGTATGAAAGCTGCCACGTTCGACGTCAAATGTTTTCAGATTGCGATAGACCTTCAGAAATACATCCTGCGTCAGGTCCTCAGCATTCCCAGTGGAGCCGGTGAAACGATAGCAAAGGCTGTAGACACGACGATGTTGAGACTCGACGATTTGCCGCCAAGCATGATTGTCTCCCTGCAGGCAACGACGTACAAGCGCGTTGGTCTGTTCGACGGAGTCTGGATCTGTGGGCATCCGCTGTTTGACTGCGGGTATCCCCTTCGGTGCGGAGTGCGTCGCATGGCCCATGTTGCCACTGCCGTCCAGCAGGTCGAATCGCGTGATGCACTTGCGCGAGCATGGCCAAGCCGACAATCCCATAGCAAAGGATACGCAGGCAATCGCCTTTCAGTTCCCTCACATACTACAGAAAAGCGAGGTATACGGCGACTTTAAAGCGAGGTATACGGCAACTTTCTTGCGCGAGCGCAACGACAATGGCTGGCACTACATGTCGTGGGGAACGAAGTCGGAGGCAACCGGATTTTCGTATAGAGAGTAGTCTCTGCTGACGACCGTAATACCGCTCTCCGTGACCAGGTAGTTTTTTCGATCTTCATTCGCGTCGTAGCCGATGACGGTGCCTTCAGGAATCTGCACGTCGCGATCGATAATGGCGCGTCGAATTCGGCAATGTCGCCCGATCCTGACATGAGAAAACAAAATGCTCGAATCGACTTCCCCATAGGAATTGACGCGAACATCGTGGGATAACACGCTATTGCGTACGGTGGCGCCGGAGATAATGCAACCCGCAGAAACCACTGTGTTAATGGCCATGCCGGTTCGCCCGGGCTCGCCGAAGACGAACTTCGCCGGAGGGTATTGGAGAGGCCGGGTACGCATGGGCCAGCTTTTGTCGTAGAGATTGAAGATGGGCGTCACCGATGCAACATCCATATTGGCGTCGTAGTAGGCATCAAGCGTTCCCACGTCGCGCCAGTAGAGCGCTTCCTGCTTGTTTTCGTCGACAAAGTTGAACGCGTACATTTTGTACTGGCCAAGCATGGAGGGAAGAATATTATGGCCAAAATCGTGCTGCGAATTTGGATCCTCCGCATCGCGAATCAACGCCGGCAGCAGTACATCGGTGTTGAACAAATAGACGCCCATGGACGCGTCGACCTTGTCCTGATTGAAAGGCGAGCGCGCATTCGTTTGCTGAGGCTTCTCCTGAAAGCCGGTGACTTCACCGGTTTGCGAAACCTCAACTACGCCGAACCGGGAAACTTCGGACGGATCGATGGGCAGGGTGGCCAGGGTGACATCCGCCCCCGAATCCAGATGTTGAAGCACCATGCGTCCGTAGTTCATCTTGTAGATGTGATCGCCTGAGAGAATCAGCACGCGCGCCGGCTGCTCGCTGCCAATGGAGTAGATGTTCTGATACACCGCGTCGGCAGTTCCCATGTACCAGTTGGCGCTCACGCGCTGCATGGGCGGCAGGATTTCAATAAATTCGCCCAGTTCGCTGGCGACCACCGAACCCCAACCTTCGCGAATGTGCCGGTTCAGTGAAAGTGCTTTATATTGCGTGAGAATGTAAATGTGGCGCAAATCGGAATTGATGCAATTCGACAGGGTGATGTCGATGATGCGATAGTTTCCGCCGAAGGGCACGGCCGGTTTGGCGCGATCGCGGGTAAGTGGATACAGCCGCTCGCCAGCCCCACCTGCCAGTAGAACTCCCAAAGTATCTCTCATTGGCGGCATTGAATTCGACCTCTCTGAACAATACGACCCTGAATTGTAGTCCAATCACGTTAGACCGCGATGACCAAAAAATGTTCGATGCTGCGCGTCTATGGCCTCTCGTAGGATGCACAAGAGCCGGGCCAACGATCCCGTGGTGCAAGTTTTCTTGAAGAAAGATCCACGTGGATATCTGTCCTCTCGATATGCCATGGAACCGCTCTAGCCTGCGGCCTCGGCGTTGTCTGCCTCTTCGGTAATCCGAATCCTCAAGGTGCGCAAGAAGTTCACATCCTGCGCGGTGAATGGGCCGGATTCTGCGGTGGTCTCTGTTTCCGATTTTTCGGCAGGGTCTTTTGCCGCCTCATTCAGCCCGATGGTCGCCTCCAGCATCAGCATCACCTCAAAACCCTCGGCACGGATATTTCGCACCACCCCGGCGATTTGATCGGATTCGGCAACGGTTTCGTGGATGGCTTCGCCCAACTGCTCAATGAGATTGCGTATCTTGCGATTCAAATTCAGCCTCCCCGCGCCAGGATGGTCGCGTTTTTCTTACCATACTTCCCTTTCCAAAAGAGGGCAACGAAGTTCGATTCCGCTGCTACACTTTTTCTGTGTGGACAAGGTTCGTCTAGGTCGAAGGCTGGGGATCGGCACTCGCCTGGCCGCGAAGGTTTTGCGTGAGCAGGCGGGGAAGGCGACTTCCACGGTTGGCGCGCGGCAGCCCATCCCCGCCGGAGAGCGACGGCCCGAGGAGAGACGAATTCCTACGCCTGGGGCGCCGCGTCCCGCAGCCAGGCGTACCCCAGTGCCGAGCAGCGTTGTGCGACAGGCGGCCCGAGGCGGTCGCGGCTTTGGACGGGCATTCTGGGGATCATTTGCTCGCGCAGGCCGCGCGCTCTGGCATGAGGTGACAGGAGTGTTCTTTGCCCTGTTTGCACTTTTCTTTCTCCAGGGACTCTGGCGCTTGCGCGGGGGCTGGAGATCGGGACCTGAACATCGCCACTTTGAGATCGATCTGGTCATGGCAATCTTGTTTCTCTATTTTTCCGTCAGCGCGTTCGTCCATTCGCGCCGCACGCAGCGTTAGGTTTCCCGACTGCACCGCCGTGTGCAGTAGCAAGGTCGTTGGGCCATGTCGAGCCATTCCGCTTCACGAGATGGAAGCCGCAGACCGGACGCATCCTCGAATTCGAGCTTTCCGATCGAGCCTACTTATGCCCTGTCGGAAGCTGCCCTAGTAAATCCATCCCAGAAGGTTGCAGCGGTAACCCACGAGAAAATCGGATATCCGGGGGAATATCCCTATACTCGCGGCATTCAACCCACCATGTATCGCGGACGGCTGTGGACTATGCGCCAGTATGCCGGGATGGGCGACGCGGAAGAGAGCAATCGCCGTTACAAATTTTTGCTGGCTAGCGGAACAGCGGGATTGTCCGTTGCCTTTGACTTGCCGACGCAAATTGGCTATGACTCCGATGACCCCATGTCGATTGGAGAGGTGGGCAAGGTCGGAGTCGCGATCGACTCCATCGAGGACATGGAGAGACTGTTTGCCGATATTCCGCTGGACAAGATCTCCACGTCGATGACCATCAACTCGACCGCTAGTATTCTTCTCGCGTTGTATATTGCAGTAGCGCGCCGGAACAGACTGACCACGAAACATCTCTCTGGCACCGTGCAGAACGACATTCTGAAGGAGTACATCGCGCGGGGGACCTACATTTATCCGGTGGCGCATGCAATGCGCATCATCACCGACATGTTTGCGTGGACCCACGACCACGTACCGGACTGGAATACGATTTCCATTTCCGGCTACCACATGCGGGAGGCGGGTTCGACCGCTGTCCAGGAAGTGGCCTTCACCCTGGCGAATGGAAAGACCTACGTACGGGCAGCCATGGACGCGGGTCTCGATATTGACGTGTTCGCCCCGCGGCTGTCATTTTTCTTCAATGCGCACAGCAATTTTCTGGAAGAGGTTGCGAAGTTCCGCGCGGCGCGGCGGATGTGGGCCCGCATCATGCGGGAAGAATTTGGTGCGAAGAATCCGCGTTCCTGGATGCTGCGGTTCCACGCGCAAACGGCGGGTTCGACGCTGACCGCGCAACAGCCGGAGAACAACATTGTGCGCACGGCGGTGGAGGCCATGGCCGCGGTGTTGTGCGGAACGCAGTCGCTGCATACCAACGGCTACGACGAAGCGCTGGCGCTGCCCACGGAGCTGGCTGCTCGCACCGCGCTGCGCACGCAGCAGATTCTGGCATTCGAATCCGGCGTGGCGCAGACCATCGACCCGTTCGCCGGATCGTATTGCATCGAAGCGCTGACGGATGAAATTGAGAATCGGGCGATGGAATACCTCAGTAAAATCGCGGCCATGGGTGGAATGCTCCGCGCCATAGAGCGCGGATACGTGCAGCAGGAGATCCAGAATGCCGCCTATGAATTTCAGCAGGCGGTCGATAACGGTGCTGCCGTTATTGTGGGCGTCAACCGCTTCACACAGGAAAATGACCCCCCGATTCCAGTGCAGCGCGTGGATGAATCTCTGGAACGCAAACAGGTCGAGCGACTGCGAGCCATGCGTACCCGTCGCGAACCCACCCGGTGGCAGGCCTCTATCCGTGGAGTTACAGAAGCGGCGCGCGGCGGCACCAATCTGATGCCCGCGATACTGGAAGCAGTGGAAAGCTATGCAACGGTCGGCGAAATCGCAGGGACTCTGCGAGATGTTTTCGGCGAATATCAAGAGACAGTTGTGACCTGAGCAGGAAACAAGACGGACGGCGCCGCAAGGGGTGGGAAAACGCATCCAAATGAGGCAGGCATGAGAATGAGAGGAAGTTCCGTCGTGGCGCCTGAGCGCAGAAGAAGCTGTTTCCCTGCTTTGCTGGTCGGAATCCTATTGGGCGTCGTTGGCTTCGCCATCTTTGCGCGCAATTCGAAGACTGGCGTGTGGGACCATCTGGCTGCGATCATGACTGGCAGAAGCCTGTCCATCGATACCTCGCAGCCTTCCGTGGTGAATAAAATTCAGCGCTTGCAGCGGTTGGAAACGGTCACTTACTCGCTCGACAAAATCGTTGAGGGCGAGCGGCAAAGTCCAATCCTGCCAAATTTTCTGGTGGGAGATAAATTGCTGCTGGTCGTGCATGGCGCAGTCGTCGCCGGAGTTGACCTGGGCCAATTGAAAACGGACGATATCCAAGTTCATGGACGGTCGGTTCAGGTACATTTGCCACCCTCGCAGATTTTCATGACGGCGCTCGACAATTCGAAAACGCGGGTTTATTCGCGCACTACTGGTTTGCTGGTTCCGGAAGATCCCAATCTCGAAAGCGAAGTCCGCGCCAAGGCGCAGGAGCAGATTCAGCAGGCCGCACTCGCCGACGGCATCTTGGCAACGGCCAACAAGAACGCTCAAGCCACGGTCATGTCTATGCTGCTCGGTGTAGGCTTTGAACGCGTGACTTTCGATTAGACCGGATTTACAGTTTGTAAGGTCTTTCGTGGCGAAAAATCGCGGCGATATCCGCATCGTAAACGCTGCAAACGCCCTCCGGATTTCTCGCGGCGCTCAGAATGACTCCTTCCATTTTGATTACAGTATCTGTAGATCCGCCTTGGAGCAGATTTTCTCTAGGCGATATCGTAAGTTGATGGTTCGCGCTCGGATCGCGAGGCTTATTTTGCTACAGTCAATCTAGCGATGCACACTCGGATTTTTCCTTTGGTAATTCGCCTGTTCGATTTTTTTACGATCGCCTTCAGCGCTTTGTTCCCTCTTATCAACCCCTTGGGATCGGCGATGTTGTTTCTCGGGCTTGCGGGTCCCGCGGACGAGGTGGTGTACAAGCATTTAGCCCGCAGGATCGCACTGTTTACTGTGCTGTTTTTGGTCGTGGTCGACTTGGCGGGAGCGCTGCTTCTCACGTTTTTTGGCATTTCTCTTCCCGTCGTCCAGGTTGCAGGCGGACTGGTGCTTGCCTCTATGGGTTGGAAGCTTTTAAATGAACCGGATGCGCAACCGCCCAATCCAAGTCAAGCAACAGAACCGTCCAGTTCATTGCAGACCCTCGACTCCAAAGTTTTCTATCCCTTCACCTTTCCACTGACAGCCGGTCCGGGGACGGTGGTGGTTACTCTAACCCTGGCAGCCCATGCCGAGCAGCCGACCATAATCGACAGCATTTTCAGCCAACTAGGTTTTTTCCTGGCAATTGTTGCTTTGTGTGTTCTGGTATATTTCGCCTACGGATACGCACCGACATTGGCCAGGAAGGTCTCTCAGCAGACAATCCACGGAATTCTCCGGATTATCTCGTTTATTCTGCTTGCCATCGGCGTGCAGATCTTTTGGCGGGGAGCGGCGACTTTGCTGCAGCAAGCACTCCACATCCATCCCTAACCATCGCTCCCAGAATTTCCCTTAGTTTTCTATTATTTAGAAGAGAATTCCGCCTCCGCCGATGTATAAAGAACTCCTCAGGCAAAGCGGTTGCCTCGCCAGTTCGCTGTTGATTTTTGAAGCAACCTTACGTAAAATTGGACGTGGTTCATCTCTTAGCACCCTTCTGCTAAGCGGATCGCACATTCTCTCGTTGATACCGCACACATTCTCGCAGCAAAGGAATAGCGAATTCATGGCAAAACGCCGCGGAAACCCAAACTGGGGCAAGCCCGAACCGATCGGTCCGGTTGTGCCTACGGTTACTTCGTTTGAACAGGTTGTCAAGGAATATAAGCTGACCCCCGACCAGTACATTCGGTCCACTCGCTTACGGGAATGGGCACGCCGGAACAAAAACTCGAAGTACATTCCGGAAGCACTTCTTGAAGCGTGGGGTTTTGAGATCGAATCGTCGCTGTAAAACACGATTTTCTCAGAGAGAGATGCCACCTCAATCGGGTGGCATTTCTTTTGTCCGCAAGACTATGTCACAAGGAGTGCCGGTACAATCAATGCAATGACCGCGCCGAGCCCATTTGTCGATGTTCCGACCGCATTGGAAGAGATACGGACAGGCCGCATGATCGTCGTGGTGGATGACGAAAACCGCGAGAATGAGGGCGATTTGACTCTGGCGGCGGAATTTGTGACGCCAGAAGCCATTAATTTCATGGCGCGCTTTGGGCGAGGACTTATCTGTCTGGCGCTCACGGAAGACCGCGCCGACCATCTCCGTCTGCGTCCAATGACAGAGGAGAACACCTCGCGCTTCGGCACCGCCTTCACGGAGAGCATCGAGGCGCGGGAAGGCGTGACAACGGGAATCTCCGCGCATGATCGCGCCCATACCATCCGGGTGGCCATCGATCCTAAATCCGGCGCGGCGGATCTGGCGCGGCCAGGACACGTATTTCCGCTGCGGGCGCGCCGTGGTGGAGTCCTCGTGCGCGCCGGTCAAACCGAGGCATCTGTCGATCTGGCAAGGTTGGCCGGGCTTGTTCCTGCTGGGGTCATTTGCGAAATCATGAAGGACGACGGGACGATGGCGCGAGTGCCGGACCTGATTCATTTCTGCGAAGAACATGGCATCAAGCTGTTGACCGTTGCAGAAGTGATCCGCTATCGGTTGCAGCATGAGCGCAACATCTATCGTGTCGCTGAATCCATGCTGCCGACTCCGTTCGGGGATTTCCGCATGATCGCCTATGAGAGCGAAGTGGATGGCGGAGAAAGCCACGTTGCTCTGGTGCTTGGGGATGTGGCGCAAAGTGAATCACCGGTGTTGGTGCGCGTACATACGCATTGCCTGGCCGGAGATGTATTCGGCACCCCGCTGTGCGATTGCCAGCCGGTCGTGCGTCGTTCCTTGCAGATGATTGCCGAAGCGGGATGCGGCGCGCTGATCTATCTGCATAACAACACGAAAGGTTTTGGGATCGATAGCAAGGGTCCCGAGGCGCGGCTGGTCTTTCATCACGATATACGCGCGCATGAGCGCAGTGAAGACCGCCAGTATCGTATTTTGCGCCAGGTCGGATTGGGCGGCCAGATTCTGTCGGACCTGAAGATCCGCAAGATTCGTCTGCTGACGAATACTCCCACGCACGTTCCTGCGCTACAGGGCTTCAACGTCGAAATTGTCGAACAGGTCCCAGTCCCGATCGAGCATGCGCATTTACAACCTCGCTAGAATTTTGTCATTCTCTTGAGCGATGTGCGCGGCTTTCGGTGTTCTACGCCATGACTGGCGGCAACTGGCTGGCCCAGCCCTCTCGTTCGAGGTCTGCCTGCAGGGTTTGTGGATTGTGGAATACGAGAGCATGCAATCCCACCTGGCGCGCCCCTTCCACATTTTCTACCTTATCGTCGAGGAAGAGCGCTTCTTCGGGTCGGACGCCCAGTTTTTCGAGAGTATGTTGATAGATGGCCGTGTGGGGTTTGACCAGGTTCAATTCACAGGACCAAGTGAGATGATGAAATTCGTCGAGCCAGCGAAAGTTCTTTCGCATATGTGCCAGCAGTTCCTCACCCATATTCGACAGGATGGCGGTCTTCATCCCGGAAGCCTGAACGCGACCCGCCCACGCCAGCATGATTGGATCGACACTGGCCCACATCCGAACGTCGTGCTCGATCAGAGCGTCGATTCGCTCCGGCGCCAACGCTATGCCGGTGTCGCTCGCGAAGGTCTGCCAATAGGTGCGGCCATTCAACGTGCCGCGGTCGTAATCCACGCGATATTTCCAGTAATGCGCGTCGAAGATCTCCGGGGAAAGTCCGGAGATATCGATCAGATGCGCGCGGGCGGCCGGCTCCGGAGGACCGGAAAGCACAAGGCCGTAGTCGAAGATGATCGCGCGCAGAGGCATCGAGGTTCATTCCCTGGAGTAAAAATCAGCTTGCGGTTTGCAAATTGAAGCGAGCCGGCCACTACTTCCGCCTGAAATGGTGCAGTAGCTCGCCTTCTAAAGAATACATGCCGAGAAAAATGCTCGATTTAGTAGAGAACGATCTTGGAAAAGGATTGCGGGTCAAGGCTGGCGCCGCCTACCAAGGCTCCGTCGATCTCCGGCTGGTTTAGCAGCGAAGTCGCGTTGGCCGGCTTGACGCTGCCGCCGTATAGAATGCGCATTTTATCGGCCACTTCGCGACCCAACGAAATCGCAACTTGCTCGCGAACGATTCGATGCGCTTCTGCCGCAATCTCTGGCGTGGCCGTTTTGCCTGTACCGATGGCCCACACCGGTTCATATGCAATCACGATGGATCCAGCGTGTTCCGGCGCTATGCCAGTCAGAGCCTCCGCGGTTTGCCTTACCAGGACATCTGCGGTTTTGCCGCTTTCGCGCTGGGCCAACAACTCGCCAACGCAGACGATAGGAATGAGTTTGTGTTTGAGCGCTGCATGAAGTCTCTTATTGACAGTTTCGTCCGTTTCGCCGAAAAACTGACGCCGCTCGGAATGGCCGAGGACGACATGGGTACAGCCGGCGGCAACCAGCATGGGAGCGGAAATCTCTCCCGTGAAAGCGCCTTCTTCTTTCCAATACATGTTCTGTCCGCCGACGTGGACATTGCTGCCATGTACCGCCGCAACAACAGAAGCGATATCGACGAATGGGGGACAGAGGACGATCTCGTCACGAGTGTGGCTGTGAACCAGAGGCAGAAATGCTGCAACAAAATCTTTTGCCTGCGCCGGAGTTTTATACATCTTCCAGTTGGCTGCAATCAAAGGTTTGCGAGTGCTCACGCGGTCTTCTCCGTCAGGGCTTCGACGCCCGGTAATTTCTTGCCTTCAAGGAATTCCAGCGACGCGCCACCGCCGGTAGAAATGTGAGTGATTTTATCGGCCAATCCGGCTTTACCGATCGCGGCAACAGAATCTCCGCCGCCGACGATTGAAATCGCCGAAGGATTGTCCGCGACGGCCTGCGCAACCTGCATGGTGCCATGCGCGAAGGCGGGCATCTCAAAGACTCCCATGGGGCCATTCCACACGATGGTGCGGGCGCGAGAGATTTCGTCCACAAACAGGTCGATGGTTGCTGGGCCGATATCGAGCGCCATCCAATCGGCGGGGAAAGATTTGTCGCCGGAGAATATCTGCGTGTGCGCGTCGGCGGCAAATTTATCTGCCAGGATGTGATCGACCGGGAGCAAGAAACGCACTCCACGCTTGGTCGCGGCTTCCATGGCTTGGCGTGCCACATCGAGTTTGTCGGCCTCCAGCAAAGATTTGCCGACGTCCTGCCCTTTGGCCTTGAGAAATGTATACGCCATGCCGCCGCCGATCAGCAGAGCGTCGACTTTGTCGAGCAGATTCTGGATTACCTCAATCTTGTCGGAGACCTTGGCACCCCCCAGAATGGCGACAAACGGCTTGTCGGGGCCGCTGAGCGCCTTACCGAGATAGTTCAGCTCCTTTTCCATCAGCAAACCGGCGGCGGATTGCGTGACGAAATGCGTAATGCCTTCGGTAGAGGCATGGGCGCGGTGGGCGCTGCCGAAGGCGTCATTGACGTATACGTCGCAAAGTTTCGCGAGCTGTTTCGCGAAGACAGGATCGTTCTTTTCTTCTTCCGCATGAAAGCGAAGATTTTCCAGCAGCAGCACCTGCCCGGATTCCAACATACGCACCATTTCTTTTGCGGTCTCGCCTACGCAGTCCGGCGAAAAGCCAACATTGACCGACTGACCCAGGCTGTGACCCAGGAGTTGCCGCAGGCGATCGACAACCGGGCGCAGGCTCATCTGGGGGTTGGGCTTGCCCTTGGGTCGACCCAGATGCGATGCGAGAATGACCTTGGCGCGGTGGCGGAGGGCGTATTCCAGGGTAGGGAGCGTCTCGCGGATGCGCGTATCATCCATGATCTGGGTTCCATCTTCAGAGAGAGGGACGTTAAAGTCCACGCGGATCAAAACATGCTTATGTTCCAGGGATACATCGCGAATCGATAGCTTTGCCATACGTACGCTCGCTTATTTTTCTTAGTTGGGAAGAATCGCTTCCGCTTCGATTTCTATACGCCACGCCGGATTCAGCAGTTTGGCAACAACGATCATCGTAGCAGCCGGGCGGACGGTGCCGAAGTACTCGCCGTGGACGTGGCCAATCGCTTCCCAGTCCTCGACGTGGGTCAGATACATGCGGGTTCGCACCACATCTTCCAGCTTCGCTCCTGCCTGGGCAAGGATGTTCTGGATGATGTCCAGGACGTGGCGCGTCTGGGCGGCGGCATCTGCTTGCTCCGCGCCCACTGGACCAGTACCGGACACATGGACCGTGTTACCGATACGCACGGCGCGTGAAAACCCGATGATGGGTTCGTACGGGGATGTGCCGGCGATATTCTGTCGCATGATGCTACTCCCATAGATGGAATTTACAGGATCTCCCGAAGGGCCACGGCATGGTCCCGCAGTCCTTCGGAAATCTCTCGCCAGCGGGGGAATCGCGCTAGAGACCTTTCTTCACGAGGAAAAGGATCAGGTCCCGAACACGGCAGGAGTAACCCCATTCGTTGTCGTACCAACTCAGCACCTTCACCATATTGCCGACCACTTTGGTCAACGGGGCGTCGATGATCGAAGAAAGTGGATTGCCTCTGTAGTCGGATGAAACCAAGGGCGCAGTTTCAAAGCCCAGAATCCCTTTCAGCGGGCCTTCCGCGGCTGCCTTGAGCGCCGCGTTGACGGATTCGACCGTAACCGGCTTTTCCGTAACGACAGTCAGATCGACCACGGAAACCACAGGAGTCGGAACACGCAGGGAGAAACCGTCCAGCTTGCCCTTCAACTCCGGCAACACAAGATGCAGCGCCTTGGCTGCGCCGGTGGACGTGGGGATGATGGAGAGACTGGCGGCACGGGCGCGGCGCAGGTCCTTATGCGGAAAATCGAGCGTGACCTGATCGTTGGTAAAGCTGTGGATGGTGTTCATCAGGCCGGAAACAATGCCGAAGTTTTCCAGCAGCACCTTGGCCAACGGGGCCAGGCAGTTGGTGGTGCAAGAGGCATTGGAAATCACATTATGTTTTGCGGCATCATACTTGTTTTCGTTGACACCAAGCACGACGGTGAGATCTTCGTTCGACGCCGGAGCGGAGATGATGACTTTCTTCACTGTTGGGCCCAGGTGGGCCTTCGCCTTGGTGGCGTCCGTAAAGTGTCCGGTCGATTCGATGACGATTTGGGCGCCAACGGAGTCCCAGGGAAGCTTGGCTGGATCCCGTTCCGCAAACACCTTGATCTTTTTGCCGTCCACGCTGATGAAATCGTCGCCATGTTGGACGTCGTTGTGCAGATTGCCGAGGACAGAATCGTGCTTCAGCAAGTGGGCCAGGGTCTTCGGGTCCGTCAGGTCGTTGACAGCGACAAAATCAATTTCAGGATTGCCGAGCGATGCCCTTAGGACATTGCGTCCAATGCGGCCAAAACCGTTGATGCCAACCTTCACAGCCATTGTAAATTTCCCTCCTGTTGAGTAACGAAAATGAGCGTATGTAGGCATTGTACGATGCCCGACGGGGTGGCTCAGGTGATGACGAACACAGCGGTGCGAAAATCGGATGGCCGATGTTGCAGAAAACGTTGCAAGGACGCAGATTCAGGCGTCGAAGAGCTTGTAACGCGCTTCGCACCGGACGTGGATTTGGCAAGGGAATGAGTCGCCAGTTTGCAGCGTATGCAGTCAATGTGTTACAAGCGCATCATGCGCGATTGGGTGCGCGAAAAACTAATGAGACGTCGTAAGAAGCCGGTGACGAACAATTCCGAGTCCACCGGAAAGATTGGTCACGAGATTCCGCAGGACCAGCCAACGCCTTTGCAACCGTCCTATCCTCAATCGCCCGCACATGAGGATGGGACGCAGGTCCAAGCTCGAACCGAACCCGCCGAGCAACACTCCAATGACAACGCGGGCACGGCGGTGCAGTCCTCCGATCGCAACGCGAAGCAGTCGGTCAGGCAGTGGCGAAACCGGCACGGCAATCGCTCCGAAGACCAAACCAGCGGTGGTGGAGAGACCAAGCCGGAAAGCCCCGGAAAGGCTGCCGCCGCGGCTTCGACTGGGGAACCGAGCCTGGTAGTGGAGACGCAGCCGGAGTCTCTGGGACAGCCTCCCGCTGAACTGCAGGCGTCCAAATCGCCGAAAGGGTATGTTGTGCTAGCGATTGGATTGCCCGGATCGGGCAAGACTACCTGGTTCAAGCGTCGCGGGGTCACGCCGCTGTCGAGCGACATGCTGCGCAGCATTCTGTTCGACGACATCACCGAGCAGCGATATCAGGGGCTGGTGTTTTCGACGTTGCGTTCGCTGCTGCGTGCCCGGCTGATCGCGAAGATGCCGTGGAACTATGTGGATGCGACGAATCTGTCGCCCCATGAGAGGCGACAGTGGATCAAAATGGCGAGGAGCTTCGGATATGAAGTCCATGCCGTCTTTTTCGACGTTCCGTTCGAGGTCTGCATGGAACGAAACCAGCGCCGCGACTATGTTGTGAACGAAGCGGCGATGCGCGGCATGGCAGAGCGACTGCGTCCGCCTTCGTTCAAAGAAGGTTTCCATAAAATTACCGTCGTTCGCGTGAAAAACGATCCGGGAACGCCGGTGGAAGCCTTCCATCCGCAGGGATGAAATGCAGGGAATTGCCGAGGAGGGCGCAAGAAGGGCGGCCCTCCTCGCTTTCGATCGCCGTGCCGCGACTGCTTGCAGCCATCCTCCGTCTTACATTCCAATGAGGCCGGACAAGCCATTTGCCCGCGTTGAAAATCTATGCCGCAAATAAAACCTGGCCCCATATCTGAACCATGGCTGCGTGGCACACTGGCCGAACTGTCGGCGGAACAGCGAGCTGTCCTGCACGCTCTTGAACTGGCGAAAGAAGATATCGAGCGCTGGTGTGGAGATTTGAGCGAAGATGAACTGCACTCCAGTCCTTATGGGCTGCCACCAATGGCATTTCATGTGCGCCACATCGCGGGCAGCCTGGACCGTTTGCTGACATATGCCGAGGAAAATCTTCTGAGCGATGAGCAGATGCGACAGCTCGCAGCAGAGCGAAACGCAGAGGGCAGCAAAGAGAAAATCCTCGCGGAGTTTGAGCGAGGAATACGCGCTGCCGAACGGCGGATTCGCTCCATCGACGTAGCGCGCTGGTCAGAACCGCGAACGGTGGGCCGCAAGAAGCTGCCGACGACGGTGGCCGGGCTGCTGATTCACGGTGCGGATCACACCCAGCGCCACGTCGGCCAGGCAATCACGACAGCCAAAGTATTGCTTGGTCTAAGAGACCATCCCTCGGATTAAGAGTTCACCGAATCTCCTGCTTCGGTGATGTGGCCCATCTTGTCGCGCTTAACCTGAAGATATTTCTCAAAACTTTCCTGGGATTCAACGGCGGACGAGATTCTCTCGATGACACGAATGCCCGCCGACTCCAGAGCCGCAACCTTTTCAGGATTGTTCGTCATCAGCCGGACTTCCTTGATTCCCATGAGCTTGAGAACTTCGGCGGGAAGCTCGAAGGCGCGGCAATCCGCCTTGAAACCCAATTCCTCATTGGCCTCGACCGTGTCGAGGCCCTTGTCCTGCAGGGCGTACGCCTGGAGCTTGGGCATCAGGCCGATGCCGCGGCCTTCCTGCTCTTCGTACAGCAGGATGCCCGCGCCGGCATCGGCGATGGTGCGCAATGCCAATTCGAGTTGAAGACGGCAGTCGCAACGCAGGGAACCGAAGACATCCCCGGTTAAACATTGCGAATGGATGCGGACAATCGGCGGCGCGCTGGAAACATCCCCCATGATGAGCGCCACCATTTCCTCCACCATTTCATTCTGTGAGGGATTCGATTCACAGCCAGGTTCGGGAGCCCGCTCCGGGCGCGTCCCTACAAAGCCGAAGATGCGGAAATGGCCCCACCGCGTAGGGAAGTCGGCTTCTGCAGCTTTGCGTACACTTTCAAATGGCATATTTCGATTATAGGACTCGCATTCTTCCCTACGCTTCGTCGCGCGAGCGGAGTAAAGTGAAACCGTGGTTGACTCCAAGCTGATTCTGATCACGCTTTTGATCAAACTGGGCGTAGCCGCCGCGGTTTCCAGCGCGCTCGCGCGGTCGACAGTTTTCAAGGATCTGCTGCTAAGCCAGCGACGCAGCGCTCGGCAGATGCTGGGATTGTTGGCGTGTATTTGTGTTCCTCTCACGCTAGGAGTCTGGGTTCGAGTCGTAGTTCCAAATTTTCTGGCTGCGGACATTTCTTTTGAAGCGGTCATTCTGGTGGCGCTGTTGCTCGGCACCGGTCCAGCTATCCTCGCCGGGGCATTCCTTGCCATCCCAGCAGTGCTGCATCGCGAATATCTCACGCTGCCGTTCAATCTGATCGTTGCGTTGATCTTTGGCACCTATCGCGCGTTTGTCTCGGAAGAAGACATCTGGTCCTTTTCTCCGTTTGTGGATCTCAGCATTTATCGCTGGATTCGGAGAAATCTGATGCGTCCGCGCGTCGATCGCCAGGTTCTGCTTCTGATGCTGATTCTGGGGATGCAGATGATGCGGAACTGGATCGCGCATCTGTACCCACGCCGCTTATTTGCGCTGCACTCCAACAACTGGTGGTTGCTGCTGGCGATTTTTCTCTGCACCCCCATGGTGGTTGGGATTCCACTGAAAATCTGGAATGCCATCCGCATCGAGCGCAAGCTGAAGGAGCAGGAACGGCTGCTGATGGACGCACGTCTCGATGCACTCCAGCGACAGATCAATCCTCATTTTCTTTTCAATACGCTCAACTCCATCGCTTCGCTGGTGCGCTTTCGCCCGGAACTGGCGAGGGAATTGATCGTGAAGCTGGCCAGCATCCTGCGTGTTTTGCTGCAAGACCGAGACGACCTGATGCCACTGCGGGAAGAATTGCAGTTTGCCGACGACTACCTGGATATTGAAGTGGTGCGTTTTGGCACCGAGAAGCTGCGCATCGTGAAGGATATTCCCCCCGAAACGCTGGAGATTCTGGTGCCCAGCATGCTGCTGCAGCCGCTGATCGAAAATGGCATCAAGCATGGATTGGAGCCACGGATAGGCGGAGGCACCATTACGCTACGGAGCCGATTGCTGCAGGACAAGCTGGTGATTACCGTTGAGGACGACGGAGTGGGGATGCCGGCAGAAACCGGGATGCCCGTCCATCGTAGTGGACTGTTACAGGCGGGTACCGGCGTGGGAATGCGGAACGTGCGGGAACGCATGCAGGTTTTGTGTGGACCAGAGGCTGGTTTCGAAATTCTCAGCCGCCCGGGCCGGGGCACGCGCGTTATTTTGACGATTCCGCTGACCCACGCGAATACAGGTACAGGGATCAGTCATCTGACGGAAGCGCGCAGTATCGATTCGTAAAACGCCTCATATTTTGGGATGACGCGGGAGGCACAGTACGTCCGCTGCGCTTCCTGCCGGCCAGCGAGGGCCATTGCTTGCAAGCGGTCGCGATCCTGAAGCAATGCGACCGCCGCTTGAGACATAGCATTCACGTCTCCCACAGGAAACAGCAGGCCGGTGACGCCATTCTGAATCATCTCCGGCACGCCACCCACAGCCGTGGCGATGGTGGGAACCTCGCAAGCCATAGCTTCCAGCGCAGCCAGCCCGAACGACTCCAGTTCGCTTGGCATCAGCATCAAATCAGCGGCGGGCAGCAACTGATTAACCTGGTCGTGTTTGCCGAGGAAGTGGACGCGATCGCTGATTTCCAGACTTTTCGCCAGCCATTCCGCCGAGGAACGCTCCGGTCCATCCCCAACCATCAGCAGCCTGGCAGGGATTTCTCGAGCGACACCAGCAAAAATCTGAATTACGTCCTGGATTCTTTTGACCGGACGGAAGTTCGACAGGTGAACCAGAACGGCTTCTCCCGGTTCCGCATATTGTGCACGCATCGTCTTGCTCGCAACAGGATCGCGTACATAGACGTCGCAATTGACGAAGTTGGAGATCACCTCGATATGCCGCGTGGTGCCGAAGGTCTCCACCGTCTGGCGCCGGAGATATTCTGAGATGGACGTGACGCCGTCGCTCTCGTCGATGGCATACTTCGTAATCGGCAAATAGGCTCGGTCGGCACCGACCAGCGTGATGTCCGTACCGTGCAGCGTGGTGACAAAAGGGAGCCGGCGACCGCTGCGCGCGAGCATCTGCCTGGCCAGCATCGCACTGACGGAGTGGGGAATGGCATAGTGGACATGCAGCAGATCGAGATCGTAGTATTCCGCCACTTCCGACATCCGCGTCGCCAATGCCAGCGAGTAGGGAGGAAATTCAAACAGCGGGTAATTCGAGACCGGAACTTCATGAAACTGAATCCGCTCTTCGCGGCCGCTGAGGCGAAATGGCTGCGCATAGGAGATGAAATGAATCTCATGGCCGCGGTGTGCCAGTTCGATTCCCAGTTCGGTGGCCACTACACCGCTGCCGCCATAAGTTGGGTAACAGGTAATACCGATTTTCATATATGGGTCGCTCTTTGCCTCTTAGTAGATGCTCCTCGAAGACACTCCGCTACTTAATCTCAACCTCAGGCTGACCGGGCAGATGGAAGCAACTGACCGAAGTGGATGGTTTCGATCGGCGAGCCCGAGTTCGCGAGCATCGCAGGCAGCGTTTGCAAGGCATTCAGCTCTACCTGGCGGGATTGCTGCAGCCGCGTCCGAGTTGCCAATAGTTCCGCATCCAGGCAAGCGGGATGGCAGACCAGCTCCCAGGTGCCCTCCGGCAGGCGATCCAGCAGGGCATGGAGCGTGGTTTCGTCTAGCGTTCCGGTGGCGGCGACTCCCAGGCAGCCATCCGTGGTGGCAAATTCTCGCTCCCGCGCCCGCCGCAGGAAATGGCGGCGCAAGTTGCCTAGAAGCCGGACCTGCCACGTACGAACCATCCCGGCATTCGGTGTGGCCGCGACGCTCCACAACGGTTCAAAGGGATTGCGTATTGCGTGGATGTCGCATGCTTTCGCGGCCCGCATGACTGCATCGAGGACTGGGGGAAACATATGTGTATGCTTGTGAGTATCGAGGTGAGTGACGGCGATACCGGCTTGGCGCAGTCGCAGGATCTGCGCAATCGCTTCCTGCTCGATGTGGGCCCGATCGATCCGGCCCAGATACAAGTCGCGCACGAACTCTCCCAAAGTCGATCGAAAGCGGGCCTCTCCGCCACGGTCGCGCCGGGATGAGAGCAGGGTCGGAATGGCCGCGGAATTCGCAACCGGTGAGCCATCGACCAGCACGATGTGACAGCCCACTCCGAGAGAACTCTGCAGCCTGGACATTTTCACCGCCTCGGGAAAATGCAGGGCGGCGGCCATCAGCGTGGTGGAGTGCAGCGCGCCCATTTGATGCAGCTGGATGATCGCGCGGTTAATGCCGTCGGTCAATCCGAAGTCGTCTGCATTCACGATGAGTCGGCGCACAGGGATGAGTCTATCAAGCCCAGCAGTGGTGTCCCAATTTGAATCCCCATATCCCGAGATCGTGCCCCAATCCACATTCACCTGTGGAGCGCCACGGCTGAGATCGAGACACCACGAGTCCTTTATGGCTCGCTGGCTTTCGCGGCGGGTGCCCGCCGCGCGGCCCGTCGCGCCGCTAGCGGAAGAATCATCGATACCTGCCCCCGATAATGCTGATACGCTTCGCCATGGAACCGCAGCAAATCCCGCTCTTCGAGCGCGATCCCCACAAAAATGTATCCCGCGGTTGCCAGCGAAAAGAGCAGGTGTCCGGCTGTCATCAGCGGCGTCGACCAGAAAGCTAGCAAAAATCCCAAATATATGGGATGCCGCACCGCCTTGTAAAGCCACGGTGTTTGGAATCCTACGGGCTGATACTCACGCTGCGAATAGTACAGCCAAACCTGCCGCAAACCGAAAAGATCAAAATGGCTGATCAGAAATGTTGAGAACAGCACGATCCCCCAGCCGATCCAGGACAGCCCAAGCAGCGCGGCGGCGCCCACCGGATTCTCTACCTTCCAGACCACGTCCAGCATCGGCCGCCATTGCCAGTACAGCAGTATCAGCGAAAGACTCGCGATCAGCACATATGTGCTCCGCTCGATCTGCGGCGGAACCAGTCGCGTCCACCAAGCCTTGAAGCTCTGCCGCGACATGCCGCTGTGCTGAATCGCGAACAGGCTGAGCAGGGCAGCGTCGATCAGGAGCGCGATACCGATTCGCCCGCCCACCCCGGAATCCACAGACTTCGGCACGACCAGGTTTTCGACAAATCCGATCGCGTATAGAAACGATGCGAAGAACACGCAATAACAAAATACCCCGTAACACAGCGCCAGTACTCTCCTCATTTGATTTCCCCCCTCCTGGTCGCCTCCCCCTGGCATTGCACAGCCACGAACCGGAATTTCCAATTTTGGACCCCTGCGCGAGTTGGCTGGCATTTCCGCCTTGGCTCCCTGGTCGGGCAGAGTATACATCAGGCCGGCTCTGAGTGAACGCTTGAGGCCCGGTTGATTTTCCCCGGCTGCCCCCGGGGTTTGCTTGACCCATGGAAATCCCTTCCATAGACTGGGGAGACGCCGTAGAGTAAGCCTTCATGGGCGGTTAGCTCAGTTGGTTAGAGCGCCTGCCTTACAAGCAGGAAGTCGGGGGTTCGAGTCCCTCACTGCCCACCATGATTCTAAATGACTTACATGATATTCATGTTTCTGCTGGTCGCAAACTGTGGGGAGTTTTGTGGGGAGTCTGTTTCAGAACTGGCCACATCGAACACGGAGACGGCCTTGCGCTTGGCTTCCGCCCGGACGTGGCTGTAGCGTTCGATCATCTTGGGATTCATCCATCCGAGTAATGCCTGTAGGGTCTGGTCTGTTGCGCCGCCCGCCGCCAGCCTTGAGGCGCACGAATGCCTCAGATCATGCCATCTGCATTCCACGCCAGCGGCCTTCTTTGCCGTGCGCCATGCAGTTTGAAAGCTACGGATCGGCTGATCGTGGAACGTCCTGTAGGGTACGACAATTCCGCCAAACGTGCCCTTCTTGCCTTTCAGCGCGTAGGATTCCCGTGGAAAGACGGCATGGCTGGGCTCGACAGCAGGAAACTGCGCGCGCCAATGCTTGAGGGTCTCGACTGCCAGCGCGGAGAGATAGACGAGACGGCCTTCTCCGCCTTCCGTCTTCGACTTGCCGACCGTGATGGTTCCTTCGATGAAATCAATTTGATGCCAGCGGAGCAGGCGCAATTCTATCGAGCGCAGCCCGGTATGAATGCTGGTGAGCACGGCGGGATAGAGCGCCCGGCTGACACTGGCCTTGCACGCCAGCAACAGGCGGTGGACTTCATCGTCCGACAATTCGCGGCCAACATTCGAGTTTTCCTTTAGCGGCTTTACATCGTCCGCAAGGTTGCTCCATAACTTCGCCTTGCGCAGCACCAGGCGCAGCAGGTTGGTTTCGATGTTGACCGTGCGACCGGATGCGCCTTCCCTGATTCTGCTGCGCTGATACTTGGAAACATGCTCCGAGCGAATCTCATTCAACAGCAGCTTGCCGAAGTGCGGCTCCAGATGCTTCAGGCTATTGGCGTGTATCTCGCGTGTCTTCTTTTGCCAGTGCGCTTCACGTTCCAACAGGTAGGCTTTGGCCACCACGCCGAACGTCTTTGGCTGTGTCGCCTTCGTCAAGCCATGCGTACCTAGCTCAAGCTGTCTGTGCCGTTCGCGCTCAATTCGCAGCGCCACGGACTTGATTGGACTGTGGCTCGTCTCACGGATGCGCGCGCCCAAATACCGGAACTCATACCACCAAACTTCGCCGCGCTGAAAAACTGCCATCGTCCCTCCTACGCTGCCAGCGGCTTGATCTTGCGCCGTTTCTTTTGCGACTCCTGCCACAAGTCGTATTGCAGTTGCGCTTTGCTGAAAAAATCGGGAGACAAGGAAAGCGCCTCGCCCAGCCGGATGCTCAAGTCCGTCGTGACCGCTGTACGGCCATTCAGCGTGCGTGAGATGGTGGCGCGAGACACGCCAATATGTTGCGCCAGTTCTGTCGTAGTGCGGCTGCCAAGGAACTCCCGCAGCAGTTCGCCGGGGCTTGCCGGGTTGTACATCGTCGCCATAGGTTTCCCCTCCTAGTGGTAATCCTGATAGTCCACAAGAATCGCGTCTTCACCTGCAAACGAGAACGTCAGACGCCAGTTGCCATTTACCGTCACGGCCCAATGACCTTTGAGTTTTCCTTCGAGCGGATGCCAGCCCCAGCCTGCCCGGTTCATGTCTTGCGGAGTAGCGGCAAGATTCAGGGTTGTAAGCATCAGTCTCAGCCTGGCCTCATGCTTCGGCTGAATACCCGCCTTCGATCCTGTACGGAAAAACCTCTCAACCCCGCTGTGCCGGAAACTTCGTATCACTACCGCAGTGTAACATTACGTGCTACGGGTTGCCATACTTTCCTGCCGGACTACCGGCGCTTGCCGGTTCCCGCAAAGATCGCCAGAATGCCAGCCATGCCCACCAGAGCGAGGCCGACACCCTCAAGGATGACCAGTAGGACGTGTCCAACAGCCTGCCAGCCGGAACGCTGTACACTGGGCGCTGGAGTTGCGTTAGCGAAGTGCTCAGATGTATGCACGCCAGAATGCCAGCCGGTCTTGCTGGTGAAAAAGCAGCCGGAACCCGGCAGGCCGACTGTTTTGCGGATGCCGGTACGCGATGCCGTGATGTGTGCGCCGCGAACGCCAAGGCTCACAGACGGCCCGGTCTTCGCAAGGTTGACTGTCACCCCTGGTGCGACATGCACACGCCGGAAAAGCCGGAAGTATGCCATATCATTTCCCTTTCCGCGTCCGCTTGAGTGTGCTCAAATGGGCTTGCTGGCGTCGCGCGAGCTTCAACCCGCCCGGCTTCCCTTGAATGCCCCGGTTGAAAGAGCGGGTTAGGTAACTAATCGTAACTCCGGCATGGTTTGCAACCCATGCCTTCCAGTCTTGCGTGGCGGGCTTGTCCCAGAAAAATGCATCCACGGCCTTCTTGATCTTCGAGTTTTTCTCGCGGCGCTGCTTGGCTGTCCGCCTGGCTTGGCGTTCCGTGGCCGTGCCGAGTCCCTCGCACTTTCGCCCGCAAAAACGCTTGTTTCGGTGTCCCCAGCGATTCCAATAAAACTTGTGGCAACGGTCACATTTTCCCACGGCAAAGCGCGGAGCCGCGCAAAGCAGGAAGGCAGCAAAAGCCTGATAGCCGGAGTATTCCTGCGTGTTGCGGATTCTCCCGCGCGTGCCGATGCGCTCGTAGCTGGAAATAATCGGCAGTGGCTTTCCCTTCCCGCCAGCGGCGAATAGGAGCCTCCATCGGCTTGTTTCCCGGCTCAGGGTTTGGGCCTGCTTGGGATTGGCTTCCTGCCAGCGATCAAACCGGCATTCGGCGGTAATCCACGATTCCACCAGTCCCCGCAAAACAGGCTCATGCCGAGGATTGCTCGCCGGATAGTTGGCCTGTTTGATCGTGTTGGCCGCGACCATGGGGCGGTCAATCGTGTTGGCCGCGACCCTCGCGGCCTTGGGGCGGTCAATTTTGTCGGGAAGGATGGTGAGTTGCACGATTTTCATTCTCCAATCATCACATCGTCTGCCGAACATTTTATCAGGACAGGAGCGGTACATCAAGAATAAAAAGTAATTGGGGGTGTGCACCATGAAAACTGAGTTGTGGAGGGTCCCGGAAGCCGCGCCACGTTTGGGGCTGGCCGACAAAACTTTGTGGGCTTGGATTGGCGCAAGAAAAATCGGCGTTCATCATGTCGGACGAAGCGTTCGTATTCCAGAATCCGAGATTCAGAGGATTTTGGCTGAAGGTTATGTGCCTGCCCTGGAGCAGAAATGACTCTTGAATCCTTTGCGGAGCTACTAGACGCGCGGCAGACCGGCCCGAACCGCTGGCAGGCACGTTGCCCAGCGCACAGCCCTGACAGGCATCCGAGTTTGTCGATCCGGCAAGGCGACCGGGGCGTGTTGCTCAAATGTTGGGCGGGTTGCTCCACGGATGCCGTCCTGAAGGCGCTGGGCTCGACCATGCCCGCCCTGTTCGATGCGCCGTTGACGCCAGAGCAACGGCGGGAAGCCGCACAACGAAGCCGGGAACGCGATGCCAAGGCACGCGCCCTGCATCACGCCGGAGTCGCACGCAATCGGCAATTGCTCAGACTGGAATCGCTGCGCGATGCTATCGGCGCGAAGCTGGCGCGAAACCCCGATGATCGGGAGCTTGGACGGCTGTTTCATCTGGCCTGCGACCGCCTGCATGAGGCGGAAGCGACCATGCCACATCACGAAGACGGCCCGCACGGACAGGAACCGGCACCAGAAACGCCCGTCGCTATTGCCGATGCCCTGTACCAGATCGGCGCGAATTTTAATGCAAAAGAAACGGCCCGTTCGACGCGGGCCGCATGAAGGTGAAACTTAATGTCTACCGAGAGTGTACCTCACACCGAAAGCGCCCGCGAGATTTTCGAATCCATTCTTGGCCGCTTGCCAGATAGCGATACTGCCAACGTGGCCTGCCCCTTCTGTGGCTCGAAAAGTATGACCCTTGAGCTGACCGGGCAAGGTCTATGCTTTTGTGACAGATGCGCCAATGGTGGGAGCGCCGCGCAGATAAGCCGCCAGCTAGCCGAACGCGCCCCGAGCGATGAACCGGTTTCTGGTAGTTTTGTCAATTCTGTCAGTGCCTATCCGGGGAATACTGAAATAATTTGGCCGGAACCGGAGCCGCTGGGAAGCGAACTCCCGCCTGTACCTGTCTTCGATCCGGAACTTTTGCCGGATGCCTTGCGCGACTGGTGCGCGGACATTGCCGAGCGGATGCAAGTGCCGCTCGACTTCCCGGCAATTTCGGCAGTCGCCACAATGGGCGCAACCGTCATGCGCCGCGCTGAAATTCAACCAAAAGCAAACGACACGTCATGGACGGAATATCCGAATTTATGGGGCGGGATAGTGGCCCCGCCCGGCATGATGAAGTCGCCCACAATTGACGCGGCGACGGCCCCGCTGCGCAGAGTGGAAGCCTTGTGGCGGGCGGAATATGAGAGCGAACTGGCCGAGGCCCAAGCAGGCAAGGAATTGGCCGAACTGCGAACCCGCGCATGGGAGCAGCAATATGTTGCGGCGTCCAAGAAAAAAGATGCGGAGCTTCCAATCCGGCCTGACGATAGCGTGCCCGAGCCGCACCATAAACGCCTTATCACGAGTGATGCCACGTTTGAAAGCCTGCACCAGATCCTTGCCGACAATCCCGCTGGCGTTGCCTGCTGGCGAGATGAACTGACAGGATGGCTGGCATCTTTGGAACGTCAAGGACGCGAAGCTGAGAGAGCATTTTTTCTGGAAGGATGGAGTGGCCATTCCGGTTTCACTATCGACCGAATCGGACGAGGCAGCGTGCATGTCGAGCATTGTTGCGTATCCGTCTTTGGGGGGATTCAACCGGCAAGACTGCGAAGCTACTTGGCGGATGTGCTGAAAGACGGCCCCAGCAACGATGGCCTGGTACAGCGGTTCCAACTACTCGTTTGGCCAGACTTCGACGGCGAATGGAGCTACATTGACCGCCAGCCGAACATGGTCGCACAGCAGCGAGCGGAAAGCGTCTATCGCCGGTTGGTTGCATTGGATGTGGACAATCCGTTGAGGCTGAAATTTGATTCCGATGCACAGCGAATGTTTATTGCATGGCTGACCGCATTAGAAACGAAAATCCGCTCTGTCGATACCCCGCCCGTGTTACAGGCGCACCTTGCAAAATACCGGAAGCTGATGCCCGCACTCGCTCTGTTGTGTTCGCTGGCGGATGGACACACGGAAGCTGTACCGCTGGCGAGTGCCAACCGCGCCGCCGCCTGGTGCGAATACCTGGAGCCGCACGCAAGGCGTATCTACGCCAGCAAGCTCGCCCCGGAGATGGCCGCCGCGCAAACTCTATCGCGCAAACTGAAATCCGGTTGGCACAAGATGGATGGATCGTTCACGCTGCGCGATGCGTACCGCACGCAATGGTCTGGACTCACAACCCCGGACGAGGCCCGCGCCGCCCTGCATGTTCTTTGCGAGTATGAGTGGCTGCGCAAGGTACAGGTAACGCCCGATGGGGCGGGCAGACCCAGCGAAACCTATCGGATCAATCCGAGAATCGCGGGGGTGAAGTGATGGCTTATGCATGGCGTAGCAAGTGGCTGGACTGGAAACCGGGGGACGAAATTATTTCGGGATTCCCCTACAGTGAACTGACAAAACTGACAAAAACCCATTCTGTCAATTTTGGCAGTGCCATATTGGGGGAAACCCAGATTATTTCAGCCCCAGCGGATGCCCCGGACGCATGGCGCGAACCGTTCCACGCTTGGGCGCTTTCAGAGTGTGTTTTCAAGGATCGTTGCTTTGGCGGGATCGGCTGTCTGCATGTCCACTTTTGCGAATGGGCGGACGCGCACAATGCCGTACCTTGCACACGCCAAACCTTCGAGCAACTGCTGAAGGTTGCTGGGTTCCTTGTCTGCGACGGCATGGTGTCCGGCCTGATCCTCTTGGAAGACTGGGAAGCGGCCCACTGGAAACCGGAACCGCCAAAGGCCACGCCTGTTCGCAGAAAGGCAGTGCGTCGATGAAAATTCTGTTGGCTCTTTACTGGCGATTGGCAATTCTCGCATGGTGCATCGGGCGGGGCGTGTGATCGCCACTGAAACGCAATTCGAGATCGGTTCTCGCGTTCGCCTGGTCGCAGCGCCGGAATATCGGGGCGAGGTGATCGCAGTCGAGGCCGATAGCGTGAAGGTCTCGTGGCGGGTTGGCGATTCGCTGGCGACTGGACAGCACAACCCGGATGCACTGGAAAGGATCGAACCATGACGAAGGTTGACCTGCAAAAAATGTATCCGATTGGCTGCGGCGTCCATGTCAAGGCCGCGCCGCATGGTCGGCCCGGTCAAGTAACCGGCCATGTTCGTAACCGGGTTCTCGTTTGTTTCCCGTCCCTCGGCGGGTATGTCGCCGCCTTCCACCCTGAATCGCTGGTGCGCGAATGAGCGCCGCTAACGTAACGCAATTTCCCGAATCGAAAGGACAAAACAGATGGAATACTTTCAGGAATTAATTCAAGCGGAAACCGAAATTCAACAGGCCGCGTTGGCCGGGAACGTCAGCCGGGCACGGGCTGCATCCCAGCGCCGCAAACAGCTACAGGCAAAGGCGAAGCTGGAAAGCCAACAGCTTGTCGCCAACATGCCGGAAGCGCCGCGTGGCCCAGAAAGCCCGCAACGAGGCGAAGAGAGGCGGCTCACCGAGGACTTGCGCCGCATTGAGTCGGATATTGCGCGGCTGACGGTCACACGCCAAAACCACCTGGCGAAGCTGGCATCTTCCCCGGACGATGAAAGCCTGCTGGCCGTGGCGGAGGACTGCGAACATAGACTCACAACGGCGCGGCGACAACAGCAAGCCATCGAAGCGCGGCAGGGCCAGATCGCCGCCTTCCACCAGCAACAGCAACGCATCGCCCAGGAACAGGCTGAGGCCAAAGCTGCGAAGGGACGAACGAAGGAGCGGGAGCGATTGGAGAAGGCTGCAACGGCAACTGGCGGCCTCATCGCCGAACTTTGGCAGGAATTACTTTTGACGTTGAGAAAGTTGGACGAAACCGAGATCCGATTGAAGGAATTGTCTGGCCTGAAAAACTCATGCCCGCCGGTGGACAAGGCGCGTGCTCGAATCCAACAGGCCACAAGCGGCGCTGTCAAGTTCATTGAAGGCGACGGGCCGCGAATTCCGAGAGAAACAGCCATTAGCTACTCAACCGGCGGACGGACGTACCTGCCCGCCGTTTCTCAAAGTCGTTACAACGTCATTTGAAAGGGGATTTATGGCAAGCAAAAAAGATGAGAACTTCAACGTTTTGACGGCTGCCGAGGCCGCCGAACAAATCCGGGCAATGGCCAACCTGGGCGCAATGGATGGGCTTCAGGCGTTGACTGCCGGTTTGCCGGGTGTCCCTCCACCGCCCAAGTACAGCTACAACCCGGCCCTGTGGCGCTCCGACAAGATCGTGGAATGGTGCAAAGAACACCGCGAGGCGCTGGCCTCTATGCCGCGCAAGGTGGCCCATGTAAAGTCACTACCGTAATCCGTGTAATCCCGCATGGACACTGGCGATTGCAACTAGGCTGGTGTAATCCCGCGTAAGAATTGTTTGAATGTTTTGAAAGGCTTTCATTATGGAACGTGGTGGAAAACGTGAAGGCTCAGGACGCAAACCGAAGACGATTAAGATTGTCCGCAAAGTCATGGCTGAAGCGGTCCTTGCCGGCATTGACGAGACTGCGGCATGGCGCAAACTCCTCCAGTCGAAAGATGAACGTATCGCCTTGGAATCGCTGAAGTATTTGACCAACCGGCGCGATGGTTTGCCAGCACAGTCCATCGCGCTGAAGGATGAGACCCCACAGCGCCAGCCGCTCGCGTCTGAATACATCGAATCCGTCAAGATCGCGCTGGGCATCACAGGCGTGCTGACGCCGATCCGCAGTGAGCCTGAACCTACACCAGGACTTCCGAGGCCACGGGCCTTGCCGGACTGACTAGGGCTGACGCATAGGCCGTCCGGCCCAGGGCGGCACTCAACTACCTGTCATCGTCCCGACGGTTTGCACCAGAGTAAACGTGCCAGTGTCCTGCGCTGGAAAGCCTGGACAAATAGTCGCGGCGGATTCCGTGAGATCGTTCATGTTGTACACCCGATACGTACCGCTGGTTTCCGTTGCACTGTCGAATGTTCCGCTCGGTGTTTTTGCCGTCGCGGTAGGTGAATTTTGCCCAATGTTGTATCCGCCATATACTCCATCATTCGAGTTAAAGCCAAATGTCCATCCAGGCCATGCTGTGACCCAGTTGCACATGCTGGTCACTGGCAGACTGTAGGTTGCCGATATGACCGTGCCAGAGTCGAGCATGGCAACTATCGAGGTATTGTCTTTCGCCGGGGCTTGGATCGTATATGCGACCAGTTGTGTGTCTAGACTATCGACCAGCGTAAATGTCCAACAGTTCCCCGTAGTACACGTTTGAGCGGCTGGGGTACTCGGTGGGACAGGTGTGCCGCTTCCCTTGCTCATGGAAGAGCCGCCGCAGCCGGACAATAGGAGCGCGAGAATAATTACAAGTGTTTTCATTGTGGACATCCGACTGCGGCTTCAATCTCCTTTCGTGGATTCCAATGGAATCCATTGCCCATGACGAACCAGTCCGATATCAGCTTCCCGCTCTTAGGATCAACGAAATACCAAGCGGGGCCAACTTGATCGTCGCCCGTATTCACGTTGGGAACTTCGGTATCAGTCCATCCGCCTGCACCAAAGTTGGTGATGTCAAAACTGCCGTCCCCATTGCCGCAGATCATTCGGCTATTGGACATGGAACAGACAGACGTGTATTGCATGACCGACTGGGTGGCATCGTAGGCGCGGTTGATAGCACCCACCCATCCTATGTTTCTGTGCGGCATAGGAACAAGTATCGCATCGGCCTTGGACGGGTCTGCTGCTATCTGCAAACATTTACTCTTGCCGAGTGACTTGACGAGCGTCTTGCCTTCGAGCACAAGAGCCCTTTCATAAGGCGGCGAGGTCAATTTTATTTTGATTCCAGTAGGATACATCACATAGATTTTCCGTACTTCCGAGATTGATTGTGCGGGTGTGTTCTGGCTTTTCGTGTCTGTCCGTTTCACAGGTGACCCCGCACCTGATGAACTGGACTGCGGATTTTCTGCTGACGAAGCTCCTGAGTCCTGCACCGCGATATGCCATTTGCATTCAGAATCCACTTCGAGATAATACGACCCGCCGGTATGGTAATACTCGATATCCGCCCCAGAAGTCCCAGATTGGCTAACGTCTTCATTATCAGAAGGCGATCCATCGCTGTTCTTAATTGCAACCATGAAGCTCCCTGAGTCCCCAAAGTTGCTACAGTCGTAACTCCACTGCAACAGCCAGCTTTTTTCAACGGTAAAAGTCTGTGTCGATTTTGTTCCACCGCCGGAGATATCAAGCACAGTGCGCGGTTGAGCGAACGCTGGGCAGCACAGGACAGCAGCTTGCAGGAGTGCGACATAGATCGTGGTGCGCATCGACTCAGAGTGCATGGGATGAAGTTTCCCTCCGGTTACGCTGGTTTGCTACGATGCCAGCGATTTTACGCCCCTTGCCGGACTGACGGCGCAGCACCACGTCTTTGCCGCTTGCGCACGGCATTTCAGGCGATAGACGCCAAGCGCCATACCAAACCATCATCCATTTTGAACCGGCCCGTCCTGGGGCAACGTGGGGCGATGTTCGACGCCGGAAAGTGCCCATTTCTGGACATATCCGCATATCCATTGGCGATTCGTCATAGCCTGAAACGCGAAATACATTCCTACGGCGCTTTTGGCACTCACGGAAACCAGCATGGATCGCGGCTGGAATGGGTGTTTTTCGACTGTGGGGACTGTGGGGACTTTTGTGGGGACTCTGTATCGAAAATGGCAGTAAATGGCAGTAAGCGTATGCATGGCGAAACCGGCTTTATACCATGATAAACACTGGACAATATGACGTAGTAGCAAATGGAAGTAAATTGCGGTAAGTCTAATAAAAGCGCCGCAATACCGCCTTACAAGCAGGATGTCGGGGGTTCGAGTCCCTCACTGCCCACCAAGCTTTTTGGTAAGTTGTTAAAAATAGGTAAGTTAAAGCTGTGAAAGAGTTTGCAGTAAGTTTTTTAGTCAGTTGCGCAGCCAAAAGTGCCCTCTGGAGGGCGGTTGGAGCGGGTTTTTCGTGCTAAGCGATTTTTACTGACTACGGGTTTCTGTCCAAGGGAAGCAGAGCATCGACAATGTCGGAGATAGTTGCGATCTATTGCCGAAATGGTCATTACGTCGGGGGGATCAGCGTCTATGGCTATCCGGGTCATACACCCGTCAAAACAAATTCGGATCAATCGTTTTGTAAGGGATGCGGAGCTCCAACGATTAACGCCTGCACATCTTGTAAAGAAGTCATTCTTCTGAGTAGTGATCAGCCACGGTACTGCGGTGCGTGTGGCAAGCCTTATCCGTGGACCGAGGCGACGCTCACTGCCGCGAAGGAGTATACGCAAGAGCTGGAAGAACTGACCGCTGAAGACAAAGCCGCACTCATCGCAACGTTCGATGATTTGGTTGCGGATACTCCGAGAACAGAGCTCGCCGCACATCGCTTCAAGAAATTGATCCGCAAGAGTGGGCCGGTAGCAGGAGAGTTCTTGAGGAAGATGATCGTGGACATCGCTAGCGAGACGGCTGTAAAGCTTCTAAAGCCCTGATGGCACCACGGCTTTATTGCCTGATTCCGGGCATATTGCAAATGCAGCCAAAAAGTGGTGAATAGTGGTTTTTGTAATGCAACTGCGTTAATATAGGCATTGACACCGTGGTGTCAATCGGTGTTCTTAAGTGTTGCCGGTATTCGATCACTGCAAAGAGCTATAAAAAGGATCGTCCCCGGAGTACGGTCGGCTTTGGACGGCTGAACCGTATGGACCCCCGGAGACGCGGGCTAGTCACCTATCAGTGAACAAGGCGGGGTTTGGAGCCTCGCCTTTTCGCTTGTATGAAGTATACGTGATATTTGACCGTAACCTGCCAGTGAAATTGAAAGTGGAAATCCGGACCACAAAGGTATCATAAGGATTTTCGTTCCTACCCTTAGACTTCTACGTTGGCCGGTCCCCGTACAGACGTACACAACAAAAAGGGCGAAGCCTAAGCCCCGCCCCTCTCGATCCCAACCGTACCGCGTACGCCCGTCTACGCTGCCTTCTTGCGCTTCGCTACCGGCTTCGATGCTACCGGCTGCGGATACTTGCGCTGGATGTACGCGACGAGCCTATCACCTTCATAGTCCATCCACTCTTTGCAAGCGTCGTTGATGGCTCGTTCGACTGAGATGTTGGCAACTTTGGCGTAGGCATCCGGCAGGGGTTCGGCAGTAGTACACGAGAGCGACAACACGGTTAGCCATACCCAGAATAATAGTGCTAAATACTGACTAAGGCAACATGGAACAATGAAAACAAACACGCTATATGCAGTAGAGTGACAGTCCCTCACTGCCCACCATTAATCCGTTCCAACACGTCCAAGAAAGTCCAAGAACTAAAGAAAAACCCCACTAAATGCTGGGGTTTTCGTCTGCAGCTTGCCCACGCGCCACGCAATGCTGTAAGCGCCGCATACAACCATGCATTGTATCTGGGGCCACGCGCCAAAATGATGCAGGACTGTGCAGATCTTCTGGAATAGACGCAACGCGGCGGCAAGGTGCTGCCTTTCCGTGGTTATGCCGCATGAAAATATCTGCCTCTCAATCCTCTCATTTAGACGCGATTCCGCGAGTGATCCGGATGCGACTTGCGGGCGCTCTCACTGCTGTCTACTTCAATAGGAGATTCCCGGAGAAGCTATTTCCCCACCCGAGGAGGAAAGCCAAACCCCAATTGGGGGAAATAGATAGAAGAGAACCATGACGCAAAAATTCGTCAAGAGCATTCATGGCTGAGGTTGATTTTCCAACGACATGTCCCTGAGCTATCGCTTCAGTTGAAGCGTTACTGTTTCTATCCTGCCCGTAAACGGGTTCGGACTTTCATAGTCTGGACTTACCGCGGAGCCGAGATCACGCCCAATATCCAGCGTCTCCTTCTGCGCTGCGCCGGTATAGACGTTTGTATTAGCAAAGTGCCCCGTGCCTTCGAATTTGCCGTTGATCCGAAGTGTGCCGGTGGCCGGGTGCAGGCCAGAAGTATGCAGTCCAGAAGTGTTAGTCGCAGCCGGATTCTGTGATTTCGCGATGCTGTCCGGTACCATATCCACCACTATATGAGCCTTGCCCGCAGTCAAAGCATCCGATGAGACAACTTGCCCAGCCCGGTTTCCGAAGGAATTGATTTCATACACGATGTGCCCGTCTTTCACAAAGAGGGTAAACCCTCCGTATCTTCCACCTCGCGCAATAATCACGCCGTTGGCGCCGCTCGCGGGAACATCGACATCCGCGCGAATGGTGTACGCCTTGCTCATCAGGTCAGGAGTAATGGCGTAGGCGAGTCGGTCCACGCCTGCGCGATAGGTGAAGGTAGCTTGTCCCGCTGGATAGGGTGTGGGGAGCAACGCGATCGCAGGCATGAGCGGGTACACGTGGTTGCGTTTGGCTTCTTGATCGAAGAGTTGCTGTAATTCCTTCAGCTTCTCAGGATATTTCCGGGCCAGGTCATCTGCCTGACTGTAATCGGTGTTCAAGTCATACAACTCCCACGGATGAACGTTGTAGTCCTCCAAAGTGCCGCTTTCCGTGTCTGAATGCCGAGCGCGTTCCCAGCTGAAACGCACGCGATCGCCCGCCCACCATCCATCTTTGTAGATGGCGCGGTTACCTTCGACGCTGGCAAAGTACTGCACGTGGTGGCGGCTCGGCGCATTCGGATTATCAAAAGTGTAGACAAGGCTCGTCCCTTCCAGTGGAGTTTGTCGCACACCATTGACGAACTTGGGCGGAGTGATGCCCGCCACTGCGTACAGAGTGGGCGCAATATCATTCAAATGCCCGAACTGGCTTCTCAGTCCGCCCACATCCTTGATGCGCGCCGGCCAGGAAATGATCATGGGATCGCGAGTCCCACCAAGATGCGACGCATCCGTCTTTGTGCCCTGGAACGGAGTACTGAAGGCCCAGGCCCAGGCAGCGGCGAAATGGTTATAGTACACGTCGCTGCCCAGCTCATTCTCGATTGCCAGCCGATCTTCCACGCTTCTCGGCCGCCCGTTCATTTGTTTGGCATCTGTGCCCAGCAACCCGCCCTCCGCGCTGCCGCCGTTATCGCCGAATAGCCACAGAACGATGGTGTTGTCGCTCTTGCCTTCGTCCTTGATTGTCTGCAAGAGCCGTCCGATTTCATAATCGGCCTCCGCCGTGTAGCCGGCATACACTTCCGCTTGACGCGCCAGCAGCTTCTTCTCATCCGGGCTGAGCGAATCCCAGGCTGGAAGGCCCTCCGGTCGTGGCGTCAACTTCGTATTCGCCGGAATCACGCCTAACTTCTTTTCTCGATTAAAGTTTTCTTCGCGCAGCTTGTCCCAGCCTTCGTCGAAATCTCCCTTGTACTTGTCGATCCATTCCTTGGGGATCTGGTGTGGAGTGTGTGTTGCTCCAGTCGCAAAATAGATGAAGAAGGGCTTCGTGCCCGCTACAGCATCCTGCTGGTGCAGCCAGCGAATCGCATCATTGGTGATGTCCGTTGTTAAATAGTAGCCTTGGTCCGGCGTTGAGGACGGCTCCACCGGAGTGGTGTCCCGATAGAGGCGCGGATAGTACTCGCTGTCCGACCCGCTCATGAATCCATAAAAATAGTCGAAACCTAAACCGGTCGGCCACCGGTCGAAAGGTCCAGCCGGACTCACTTGCCACATCGGGGTGTTGTGCCACTTCCCAAACGCTGCCGTGTTGTACCCGTTGTCTCTCAGCACTTCCGCCACACAGGCGGAACTCTTCGGCCACATCGTGTTATAGCCGGGATATCCCGCTCCCCATTCCGCAATCGTTCCAAATCCCACTTCGTGACTATTCCGGCCAGAGAGCAGCGCGGCCCGGCTCGGTGAGCAAAGCGCATTCACCGCAAATTCGTTATAGCGGAGCCCGGCAGCGGCCAGGCCGCTGAAGTTCGGCGTTGGAATCGGCCCGCCAAAGGTTGATGTCGTACTGAACCCAACATCATCCACAAGTATCAGCACAATGTTCGGCGCGCCTTTGGGAGCTGTTGTTTCCTGCGGCCATGCCGGAACGGATCGCCGAGCATCCATCTCGATCTTTCCCGTAAATGGAAGTTCGGGCTTCGGCAAAGTGTCCTGTGCGAACGACAGGTAGGGGGGTACAGTCAATATAATCCCCGCCGTCACGAGCGCGCTGCGAGACAGTTTCATTCGATTTTCTCCGCGTCTGGAATCCAAAGGACCGGCGTGTCAGCCTCCGTCTCCGAATTATCCCTGCCGATCTGAACACCGCTGGGCACCTAGTTGCTCTGCGGATCGCAGTGCCTGGTCGACGGAAGCAGGCACTGCGATCCCTCAAGGCGCAGGACTGACACAATCCCTCGCGATCGGGTTGCTATTCAACTTGTAACTCTGGGATCTCCAATTTCTCGTCTGAGCTCCGCCATACGTTTCCATAAATGCGCCTGCACATCGGCAACCGCGGGGTCGCCATACAGGTTGTTTCGTTCTCCCGGGTCGGTCTGCAAATCGTACAGCTCATACTCCTTCGATTCCAAATAGGAATCCAGTGGATAGTAATAGATCAGCTTGTAGCGCTCTGTGCGCACTCCGCGATGTGGCCGCACATGCTCCGCTCCAGGATAATCGTAATATTCGTAGAGCCAGTCTTTGCGCCAGCTCGTGGCTTCGCCATTTGCCAAAGGCAGAAGGCTATGTCCCTGCATGTGACTCGGAATTCTAACTCCAGCCAGGTCGAGTAACGTTGGAGCGATGTCCACATTCAAAACCATTTCTTCTTTCACCGTTCCGGCCTTGATCCTCGCTGGATATCTCACCATCATCGGAATCCGTGAAGACGGTTCATGCATGAGACGTTTGTCAAATAAGCGCCACTCACCAAGAAAATATCCGTGGTCCGAGCTGTGGACAATTGCCGTATCGTCCATTTTGCCGGATTTCTCCAACGAGTCGAGCACTCGGCCAATATTTTCATCCACTGCCACAAATCCGGCATAGTAGTTCTTGACCAGTTCCTCCAAAGAGCGCACAGAGTCATACAGCATGTCTGTGCTTCCCACCTTGTTTTTTGCGTTGGCAAAGGCGCGAGGCTTTCCCGGATAGCCTTTCAGATCATCATCAAAAGTAACAGGCTTCGGAATGGGAACTCCGTTATAAAGATCGAGAAGGCGGCGCGGCCGAAAAAAAGGACCGTGCGGCGCTTGGGGCCACAGCAACAGACAAAAAGGCTTGTCGCGTTTCTCGTTGAGCCACGCCAAAGCACGGTCTGTCGCCAAGTCATCGGCATACTCGTTGTAGGTGATCTCTTGACCCATCTCGCCTTTGCGACCTTCGTAGAACTTGGGGTGATCGTAATCCGTATTGCCGGCATTGAAGCCAAAATAGTGATCCCAGTAACGCTCCCGGACTCCATTTTTGACATGTACCTTGCCGAAGATGCCAACCTCATATCCAGCTTGATGCAGTAAGTCAGTGAACAGAGGAATATCGGACGGAAGCGGCGCATCCGTCGTCGTGTTATCCAGAGCCCCGGTCGCGTATGAATACATTCCCGTTAGGGCTACAGCTCTGGCCGGAGCGCAGAGGGCGTTCGTGCAAAATGCATTCTTGAACTGGACCCCCTCACGTCCGATGCGGTCCTGATTGGGTGTCTTCAGGATAGGATGACCCGCCAGACTGAGCGCATCGGAGCGCTGAGCCTCGGTATAAAAGAAAACCAGATTTGGTCGCTTCTCTGTTGTTTGCGCCGCTGCTTTTGGCAGAATCGAAGATGCGAGAGCCGCACCTACAGTAGCTACCCCGGCTTGGATGAACTCCCGCCGGGAACTGGATTCGAGTGCATCTGCACTACTCATTTCTTTTCTCCTCGTGTAGGCTTTCGGATTCTCTCTTCCAAGTGTTCATCTATGCAGAGTTGTTCCTGTGAGCGGTTCGGGCGGCGCAGCTATAGGCGAAAAGGTTGACCCGAGCTGACAACCGCAAATAAGGATGGGGCATCCTGGGCGACTTCGGTTCCGAACCTCATTGCATATCGCCTTCGGCCGGATGTACATTGTCCATGCGCAAGCATGCAGATCCCGTTTATCCCATCGTGGTGCTTTAGCGTAGACCAACTGCAACATGCTGGTTCACTCTTCAAAAAAGTATCTTCAGAGCAAACTGAAGCTCTCGCGGCGCGTTCGCCTGGGATGAAATCACGCCAAATTGGCCAGAGCTTAGCACCTGGTTGGGTGCGCCGAAGACCACTTGATTGAGCATGTTGTAGGACTCCGCCCGGAACTGCGCATTGACGCGGTTGGTGATCGGAAAATTCTTGAAAAGCGAGAAGTCGATGTTATGCATGCCCGGCGCTCGCAGATCGGAGAGTGTCCGGGGAGCGTTGCCAAACGTGAACGGCGCGGGCTGCGAGAACGCGGCCGAATTGATATATTTGTTCCGTTTGGATATGACCGATCCTGGTTCAACTGGGCTGATTCCGGTGAGATTCGGTCGCAAAACATTGCCGCCGGCCCCAGAGGTATTCTGAGTGGATATCGAGAGTGGATAGCCAGTCTGTTCTGTCACAATTGTGTTGATCTGCCAGCCTCCAATCACAGCGTCAACCGGTCGGCTCCAATTGGACCCAAACTGTTGTCCGCGACCGAACGGCAGATTGTAAATTCCGCTGATGATCAGTTGTTGCGAGATATTGTTGGCCGATAGCGCGCGCTCGCCGTCAGGATTGTAAATGTTCTGGATCCCTGCGCCGAAGTTTCCAACATTCGACAGCGCCGAATAGTCATCCACCTGTTTCTGATTTGTATATGACACAAGCAGACTTAGACCATGAGAGAAGCGCTTGTTCACCTTCAACTGAAAAGAGTTGTAGATTTCATAGCCTCCAGTGAGGTACGACAAATAGACCGCCACAAATTGTGGAAACGGTGCTTCCAGGTAACTGCGTGCGATGGTCCGCCCTGATTCCGGGCCTGTCGCGATAATCCCGTAGAACGGGTTGGTCACGCTTTGTTGAAGCTGAGTACCCAGCGTCAGGGCTTCCGGAGTCAGCTGATTCGCATTCCAGTCGTTTTCACCGGATTTGTTCAGATGCACTCCATGGCTTCCAACATAAGCCGCATCGACCAGAAACCCGTAAGGTAACTGTCGCTGAACATCCAGGTTCCAATTTTCCGTATAACCGACTTTGTTATCCCCGGTCTGCGAATTTTCGAAAGTGGACCCAATCCCTGTGAGCAGGCCTTGGGAACTTCCCGAGATAGGATTCAGTCCATTCGGGAAGGGATTGCTGAGGTAGACAGAAGGTGTCAGTCCGTTTGGACTTCCCGTATAGGTCGTTGCGCTGCTAAATCCCTCGGTACCTACGGTGCCGGCTGCGGCCCGCATTGAAGGACCATAGAAAATTCCATAGGCGCCGCGAATAACAGTGTTTTCGTCCGCTTGGTAGGAAAATCCCAGGCGCGGACTGAAGTTCGTCCATTGCGGTTCGAACTGGCGGCGACTCCTGCCGCCGACGCCGACGAAGACCAGTCCTCCTTTCAATCCGCTCAACCCTGTTGCCTGTGCCAGCGCCGTGGACGGGATGTCTGGACTGAATGTTTCCATGTGGTTGTGCCGCTCTGTGCGTGGAATATCGAGATCGTAGCGAAGTCCAAGATTGAGCGAGAGCCGGTCATTAACTCTCCAGTTGTCCTGAAAATACGCCCCGTAGTATTTACTCTCCGTAGCGACATCCTTCGCGAATCTATCCATGACGCCGCTACCCACCCCAAGCAACAATGATGCGACGGCGTTGCCTCCAGTCGGCGTTGCGACATTCGGATTCGGTCCTTGCGTTATGGCCTGAGAAAAGTTGTAATTCCCCGTGGACGCACCAGATTCGTTATCGTTGACGATTAATAGCCGCCCCTCGCCACCGAACTGGAGGACATGTGCGCCGATAACCTTGGTATTGTTCATGCCCAGCAGGTTGCTCTCGAAGGCCGACACTTTGGAAACCCCCTGTCCGCCGTCGCCTAGCGTGTAGTAGTTCGCCGGAGCAATGCCGGGGAAGAGTAGGTGATCGGCATTCGATGCAATATAACCCGGAAAACCCAGCTCTGTGGACGGATTGAATCCCGCGCTGCCCGCAACGAAATTGAGAAGCATTCGCGAAAACCCGTAACGAAATTCCATTACATAGTTGGGGTTGGGTGTGAATGTGTAATCGATTGCGGCGCCGTTGGAAGTCTCCGGCTGAGATGCCGCGCTTCCACCTTCGGCGACCTTAACGGCAGCAGGGAATAAGAACGTCCCCGGTTGCGCATAGTTACGACGGGAATAGCGTACGAACATTCGACTCTTCTCGTTGAAAACCTCGTCCACCTTCGTGTCATATGTATCGATGTTCACGGTCGAGGTACCTGAAGCAAAGTAATTGTTCTGGCCGGATACCGTGCCGGTGGCGTTGGGCAAGGGATAGTAATTGATAATTTTAGCGGCGACAGGATCAATATCCTGTGGAGGAATCTTGTTGCCTAGAAAAGGTTGCCGCACGTATCCCGATCCAGAGGGGGTTGTTGTTGTTGGATCGTAAATAACCACATGTTGGCCGGCTGCGTCTAAGGTTTGTGAGAAATCTCCAGTTCGCTGCAGGGCAGTAGGAACGGTGGCAGTCAACTGTGCAGCCGTCCCTTGTCGTAATCCTTCATAGGAAAAGAAGAAAAATGTCTTGTCTCTTCCCTTATAAAGTCCAGGGATATCGACCGGTCCTCCGATGCTGGCCCCAAACTGACTGCGCTTGAAACTGGGTATGGGAACGCCATGCAGGTTGGAAAAGTAGCTGTTGGCATCCAGAGCGGAGTTGCGCAAAAACTCGTAGGCGCTCCCATGAAACTGGTTGGTGCCTGACTTTAAAATGATATTGACGATCCCGCTGCCGCTCCGTCCGAATTCGGCGGCGTAATTCTCCGTCTCCATCTTGAACTCTTGCACCGCCTCCACCGAAGGAAACGCGGAGAAGCCTTGAATGGGATTCACCAGCGGTGGCGATGCAGGGATTCCATCGATCAGAATGTCGGAACTTCCTGGACGGCCACCATTGACAGATAGATTCATGCCGTTGAATACGTCTGAAACGGTTCCCGTGGTTCCGGGTACCAGAAACATCAGCGAGTAAACGTTTCGCTGGTTGAGGGGCAAGTCCACGATCGAGCGATTCGGTATGACCTGGCCCAAAGCCGAGTTGGTCGTTTCAAGTTGCGTTACGTCGCCATACACCTGGACCTTCTGCGTCACCGCTCCCACCTGCAACAAGATATTGACACTCGCTTGCTGATTTACTGCGAGAATGATGCCAGAGCGCTCCTCAGCCTTGAAATTGGGCGCTTGTACCGTAAGCGAATAGGGTCCCCCAATGGCTAAAGACGGGAAGATAAAGAAACCTTGTGCGTCCGTCTGCGTGTTGCTGCTAACGCCCGTGGCGAGATCCAATGCTGTTACTTTGGCTGTTGGAACGGGCGCGCCAGATGGATCCTTCACGGTTCCTTGCAGACTGGCAGTCACAACCTGACCATAGATTCCACCCGAGGCCAGCATACAGAGCAGGCACAGGGCCGTCATGGAACGGCGTGTGAAGAGATGAAGAGTTGCGGCCAAACGCTGCAAGCGAATGGAGTAATTGTGCTCACACGAGCTGATCTGGGGCCTGACTGAAAAATTCACTTTCATGACGCCTCCAAAATGGGTGGAAAACACGAGCATTTTCTCTTGGGAATTAAACGAATAAAAAGTTAATAATCAGGAATCACTTTTGTCAACGTTTTTCACGGTTATTTCACTCGTTAATGAAGGGCCGAAGCACCCGAATCGCTAGGCTGAGCCACCGGATAAACACTGCGCTCCCGGGTCAGTTTCACTGCGGCCTGCCAAAGTGAATTCGGCAACCTGGTCTGATCCGGCCCGCTGCTGCGAAACTAATCCAACGGGCGTGCCTTGGCTGTAAAATGAGAGTCGTTTTCACCGATCTCTCAGCGAGAGCACGCCGAGTGAATTCGCCAGTCCGTTCGCCGCTAGCCGCGAACGGACTGCAGGCTAAACCAGCCCACAACTAACCCTTGGCTTGGCACTAAGAAGCGGATCCGGTCAGTTGATTACGTTACGACCTGCACGGGATCCGAGGGCGAGATTTCAGTTTGCGGGTTGATCCGTGCACCTGGAGGCGCCTTGA
>JAJYSV010000027.1 GCA_021793405.1 Acidobacteriota bacterium
CACGTGTGTGCTGATCGGAGGTAACGGAGATATTGCGTATGGACCGTTCACGATTCAATCGGGACAGACCTGGAGCTGTCCGGCAGGGCCAACCGTGATGGCGGAGGATTATACCTATGGACAGACGCCCTCGAGTGCGCCTGTAGTAACTATTCAGGATACGATTCCCACGCCGACCGTGAGTTGTCTGGCATATTCGACGGCGACGGTCACGATTGGCGGAGGGTTCAGTCAAACATGCAACTTGAAAGGGCAGTGAGACTCTAGGATACGTCTGCCAGCCTGCGACTCTCGCGAATATATTTTGAGTCGCGATGAAACATGTTTGCGAGGGGAACGCGGAACGGTATATTGACAATCATGGAGACTGAGATTTGGGGCGCATCCCCACATTCCGCTCGCTTTGGATTGCCGCTGGTATGCGCCTTATTCGTTGCGCTTCTAGTTTTCCTGTTTCACGCGCCATACTCGCAAAGCAATTTCCTGTTGAGTGATTCGGCGGACTACCTGCGTGCGGCCCAGGCCCCCTTCTTGGGAACGTATCTCGACACGAACAGCGCCACTCCAGTGCATCTTCTGTCGCTTCGCAACGACCCGGAGTTTCGCGCTCATCCGTGGGACTATCTTTATTTCCATGGCGACAACGCTGCCATTCGTCATTTCCATGCTCCCTTCAGTTTCTATGCCATGCATGTTGTTTCGCGGGTGAGTTCCGTCGACAGGAATCAACGCGTCCTGTCGTCGCTGGTGACGGCCGCGACGAGCGGGGTGATCGTGCTCGGGCTGTTCTGGTTTAGTGTGCCCCTGCCAGTGGCTGGACTGCTCGCACTGGTTGCAGGAATCCAGAGCCGGTATACCGAAGTGAGTGCCGATCCTTCGCCGCACGGCTGGTACATGCTGTTTGCAGTGCTTTTCCTCTTTACATTTGCGGAGTATGTCCGGAGTCGGCGGATGCCCACGTTGATGGTCTCGGTGGTGATTCTGGCGTTTGCGTTTGCCACGCTGGAGTTCAGTCTCGAACTAATCGCATCCATTCCGGTGGCACTTGTCGTGCTGTGGCTGGAAGATCGAAGCCGGTTGCAAGACCCCAAGGATCTTTTGATTTCTATTTTGAAAGCAGTTCCTGTCTTTCTTCTAGCTACCTTTATCCTGTGGCCAGGCGGGTGGTTGCGCGGCGGATATCTGGAGAGTTATGGGGTTACAGGGGCCACAGTGCTACTGCACAACAAGGCGGCGTTTGGCGAACGGCTGACCGTTTCCGACTTGTATACGAAGTTCTTCGCCGGGCATGAGGCATTGTTGTTGCTCTTCGCATTTTTCCTGGTAACTGCGGTCGTCCTGTTGTTTCGACGGAAACTTTCCATTGTTACTGTTGTGTTCACGAGTTACACTGTGGTGGCGTTGGGGCTGGGAATCGCGGACCATTTCCGGCTGGATACCTACCTCTCCGAGGCCCTCTTATTTCTTCTTATGACTGTGGCACTGCTTTTCAAGGATGTGCTGATGGAATCGGCGGCGAGCAAGCGGAAATATCTGATTGCCGCGGCTGTGCTTGTGCTGCTGGTGGTAGCGACGCAGGAGTGGTTCAGGCGTCCGTCCATTGTGATGTACCGGCCCTGGCTGGGCCCCATTCTGAAAGGAGTAGCGGGGAAGGTTCCTTCCGGAGCGACCATTCTTGTGAACGACAATTGGGAAGCATACTACGAGTATCTTCCCAACTACGATTACGAGCCGACTCTCTCCACCACTGACATGACTCCGCGTATTCCGACGCGTGCGAAGAATATTCAATATTTCCTGCTGTCAGGCAACATGCCAGGAATTCCCGACACTGAGTTACTCGAATCTTTTCCCACGAACGTCCCCGGGCGCAGGGTGAATCTTTACGGAAAATAAATAGAAACTGGAAAGCGCATCCGTGGTATCTGGATCGCGCATGGTATTGTACTCGGTCCAGATTGGGTACGCGCAAGAACATACCTCTCCACGCTTCAAGTTCACAGGGTATGGCGAGGAAATAGAGAGGGCACGATGACGAAACCAGAAATCTCGGTTGTGATTCCCACGTACAATCGCCAGCATCTGGTGATCGAGGCCGTGGAGAGCGTGCTGGCACAGACTTACTCCGACTTCGAAATCATCGTGGTCGATGATGGGTCAACGGACGATACTGCGGCCAAGCTGCGGCCTTATCTGGATCGGCTGCAGTATGTCGTGCAACAGAATCGTGGGGTGGCGGCGGCGAGAAACACGGGCATTCGGCGAGCGCAGGGAGAATTTATCTGTTTTCTGGATTCGGATGATTTGTGGGAGCCAGGGAAGCTGGAAGCTCAACTGCGGTTCGCCAAGGACCATCCCGAATACGCCTTGATCTCAACCGAAATACGGGGTTTCGATGCGGATAAGAAATTTGTAGGACAAAGCAAGGCCAGCATGTATGAGATACGCAATGGGCTGGTTTCAGAACATTTACTTTTCGGAAATTGGATTCAGACTTCGACAGTCATGGTGCGCGGAACATGTTTGGACGAAGTAGGATGGTTCGATGAAGATGTTGGCCAATTCGGAGAGGACTGGTTGCTGTGGATGCGGGTGGCATCGAAATTCCCCATCTATTTTCTGCCTGAGCCGCTTGTGTTGTACAGGTTTCATTCCGGGCAATTGACGCAATACCAGACGGAGGAACAATTTCGCTCCTTGATGCGCTGCCTCGATAAACTATCCAGTGTGCGACCATTCCAGCAGAAGCCGCACCTTTTGCTGGAAGCGGAATACAGGATTTGCGTAGCCCGGGCGTGGCGCGACCGAACTTCGGGAGAATATGAGCGGGCGATGGCCAAACTGAAGCGTGCATACCAACTGCGGCGGTTTCCTATTGTCCCGGTTTGCCAGTTGGTGCGCACAGTTGCGGCAATGAAATTCGGAAGAAAGGGAATACAACCATCGTCGAGTAGCCCTCCGGCGTGAAGAGTGCGACGATGTCGGCTTTCAGCGAACCGAAGCTTCATCAACGGCAGCTTCTTATGCAATCTCCTATCGATACAATCTGAGGTCATCGTGGATCATCTTCAAATTGACGTCATCCTTGCTACCTATAATCGTTGCAAACAGCTACAAACCGCGCTCGACAGTCTGCTGAGAGCTCATATTCCAGCGGATCTCGACGTGACCATCGTTGTTGTCGACAATAATTCAACGGATGACACGCGCGCCGTCGTGCAAGCTTATGAGCCGCAGTTCCAGAACCGCCTTAGATACATATTTGAAGGGCGCCAGGGAAAGTCCTTTGCACTGAACGCGGGTATTGCTGGAACCCATGGGAACCTGGTTGGGATGATCGACGATGATGAGCGAGTCGATGAGCGATGGTTTGACATCGTTCAAGAATGGTTCAGCAAAAGCGACGTCGATTTTATCGGCGGCCCGTGCAAGCCAAATTGGGAAATTCAGCCGCCTGAATGGGTACCCTACAACTATCCCGGTGTCATCGGAATCATCGATGAAGTCCAGGAAGTTCGCACGTTTGGCCAGGATTATCACGGGATGCTGATGGGTGGGAATGCGGTGATCCGACGGTCCATCTTCGAGAAGGTAGGACTCTACTCACCACGGTTAGGACGAACCCACAAGCAATTGCTGAGTTGCGAAGATGAAGATATGTATGAGCGGCTGCTCGCGGCTGGAGCGCGCGGGAAATATGTGCCTGAGCTGATTATCTACCATTACATTCCCGCGTCGCGGCTGATGAAATCGTATTACAGGAAGTGGTTCTTCTGGCGTGGTGTGTCGAAGTTCGAGATGAATCGACAGCGCCCAGAGCCGGTTCCGCACATTCTGGGAGTACCGCGGTATTTGTATGGGAGAGTTGTTCGCGACTCAATGCGGGCGCTGACGAAAGCCCTGTCGGGCAAATCCAGATCTTCGGAAATATTTTCCGCCGAGCTACGCTTGTGGGATCTGGCGGGGTGGTTGTACGGCGGTCGTCTTCATTCGAGCAAGTAGTTTCAATGCAGAGAGGAAACTGTTGCCGGCGGTTCGTGCATCACGCCTTTGAGCAAATATGGCGTCGAAGATCGAGAGCCCATGCCGGACAGAAGGAAGCGACCGTATATCGGCAAAAGTCTCGCGTAGTGAGCCCCGCTTTCAGCAGTTGAGCCCGGGCAAATCTTAGTTTTCTCGCCGCGATCAAATCCGGGAGATAAATTCGCCGCAGTTTCTGCTTCCGTCGCTTGATGATCCCTGGATCGAGGCCGGCCAATTCGCCAACCTTATCCACGTTGACCAGACAACCTATGAGCATTCGTTCCGGGTTTCCTCCCAGGTGATTGGTATCCGGGGTAAACGAGTAATACTGGGGTGTCGTCACATAGTGATAGCCAGCCAGCAGGAATCGCAGCCAGAGGTTGTAGTCGTCAACGCCAATGAGTCGCCGGTCTTCATCAAATCCATGAAGCGATTCCAGAACGGAGCGGCGAATCATCGTACCGCTGGGATTGCCTCCGTAGTTGTGTTCCAGCATGTCTAAAAACGAGGCATTATCCATGTTGGGCGATTTTTTGCAGAAGACCGCGTCGACGTCCGCGGACGCCAGGCTCAGCTGTTTTTCAGATTTTTCCGGATACCAGGTGTCGTCGTGATCGAGGAACGCGATCCATTCGCCGCGAGCGTGGCTGATCCCGGTATTGCGGGCGGCAGCGGGGCCGCCGTTCCGGCGATGCATATATGTCACCGGGAATTTTCGCACAGCCTCCTCTGTGTTATCGGAGGATCCATCATCAACGACGATGATTTCGAGCGCCGGAACCGTCTGCGCCAAAACGCTCTCAATCGCATGATGGATAAACTTTCCAGCATTATACGCAGTGATAATCGCGGTATACGTCGGCATACAGGACTCCAGTTTCATACGACCCGCATCGCTCCGGACGTTCAGAGAAATGTTGGTCAGGTGACGCTATTTGGTGCGATATCCGTAGCGAAGGGCATACGCACGCCTGAACATCGGCAGTTGTATTCAGCCATGTCGATCCGACTCCGCTTCATGTCCAGCCTAGCTGCTATTTAGCTGGCGAGGTCTGATCGTGTTTTTGTTGTTGCCTCGGGCCGCTGCGGGGGCAGTGGTTCGTTTCGTTGCGGGGTCAATAAAGTATTTGCAAGGATGGAATCGGGCGGAGGAATCTCCGACACGCACAGGCGAATCTTGCCGGAGCGCTCGCGTGGAATGTCGGCCACCTGTTCCAGCGACCAGTGCATCGGCTGATTCATCAAGGCATCGATGGCGGTGCAGATCGATAACAACTCGGACTGCTTCGATTCCTCGTTTTCCTTGACCGCGAAGCGCAGGTGGATATGTTGCAGGCTTTTCTGCACAAATTGGACCTTAGCGATCGAGCGGAATGTATGTCCCATCTGCGCCATCTGAGTGCCCAGCGTGATGCCGGGGATGATGCCGCCGTCGGCGAGAACGATGCCTTCGCAGACCCGTCCCAGAATCTTGCTGACCAGCGGAAACCAGCGGCCACAGCTGCAGCGCTGCAGGCTCAAGGTCACGCAATCGCCTGTATCGTAGCGGACGAAGGGCTGTCCGTAATTCAGCAGATCGGTGATGAGCAGGCGGTAGGCGGGGCCATCGGGAGTGTCGCCGATCGGATCAAACTCGACATAGGAGGACCAGGGATGGAAGTGCAGGCCTTCGTGATCCAGGCACTCGGCGGCAACCATGCCGACCTCACGGCTTCCATAGTGCATGGTCACGGGGACGCCAAAGACAGATTCGACGAGTTTGCGATTCTCGTCATTCATTACTTCCGCGGTCGCAATCACGATGGTGGGCCGGTGCTTCGTTCCGCGTTTCCTTATATAGGCTGCAAAGGCCGCGAGGACAGTCGAGTAAGCATAGAGAACTTTTGGGTGGCGCGTCTCGTAACGCTCGCGGAACCGCTCAAGAATTTCATCGTTGATAATTCCGCTAGGCGCCGGGATGCACCGCATCAGCGTTTCTTCATACAGCCGCCAGCGCCAGCTGGGTTGCAGGGCCAGGTCGCGATGAGCGCCCCATAGCATCAGGACCGAATCGCCTGGATTGTATCCGGACCACGAATTCAGTTGCAATTGAAGGGCGGTCTTGTTGCGGAGGCCTTCGATGTCGCGATAGAACTGGATCGGCGTGCTGGTGGTGCCGCTGCTGCCGGCGCGGCGCAAGTCCTCCAGCCGGTAGGCGCTGGAGAGCAGGGCACTGCCGCCATCGCGCAAATCGTCGCGCTTCAATACGGGAAGCGCTAAAGGGCGGTCGACGCGCGCGTCGGAGGGTCTGAAGCCGGCATCGTCAAACCGCTGCCGATAGAACGGAACCGTGTTGTAGGCATGCTCGAGGATGCGTTGCAGCCTTTGCTGTTGTACTGCACGCTGGTCCTTTTCAGAGCTGCGTTCAAAGCGTCGAATCGCGCGCAGGCGCGCGGGAAGGCCGGCATGGCGTTCCGGTTCGGCGAGCGGCAACAGCATGTGGGTGTGGAAAATGCTCATCGAACTCTCCCGAAGAATGATACGAAATACGGCGCGTTCACGCCGCTTGCTGCAAACAGCTCGTTCGAGGCGAGTGGTTCCTCGGCTATAGTTGCGGGTCTCATGCGGACATCGCCCGGTTCTTTCGGAGAATCGCCTTCGCAGGACGTTTGCGCGCGCCCTTTACGGGGAGGATTGGAAGAAAGGACCGTGGCATCGGAGTAGGAGAATTGGTCAAGGCGATCCCCGGAACAATGGCGCCGTTGGCTAGGACAACGCCGTTCGTTATCTGCCCAACAATTCGTCCGGCCAATGGGAACCATCTTCCACAGCTGCAAGTCTGGTCCGTCAACGTCACGCAGTCGCCAGTGTCATAGCGAATGAACGGCTGCCCATAATTCAGGAGGTCGGTCACCAGCAGGCGGTACACGATTCCATCCGGGGAGTTTCCGACCGGATCGAATTCGACATACGATCCCCAGGGATGAAAATGCAGTCCCTCATGCTCAGAACATTCGGCGGCGATCATTCCCACATCGCGCCTGCCGTACTGATTGAACGGCTCGCTTTTGAACGCCGATCCGAGGAGCTGGCGGTGCAGCGGACTCAGGACTTCCGCGGTGGCGATGACAGCGTGCGGCCGATGGCGAACCCCATGCTCCATGAGGTACGCCGCGAATGCGGCCAGAACGGTTGCGCGACCGGTAAGAACGGTGGGGCACTGCTTTTCATACCGGAATCGCCATCGTTCCAGATCCTGCGGGGCAATCGTTCCAGGAGGAGGCGGCGTCTGCCGCATGAAAACGCCTTCATCCATGCGCCATTTCCAATTGGACTCCCTCTGCGGGCTGGAGCCTTTGCCCCAGAGCATCATCGAGGAGTCACCGGGCTTGATTCCGGACCATTCATCGAGCTTGAGCTTCAAGGCCACCTTGTCGCGGATGCCTTCAATGTCGCGATAAAAACGGATCGGCACTCGAGTATTCCCACTGCTGGCGGTTACCCGAAGTTTATCCGGAGGGCAGGCAGTCGAGATGAGCCACGCCTCGGAGGCGCGAAGGTGCTCGCGAGTGAGAATCGGCAGAGGAAGCGGACGATCGATGCGCGCGTGGCGCGGGTGAAAGCCGGCATTGTCAAATTGTTTACGATAATAGGGAACCGTGGTGTACGCGTGTTCCAGCAGTTTTCGCAGCCGATCGAGCTGGATTTGTTGCTGCTGTTTCTCGGATATGCGTTCAAATTTTCCGATTCGACGCAAGCGTCCGGGCAGACCGGAATAGCGCTCCGGTTCGGACAAAGGCAGTACAAGATGTGTATGAAATATTCCCATAGGTCCTCTGTTTATTGGCTCACAGCGGTAGGGGTTGCCGCATCTTCACTCGTTTTGACAAACCGATATTTTCCTGAGGGTTCGGAGGGAATCGAATCCGATTTGACGATCGTAAGACTGGTCTGGTCTTCCAGGTAAGGCAGCATGCGGCGGCGCAATTCCTGCTCGGTACGCGCGCCGTATCCGGTGCCCCCGACAACTTTCAAAGTAACGTGTTGCGGGTCGGGCTGAATAAACTGGACCTGGCGCACATCCTGCATATCCGCGGCCAGCAAAGCCAGTGAGGGGCCGGCAATCATTCGTCCACTGGGAAGCCGAAGAAAGTCGGACGTGCGGCCCTGGATGTTCCCAACCAGGGGCAGGGAACGTCCGCATGGGCACTGTATGTTCGCATCGAGCGACGCCAGATCGCCAATTTCATAACGAATGAGTGGCATGGAACGATTCAACAAATCGGTGACCAGCACGCGGCCCATACCAGAGGGCAGATTGGGGGCCGCTTCCACTTCCACCAGCAGCGCATCGGCGTTGACATGCAAGCCGCTATGGAATTCGCACTCGCTGGCGATAACGCTGACTTCCCGACAACCGTAGCGATTGAAAACCTTGCCGCCGAAGGTTTCTTCCAGGACCTGGCGTTTCCCCGGCAGCAGCATCTCCGCACTGACGATCATGGATTCAAACGCGATATCGTGAATCTTATTGGCGTTGCAGAATTCGGCGAAGAGGACAGCCGATTGGGCATAGGAAACCATGTATCGCGGTCGATACTTCCGGAGTATTTCGACGTACCGCATCATGGCTTCTTCGCTGACGGCGGCGGTGTGCAGCGTCAAGTTTCGATACAGAATTTTTTGCCGCCATTCTGGATTCGGGTCGGGTTTGTCGCCCACATCGAATCGCGAGCCCCACAGATGGGCATACCAGTCGCCGATGCGCAGACCGGCCCAGGAATTGTGGCGGACGGTGCTTGCCATGCGGGAATCGAAGCGTTCCTTATCGACATAGAATTGCAGCGGGCTGCCGGTCGAGCCTCCGGTCTGGTTGCGTTCCCGTTTGCCGGCCGGAACATTGCTGGAAACCAGCAGATCCTGATAGTCCTGAATATCGCGTTTGGTAAGCACGGGCAGCAGGCGCAGATCTTCATGGGTGCGAATGTCGAGCGGCGTGAGCCCGGCTTCCGTCATGCGGTGGCGATAGAAGGGAACATAGCGAAAGGCCGCGATCAACTGCTGGCGAAGGCGAAGCATCTGCAGCTTCCGCAGTTCATCCGGATGCAGATACTGGTTGCGTTCAAACTCCCGCATGTAGCGGGAGAAGGCGGGGTGGGTCCTTTTCGCCCATAGCGGATGCACCACGTGGCGGATCACGGCGCTGGCGAGGTCGGACTGGAACAGAGAAGTCGATCCGGTCGATTTGGTTGTCATCCTGCCACCTGTGCCACTGCTTCCACATGCTGAAAGGTTGATTTGCGAGGGATGAATCCTTTGCCCGAGAGAAGGGCCTGGTGAGTATCGCGAACGGGCGCGAAACGAAATTGGGTCAGCAAGCGTTGCAGTTTGTCTTCCATCAGGGTGGTTCCCCAGGTTTGGCGAACCGTGGATGGAAAGGAGAGCGGAATGTAAGGTTGGTACGGATCCAGTTCCCAAGGGTGCAGGTAGACCATCGCCGGCGTCTGCATTTCCTTTTCCCAGGCAACCAGGCCGCGGTGAATGTATTGATAGGGAAGGAGGCGTAAATAGGCGCCGCCGCCGATGGACAGGTTGCGGCCGGCAACTTTCCAGGTCGCAATCGGAAATTCCATGAGCTGGTTGTCAGCCACGGCGTATGCTCCCCGGCGCGCGGTGGGATTTCCGTAGAGCGGGTGGTGAACCGGATGGACGCTGGAGTCATAGCTGAAGCCAAGTTTGGCCAGAGCGTCGAAGGCCCATTCGCATCCAGGGGTGATGGAGAAGCAGGGCGCGCGATACCCGAAGATCGGCTCCTGAATAATGGCTTCAATCACGTTTTTTGCCGTGGAGGTTGTTTCACAGAATTCAGCCTTGCTCATACGGCAAACCAACTGGTGGTCGAGGCTGTGGCAGCCGATTTCGTGGCCGCGTTGATGGATTTCGCGGACCAGGCGCGGGTAACGCTGGGCCACCCAGCCAAGGACAAAAAACGTCGCCCGTGTCTGATTGCGATCCAGCAGTTCCAGCAACCGATGCGTACTGGCCTCAATTCTTGAGGGCTGATGTTCCCACTGGGCAAAGGTGACGCCTTGGGAAGCAACTTCGGTATGGAAATAATCTTCCAGGTCGATGGTGAGCGCGTGGCAGGGACGGAGGCTCGAATCAAAGGAATATTTCCGGAGCACGCCGTCCCGTACGATGGCGGGACGGTCATTGGTTGGCTCTTTCGGCTGGCTTGAAGAAACGGCTGCGGCTCGGGTTTCATTACGGTGCGAGCGGGAAGTGATTGCTGACCCGTACCCAATGCAGAAGAGACCAAAGCTGAGCAGACCCAGAGGTTCAAAGTGGAGCGAATGAGAAAAGACAAGATTCAGAGCTATCGCTACCACCGACACCACAACGAGGATGACAGTGGACTTGAATAGCGCGGAAGACCCATCGTGGTTCATGAATGCCCCTTCGACGTTGAGCGTGTAGAGTGTGCTCGATGAACATGAATGCAACTGCGGGGCCAAACTCTCACAACCCAGGAGAACGCGTGATTTCATGATGTACCGTGAGACTGTGCAAGGTGCGGAAGAAGGATCACGAAAGGACCATGATTCTGTGTGCAGGAATTTGCACTGTGGGAGGGATCGCGGCGCACAGTTTTCCCATCGGATTGGCCGACCGGACAGCCATGGCAAGGGGACGGAACGATACGGCGGACTCCAGTCCGCGGGCGCAGACGAAGGGTTCTTGGACAAGACTGCGTATGGAGGCGAGGAGGTCTGTGCAGCGAGGGCGGATTTTCTGTCGCCAGAGAACGGATCGATCATCGAGCAACTCGCTATAGCGAGCTGCTCTGTCTGGGTGGGCTGCGAAGGTCCTGATTGAAAACTTGCGCTATGCGACTTCGAGCTGCGACGATTGTTCTTCCAACAGGCCGATAATCTGAAAACTGCGCAACGAGCCTTTCGGAAGAAACAGACAGCGGTTGTTGGTCAGCTCGTCGACAGGAAAGAGACGGAATGCATTCTTGATGAGAAGGTCGATGTCGTTGGAGACTCGACCTTCCATGATTTCTCCATCCTGAAACGTTACCCGCACCCACAGGTAGGGATGAATGGAGAGAGAGTCGAAGAACCGGACATCCTGCTGGCTGGGGCTGCCGGTAAAACTGTGGACAAAGAAGACTGCTTTGGCATCCTCGAGATTGAAGGTCACGGCCGGACTGCCGTTCTCCGGTTCGATGGTCATGCTGATGGGAAGATCGCTGGGTATCGCCGACGGTTGAATGGAGGAATCGTCGGCTCGATAGTGTCCGCGGAGGATGGTCGAATTTTTCAGATGAACAACGACGTTATGGAGCATGATGACCTCTCGTTCACTGCAACACGTTTGAAACTCTAGGCAGATTGCGCCGGAGCGGACAAATTGTATTGCCGGATCTTGTAAAGAAGCGCCTTGTAGCTGATGTTCAGGCGCGCGGCCGCAATGCGGCGATTCCATTTGGTTTCCGCCAATGTGTCGCGGATGGCCTGCATTTCCGCCTGGTCTTTCAATCCGCGGACCATGGATTTCAGATCGGGGCTGGTGGTTGCCGTGACCATGCTGGCGCGCTCTTGGACAGGTAGAAAGTAGCCTGGAATTTTCGACTCCAGGTCAGCAAGCGCGGCGGGTTCATCGCGAATCACCAGGTACCGTTTCACAAAGTTGCCCAACTCGCGTAGATTGCCCGGCCAATGGTAGGCGATGCAGGCGGCGATCATCTGCGGGGAGAAGTTGACCGGTTTGAGTTCGTGGAACGCCGCCAGTTGCTGGGACATTTGCGTCAGCACGTAAGGAATTTCCTCGCGCCGCTCCCGCAGCGGCGGAATATGAAGGATAAAGGTGCTCAAGCGGTAATAGAGATCCTCGCGAAATGTTTTGTCTGTGAGCGCCTTTTGAATATCGATATTGGTGGCGGCGAGAATGCGGGCGTTGGTCCGTTTTTCTCCGCGGCCACCCAGTCGCGAGAAGGTGCCATCCTGCAGGACGTGGAGCAGTTTGGCCTGCAATTGCGGGCTCATTTCTCCGATCTCGTCCAACAGCAAAGTGCCCTTGTCGCAGATTTCAAATTTGCCTGGCTTGGACTTGGTAGCTCCAGTGAAGGCGCCGGCCTCGTAGCCGAACAACTCGCTTTCCAGCAGATCGACGGGCAACGCGGCGCAGTTGATCTTGAGCCATTCCTCGTTGGCGCGACGGGAGAGCCGGTGAATCAGACGGGCGACTACCTCTTTGCCGACCCCGCTTTCGCCGGTGATCAATACGGGAATATCAGCATGGGCGATGGCGGCGGCTTGATCGTAGATCTTCTTCATGGCGGGCGTAGCGGCCAGGAAAAACGTACCGTTGCCAAGGTCTTCCCGGATAATGCTGCTGTTGGAGACTTGCGCAGCCGCGCTTAGAATGCGATCACGAACACGGCGAAGAATGGCATCGAGTTGATGCTTGAGGAATGGCTTGGGGAGTACGTCGTAGACTCCCTCGCGGGCGGCTGTCAGGAAGCCGGACCGATTGCCAGCGGGGATCAAAAGAACTACGCTGAGCCGTGGATGCATCTGACCGATCTTGGTCAGCAACGACTCCATGTTGATGCCTGGAAGCGTTGTATCGATCAAGAGCAGATCGCAGGCGGCCGCGGTGCGACAAGTGTCGGTGATGTCCAGCGCCTGCGGCGACTCGACCGTACAGTCGAGAGATTCCAATAGATTCTGTATGTAGCCACGTACCTGTATCTCATCTTCGACGAGCACCACGCGCAGTCGCTGACCCATATAGACACCATCCCTACAGATTTTTCGACAATCACCCCGTCAATGGAACGCGGAATGTATTGTTCGTCTGGGGATTTCCAGTGCACGATGGAGGAGAAAACGATCGTCGCAACTATAAGATATCGGGATCCCAGACAGAAAAGTCGTACAAGAAGGCCCACTAGATGTTTACGAATAACAGAGACTCGTCTAGTCGGCGGAGAAAGGACAGCAAAGTATTGCACAGTCGCCAGCAAATTCCCAATTTCTTACCTGCGCCATGAGATGTGCTGTTTGCACAATTCGTTGCCTGCAGGAAATGAATTGGTTTTTCTGGAAGAGGCTACGGAGGTTCAGGCAGGCTATATTTTTGCTTTTTCGCTTGAGCATCGTTCCCCTCCTCTTCATTGTTCAGACGTTTGCACTTCCGTGGTGTCTCGCGCGCGTCCGTTACTCAACTGATTCTGCATGTTCACAATGCAATTGACAAGAGCCTTTTAGTAACCGCAAAAAGGGTACCCCGGGGGGTAACCTTTTTGCGGTTTTTCGGTCCCCGCCCGGACCGCAGGCGCATTGGTTCCGGGCCACTGGAAAGCGCGGGTCAAGTGCCCCGATTCTATTCATTCCTTTACTCATCTCGCTCCAAGGATCTGCCTTTCTCGAGAGTGTGAAAACTTTTACCCAATGCGAAGATAACTTCCTATGCCTTTTGGGGGAACACGGTTGCGCGGACGCGTCATCCAGCATGGGGACCTCGCCTCGAATGGGCCGAAGAGGGCAGGTGCTGAAAAATTATGAGAATCGATGTCCCGCTGGATTGACAGGTGGTTTCGGCCGAACGGACTGCCCGCCGAAGGGGCGGGAGGCGGAAGCCGTTCTGTTTGGCGTCATACGTGCATGGTTAGGGGCCGAGTGGAAAAACCATGCAACTAATTTCACCAACATTCTCGTCCATGCCGGAGCTACTGGGAACCTCCCCGGCGATGTCGGCTGTGCGCCATCAGGTGGAATTGGCAGCGTCGGCGGGCATGCCTGTATTGATTACAGGCGAAAGCGGCACCGGGAAGAACGTGGTTGCCCAGAATCTGCACATGCTGTCCGGGCGTCGGGACAGGGCATTTGTGCAGGTGAATTGTCCTTCCCTGCCGCATACGCTGATTGAAAGCGAGCTGTTCGGCTACGAGCAAGGCGCGTTTACGGGAGCGAACCATACCCGCAACGGGAAGGTGGAACAAGCGCAGAATGGCACGCTGTTCCTGGATGAAATTGGCGATCTGGATGCGTCAGTGCAAGCGAAACTGCTGCAGGTGCTGCAGGATTTCCGATTCAGCCGTCTCGGCGGAACGGAAGAGCGGGTTGTGGATATCTGGCTGATCTGCGCCACCCATCGCAACCTGCAGGCGGACATTAAAGCCGGCCGGTTCCGCTCCGACTTGTATTACCGCATCAATGTTGTCTCGATCGAGTTGCCGTCTCTGCGGGACCATCGTTCCGATGTACCGCTGCTGTTAAACCATTTTCTGCGCCACTATGAGCTGAAGTTTGGCCGTTCGCTCGATCCGCTCTCCAGCTCGGTGCGCAAACTGCTTGAGTCGTACCACTGGCCCGGGAACGTGCGGGAACTGGAGAACCTGGTAAAGCGCTACGTGGTGCTGGGGACGGAACAGGCGATTGTAGAGGCGCTGAACGGCAGCGATACAACCTCCGCACTGTCGCCCTTTATTCCTGACAGCAGTCTTCCACTGCGAATCCAGACCCAGCGGGCGGTGCGTGTGATGGAGCGGCAGATCATATTGCGCGCCTTGAACGAGCACCGGTGGAACCGCAGGAAGACCGCCCAGTCGCTCGATATCAGCTATCGGGCACTGCTCTACAAGATCAAGGATGCTGGCCTACCCCGACTGCGGCAGACAGGCTCTGGCGCAAGTTCCCCTGAGGAGAATCAATGAAGAGTGGAAAACAAACACTGGGCCGAATGTCGCAATTCGCGATTGCCGTTGCGATGGTGGGTTTGACTTGCGGCTATTCGCATGGCCAGGCGGAGCCATCTCCCAGCCAGGTATTCAACACGCCCGACAATACGCCTGCGGCGCCGGTCGGCACCTCGTTCAAGACGCAGGCAGGCCAGACGGCATTGGCGCGGCCGGATACGCGGGTAACGCCAATCGTGGGCTCCAAGTATCGGATAGGCGCGGACGATGTGCTGACCATCAATGTATGGCATGAGCCGGAAGTGTCGCGCAATGTCCCAGTACGGCCCGATGGAAAAATTTCTCTTCCTCTGGTGGGAGATGTGCAGGCCGCCGGTCTGACGCCGACGGAACTGCAAAATGAGCTGGAGGCGAGCTTCACGAAATATCTGACGGATCCCGATGTGAGCGTGATTGTCGCCGAGATTCGCAGTCAGCGGGTCAATGTTCTGGGTCAGGTTCAGCGTCCAGGGACATATGCCTTGATTCCTCCGATGAGCGTCATTGATGCGATTGCGACGGCGGGTGGATTGAGGGAATTCGCAAAGCCGAAGAAGATGTATGTCTTGCGCGTCTTGCCCAACGGTCAACAGGAGCGGCTGAAGTTTGAATACGGCAACGTGCTGAAGGGCAAGAAGGGCAGCAGGGACATCCTGCTGCAGACCCGTGACACCGTGGTGGTTCCATGAGAGATTGGCGGAGGTTGGCACGGGGTAGGAAGGTGGGACCATTGGCCACGATGCTGTGCCTGGCCGTCGGGCTGCTGCTGATGCCGGTGGATCGGGTCATGGCGCAGGCGGTTCCGGCCGGGAGCGGGGACACCAATCCTGCCGACCAGCCGCTGCCCGGGCAAGATCTGGGATCGGGCCTGACGCTCAACCAGGGAGTGAACGCGATCAATGCGGAGAATGAGTCGTTCGATCGCTTTGGTTTGGGCCTGGCGGCATCAGGAGGTGAGATTACGAATTTCTTTGGTACCCAGACGAACCAACAGAACGCGACGTATGCGCAGTTTATGGCCGACGCGGGCGTGATCCTGCGTACCAGCCGGACGACGTTTTTTGCGCTGTATCAGCCCCAATACAATGTCTATCCGCAGTTTTCGGAGGTGAACAACTATGGGCAATCCATGTTTGTGAATTTTGCCCACGCCATGACGGAGCGCACGGCAATTGGATGGAACACAACTGCGGCCCGCTACCTGAGTCTCAACCAATTTCTGCCCCAGTCGCTTGGCATAGGAGGAATCGGAGTGGTGGTCCCGACGCTAGGGGTGCAATTGCGAGAGAACAGCTTTGAACTGACGAACGCCGCCGCCAGTCTCAGTTTGCGGCATTTGTACAGCTCGCAGACGACGTTCACCGCGACGCTGACCGGCGCCTATTTCCTGATGGCTCCGTCCGAAGTCACGGGGGCGAACCCCGGCATTTCGGAGCGGTTGATTACCGGCGGCGCGGACCTCCGGCTGGAGTATCAATGGACGCCGCGAAATACCGTCGGTGTCGAGGCGACCCCCATCTACGTGTACGGCATATCTCCGAGCGGGCATCAGGCCGCGGAGACATTGCAAGCGACCTACCAACGGCAGTTGAGTGCCACTTGGACGGCGCGGGTGGGCGCGGGTCCCTTCTGGCTACAGTCGTCGTACCCGCAATTCGGTAGTTCGCAGATCACCAGCTATGCGGTGAGCGCATCGCTGAGCCGACAAGTCCGGCAGTCGCAATTCGCAGTCGGTTACAATCGCGCCCTTTTAGTGAATTTTCTTGAGCCAGCGACGGTGGCGAATTCTTTCAGTTCGAACGCTCGTATCCCGTTTGGTAGAAAGTGGATCCTAACCGGGGCAGGGTCGTATTTCCACGAAGCCGGCAGCGGATCGTATGGCCCCGGTCACTTCTATGGCGGATCAGCACAAATGGGCTATCAGGTTACACGCAAGATGCAACTTTTCGCTCTCTATTCTGTCAATGCCGAAACTTTCCCAACCGGCGTAGCGCTGCAAACGTATGGGTTTACGCAGAACTGGTTCGGCGGCGGAATTCGATTCAACCTTGGCAATGCAACCGCCCCTGGAGGTGCGCAGTAATGGAACGCAAACCACCCTCGTCGCCCGGCGAGATTCTCTCCGTCATACAGCGCCGGAAATACTGGATACTCATTCCTTCTGTCATCTTGATTGCGGGGGGACTGATGGTGACGCCGCTGGTGCCGCGCACCTACAAATCGACTACCACCATCATGGTGACGGCGCGGAGCCTTCCCTCTGTCTACGTGAAATCGGCCGACAATAACCGCGAAGACACTCGCCTCGAGGAGATCAATCTGCAAGTGATGACTGGGAGAGGGTTTCCCGAGATCATCGAGAAGTACAATCTCTACCCCAAGCTGCGCAAGAAGGCCAGCATGACTCGACTGGTTGCCGCGATGCGCAAGAACATCTCCGTACAGGAGGTGCCGGATGCGAGCGACGGAAGGGGTGGAGTCCTGGCATTCACGATTTCCTATATTGGTCAAACTCCGCAGCAGGCGCAAGAGGTGACCAAAGCGCTGGCGCAATTATTCATGGACGAAAATCTGCGAGAGGGTCGGGAGCGGAGCCAGGAGGCTTACGCTTTTCTGACCTCGCAGCTGAATGCGGCGGCCGAGCGATTGACAGCGCAGCAGGCGAAGATCCAGGCATTCAAGATGTCGCACTTGGATAGTTTGCCCGAGCAGGCGCAGGCGAACATGCAGATGATCAGCCAGACGCAGGCCGCGCTGCAAACCAACGAGGATGCGCTCACTCAGGCGAACCAACAGCGCGTGTACTTGCAGTCCGTGCTGAACGTGAAACAAAACGGCGACCAGGGGATATCTGCTCCGCCGCCAGCCACACCGTTGCAAGTGGAACTGGCACAGAAACAGCAGGAGCTGCGTGCCGACCTGCTGAAATATACGCCTCTGTATCCAGACGTGGTGCGATTGAAGCATGACATCGCTGTATTGAAGGATGAGATCAAGAATGCTCCTCCGACGACGAGTGCCACGTTTGTCGCGCAGGCGCCGCAATTGACCGGGCCTTCCATGAACGATCAGCTTAGAAGCCAGCTGATTGCGTTGAATGTGGACATCAAGGCGCGGCAAGCCCGTCAACAGCAGTTGGAACAGCGGCTTGCCCAGCTGCAGGGATCGGTCGGCGGGTTGCCGGCGGTGCAGACGCAGTTTGCCGCACTGAACAGCGACTACGAGGAAATGCAGAAGAATTACAACGCATTGCTGGAGCAGCAGCAGGAAGCGGCCATGGTGACGGCGTTAGGTCAACGCGATCAAGCCCAGCAGTTCGCTGTGGCCGAACCTGCGAATCTTCCAGTGCTGCCGTTTAGCCCGAATCCATTGCTGTTGAACATGGCTGTGGTGTTGCTGGCACTGCTCGTAGGATTCATCTTCGCGCTGGTGGTGGAGATCGGCGACGACACGATGCATGATTCCGACGAAGTGGCTGCCTATCTGAAGTTGCCGGTGATGGTCGCTCTGCCCAAATTCTCGAAACTTGCCGATGGCACATGGGGCGCGGCCACGCTCAAAAGCTAGGGATTTCCACCCTAGCGGCTACATCAGACAGGGAAGCGAGATCAGGGAGAACTACCGATGACTATGACGAATATTCAGCAGGAAGGTGCCGCAGTGAAGCCAATCGAACCGACAATCAAATCCGCGCCTGAACCCGCTGTTCCTTATCCGCGTCCGATCAGCGACACGGAGCTGGCGGTACGGCATGTGGATCTCGCCAAGGTAAGCGAGTCGCTGGTCACGCTGGCGCCCGCCGGGGCGGCTCTTAACCCGAAACAGCAGGTGATGGCGGAACAGTTCCGTCTGCTGCGAACTCGGGTGAAGGCTCTGAGCAAAGATTTTCAACTGCAGACCATGCTGATTACGAGCACCTTGTCTGGCGAAGGGAAGACTACGGTGGCGGCCAATCTGGCTGGGTCGCTGAGCGGTGTCGAGGGACTACGCGTGCTGCTGATCGACTTCGATCTGCGGCGGCCCTGCTTGCACACAATCTTCGGCGTTGAGCCAGACCGGCTTTCCTGGACCTCATGGCTGGAAGGGAAGACGCCGTGGCAGCGCGCCATCTACCAGGTCAATCGGAGATTGGACGTACTGTTCGGCTTCGATCCACTGGAGGAGCCGGATCTGCTGCTGCAGAGCAGCCGATTGGAGAAGCTGCTGAACGAGATGAAAGCCCAGTACGACGTGATGATTCTGGATTCGGCACCCATGCTGGCCGTGGCCGATACACACTCCCTGGTGCCGCTGGTGGACTGCGCGCTCTTTGTTGTGAATGCCGACAATACGCCGATCCACGGCGCGCGGGAGGCATTGAGCATGCTGCAGGATAAGGTGGCGGGCTGCGTGGTGAATCGCATTCAACATCTGAAGAGCGAAGACTACTATCGCAATTCCGGGTACGGCTACGGATACGGATCGAAGCGCAAGGAGAGCTGACATGTTTCGCATGTTCAACCTGTATGTGCCGGCCAGCAAATTGCTCTTGATGATGGCCGATGCCATGCTACTGGCGACGGGATGCTTTCTGTTGTTTCGACCGCTGGCTCCCGCGGGCACGCTGGCCGACGTGCAGCTCTATGTCGTAGTCCTGTTGGTTGCCATGGTCGGGATATGGTCGTTTTATTTTTCCGATCTCTATGAGAATGCAACGCTGCGCAGCAAGCAAACGGTTTTGGTGTCGGGCCTGCGCGGGCTGGGGTTGAGCGCATTGCTGCTGACGCCGCTGGTCTGGCTGTTGGCGCGCAATCGCCTGACGCACGATCATTTCATCGAGCCTATGCTGGCATTGATTCTGATTGTGTTGTATCTGCAGCGCCGGCTCTCCGACTGGTGGCAACGCAGAATGAGCAGCGGCGAACGGGTGCTGCTGGTTGGCTCCGGGGTGACGGTGCAGTTGCTGGCCGAGCAATTGGCAGGGAGATGCGGCCTGCCGTTGAAGCTGGCGGGAGTTGTGCTCGACCATACTCGACCGCTGCCGCAGGATTTTCGATTTGCCGTGGTGGGAAATGTGGACCGTCTGCGCGACTTGGCCCGTTCGTTTCGTCCGGATCGGATCGTGATCAGTTCCGAGATTGGCGTATCTACAGTGTCAGTGGCCGACTTGCTAGCATTACGACGCATTGGCATTCGCGTGCAGGACGCGGGGGAGTTGTACGAATCGGTGACTGGCCGCGTTCCGGTCGAATCGGTTCGGTCGAATGGGTTGGCCTTCGGGGCCGCTCTGGTTCCTACGCCCATGAAACGGTCGTTCCATCGAGCCGCCAGTATTCTAGCGGCTGCGGTATTGACGATTTTGTTAGCGCCTATCGGAATGTTGATCGCAATTGCCGTGAAGCTTGAATCCGAAGGGCCGGTCTTCTACACGCAGGAGCGTGTTGGTTTGGGAGGGCGCACGTTTCGCGTGATCAAGTTCCGCTCCATGCGTCAGGATGCGGAGAGCGCCTCGGGGCCAGTCTGGGCCACCACCAAAGATGCGCGGGTGACTCGGGTTGGGGCTCTACTGCGGAAGCTGCGTCTGGATGAACTGCCGCAGGTGATCAATGTGCTGTTCGGCGAGATGTGCCTGGTGGGCCCTCGTCCGGAGAGGCCGCATTTCGTGCGGATGCTGGAAGTGAAGCTTCCCTACTACGATCTGCGCCATTGCATTCCACCGGGGATTACCGGCTGGGCGCAAGTATGCGCGGACTATGGGTCGAATGTAGAGGAATCGCGCACCAAGCTGGAGTACGACTTGTTTTATGTGAAGAATGCTTCGCTGCTGTTCGATCTGTTGATTCTTTTCAAGACGGTGAAGATTGTCCTGTGCGGACGTGGGTCTCGCTGATTCCGCCGCTTCCCAGGGGCGCAGATGGCAGTGCCGCAAGGGCAACAAGGGAGAACGATTTGTCACGCATACTGCATTTGATCGCGAGCGATTCTGTCGGTGGCCCGGAGAAGCAGCTGCTGCATCACGCCCGGGATACACGAAATGCGGGTTATGAAGTTATCCTGGGCAGTTTTCAAGACGATGCGGCGCCACCGGAACTTTTGACATACGCCAGTCGTTACGGCATCGAGACGGTCTCTGTTCCAGGAGGAATTCGCCCCGGCCTAGTCGACGATCTGGCGCAATACCTGCGCAGCGGGCAGATTGATCTGCTGTGTACGCACGGCTACAAGGCTACTGTCGTCGGTCACTTCGCGGCCAAGCATGCCAATATTCCGTGGGTGCCGTTCGTACGCGATTTCACGGCGGAAACCTGGCAGGTGACATTATATGAACGCCTGGAGCGCAGTCTGCTGACCCGCTGTCCGTGGGTGGTCTGCATTTCTCCGGCACAGGCCCGCGAGTTGGGCCGGATGCGACGCGGGCGGCGTTCGCCGCTGGTGATTCAGAACGCGGTGCTCGCTCCCCGAGAGACAGGTTTGTCACAAGAGCCGAGGCCAAATCGGGAGGAACTTGGGTTTTCGGGCCGCTCCTTTGTATTTGGCGCGGCCGGACGCTTTAGCCGCGAAAAGGGACATCGCTATCTGCTGGACGCGTTCGCCCTGCTGCACCGGATGCTGCCCGGCCAGGCGATGGAGTTGGTGCTGTTGGGAGAAGGCCGTGAAGAGACGGCACTGCGCGCACAGGCGCGTCGACTGGGAATTGAGCAACGAGTCTGTTTCGCCGGTTTTCAACGCAGAGCCGCGGCGTGGATGAAAGTCATGGATTGCCTGGTGCAGCCGTCGTTGACGGATGGGATGCCCAACTCGGTTCTGGAAGCGATGTTGCTGGGAGTTCCGGTGATCGCAACCAACGTGGGAGGCATTCCCGACGTGATTCAGGACGGACAGACTGGCCTGCTGGTAGAACCGAGCGCAGCGATTCCCATGGCCGAGGCGATGAAGAAGATGGTGCGTTCCTCAGCCTTGCGCAACCGGCTCGCATCGGAAGCCAAGCATCGCGTCAAGGAGGATTTCTCTCCCCAGCGTCAGCGAGATCTGTTGGAAATGCTTTACAAGACGATGTTAGGGGATGCATTTGCGCTCGAGCTGGAGGAGTCGGCGAATGTCGTTGCCTAAGATTTCCGTGATCCTGCCGGTGCGCAATGAAGTTCGCAGCATTGGACACCTGCTGGATCAGCTGGTGCAGCAGGAGTATCCCGCAGAGCGCTACGAGATTCTAGTCGCCGACGGACGTTCGAACGATGGAACGCGCGAGGCGGTGGAGTCCAAGTCGAGAGCAGCGGCGGTTGCCATCCGAGTGGTGGATAACCCAGGCATCCGTTCCGGCGCCGGGCGCAACGCGGGCGTAGCGGCAGCGACCGGAGAAATCATTCTCTTTATAGACGGGCATTGTGAAATTCCATCTCCGCGTCTGCTGGCGGACACCGTTCTCCTCTTGGAAGAGACCGGGGCGGATTGTTTGTGTCGTCCTCAACCCCTGATCGCTTTTTCTCCGCAAGGCGTGGGCAGAATCATCGCCGATGCGCGCGCGTCGACTCTGGGCCATGGGCGCGATTCTCTCATCTATGACATGACCCACGCGGGCTTTGTCGATCCCGCGAGTTCTGGCGCGACCTATCGCCGGGCCATTTTTGAAAAGTTGGGCGGATATGACGAAACTTTCGACGCCTGCGAAGATGTGGAGTTCAACACCCGGGTGGCAGAGGCTGGCCACAAGGCGTACACAGATCCCAGGCTGAGCGTGTATTACGAGCCGCGCAACAGTTTTTCTGGACTTTTTCGCCAGATGATGCGGTATGGCGTGGGCCGTGTGCGCCTGGCGCGCAAGCATCCGCAGTCCGCTTCGCGCTCACAATGGGCGCCCGCGGTCCTGCTGGCGATGCTGGCCGTTGGGGTTCTCTCATCGGTCCTTGCCATCGCATGGGGAAACTGGATGTTGGCGATTCCGGCCGTTCCGGCGGCGATGTTCCTGCTGATTATCGTGGCGGCGTCATTCGACCTGGGACGGCGACATGGCTGGAAACATGCCGTACTGGGTCCGTTTGCGTATGGCTGCATCTATTTTGGTCTGGGCGCGGGTATGTGGGCCGAGGTGATTGGCATGACGCGCCCTACGCTGCGCATCTCGAACGCTTCGACCATTCCGCTGGCCGGCGGCTGACGGCTCCAAAACTAGGATCGGTTAGAACGAGACAGCGGATCGGAGCCCGGAGGTGAGGAAATACACCGAGGCGCGACTGGTCGAGAGCTGCGCGCCAGCATTGGTGACGGTCGTGTTATCCACCGGAATGCGGGGAATCGCGAGCGGGTTGGAGCGTCGCGTCACAAAGCCGGGACAGGTTGCGAGCGCCGCTTTGAAGCCCATGGATCGCACCATGTCCTGCACTCTGCGGTTATACATGCCATTGGGGTACGCCAAGATCTCAGAGACCGCGCCGGTATGCTGCCACAATGCGGTACGGGAGTCTTCTAGTTCCTGGCGGATATCACGATCGGTTTCCGAAGAAAGGGTGGCGTGGCGGCTGGTGTGCGAAGCCACGTGAATCAGCCCGGTGCGGGTCATGACGCGGACTTGTTCCCACGTCAAAAACCGCTGCGATTTGAGGGGCGGAATCTGATACCGCTGCTCCAGATGATCGAGCAGGAGAAGGCGAGCGTTTAAGGGCATCCGCTTCAATTCATCCGACCAATATTGTTGCCGGGGCTGGAGGTGCAGATTCTTATTTTTTCCCATGCCCCAGTGATGCAGGTCGACGACCAGCTCTTCCAGCGTGGATTGCGATGCGCATTGGGTCCAAAGGCGGGCAAAACGCTCTTCCGGCAGCAATTGCGGCGTATTCAGAAGTCCCGTGCAGGCGAAGATCGTGGCCGGCGTCTGGTAGGCGAGCAGGTGAGGAAAGGCGATGCGGTAGTTGTCTTCCCAGCCATCGTCAAAGGTGATGGCAACCTTTGGATGGCCATGGTTTCCTGCGGGATTGTCCAGTAAATCCTGGAGGTGGACGACTTCATACTCCTGCCGCAGGAGCTGCAGCAGGGATACGAACGCCGGTTCGCTCAGGACAAGATGGGGGTTATAGCAAAGATTTTGCTCGTCGCATGGGAGTACGCGATGGAGCGCGAGGACCAACCCGCTGCCGGCTGCAATCGCGCGACGCGCCAGGCCAATCATCCCCGTCCATTCCAATAGTGCGCTGACAGCCTTCATTTTTCCTGGCATATCTTCTTTCGGGTTTGGGGAAACCAAAGAGGGGGCCATCGGTATCTTCAAGGAAGTAGCACGTGGAGTGCCAAGTCTGAAAACGCACGTGGTTACACCGGTAACCTCGGAATGTAGCACATGGAATAGCAGTCAGAACGGAAAACAAGTTGAGCAATGTGCAATCTGCTGCACATGGTGTGGCGTCGATAGGCTGGAACCGGTCTTACATTCCCGGATGAGGCAATGGCCGAATCCGGGAATGTCGCCTGCTGAGCGGTTTCAGCACATCTATCGCTGCCAGTTTGTAGTTGCCTGTGCGCGATTCCGGGCAATCTCTTAGGAAGGTAAGACAGTGTCAGCCGGGCGGTTCATGAAACGGCCACGGAATTGCATTAGGGAGGGTGCACCACAGTTGGCGTCGCAGTGTCTCAGAGCGCGTCGGCAAGGATGTAGTCCTGGCTCATCTTGACACGGTCCGCCCGTGGCTGGGATGGACCTGGGGCTGGAGAATCGTTGGCCTGTTCTGGGGGTGGCATTGCTGCGCTTTCAGTAGGTGTTTGTTGATAGAAGGGATAGTTACGTGACACTACTACAGCTGATGTTACTTCCGTCCGCGGTTGCGGGTCTTGTGTTAGTTGCCTGCATGGTCGTTCAAAGCGTTCGTCGCGAATGGTAGCTGCCACCGTGGGACAATGATCGATCGCGCCATGGTGCGTTTGGATGCTACTACAACCGGTTCTGGGGTGGTGCTGGAAAGGCTACCCCGGATCTTTTTTCCGGCATCCTAACGGTCAATACAATTTGTTCTGAGGATGTCGCAGTTTGTTTCAGTACCGATCTCATCTTGAAGGAGTTGGAATGTTCCGCCAGAAAGTGAAATCCTTGATTTACGGGATCAGCTGGATTGTGACGTCCCCTTTCTGGCTGGTGGAAAAGATTTCGCGGCGTCTTGCCGGCCGCGACGTATGGTTCGTGACGCAAAGCGAGATTCTGAGTCTATTGCCAGGAAAGCTAGGCCGGCTGCTACGGAATGCATACTATACGGCCACCTTGGAATCCTGCCCGTACCATGTTTGTTTGCAGTTCGGATGTTTATTCGCCTACTCCCGCGTGCGTGTTGGGCAGAATGTGTATCTGGGACTGCACAGCAAGGTTGGGCTGGTCGACATCGGGGACGGCACCATTATTTCGGACGACGTTCAATTGCTCAGCGGAGCGCATCAGCATTCGACGGCGGAGTCTACGGATGGCGTCTCCTCTTCGTCGGATATAAAAAAGAACATCCAATCCGATCTGGAGCCGGAAAGAATTTCGATAGGGCGCGATTGCTGGATTGGCACGCGGGCGATCGTAATGGCGGATATTGGCGATAACTGCATCATTGGCGCGGGTTCGGTGGTGACTCGGCCGATTCCGTCCAATAGTGTTGCTGTGGGTGTGCCGGCGCGCGTGATTCGGAACCAGATGAGCGGTTCTGGGTCCAATCAAACTTCCGTCGATGCCGAGCGCGATCTGGCTTCTGCGCGGTTTTAGGAGAAAGAGCAGTGTCAACAACTGTGCTGGAGATCCCCGGGGCGATTGCGACTGGAGAGAGAAGAGTCAAGGCCTTGAAGCCACGCATTCTCTTCTTGATTGATGAAATCGGCGGCATCGCTGAGGGCGGAACGGAACGGCAGGTGCTGCAGTTGATCGAAATGGCGCGGAGGCTGGGTTATGAGCCGCGCCTGGCGGTACTGCGTGGGACCGAATGGTTGACGGAGGAAGAGGCGGGCTGTCCGGTGCACTCCGCCGGCGTGCATAGCCTGCTGCGTCCCTCGGGATGGCGGGCCTGTCTGGAGCTGGTGCGCTGGATGCGACGCCAGCGGATCAAGCTGGTGCAGACATTTTTCATCGAATGCAACATTCTTGGGCCATGGCTGGCTCGGCTGGCGGGTGTGCCGGTCGTGATCGGCTCGCGGCGAAATTTAAATGAGTGGATGGGTCCGGCGACTCGCCAGATTCAGCGTCTGGCCAATTTATCCGCGGACTGTATTCTGGCCAACAGCAAAATCGCCGCGCAGTCGATTCAAGGCGCGGAGCGTGTGCCGCAGCGTAAATTGCGCGTGGCCTACAACGGCATCGACCTGGCTAAGTTTTCGAAACTGAACCAACTACGGGATCAAGCCCGGCGAATGCTGGGAATCGCCGAGGATGAAGTGCTTGTCGGCAATATCTCCTGCATGCGCGAGGTGAAGGGAATTCCGCAATTTGTGGACGCGGCCCGCATCGTGCTGGCCACTGACCCGCGGATGCGATTTGTGGTTGTCGGAGACGGCCAGGAATATGCTCAAGTAGTGGAACGGATTCGGCGGTATGGGCTGGAGGATCGAATCCATCTTGCCGGCGCGCAGGTGGATGTTATGCCCTATCTGGCGGCAATGGACATTGGCGTGCTTAGTTCTTTGGCGGAAGGATTTTCCAACTCCCTGCTGGAATACATGGCCAGCGGACTGCCGTCGGTGGCGACGGATGTAGGAGGCAATCGGGAAGCGTTGGAAGAGACCGGCGTACTGGTGCCGCCCGACGATCCGGCGGCCCTGGCCGAAGCGATCCTTCGCCTGCGCGGGTCTGCATTGCGGCAGCAGATGGGCCAAGCGGCACGGCAGCGTGTCGAACAGTTCAGTCTGGCACGCGCCGAGAAGCGAATGGAAGAAATTTACGGCGAATTGCTGCAAGCAAAGGGAAATTAACTGCGAGAGATTGAAGGAGAAACGACCGGTATGGAACAATTTGACAAAAATAAGGATGCGGCTGCATACCGATTCACTGCACCTGTGGGTACGGCCACGGCGGAGACCGGCGCGGCGACTGCCGAGTCCAGTACGGACTTGCTGATGCGGACCATCCAGGATCGCACCGGCCAGGTCGGCGTGGTCGGGCTTGGATATGTGGGCTTGCCGCTCGCGATGCTGTTCGCCCGCGCCGGTTTTCCGGTCACCGGATTCGATGTGGACCGCAGCAAGGTGAACAAGCTGAACGCGGGCTCTTCCTATATTCAGCGCATCCTGCCGGAAGAGATTGCGCAATTACGCGAGTCGGGATTCAAAGCCAGCGCCGAATATGCGGACGTCAGCAAGATGCAGGCCATCATCATTTGCGTGCCGACGCCGCTCGATGAGCATCAGGGGCCGGACCTTCGCTTTATTGAAGACACAGCCCGCTCCTTGTCACCGCATCTTCGCGCTGGACAATTGGTGATTCTGGAAAGCACAACCTATCCGGGCACAACGGAAGAAGTGTTGATTCCGCTGTTGGAAGCGCACAATCCCGAAGGTCTCCATTGCTATCGGGAGGGTCTCGATCCGGCCAAATGCTTTTATGTGGCCTATTCTCCTGAGCGCGAAGATCCGGGCAATGTGACGGTGGAGCGAAGCGACATCCCCAAGGTGGTCGGAGCGTCGACGAAGGAGTCGGGGGACTTGGCGGCTGCGTTTTACGGCAGCATTTTCCATCGCATCATTCGCGTCTCGAGTCCGGCGGCGGCGGAGATGACCAAGCTGCTGGAAAACATCTACCGGTGCGTGAATATCGCGCTGGTGAACGAACTGAAACTGCTGTGCCTGCGGATGGGGCTGGATATCTGGGAGATTATCGACGCGGCTGCCACCAAGCCGTTTGGATTCCAGCCGTTTTATCCCGGCCCGGGGCTGGGAGGGCACTGCATCCCGATCGATCCTTTTTATCTTTCCTGGAAGGCGAAGGAGCTGGACTTCAGCACTCGCTTCATTGAATTGGCGGGCGAGGTAAACACTTCCATGCCCTACCATGTGGTCGAGTCAGTGACAGCTGCGTTGAACGACCGCAGCAAGCCGTTGAAGGGCAGCCGCATTCTAGTTCTGGGGCTGTCTTACAAGAAAGATATCGACGACCTGCGCGAGTCGCCTTCGTTGACATTGATCGAACAACTGCGCCGCCGCGGAGCCCTGGTCGACTACAACGACCCATACTTCCCAACGGTGGGTCATGGGCGTCATTATGCTCTCAACATGACGTCTGTTGCCTTGGATACAATCCGCGACTACGATTGCGTGCTGATTGCCACCGACCACTCCGACTACGACTATGAGCAGATTGCACGGGAAGCGCAGTTGGTTGTCGATACGCGCAATGCGACTGGCCGTATCGCGGATGCGGAGCTGCAGAAGAAGATTATTCGCTGTTAGTAGCGTCAGTCGCGATTGTTGGCACAGAGGCTAACGTATTGCTTCCGTGACGCACACCAACTGCCTTCCGCGCTGCCCAATCAGGCGACCGGGAGGCAGTTGCTATTTTGGCTGTATCTTGCTGATTTTTCGTTCAGGTGACATTGTTCCCCAGGTGAAGGAAGAATAGGAAAAACTTTTCACACTTGTTATTAAAATGGGAACTCTTTTTGCTGGAATGGGAGCAATTCTGTATTTCATCCGGGAAAGTTATTCAACTTCCCCGATGTTTCTGAATATTCACGGAGAGGGGGCCAGCGTGAGGTTGGCATCCCACGTGCAGTTCAAGTAGCCGAAAACTGGAAGCCCTGGAGCGGTAGGCTTGTGAATCTCGATGCCTTGACGATCGGCTGGTACGACGCGTCGGATAAGGAAAACCTGCGGGAGCGTGCCTGTCCGTCGGCGTCCATTTCAGTCCTTACGGCGGCGCCGGGAGATCTTCCGTGGAACGGAACTGTGCTGGAGCTTTTTTCGCAGAGCGCCCATCGTTTTTCCGGCTCCGTCGCACTCGCCTATGCGGAGCAATCGATTACCTACGGGGAATTGTGGAATTTTGCCGATGCCTTCCGCGGTCGCCTGGTCACTCAGGGAATCCAGCCGGGAGACCTGGTGGGAGTTGTTGCCGGTCGATCGCCAGCCACCATCGCTGCGATCCTCGGCATCGTGATGGCGGGCGGGTGTTACATGCCCATCGAGATCGAGGAATTTTCCGCCGCTGTTTTGGGGCAGATTCGGGAATCGAGCGGTCTGCGATTCTGGATCGCAGATGCGAAGTTCCGGCAAATTGCCGACCCGGCGCTGTGGGAAGGATGCTCTGTTCTGGCTGTGGATGAGGTTGCGTGCCCGGAGGGTGCCGAGATGGCTCAGATCCCGGCAGTCGAGATCTGCGGGGAAAGTCCGCTGTACGTAATGTTCACTTCCGGTTCGACTGGATTGCCGAAGGGCGTGCTGGTCCCTCATCGGGCTGTGGTGCGATTGGTGGTTGGCCAGCAATTTATCGAGTTTGCGCCGACGCACACATTTTTGCTGCATTCCCCGCTGTCTTTCGACGCGTCTACGCTGGAATTCTGGGGCAGCTTGCTGCATGGTTCTCGGCTGGTTCTGGCCCCGGCGGGGCAACTGGGGCTGGATGACTATACGCAACTGATCCGGAAGCAGGGCGTGACGACGCTGTGGTTGACCGCTGCGATGTTTCATCTTGCAGCCGAGCACACGCCGGGAATGTTTGCGCCGCTGAGGCAGCTTCTGTTTGGGGGCGATGTCATCTCGCCGCGCCATGTGGAGCGGATGCGCAACTTGTACCCCGCCTTGCGCATGGTCAACGGATACGGTCCAACGGAAAACACGACGTTCACCTGCTGCTACCAGGTACCCAGCGACTATCGCGCGGAGGGTTCGCTGCCCATCGGATTGCCGATTACGCACACCACGGTTCACATTTTGGATGCCGAACATGCGTCGGTCGCACCCGGGCAATCGGGGGAATTGGCGGCGGGGGGCGCGGGTGTGGCGTTGGGATATCTGGGGCGGCCGGATGCTACGGGGGAACGATTTATCCCGGATACATTTTCCAGCCGTCGCGGAGCGATGCTGTACCTGACCGGCGACCGCGCCGTGGAGCGGCCCGATGGAACGATTGAGTTTCTGGGCCGGATGGATCGCCAGGTGAAAATTGCCGGGCATCGGGTGGAATTGGCGGCAGTAGAGAACGCGCTATCGGAGTCGCCTTGGGTGGTGAGCGCCGCAGTGGTCGTGTTGACCGTGCCGTCCGGAGAAAAGCAGTTGGTCGCGTGCGTCGCTTTAGCGAGCCCGATCGAGAACGCAGAACTTGCATTGCGCGCGTGGGTGCAAGCGCGGCTTTCTCGCACATCGACACCGCAGCACTGGGTGTTTCTGGAGAAGTTGCCGATCAACGCGAATGGCAAACTGGATCGCGTTGCCTTACAGAATATTTGCGAAGCTCGACTGCTTGTTTCTGCGCTTGGCAATCCGGTTTCCGCAGCTGCGAAAGATGAATCTTCCGCAGCCAGCGCAGGTGCGGCGGATGAAAACCACATCACGAATCGTCTGCAGGGAATGTGGGCAATGCTGCTGGGCCGCGCTTCCGTTGGAGCGGATGAAAACTTCTTCGACCTGGGCGGCACGTCGCTGCTGTTGATCGAGATGCATGCCAGACTCAAGGCGCAATTCGCCTCCACCCCATCGCTAGTCGAGATGTTTGAATTTCCGACACCGCGCAGGTTGGCCCAGCGACTTTTCCAAGGTCAGCAATGGAAGGGTGACATGGCAACCGCGGACCATCGCGGTCAACGCCAGCGCGCAGCCATGTTGGCGAGACGGCCAGGATTCAGCGCAATGAAGACACCCGCGGTGGGCAGTGCCAGAGAGGATGGAACTCGTTGAGCGATACTCAGCAAAACGCGGTGGCCATTATCGGGATTGCGGGCCGTTTTCCGGGTGCGGAAAATGTGGAGCAGTTATGGCAGAACCTGTGCGCCGGTCGGGAGTCCATTCGCACGATTCCAGAGTGGGAACTGGAAGATGGCCTGACGGCGACGCAGCGGAGCCGGGGAAAATATGTTGCGGCGCGAGCGGTGCTCAAAGATGTCGACTTATTCGATGCGGAATTCTTTCACATTCTGCCGCGTGAAGCCGAAGTGACCGATCCGCAGCAACGCGTGCTGATGGAGTGCGCGTGGGAAGCGCTGGAAGATGCCGGCTACGATCCGGCGCGGATTGCGGGCAACGTTGGCGTGTTCGCCGGATCCAGTATCAACACCTATCTCCTGCTGCACCTTGCTTCGGATCCCTCGTTTCGCGAGGAATTCACGCGCTCCTATCAAGTGGGTTCCTTCCCGACGCTGGTCGGCAATGGGCACGACTTTTTGGCGACGCGCATCAGTTACAAGCTGAACCTGCGCGGGCCGGCGATGACGGTGCAGTCCGCATGTTCGACGTCGCTGCTGGCGGTGGCGCAGGCATGGCAGAGCCTAGTGAACTACCAGTCGGACCTGGCGCTGGCGGGTGGCGTGTCCATTTCTTTTCCGCAGAAGCGCGGATATTTTTATCAGGATGGCGGCATGGTTTCTGTGGACGGCCACTGCCGTCCGTTCGATGCTGCCGCGACCGGAACGGTTTTTGGCGGCGGCGCCGGCATGGTCCTGCTGAAGCGCGCCGAAGAAGCAATTGCCGATGGGGACCATATTTACGCGCTGCTGCTGGGTGCCGGGGTCAACAACGACGGATCGGATAAAGTCGGCTATGCCGCTCCCAGCCGCAAAGGGCAGACCGATGCCATTGCGATGGCATACGCGGTGGCGGGTGTCGATCCGGCGTCTGTCGATTATGTCGAATGCCACGGTACCGGCACTCCGCTGGGCGATCCAATCGAAGTGGCAGCATTGGCGGAGGCGTTCGGAGCGGGTGCGCCGCGTACGGCTCCGTGTCTCCTGAGTTCCGTGAAGGGAAATATTGGGCATCTGGATGTGGCGGCGGGAGTGACGGGCCTGGTGAAGGCGGCGTTGTCGCTCGATCGCGAGCGAATTCCTGGAACGCTCCACTACAGCGAGCCGAACCCGCGATTGGATCTTCCGAAGCTGCCGTTCATTGTTGCCAGTACGGCAACCGAATGGCCCAGAGGTCGAGCGATTCGGCGGGCTGGAGTCAGCGCCTTCGGCTTTGGCGGCACCAATGTTCACGTGGTGCTGGAGGAAGCTCCAGTGGTAACGACGAGCGCTGCGCAACGTCCGCAGCAACTGCTTTGTATGGCGGCGCGCACGTCTACCGCGCTGGAAGCGCAATGTGCCCGCCTGGCGGACTCTATGGAGCGGGCCGATCCGGTGACATTTTCTTTGCCCGATGTAGCCTATACGCTGGCAGTCGGCCGCCGCGCCTTTGCCCATCGCCTGGCGGTCGTCGCTAATACCCGTGAGGAATGCATCGCACGGCTTCGAAATCTGGACGCGCTGCGGTCGCGCGCGGCGATTGCGAAGGAAGCGCCTCGCGTTGCCATGTTGTTTCCGGGGCAAGGCACGCAACATCCGGGCATGGCCGAGGATATCTATCGCACGGAACCATTCTATCGAGAGATCGTGGATCGTTGCTGCAAGCATCTGGTGTCTCTGGCCGGCTTGGATCTGTTGCCGGTGCTGTTTCCGAAGATTGCTGATCCGAATGATAGCAAGGCGTGGGACGATGCAGCGCAAGCGCTGGAGCAGACTCGCTACGCGCAACCGGCGCTGTTCGTCACCAGCTACGCCCTGGCGAAGCTCTGGATGCACTGGGGTGTGCAGCCGGCTTGTCTGGTCGGACACAGTGTTGGAGAGTTAGTTGCCGCCTGCCTTGCCGGGGTCTTCTCACTCGAAGACGCGCTGCTCTTTGTTGCGCGTCGAGGCGAATGGATGCAGGAGCTGCCGACGGGAAGCATGTTGGCGGTGCGTATGCAATCGCAAGAGTTACAAAAGATTCTGCCAGCCAATCTTTCCGTCGCGGCGGTCAATTCTCCAACACTGACGGTCGCATCCGGACCAACCGCTGAGGTCGATCTGCTGGCGAAGCAGTTGGAGCGTGAACATATTGCATGTCGTCGGCTGCGTACCTCGCATGCGTTCCATTCTGCGATGGTGGACCCCATTGTAGAGCGTCTTCGCGCCGCGCTCAGTTCGATGGAATTGAATGAACCGAAACTGGAAATACTCTCGACGGTGACGGGCGATACATTGACGCATGCCGAAGCCACATCGCCGGAATACTGGGCCCGGCATAGCCGCGTCGCGGTGAATTTCAGCGCAGCGGCGAATACGCTGGTGCGCGAAGGATTTGAAATCCTGCTTGAAGCTGGAGCCGGAGACACTCTGATCACGCTGGTTCGACAGCACTTGCCACGTGGAAGTAAGACGATGGTCGCATTCCCCTCGCTACCCGCGGAGAGCCTCCACCCGGCGGGTCCGCAGAAATCATCGTGGGACATATTGGCTGGCACCGTGGGCGCATTATGGTCGCACGGAATCCCGGTGGATTGGGATGCCTACTATGCCGGTGAACATCGAAGGCGCGTCGCGTTGCCGACGTACCCATTCGAGCGCAAGCGGCACTGGGTGGAGGCGAAAAGGGAGTTGCGTGCGACGGATGCGCCATTCGTCGCCGAGCCAACGGAGGCCCCACCATTGAAAATAGTTGAGAACATCCCGCCAGAAGAGGGGAGCGGAATTGACATGAATTTGAATGTTTCGGAGAAAGTAATGACACCAACTGCGAATGCAACGATAGACAACGCGACAGCGACAATCATCGAAGGTCGGAGCGCACAAATCTGCCGGGGACTTGTCAGTCTGGTGGAAGATCTTTCCGGTTTGGAGTTGACTGCGGAGCAGTATGATTTGAGCTTTCTCGAATTGGGATTCGATTCTCTCTTTTTGACCCAAGTGGCTCAAAAGATACAGAACAAGTACGCGGTGAAGATCGCTTTCCGCCAATTGCTCGACAATCTCAGCTCCATTCGGCTGGTCGCGGAATATCTCGACGCGCAGATGCCGCAAACTTCGATGCCAACGGCACCGGTCAATCAAGTCCAGGAAACTCTGGCCAATCAGCCACGTCCGGCTGCGGCTGCCGACGCAACCGGAGTGCATGGATCATTGGCAGAAGTTCCGCCGAATGGATCGCCCGTTGAAGGCGCGCGGTCCGGCTTCGTGGCGGATGGACAAATTGCGATCCTGATGCAGCAACAACTACAAGCAGTCACGCAATTGATACAGTCTCAGTTGCAGATTTTAAGTGGCGGGCAGACTGCCAGCGTCGCAGCATCGAGAGCTATTGCGCCGACCCAGCATTTTGTGGAGAAATCCTCGGCAGCAACGCGGGCGGAGGAGCCGGTGGCAAGCGCACCTCCTCCGCCCACGCCGGCCGAAGGAAAAATGCTTTGTAAACAGTCAGCTTCGAGCGGCCAGCATGCGATGACCGCGGAGCAGCAGCGCTTTCTGGAGCAGCTTATCGAGCGCTACTGCAAAAAAACCGCCCAGTCGAAATCCTTCGCGCAGCAGCATCGTCGCACCCTCGCCGATCCGCGCGGAGTCAACGGGTTCCGGCCGGAATGGAAGGAAATGGTCTACAGTCTCGTCTCCCCTCGCAGCAAGGGATCGAAGTTTTGGGACATTGATGGCAATGAATATATCGATCTGGTCAATGGCTTTGGGCCCACGATGTTTGGGCACGCTCCCGACTTCGTCGTCAAGGCGCTTCAGGAGCAGATACAAGAGGGTTTCGCGATCGGACCGCAAACCCCGTTGGCTGGCAGAGCCGCGAATCTCCTGACTGAACTGACCGGCACGGAGCGAGTGACATTTTGCAACACAGGCTCTGAGGCGGTGATGGCAGCGATGCGTGTGGCCCGAACGGTTACCGGCAGAGATAGAGTTGTATTTTTTGCCGGCGATTATCACGGGCAGTTTGACGAAGTACTGGTCAAGCAGTTGAAGCGGAAAGGCGACTTTCTGACGCAGCCTGCGGCTCCGGGAATTCCTCGCGAGAATCTTGGCAATGTTACGGTACTCGACTACGGCACGGAGGAATCCCTCCGCTACATTGAGCGACACGCGAGTGAGTTGGCGGCGGTGTTGGTCGAACCTGTCCAGAGCCGCCACCCAAAGGTGCAGCCCAAGGAATTTTTGTCTCGCGTACGGGAGATTACAAGGCAGTCCGGGACTGCATTCATTTTTGACGAGGTTGTCACCGGGTTTCGGATTCATCCACGCGGGGCGCAGGGCTACTACGGCATCGACGCCGATCTGGTGACCTACGGCAAGGTCGTCGGCGGTGGAATGCCGATCGGCATACTGGCGGGCAGAGCCGCATTCATGGACGCGCTCGACGGCGGCCCATGGGAGTTTGGCGATGCCTCGGTACCTGAAGCCGGAGTTACTTTCTTTGCCGGTACGTTTGTTCGGCATCCGCTGACGATGGCCGCACTGTGCGCGACATTGGAGCATATTCGCGATGCGGGGGAGGCTCTGTACGATACGCTCAACGAGCGTGCGTCGCGCTTTGGCATGCGGCTGAATGAGGTGTTTACCCGCCTGGGAGTTCCGCTGCAGCTTGAGACCTGCGGCAGCGTCATGTATGTTGGAGTCCCTTTAGACGTGCGCTTCGGGGGGCTGTTGTTCTATCTGCTGCGCGAGAAAGGTATCTTCGCTCTGGAAGGATTTCCACTGTACCTGACCACGGAGCACAGCGACGCAGATGTGGATCGGATCCTGCGCGCGTTCGAAGAAAGCATCGTCGAGATGCAATCGTGCGGATTTTTCCCGGGGCATCTCGGGGTCGGAGGGATGCCTTCCGTGTTGGCTTCCGCGCCGCAACCGGAGAAAGAAACTGTAGCGGTTACAGAAATCCCTCTGACCGAGCCGCAATTGGAAATCATGCTGGCTGCCCAGGTCTCTGACGATGCCAATTGCGCATTCAATGAGTCGTTTCGCCTGAGTCTTGACGGGGCGCTGGATGTGGAAACGCTGAAGCTGGCTTGGCGATCTCTGGTGGATCGGCATGATGCGTTGCGCATGTCTCTGGTGACGGCGGGCGATCGAATGCGAATCCATCGTGACCGCCTGATTGCCATGCAGGATGTGGATCTTTCCGGCCATTCAGCCAGCGCGCAGCAAGATTTACTCGACACGATGATCATCGCGGAAGGAAAGCAGCCCTTTGAATTGGTCCAGGGTCCTCTGGTACGCGCCCAGCTGGTAAAGCTGGCGCCGGAGAAGCATTTGCTGTTGATCACGGCGCACCACTTGATCTGCGACGGATGGACGGTCAACGTGCTGGTTGATGAACTTGGAAAAATGTATTCGGCGGCGCTTCACCATAGATCGCCGGAACTGTCTCCTGTCTTGCCATTTTCTCAATATGCACTCGACGTTCAGCAGTCGCAATGGCGAGAGCAGCAGGAAAGCGATCTTGCATACTGGAAGCAGCAGTTGACACCTGAGCCGGAATTGCTGACGCTGCCGAGCGATCGCAGCCATCCCGCAGCTCGCAGCTTTGAAGGATCCACCTACATTGCGGAGTTCCCGAAAGCGTTTGTAGCTGCGCTGCGCAAGGCTGGCGCGCAGTCTGGTTGCACGCTGTTCACGACGCTGCTTGCGGGCTGGCAGATTTTGCTGTGGAGATTGAGCGGCAACCTGGACCCGGTCACGCTGATTCCGTCTGCGGCGCAGTCGCTGATGGATGACAAGGTTCTGGTGGGTCATTGTGTTCATTTGTTGCCGATTCGGGCGGCACTCACACCCGAAATGGCCGCCGCAGACTATATGCGCGCGTTGAAGCCGGCCGTGCTCGATGCCTACGAGCACCAGCACGCCACCTACGGCAGCATCGTACGGGCGCTGACGCCGCGACGCGAGTCCGGCCGACTGCCGCTAAGTGAAATTCAGTTCAACCTGGAACAAGTGGGCCGGTGCGCTTCCTTTGAAAGCATTCAGACAGAAGTTCGGGCGAATGGAAAGCGCGCGGTCAACTTCGACCTTTTCCTGAACATCGTCGATACCGGAAATGGATTGCGGCTGGAGTGTGATTACAGCACGGGACTATATGACGAATCCACGGTTGCGTGTTGGATCCGCTGCTATCGTGCTCTGCTGGAGTCGATGATTTCCAATCCGGCGCAAAGTGTCGCCAAACTGGAGATTCTCGGACCCGAACTCCGGACCTATTTATTGGAAACCTGTAATGCAACAGCCACTGCGACGAATGCTGCGGAAAATGTTCCGGAACTGATTCATGCAGCTTTTGCATCTATGCCGGAGCAGCTAGCTGCGGACTTTTATGGCATGGAGCTCACGCGCGCGCAGTTGACGGAGCAGAGTGATCGCCTGGCGTCATGGTTAATGCGCAATGGAGCCGGACTCGGATCCCTGGTTGGCATCTATATGGACCGCTCGCTGGACATGCTGGTGGCGATGCTGGGAGTGATGAAGGCGGGCGCGGCATATGTGCCGCTCGATCCCATGTTTCCGCCGGCCCGCATCGCTCAAATCGTGGAGGAGACAAATGTGCCTGTGATGATTACACTCTCCGGCCATTTGGATGCGCTGCCACAATCGCAAGCCAAAGTGATCGCCCTGGATACGGAAGCAGACAAGCTGGCGGTGGAACCGAAGGTTGCGCTGCCGAAGATTTCCGCCGACGCGCGCGCGTATGTGATTTTCACGTCCGGGTCGACAGGTCGGCCCAAGGGAGTCGAGGTCTGCCATGGATCCGTAGTCAATCTACTGGCGGATACGGCGCAACGCCTGGAAATGAAACCGCAGGACCGGCTGCTTGCTGTTACAACCTTGTCATTCGATATAGCGGTGCTGGAAATGCTGTTGCCGCTAGTGTCGGGAGGAACCGTGGTGATTGCGCATCGCGACGACGTGGCGGACGGCGCGCAGTTAGTGGAACTGTTGCAGGCGACGCGCGCGACTGTGCTGCAGGCCACTCCAGTGACATGGAGAATGCTGACCGAGCAGGGATTTCAACCTCCCGCCGGCTTCAAGATGTTGTGTGGCGGCGAGGCGTGGACGCCGGCGATGGCCGATCAGTTACTGGTCAGCGGCGGGCGTCTGTGGAATATGTACGGGCCGACGGAAACGACGGTGTGGTCCTCGATCACGGAAGTGAAACGAGGGGCGACCCGCATGACTATCGGGCCACCGATCGCCAACACCCGATTCTATGTGCTGGATCGAGCCTTGCAGTTGGTCCCGCCGGGTGTATCCGGGGAACTGTTGATCGCAGGGGATGGGGTGGCGCGAGGATATTTCAATCGCCCGGAATTGACGGCAGAGAAGTTTCTGCTGGATCCCTTCAAGCCCGGAGAGCGGATGTACCGCACCGGAGATGAGGTTCGCCAACTGCCGGATGGCCGCATTGAGTTCCTTGGCCGGCTGGATCAGCAGATCAAGCTGCGCGGCTTCCGCATAGAACTGGGCGACGTGGAAACGGCTCTGCGAGGTTTGCCCGGCGTTCGCGACGCGGTTGCCGTGCTGCGGCCCGATGCCAGCGGGGAGGCGATTCTGGTTGGTTACTATACGGGCGGTGACAATTCCACTCAAGCAGAATTGAAGCGGGCGCTCGGCAGCCAACTGCCCGCATACATGATACCGACGATTCTGAAGCCGCTGGACAAGCTGCCTCTGACACCGAACGGCAAGATCGATCGTCGCGCGCTGCCGGAGCCGCGTGCAGGCGCGGAGGTCGAGAAAGCGGAGTTCTTTGAGCCGGGCACGCGGACAGAAACAATTCTGGCGGAGATTTTTTGCGAGGTCCTGGGATGTTCGCGTATTAGTATTCGAACCAGCCTCCTCGATCAGGGCGCGGACTCCTTACGCATGTTTCAGATTGCCTCGCGCGCACATCGCCGCGGATTCGCGGTGAGCGCGAAGCAGTTAATGCAGTTGCATACGGTGGAAGCGGTAGCCGCGGCCATCGACGCAAGCGAAAGCAGCCTGCAGGCGGTACCGGTGTCTGCGGTGCGGTTAGAGCGGGTATCGAGAGAAAATTATCGGGTTGGTTAGGCAGGAGAAGGAAAAAACGTCAAGCAACAACGGGATTTCTATTCCATGGTTGCTTATAGAGCCAGTACTTGAATCGGGATTATAAGAACGTGTCGACCTTGGTGAGCTTGTCAAAATCTACGAACGAAGAAGCGATGGCTGGCGCGATCTACGCGATGCCCGCCACGCCGATCCAGGTGCGCCTGTGGAATCTGAACAAGGTGACGCCGGATCCGGCGTGGAACATCGCGGTTCGCTTTCGTTTGTCCGGGCCGCTGGATCGAGACAAGTTCGAACACGCGATGCAGACGCTGACAACCCGTCACGAGGCTCTAAGGACGTCATTTGAAATGCAGTCGGGAGCTGTGATTGAACGGATCGCCGCACAGGTCACGCTGCCGGTGGAGTGGTGCGATCTGCGTTCCATGCACGCCGAAGCGCAAGCCGCCGAGGTCGCGCATCTATCGCTTGACCATGCGAGCCAGATCATGTCGCTGCAGCACGCTCCACTGTTGCGGGTCCGAGTGCTGCGATTGGCCGAGGAGGAGAACATCCTGGTCTGGAACGCTCATCACAGTATTTGCGATGGGTGGTCAGTAGGGCTGCTGGCGAGCGATCTGATGGATTGCTACGGTGAATTGCTGCACGGCAGCGAACCTGCGGTCCGCGATTCGCTCGACTATGGCGATTATGCGGTCTGGCTCGACGCGCAACGTAAGACTCCCGAATATGAAGCGCACAGGAGTTACTGGAAACAGCGCCTTCAGGGACTTCGTGTTTCCGCGTTACCGGCCGCATGGCGCAATTCCGAAAGCACAGGGGATGCTGCCGCGATTCAATCCGTTCTGTTGCCGCGCACACTGACGGACTCAATTCTTTCAATCGCGCAGCGGCACGATTCGACATTTTTCCATGCTGTGCTCGCAGCGTTCGCACTTCTGATGCGGGTGCATCAATCATCGACAGAGGTCGTCGTGGAAACGCCGATCAGCGGGCGCGATCAATCGGAACTCGAAGGGGTTGTCGGAGCATTTGTGAATACGCTGGCGTTGCGCGTCGGCGTAGACGCCGACATGCGGTTCAGCAGCCTCCTGCACGACGTTCGCGATCTGGTTGCCGATTCTTTCGAGCACGCGCAGTTCCGATATGAGGATTTGCTGGCCGATCTGGAACAAGACGGCACGATTGCATCGTCGGAAAAGCCGCTGACTCCCGTGGCCTTCATTTGTCAGCAGGATTTTGTCCGCCCCATCACCGCAGGCGGGATCGATCTGACAGCCGTACCATCGGTGAGCCCGGGCGCGCTTCGTCCACTCACGGTGTTCATGGTCGAGCGTGCCGACGGATGGCGTCTTTCCTGTGAAGTTGACAACCGGATCGTGTCTCGGGCGGCCGGTTCTGTTCTGCTGGAAGACTTCCAGCGATTGCTGCGGGGAATCGTCGCGACTCCAGAGGGACTGACAGCACAGCTTGTCACACAAGCTGGTCTTGCGCCCATGGATTCTGTGGAGGCAAGCGTCGGTGAGGGCGATTGGCCGGCGAGCGGCAACCTTGCGGCGAGGAAAGAAAATGCGCACGGTGGGGTCAGAATTCCCGCGACAGAATTTCAGCAGCGCTTCTGGCGGCTGGACTCGCTGAACCGCGGGGGAATTGCCTTCCACGTGCGGATCCGTCTGGAGTTGAAGGGTGTATGCAATGTGGAGGCGCTGGCCGAGGCGATCGCGCACGTGGCTCGCCGGAATGAGATTTTGCGGACGACACTGGAAGAGACAGACGACCAGATCTGGCAGGTGATTCACCCGGAGTTACCGATTGACTTTCAGTTTCAAGTCTCCGAGACATTGGCTCCGGATGCATTGCGTTCCCCCGCCCAGCGGCTCGCCGATCAAGCGATTCTAGATCGCGAGGGACAGGAGGGATTTTCTCTGTCGAACGGACCGCTGTTCCGCGTGCGCGTGCTGCAGCTCGAAGCAGATCGCATCTGGCTGGCGATTACGCTCTCCCACGGAATTGTCGATGGCTGGTCGAGCGGACTTTTCCTGCAACAGTTGCAGCAGGCGTATGAACAGATTGTTTTTGGCGGGAAAGGCGAGAAAGTCTCGCCGGTGCAATTTTCCGTGTATGCGCGAATGGAACAGAAGTTGTTGGCCAGCCCCGAAAAGGACCGCAGGCTGGCGTGGTGGCAGGAATATCTCGGCGGAGTTTGGTCACCACTCGAGTTGCCGCGAGACACCGCGGAATCTGTAGACGACGTCGGAGATGCTCGCGCACGGCTTGAGGTTGCGATTCTGGATCGCGAGACGGTGGCAAAGGTGCGGAGTTTTGCGCGCGAATGCCAGACGACGGTATTCGCAGTGTACGGAGCGTTGTTCCAGTCGCTGTTGTTCCGGTATAGCCGGCAAAACGACATACTCTTTTTGACACCGCACGCGAATCGCACCGACAATACGGAAACGATTATGGGACCGCTGGCGGGTCCTATCTGTTTGACGGCGCACATCGGCGCCGAGACAACGTTCCGCGAACTGGTGACGCGGTTCGGACAGGAATCGATGGACGCGATGGAGCACGCTCTGCCGCTGAACCTGATTACTCCACTGGTCGATATGCGGGTGGGACGGCAATATCACCCGCTGAATCAGATCACGTTTTTCTATCAACGGGCGTTTGTGCATGACATGGAATGGAAGGATCTGCGAGTTGCATCGTTGCCAGACGTTCCATCTGTGACCGGCAGTGAGTGGCAATTGGGCGTGGTGGAGAGGGATGCGGGGATGTTTCTGGAGTTCCTGTACGATACGACGCTGTATTCGCAGGCAACGATTCAGACGGTTCAGCGACACTACGCGCATCTGCTGGCCCACGCCGTGAAGACACCCGATACAGCGCTGTCGCAGCTCGAAATTCTAACTCCAGAGGAGAAGGACCAATATTCCCGCGCCAAGTCGCTGCCGCCGGTGATGGAAAGTCTGTTGCAGCGCAAACCGGTGGTTGCCGCGGAAACGGCTGCGCCGGTTGAGCGGGAAACCGTTGCGCCGGCCAGAAGGGACGCGGCTACTCAAAGCGAGCGCGACATGCTGCGCATATGGCGGCAGGTTCTGAAAATCGAAGACCTGGATATGGAGTCGAACTTCTTCGATCTCGGGGGACACTCGCTGTTACTGGCCAGACTCCAGATCGTGATGAAGCGCGAGTTTAATGTGCAATTGACGGCGGCGGAGGTATTCCGGCAACCGACGATTGGCACCCTGGCGGCATGGTTGGAGCAGGCGCGATCGACGACACCGACGGCAAAGCCGTCTTCCTCGCGTCCATGGGAACAGAATCCGCACATTGTGCCGATCCAGCCGCTTGGCGCAGGTCACCCCATCTTTGTAATCTCGCAAAGCATGATCTTTCGCACCTTCGCCGCGGAGTTGGGTACGGACCAGCCCGTGTACGCGGTACAAACGCTCGAACAGGATGCCGCGACCATGGCTTCAGCCACTTTCGAGCAGATGGTCGATTTCTATGTTCGACTGATCCGTGAAGTGCAACCGTCGGGGCCCTATCGAGTGGCAGGCTGGTGCGTTTCCGGATGGATTGCCTACGGCGTGGCTCGTCGACTGGAACAACTGGGAGAACAGATTGAGATGGTGCTGATTCTCGATGCGTGGGCCCCCGACTATTGGAGCGGCCAGCCGTTGATGCGTCGTCAGGTCATGCTGACCATCTATCATGGGCTGCGGCTTCGGCGAAAGATTCGTCCTCCGAGCCAAATCGGTCAGCCGCAATCGAGTTCCTTCCGGAGAAGCCTGCAGGAGTTCGCCGTGGCGGCGGGAAAATTAATAGCGCATGTTTTGCGTTTGCAGACTCCCGCAGAGACGGGTCAGGCAGAGGAAGCGAGGCTCGACAATCAATTGCAGGAGACTGCGCGGCACGCTTCCAGGTCCGGGCCTCTTGTGGGCCAAGCCCTGGTGCTTCGCAGTGAAGAGGAACCGGGGGGGCCAATGCTGGCCGACGATATGGGCTGGTCCCACGTGATCGGCAGACCGGTGCGGGTGGACGTAGTGCCGGGCAATCATCACGAGATTTTTAATCTTCCTGGGGCGCGGATGATGGCCCTTCGTGTCCGCGAAATGTTGGGTGTGGCCCCGATTTCTCTTCAGGGGAAAAAAGCCCCGGCGAGCAACGTTCCACCACCTCAGATTCGTAACGGCAGCGTGCCACGGGTGGAGGGTTAATGCGCCCACTCGAACTGGCCGGATTCCTGCTTGCGACTCTGCCCGTGCTGGCGATGCTGGCACTGCTCCCGATACAGGCGGGCCTCGCAGCCGCAGCGGTGTCGTGCGGAATCCTGCTGGCGGCGGCCGTGTGGCTGGGCGCGTACTGGCAATTGATTCCGCTCTATGTGGGCGTGGCGCTTGGGCTGTCATTGCTGCTGTGGATGAAGCAGCAGCGGCCGCGCTGGATTCGCGTCACGGTTGCGGCATCCGTGACGTGCCTGCTGGTTCTGACTGCGGCGTTGACGCATATCCTTCCCATGTTTTCTCTGCCGAGACCGAGTGGCTCGTATGCAGTCGGCACTCGGGTCGTGCATCTCGTCGATCCGGTTCGGATGGAGACTCATGTCGCGGGGACGCCTCGACCGCGCGAAATCATGGTCCAGGTATGGTATCCAGCGACGCCGCACGGTCAGCATCTCGCAAGCTATCGAAGGCGCCGCGAGACGACTTGGCTATCCAGCTACATGGAAGTGCTGTGGACGCATTCGTATCAAAATGCCCCAGTGGCGACGAGCGGAGCGCCTTTCCCGGTGCTGCTGTTCAACCCGGCGTGGGGTGGACAGCGTACGCAAAATACGTATCAGGTGGAAGATCTGGCCAGCCATGGGTTCATCGTGGCCGGGGTGGATCATCCGTACAACTCGGGACCGATAGCGTTTCCGGATGGCCGCATTATTCGACCTGGAGGCATGCGTGATATTTCTGACTTCCGCAATACCACGGTCGCGCAGCAATTTGCCATTGGCGACACGGAGGTACGGATTGAGGCGGGAGATGATGTTCTGGCGCTGAATTATTTGTCCGGAGCCGACTTGGATCCGAAAAGCTCGTGGTTTCATCGTGTCAATGCCGACGATGCCGGTGCTTTCGGGCACTCATTCGGCGGAGCGGTTGCGGCGCAGGTCTGCTACGAGGACCCCAGGGTAAAGGCGGCGCTGAACGAGGATGGTTGGGGGTTTGGCGATGTAGCAACGCACGGGTTGGATAAGCCATATTTCGTCTTGAACGACGACCCGGGGAAAGTTCCCGCGCAATTGAACCCGACCGATGTGCAGGCTCGCCGAGAGACCGAGCTGGACGATGAAGATAGTGACAACCTGAAGCGATCGATGCATCGATACGGAGGGTATCTCCTAACGATTCTGGGATCGAAGCATGAAGATTTTTCCGACCGTCCACTGTATTCCCCCCTACGCCGGTTGACCGACGCTGGAACGATTTCTCCGCAACGCATGCATGCAATCGTCGAAGCGTATACTCTGCAATTTTTTTCGCATACTTTGCTTGGCAAGGCAGCCCCATTGCTTGCCGCGAACCACAGCCCTTACAAGGAGGTGCAGTTTGAGAACTGGTTCGTCAAGAATGCATCGACCCGCTAAGGGAACGTTCCTACGCGCCGAGCCGGAAACATTGGAGAGAGGATCTCTCAAACTTTCCCGTTGCGTCTCGGAGCGCGAGGGTTCCAACGATGTCTTCGGCAGGACTCAGCTCGACCAGCAGCCAACCAGCCGCGATGGGCGCTTGCGGACGCAGGCCAAGCAATGCCGCGGGACGCTGCGGATGGACTTCGACGTCAAAGCCGTCGAGCGGCAGGTTGAGGCCGAGACCCTCGCCCTTGAGCAGCGCTTCCTTGCTGGTCCAGCAGCGATAAAAGCCTGGCAGCCATTGCTCCGGGAGAAGAGTTCGCAGGGTGAGCAACTCGCGCGAGGAGAAATGGTGTTCGGCGACATCGGCATCGATCGGGCGGATGCGCTCCATGTCGATTCCCAGCTCATAGTCGCGGCTGACGGCAAGCGCCGCGATTCCCGCGCTGTGGGTCAGATTGAATCGGATGCGCTGCGGGTTTTTTTCGGGCTCGATTTGCGGCTTGCCGTAGGCGTTGGTCGAAAACGATATCTCCGCACCGCTGAGACCGAGATAGCCGCCGAGCAGCGACCGCATCGCGGAGTGGGCGCGGACATAGCGGTCGCGATCCTGCGGGAACACGAATCGCTGAGCCCGACCAGTCTCTGCCTCGCTGAGAATTTCCCAGTCACGCGGCAGGGGCGGGAAGTCGAGATCCCACGCCCACACGTGGACCTGATTCGCGGAGAGCGGCGGAACGGGTTCGGTGCGCGGCCAGAAATAGTTTTGTGCATTCATTCGCGTGTTCGTTCGATGCAGCGGTTTCGGCAGATCCCTCGCTGCCGGTTCCAGCTGATAATCCAAAACTCAATTCAGTTGCTAGCTTCAGAGAAAATGCCGATGTCAATCGGCAGTACGAGGTGACAGTATGTCAACGACAACAAGTACCATGGCCCCGCCAATTGTGAAAGAAGTTTCCCACGCGCCAGAACGCCTTTATACCGCAGATAGGGCGAAATTCGCAGAGAATTTCAACAAGCGCCCGTTCCTTCTGGAGCATTCGCTCAGCAATCATCCGGCATTTACTATGGATCGCTTGCATAGCCTGCTGGAGCGCTCGTTGCCGATCCCAAACAAAGTGTATTGGAATGCGGGCAAAAAGCGCATCGACCAACGCTGGAAGGATCGGCCGGGCCGTGATTTTTCCATTGAAGAGGCATTTCGCCGTATTCGTGAGACCGACGCCTGGATCATTATCTTTGGCGCGGATCGCGATCCCGAGATCCATGATTTGCTGGAGCAAGGGCTGGCCGAAGTGCAGGAGATGACGGGGATTCCCCTGAGTCGCGAGGAAAAAAGCAGGCAGTCGATCATCTTTATCACTTCGCCGCATCGCATCACGGAGTACCACATCGACAAGGAATGCAGCCTGCTGCTGCAGATCCATGGGAAAAAGACCATCCATGTGTTCGATCAAACCGATCGGGAAGTGTTGACGGAAGAAGAACTGGAGAGCTTCTGGAGTTTCGACAACAACGCCGCGACCTATAAGGCGCATCTGCAGAATCGCGCCACATCGTTTTTGCTGGAGCCGGGAAAGGCGGTGCATATTCCAATAAATGCTCCGCACTGGCTGGAAAATGGCGACGATATTTCGGTGTCTATCAATCAGAATTTTGAATACAAGAATGACCGGTTGGCAAATATTTATCGGGCCAACTATTACATTCGCAAGATGGGGATGAAGCCATTGCCGCCGGGACAGTCTCGCCTGCGTGATCGGATGAAGGGTCAAGGCATGCGTCTGCCGGTTGCGCTGGCACGGGAATTGCGGGAATTGAAGGACAAAATGGAGAGGAGAAAGTCATGACGCTTACCAATTTTTGTTTTTGGACTGCGATGGCAGTTTCGATCCAGGCTTGCCGCAGGATTCTTGCTAGGAGATGCCAGCCGAAGGTTTTTGTGGCAGGACCTGCCAGAGGCTGAACCCGCGTCGATTCCGCGCGCGGGCCATATTCCTCAGCGTGTTCTTTGAAGTTAAATCACTCAATCCGCGGATTGAGGTAATCCACGGAGCTGGCAAATCGATTTATGACCCCATTCCTCATACAGATGCGACACAGTGTGGCGCTGGGGTTCGGTCTAGCGTCGATTGCGATTGCAGTATTTGCGTTGCTGGGCACGCTGTATGCGCTAGCGTTCGCGGTGATCGGAATTTTTGTTTCACGAAGAAAAAGTCAGGATCGAGTAACCTCCTCTCCCGCTGAAATGGATGCGTTCACGACAAATTTTCTGGTGGTGATTCCGGCGCACAATGAAAGTTCGGGACTGACAGCCACGGTTCAGAGTGTCCTGGGGCAGAATTATCCTCATCTGCGGTGCGTTGTGATTGCGGACAACTGTACCGATGACACTGCGGACATGGCCAGGGCGGCGGGTGCGCACGATGTTCTTATCCGAACCGATCTTGACAAGCGAGGCAAGGGGCAGGCGCTGACCTGGATGTTCGATCTGGCGCAAAGCTGGACCTGGGATGCTGTATGCGTGATTGATGCCGATAGCGTTGTGGACCCAGGATTCTTTGCCGCGTTCGATGCTTCTTTTCGAGCCGGCCACGCGGTTGTGCAGGCCCGCTACGACTTCTTTCCCGCCGCGGACAGAAAAAACTGGCTGCAGCAATTCAGTGCCGTCAGCAAAGCGGGAGAGAATAGCTTTATCGCTCGTTCGCGGGAGAGGCTTGGGCTGTCTCAACTACTGATGGGCAATGGATTTTTTGTGTCGAGGCCAGTGCTGGAGCGTGTGCCCTGGCTCGCTCACTCTATCGTAGAAGATGCCGAATATGCGCTGCTGCTGGGGCGGCAAGGCATTGCCGTGCACTACCAGGAGCGGGCGCGCTTGTGGTCCCGGCAGGCAACCAGTGTTCGCGACGTTCAGCCCCAGCGTGTGCGCTGGGCTTCCGGCATCTGGCAACTCTTCCACAAGGCTATTCCGGTTTTGTTGGCGACGGCGTGGCGTGAACGCAGTTGGCGCGCGCTGGAAGAGATTGTGATGCTCTTGATGACGAGCCGCACGGTCCTGATTTATCTGTGGTTCTTGTCGTTTGCGATGAGTTTGACCGCGCCGTCTCTATTCCCATTGACGTGGAGCTTATTGGCGGGCGTGGCGATTCTGCAATTCGTTTATCTGATGCTGATGTTCCGCTTCGCCTGCGATCGCCCGGTCCCCATGGCTGGGGCGCTGCTGCTGCCGTATTATGTGTTCGTCATCTTGTCGTCGCAGGTTTTGGCATTGAGCGGCGTCAATCGCCATCTATGGTGGCGAACCAGCCGATAGAACAATGTTGCGGTCGTGCAGGAACCACAATATCCTTCACTTCGCTACGCTTCGTTCGGGAAGACAATCGCCCAATTGTATCTCATACACCCACGGAGAACCCCCGCCAGGTCGTAAGCGGCTGGCGGTCGCCGCGAAACACTTCTTCGTAAAGTTCAATCAATTTTTGCCGCTGATAGGCTGGGAAATACTCGCGGATCAATTCGTCCCCGCCGGCCGTCAATTGGCGGCGCAGCTCTGGATGGAGCCACATCGTTTTCATGGCGGCTGCGAGCCGGGGTATATTCGCCGATGGGACGAGCAGGCCATTTCTGCCGTCGACGATGAGGTCGGGAATTCCTCCCACCGCACTGGCAATCACCGGAACTTTCAGGCAAAGCGCTTCCAGCACAGTATTCGGGGTGCCTTCAGTCAGGGAGGGTTGAACTACGCAATCGAGGAGTCGCATCCATTCCGTGCAGTTGCCCTGGAACCCGGCGAAATACACTTTTTCGCGAATTCCAAGCTGCGACGCCTGTTGTTCCAGCGGCTTTTGCTCGTGCCCATCGCCGACGACGATGAGAAACAATGGAGCATTGGCAGGCGCCTTTGCGCATAGCTGGTGAAATGCGGAAATCATGAAGCGATGGCCTTTTTCCTGGCTCAACCGGCCAACCGATCCGAAGACGAACGCATTGTCTGGGATGCCAATACTGCTTCTGGAGGCCGGTTCGCCGTCGTGCTGGCGAGAATAGGGCGGCAGCATCGCATTCTTGACGACAATCGGAGCGGGGCGATTTCCCCGCAAAGCAGCAATCTGCTCCGCCTGCTTTTCTGAGACGCACACAACCCTTTGGGCGCGTTTGAGCGCCTGGCGCTCGAGCATTTCGTAGAAGATGACGCGCATGTTCTCCGCTGTGAAGCCGCGCACAAAGGCGACATGCAAGGTATTTGTCGCTCGCGCAGCCAAATACCCCACTACATTTGCCTTAAAGCCATGGGTGCAGAGAAGAGATCCCTTTCGGCCCGACAAGATCCGCGACAGTTGAGAAACCAGATCGAGGCGAACGCCGCCGGGCAGGCACACCGTGGGAATGTTCCGCTGCTCGGCGGCGACCAGGAGTTCCGGCCTTTCTCTCAAATCGTGAAACGATCCGATGGCGAGGCGGTACTCGCTATCCTGCATGTCCTCCGCATGATGCAGGATCTGCTTTTCCGGGCCGCCGACCAGATTGCTGCCAATCAAATGGAGCACGTCGTGCTTCCCGCGAATGCCTGCATTGTCAGGATTCATTGCCATGGCCGAGACAATCCTAACCTAGAAAATAGACGCATCCACTTTTCTTGAGACGAGATTCGAAGCTCTCTCATGCCCAACTGCACCAGATCGGGCTCATCCGCAGGGATGTCGAGGTAGGAGGATTGAAACAACTCGCTCGAGGTGTCCCCCAGCCACGCATGTGGAAACAGGGCGATGGTATCGCCGGATAGCTGAATGGGTGAGAGGGAAACGTGCTGTCCAGTCAGGGTCATGCATAGAGAAGAGATCAAATCGCGTCCGGGCCCGAGCGGCAAGGAACAGGTTTGGGTGGCTCTGGCGTTCATTTCAATCAGATAGGCGTTCCCCTGGCGGGAATCGATCATAAAGTCAAAGCCGGCAAACCCAGAAAACCCTAACCTGCGTACAATTTTCTGAACCATTTCCAGCCTCTCTCGATTTTCCTGCAGGCGTACGACTGTCGCGGGGCCTTTCGGTTTTGAGGTCTGTAACACTTCCACATCGATGCTGGCCAGGACTTTGCCCTGCCAGCAGGCAACCGCAAGGTTGGCGTCGGGTCCGGGCACAAAAGCTTGGATGCTCACCTCGCGCTGCTGTTGCATGAGCCACGGCACAATGCAATTCGAATCGCGGTCCAAGAAAGTACGCTTGGCGGCAACTATGGTAGCCAGCGGAGCACGCAGAGTTTTATAGGCGCGCAAGGCCTCAGGCAAGGAGTACACAATTTTCACCCCTTCGCCGCCCGAGGTGCCATCCGCCTTGAGCACGGCTGGAAATCCGTACCGAGACAGCCAGTGTTCGACCTGGTCGGTGGAAGCGACTGTCGTGGTCTCCGGGATACGAATGCCCTCTTCGCGCATCAGGGCCATGAATTTTTCTCTGGATTCGGTAATGGGATAGCTTTCCGGAGCGCCGAGGGAAGTCTGCAGGACCTGGCAAATCGCGCGCGAAGCAGGATCCCCGGCCTGCGAAGAGACGGCATAGATGCCATGCAAATGCCTCATTGCAATGTCATCGCAGGGAATGATGATGTCGGGTTGCGAGGTGAGAATTGCGGTTCGAATGGAACGCTGGGGAGATGTGCCGCGATATCGGTAGCGGTTGTGAATTGCGTGGGTCGAGAATACCGCGTGGTTCGAAGGGCAGACGATATCGACATCGCAGCCCGCCGCAGCCAGGGCCATGGCCAGCCGCGCCGTCGAGAACCATCGGCAAGTCGTTGCCACCAAAACTTTCGTTGCCATGCAAATACCTTGAAGGCCCGCCTATTGAGGGACCGATTATGGTGAATGTATGATTGCAATAAGAATCGCTCATCAGATTTTACTGGAGTCAGTTCCAGGGGGAATGTTTCGCGCCTTCGGGTCTGTTCCGCGATATGAAGACCCAGACCTTGAAAACTGGAAGACTCCGAGTGCAACGCTGGAAAAGCGATTGACTTCCGCCGGATAGATGCAGGACCATCCAAGATGAACCCCACCATCCAAGTTGCGATTGTTGGAGCCGGGCCCTACGGCTTGTCGATTGCCGCCCATCTGCAGGCGCGGGGCATATCCTGCGGCATTTTCGGCCGCTCCATGGAAGTATGGCGGCTCCACATGCCCAAGGGAATGCTACTGAAGTCCGATGGCTTTGCATCGAATCTGTCCGATCCAACCGGCAGTTTTACCCTGAAGCATTTCTGCCAGATGCGCGGGATTCCGTATGAAGATACCCGCCTGCCCGTGCCGATTGAGGTGTTTATCGAATATGCTCTCGCGTTTCAAGAGAGATTTGCGCCTCAATTGGATTCCAGACTTGTCGCCGGGATCGCGCGCGCGGGAGATCACTATCGACTTCGACTGGAAGATGGCGCGGAGGTGACGGCGCGGACCGTGGTGCTGGCGGTCGGAATCAGTCACTTTTCTTATGTGCCGGAATCGTTGGCCCATTTGCCGGCAGAGTTGCTGTCGCACAGTTCGGCGCACCATGACTGCTCCGTGCTTCGAGGCAGAGACGTCACCATTCTTGGTGCGGGAGCCTCCGCAGTCGACATCGCCGCGCTGATGCATGAAAGCGGAGTGAAAGTTTCTCTGGTGGCCAGGTCATCGAAGATCCGGTTTCACGATCCCCCCGGGGCGAGTCCGCGTTCGCTGTGGCAGCGCGTGCGAAATCCTACTTCTGGATTGGGTCCGGGCTGGAAGTCCCGGTTCTATACGGATGCTCCGGGGATGTTCCGGTATTTTCCTGAAGAGCTTCGGATGCGAATTGTGCAGAACCACCTGGGTCCGGCCCCAGGATGGCCAATGAGGAAGCGAGTCGAAGGGAAAGTTCCCATGCTGCTGGGGTACGCCATTGCGCGGGCGGAGGCATGGAATGGAGGAGTGCGCTTGTTTTTAGCTGCGGAAGATGGCCATATCCGCGAGCATGAAACAGAGCATGTTGTTGCCGCCACGGGATACAAGCCGGATATCCGGCGGCTGGATTTCCTGGATGTTGCGATCCGGAACGAACTGCGCACCGTCGGAAATGCGCCGGAGTTGTCCGCGGATTTTCAATCGTCGTTGCCTGGGCTATATTTTGTAGGGATTGCAGCGGCGAACAACTTTGGTCCCATGATGCGATTTGCCTACGGGGCCGACTACACGGCGCGTCGCGTTGCCGGTCATCTGCAGAAACAAATGAATAAACGGGCCTCCCGCGATTCGGAAGAAGACTTCTGATTTCTGAATCATTTGTTTTTGGCAGTGACAACGGGTACACGCGCATCGGCAGGGTTCTGATTCGATGCGGTGAGGGCTCTTCTGCCATCGGAGCCGGCAGCGGCACAAGATTGCTGGCCACCAGCACCAGTTTGTAGATTGCCAGCCAGTGTCCAACGCCCGGGACGGTCCACAACGCCGCCGCAACCAGCGCATTCATCAAGGGCCGCTCAGCGCGATCGCGAGCGTCGTCAAGAGACGCGCGCCTCGGCTTACGCCGGATATACAACCCCCGCAGATAGAGGCCGATCTCGCGGACTTTAACCCGCAGGACCCGCACCGCCAGCAGATGCCCGCATTCGTGCAGCAGCAGGCTTGCCAGCGTGAGCCAGCCCAGCAGCAGCAGGCCCGAGAGAGTGTGCCTATTGAGGGCAATTATATACTTGCCGCACAAAGGACGGCAGGTAGACAATGAAGCATGGCACAATGGCGGGCTGACCACAAGATCGAGATTGTCGGCGTGGGAGTTGCCATGCTAACAACTCTTGCTCAAATCT
>JAJYSV010000097.1 GCA_021793405.1 Acidobacteriota bacterium
GGCTCCGAAAAACCACTGGTTGCCCTTGCGCGTCTGATGCATCTCCGGATCGCGCTCTTTTTTGCTGTTCTTCGTGGAGGATGGCGCCGCGATGATCGTGGCATCAACGATGGTGCCGGTCGCGATGGGAGGGTGTCTACTTTTCTTTTCCCGTCGCCGTCTCAGCTCCTCAATTTGAATATGCGACGCAGCAGGGCTGGGTAAATCCTGCAAAAGACATGCTCAAGGGAGCGAACGTGGAGTGGTTCAGTATTCAGAAGTGGATGGCTGTGCATGATGCAGACCTGACCGTAGGTATTGTGCCGGTGGATGCGCCGCTTGCCAACTTCGGCGATATCAACCGCGGCGAATGGCCCGGAGAATTTCATTCCAAGAGTTCCACCATCTTTTCGTACATTATGAATAATTATTGGAACACGAACTATCGTGCCGGACAGGGAGGAGAATTTACGTTCCGCTACGTGCTGACGAGCGCAAAGCGCCTCGACCCAGATGCGCTCACCCGATTGGGATGGGAAAGCATGGAACCTGTCGAGTTGGATCATGTCGTTAAGCAGGATAAGGTTGGCGACCCGGAGAGACCTTTACCGGCCGAGGGCACAAGCTTCCTAAGTGTTAGCGCGTCCAACGTAGTGTTGGTGACGTGGAAGCTCGCCGAGGATGGCAACGGCACAATCCTTCGTCTTAAAGAAACAGCCGGCCAGGCAACCCGGGCAATTGGTCGGTTCCCAGGTAAAGTCATCCATTCTGCAGATCTATGTAATTCTGTAGAAGACAATCTCCACAATTTAGAGTCCAGCGGGAATGAACTTCGACTCTCATTTTTCCCGAATGAAGTGTTGACTGTTCGCATTGTGCCTTAAAGCCGAAAAGTATAGCGTGCCCGGCATTGTTTGACCCAAAACCTAAAAACTCCTCCGTTGTGAAGTTCAGAGCGATTTCCATAATTGTCAAGGGGCTGTGTCAAAGACGGCCCTTTGACCTTATCCAAGACGTACAAGTACAACACTGGGGGTATTTAACAAATGACTGCTAAAGTGAGGACTGCGGTTCGTTGTCTATGGAGGGTCGCCTTCTTATTTATATTGGGTCTTTACGGGCTTAGATTGAAAGCTCAGACCAATCATGCCAACACGGTATTTAAGATTGGGACATTCGACCGTTCTTCGGCAGAGTTCGCTGGAGGATCGCCCAAGCAGCCGGTGGATTTTGTCGTTGGGCAAAGCAGTCCCGCGAAGAACTGGCCCGCTGAGCAGCGGGCTATATTGAGATCCTCCCTGGGGCAACATACTACGAACAATGCTGCCGCCCCGCGTACCATCACCTTTTCTCTGGATCATGCTCCCGCAGCGGCATACCGGCTGCATGTTGCGCTGCTGATCGAGACCGCAAGTGTGCCAACATTGCGGGTCAGCATCAACAGAAAGTCTGGGACATTTTATTTGCAACCCAAGCTCGATTCCAAGATGGGTGCCATGATCGATTCCTTTGATCCTGCTAATTCGCATGCAGATGTCACATTCACCTTTCCTGGCAGGTATCTGCACTCGGGTAAAAACACAATCGCGTTCCAGATAATCGAGGAAGCGGACAAAGCTGTGCCCAACGCCGGTTTGACCTATGACGCCATCGAACTCGACCGCAGATCCAATGCCGCCACCAAGGCATCCTCCGCGCAGATCGTTCCGACCATCTTTTATCGGAAGCAGCAAGGTCACCTCCAGGAGATGGTCGATGTATTCATCCGCTATGGCGAGCGGGTCAAGCCCGGCGGCAGCGTGGAGCTGACCATTGCCGGCAAACACTATCGTCAGGCGCTGCAAGGCGGCCAGGATTTTGGCGAAGAAAAGATTGAATTCGCAGTTCCGGAATTCCCAGCACAGGCGCAGCTTCGATGGAATGTGGCGGGCCACACACAGCACGAGGATGAATTCATCGACCCGCAGAAAAAATGGGCCTTGTTCGTGGTGCCGCACATCCATCTCGATGTCGGGTATTCGGACTACCAGGCCAAGGTCGCGGCCATCCAAAGCCGGGTCATGGACGAAGCGATGGACCTGACCGCGCAGCATCCCGACTTCCGCTTCAGCATGGACGGGGAATGGAACCTGGCGCAATTTATGAAGACGCGCACGCCCGCGGAACAGCAGCGCGCGATCACGGCCATGCAGAAGCGGCAGTTGTTCGTTCCCGCGCAATACGCCAATCTGCTCACCGGATTTCCAACGGCGGAAACGCTGATCCGCTCACTTTACGCGAGCGCCAACTTCAGCCGCGAGCACGGCACGCCCATGGGTATCAAGTCTCAGACCGGGTGGTGATACTGAGTTCAAGGCTGCGCCCACGATTTTCTGCTCCGACAATCCATCATGCGGGAGGAGGGCCTTTGGGGAGAAAAACGATTGAAAGGATGAACAGCACGATAAGAACCAGAATTGTAACAGCCCATTGAACAATGCGCTGATCAGCGGGGCCTGCCGGTGCTGGCAGGCGGCGTGCCGGTGGACGCAGTGCCCACGAGGCTAATGTGAAACAGCTAAAACAAGCAGGCCTATCCCCGAATATAACCCGCGAGAAAATGGGAGGCTGCCGCGCCGGTGTAGTTGAAGACCGCCCCGGCGTAGGCCAATTCTTGGAGTCGCAAAAACCCTGGGAGAAACAATATGATCGCACACGGAATCTTCCAGACGCCGATGATGGCAAGGAGATACATCGGATAGCCAAGATGGGCCAGTACCACTCGAACGCACTCTATTCGCAGGAGATCCCAAATTCCTCCGACCATCATTTCATAGGCAACGAGGAACGTGAATGCCCAATAGGCGATCATCCGGATACTTCGCAATGACTTTCCCGGACCCCAGGCGTCTTGAAAGTGTGTCGTCAGGCTTGTCATTCGTCCCTCTTCCACCAATTCTCGATCTCCATTCCCATCTGCCGCTAGCGGCTGCCACAACAATAATAATGACGATAAAAACCGAAGAAATGTGACGGGCGAGAGGAAAAACGGACTTGTTTCAGTCGAACTACCTTCGCGCCTCAGGTGATTTCCCCCACTCGCCAGCCACACAGTCGGGGTAACTCCCTTTTGGATTGGGCTAACTCCGGGAAAGATGAGGTCGGAGATCGGCGCAGCCTGTCTTCTACGTCGATGATTCAGAACGGCTTATAATTCGCCAACAGTGTCCGGGCTGGTGCAAGAATGTAAAACTCCTTGGAATGTCCACAATCAACGCCAAGGCGGAATCGCTCATGATGAAACCCATGTGGCGACAGCCATTCAAGAAACGGCGCTGCCTTGTGCCCGCAGACGCGTTCTATGAGTGGAAGAAAATCGACCCAAAGACGAAACAGCCCTACGCATTCGGCATGAAGGACGATGCGCCGTTCGCGTTCGCGGGCGTCTGGGAGCAATGGATCGCTCCAGACAACAAGCCGGTCGATACCTTTGCCATCATCACCACGGACCCGAACGAGCTAGCCGCCACTGTTCACACTCGAATGCCGGTCATTGTAGAGCCGCGAGACTACACGCGATGGCTAACACACGCCGATGAAGAACAACCACCAATCGAACTCTTGCGTCCGTACGACACGGATGCTATGAATGCATGGAAGGTGGACCCACGGGTCGGCAACGTCAGAAACAATGAGCCAGGGTTGTGTGCTGAGTGGGAATGTCCTCCAAACTCGGCGTGAGGCCACGCTCGTCTCATCGCTTCCCTACGCTGAGCCAAACAACAAGGCCACCACGGTTGAATCCCTCGCTGGCTGTTTGTGTTTCTGATTTGTCTGGACACCTGTCAAACCAGATATGAAAACACATCCGATGAGACAGATATAAGACGTCGTAAAATTGTGACTTTTTCTTAGTTGCGGACGTTGCGGGCATTGATCGCACCAGCCATACCAGCAAGTGCCGGGTGCTGATACCGTCCAATGGCTGCTGTGCTGCTATGGCCCATGATTTCCTTCGTGACGAAAACGTTTCCCGTCTCCGTCATTATATCCGTCTCGTAAGTGAGACGGGCAAGGTATGGCGTGACTCATTTCGCAAGCTTTCTGGCGCGGCGGACTGCGCCGAATGCCTGTGTAAGTGACTGGCGCTCGATCGGCTTGCCTGCGACACGATTGTAAGGGCAGCGTTGTGATCAAACCGCCGGAATCGAGAATCAATCCCTTCGGGGGCAACATTGCGGGAGGAAAGTATATTTGCAGAGTAGCACAGGTGCGGATTATCCAGGGTGACATCCCATGGTGGTGTGGAGGTGTCGCCGGATGAGCCGTTCAGGGTTGGCGCTTGCAAGACGCGACTCCAGTGTTGTGGTGAATCAAGTAATAGAACATCGCCCAGGAAGCGTCCCTAAAGATTGCCACTGTGGAACCGGAATCAATGGGATCGATACTGATAAACGCCCATTACACCGACCAAATTCAACCAATGAATCAATCGTAGAGATTCCAGTTGCAATGCCGACCTTATTGAGGGCCAATTCTGCGAACAGCCTGCTTTTCTGTTTGCAGCGTCTTGGAGACCGATGCAACTGACGAGATGACGGCCTTAAGTACTTGCGCTCTACAATGCGACCAGGGCATGCGGTAAATTTTCCGCATACAGATCTTCTTGGGAGCGATGATGCGCAAGCTGGGTTGGAGCAATTGGCGGATTGGGTGGTCGGTTGGATTGTTGGTGCTGCTGGTGATGGGCACGATAGCAGCACGGACGCAACAGAGTGACAATGTGGCAGCCAATCCGGCTGCGCTTGTGAATCCACTGATTGGAACGACCAATGGTGGCAACGATTACCCGGGGGCTACATTGCCACTGGGTATGCTTGCGTGGAGCCCGGAAGAACCGCGGAACCGCCCCCGCCGGCAGGTGGAGGGCGTGCCCGGATCGATGCGCGATGACCGTGGACGTCCTGCAGCTCCGGGCGGTTATGAGTACTCGGCTAACCGGATTAGTGGATTTTCATTGACACACCTTATGGGCACTGGTTGCGCCGGCGCCAGCGGCGACATTCCGTTTATGCCGTATGTGGGCGAGGTGACCTCATCGCCTGCAGATGATGCAGGCGCGGAGATCTACGGCAGCACCTTCTCACATGACGAGGAGACGGCAAAAGCCGGCTATTACAAGGTCACGCTAGAGAACGGCGTGACAACGGAGTTGACGACGACGCTTCGCACCGGAGTCGGCCGATTCACCTATCCCGCAGGCAAGCCGGCGGTCATGCTGGTGCGTACCGCGAACTCAGAGACAGGTAGCACAGACGCGCATGTGAAGATCGACGCAACAAATCGCATCGTCTCCGGGTCCGTGACCAGCGGCAACTTCTGCGGATATATCGGCACGGCCGACCGGCGGAGTTACTACACGCTGTATTTTGTTGCGCATTTCGATGCGCCGTTTTTGAGCACGGGGACGTGGCAGGACTCGGCCGTACGCTCTGGGACCACCGAGGCATCCGGCGGCACAACCTATGGCACGAAAGGATTCGTCCCGCCAGGAAAAGGCTCGGGCGGATGGGTGGTGCTCGACACGTCGAAGTCGGCGAGCGTTGGCGTGCGCGTCGGCATCTCGTATGTGAGCGAAGAGAATGCCGAGGCTAATTTGCACGCAGAGAATCCGGCGGGAACCACATTCGAGACAGTGCACGAGAAAGCAAACGCGACATGGAAAGACGCGCTAAGTCGCGTGCAGATTGAAGGTGGTACGCACGACGAGCAGATCGTCTTCTACACCGCCCTCTACCACGCGCTGATGGGGGAGAACCTCTACAGCGACGTGGACGGGCGCTATAGGGGTATGGACGGAAAGGTCCACTCACTAGCTGCTCCCCAGAAGGCGCAATACAGCACCTTTTCCGGGTGGGATGTGTATCGGTCACAGTTACAGTTACTGACATTGCTGGAGCCCGATGTCGCCAGCGACTTCGCCCAGTCTCTGCTCAACCAGGCAAACCAGAACGGAGGCGAGTGGGATCGTTGGACGCATAACTCGGGAATCACCCACGTGATGAACGGCGATCCGGCAGCGCCGTCCATCGCCGACATTCTCGCCTTCGGCGGTAGGACCTTCGACGCTAAGGCAGCATACAAATCTCTGTTACATGCGGCCACCGTTCCAACGGCGCATGACCTGAGCCACGAGGGATGCCCGGTGGAGTGCGTGGGCCAGCGGCCCTCTCTCGACCTGTGGCTGAAGCTGCACTACATCCCTGTCGGCGCAAATGCCTGGGGACCAGCAGCAGACACTCTCGAAGACGCCACAGCTGACTTTTCCGTCTCGGAGCTGGCGCGACGCATGGGCGACGATGCCACGCGCAGGCAGTTTCTCGAGCGCGCTCAGTACTGGAGGAACATCTTCAATCCGCGGGCGACACCGGAAGGCGGGTACATTCAGAACCGCAACGCCGACGGCACATGGCCGAAGTTTGATCCGGCGTCCAGCCACGGGTTCGTGGAGGGCAGCGCCGCGCAATACCTATGGATGGTGCCGTTCAACGAGCAGGGCCTCTTCACGATGCTGGGCGGGAAGGAAAAGGCGAGCCAGCGCCTGAATGCCTTCTTCTATAACCCGGACGGCAGCCTGTCGGTGACAGAGTCCGGCGGCCTGCATGCCGAGCTGAATAATGAGCCTTCCATTGAATCACCGTGGCTCTTCGATTTCCTTGGACAGCCGTGGAAGACCCAGGAAGCGGTGCGCAGGGTCCTGAACACCATCTGGACAAACTCCCCGAAGGGCATGCCGGGCAATGATGACCTGGGTGAGATGTCGTCATGGTATGTGTGGTCAGCAATGGGCATGTATCCGGAGATCCCAGGGCGCGCGGAACTCATACTGGGTAGCCCACTGTTCACGACAATCCACATCCGGCGCGCCGCGGGCGACATCGTGGTGAAAGCGCACGGCGCTGGAACCAACGCACCCTACGTCCAAAGTCTGAAAGTGAATGGGAAGACCACAACGAAGACCTGGGTGCCGGAGCGGTTTGTGGAACATGGTGGGACGCTGGAGTTCGAGCTGAGCGCAACACCGAACAAGCACTGGGGAACCAGCGCAGAGGATACGCCCCCGTCGTTCGAGCCGTAATACAAGAATTCGCACTGCGTCGCATCAACAAATACGATGTAAACGTCAGATCCTCAACTTTCATGAACGGCCCGGCCAATGTTCAGGGTCTATTCGTAGAAGGCATAATGGATCGATAACAATGGCTTTTTTCCGGCCAACTGGGCGCCTCGCAGCGCCTTGCCGTCAATGGTTACCACCCTTTGCCCGCGGCTTCGAGGAAAACATATTTGTCTCTCCCGCTCAGGTTTTTGCCGTTGCCAGTCTGGCCTTTGCACGGCGTGGCCTGGCGATATTGTGCGTGAAAACGGCCCTAGCAGCGCCGATTGATAGACGTAATACTCGTCTCCCGCTGCGAGAAGCGCCGAAGGACTTGTTTGCCCCATCGCCCAGGGAGATGCAGCCAGCGCGACTCCGGCGAGTACCGTGGTCTTCATCGCCTGGCGCCGAGTAATCGTCATATCCCTCACGTTCGGATTGAATTAATTCCGAACAACATGGACCAGGATATGGAAAGCCCGGCATTTTCTGAGCAGTTCCAGCGCTATCGGAAATGCGCCAGATTCGATTCGATCGATATACACCATCTGCTTATGACCATACCTTAAGTTTTAGATCGCCTTGGCCGGGTTGTTCGAACGGTCCAGCAGTTGGATTGGATCGGTTTCGTTTCTTTCCAAAGTAATCGGTGTCAATGCGAATCGCCGAGCCGTCAGGCTGTTCATAGGGAAGATTGGGGATGACCGCCCTGCCCAGCAAAGCACTGGTCACCATCTCACGCTCCGGTTCATCCGTCCAGTGCTGGTCGAATCTCATTTCCAGGTAGAGGCCACCGGGCTTCGATACGAGTTTGAGCTGGTGGTCGAAATCGGGTTCGACCACCAGGCGCTTATCGAACTTTGAGGGCTTGGCGCCATTGAGACAAACGTTGCTATCCATCCACATGGGTAATGGCGCGTTGTCATACGTGCTTAGATCGGCACGTTGCACAAATACATTGTTGTAGTAACGGTCGTCGCCGCGTGGGTTATCGTGAAATCCCGCAATCGCGGTGGAGTGCGCCTTGAGAAACGGCGTCTGCCGGCTGTCGAAGGGTAGAGCCTTTACGGCCCCGGCGAACAGGTTGTGCGCGTAAGCACCGCCCTGCGAGTTATCTCGCAGCGATACCGACGAGAGCAAAAAGTTATTGTCAAACAGGAACGGTCCGTGGTCCACCTCGACAAATACGTCCACGCTATTGTCGTGGAATAGGTTCCTGGAGATATGCGTCCCTTGCGCCATCCAGTCGAGCCAAAGACCCAGAGGGGTGTGATAGATATTGTTGTGCGCGATTTGAACGTCAACGGCGCCATGAAATTTGATGCCCGCGATCTCGGCGCCCGCAAACGTTTGCTTCACATGAATGTCATGGATGGTGTTGCCGGTAACGGTGCTGAAAGCAGGGCCCAAAGCGCCGACGATCCCCGCCTGGCCGCAATCGTGGATCAGGTTGTTGCGCACGATGTGTTGGCCGATGTTCCCCTTTGACCACCCGGCGTCCAGCGCGCGCTCGACCGTCTTCACGAATCCCTCGGCGGTATTGGCCGACGTGTTGTCCCACTGGTCGCCGTATTTGCCCAGCGAGATTCCCGAGCAAATGGAGTTGCGGACCACATTATTCTCGATGATCCAGCCTTTGCTCCAATGAGGGCCGATCACGCCGATCTGCTCGGCCGTCGGCGGCGCCCACGGTGTGGCTGCATCCTCTAGGATGAAGCCGCGCACGGTGATGTAGTTGATACCTGTCTTTTCGGGATAAAACACACTTTGGCGGACGTTGATCTCCACCCTTTGTCGGTTCGGATCGACACCCGGAAACTGCGCCGACAGAATTGTATTCTCGCCGCCGACCTGGCCGTACCAAAGCGCCTCGCCCGCAGAGGACTTCATCACCTCCTGCAGGCTGGTCGCCTCACTCAGGCATTTGCCATTCAGATAAACCGCTCCGGTGTGATGTTCGCGGCCCAGTGCGTTGAACCAGTCGCCGTGGAGCAGATCGCTATACGGATTGAAGCGCCCGAAGAATGAATTGGGCAGCGTCGTCTGCCAAACGTCGCCTTTGGCTTTCACCCAGTTTTTCACCGCTTCCGCGCCGGAAATCACAACTACCTCGCCCTGGGCGGCTTGGTAGACGATCCGCTTCGCGTCCGATGTGCCTCCGCGCGGCGGGCTGACGCGCTCGCGGTAAATACCTGCGTGCACGGTGATGACGTCGCCCGGCTGGGCGAGCTCGGCCGCACGCTGAATGGTTCGCAACGGGGCCGTTCTGGTGCCACGATTGGCGTCATTGCCACGCAGCGCGACATGCAACTCTGCGACCCGCTCAGGCACCGGCTCCGTCTGCGACTCGGCTGGCAGCACACCGAGCATGAGCGGAACAGCGAGACCGACACTCTTGATGAAACTGCGCCGTGATGCATTGCAGCGATTTGTCATCTTTATCTCATGCCCGACTGCCTGCGCACTGCACAGGTAGGGCGATCTGTCCTCACAGTGAACGTCTGAGCCGTCTTCTTTGCTTCTTGTAACGGTAGTGGCCGACGAAGTCGAAACTGCTGTTATGTGGAAATCTTAATTGCGTTCGGCTCGTTGAGGAAGCCAGCTCAGGAACCGTCCGAGCCGGCGAAGCCGCGCAAGGACCTTCCCGGACTTGCGCGGATGCGACACCAAACAGCAATGCGACGCTAAGACCTCGCCGAAGTAGTGGAATGCCAACTCGTGGGCTTCCAGAAACGCCTGCTGTGTGGCCCGCAGATGCGCTCGATGATAGGCCGCGCCACTGGCCATTGACGTCGAGAACACCTGCAGCTTGATCCATTCACCGTCCAGATCGGCATACGCTTCGGACCAGCCGATCTGGACCTCGACGCCAAACTCGTAGCTCTGCGGCACAAAAGTCTCGCGGCGACCGGAGCCCAATTCCTGCTTACGCCGCTCCACATACTGGCGAACTGTGCGCTCGGCTGCCGTGCATCCCGGCACTTCCAATCGGATACGTTCCTAGATGCGCTTCGCGGTGTGGCGCTGCTTGCGCGATGCCTTGCGGTCGGCTGCCAGAACTTCATCGATACGCCTGCATACGACCCAGACTGCGCTGGTCCGTAAAATCCACCGGCAGGCCAGTGAAGATGGTCGTGCAGTATGGATTTGCGGGGAGGATGGCTTCTGGATGGTAGCGGAAGACGGCATCCCCCCGCGGCGTTTGACCGATGGGATGGATGGTACCGGCATTACGCGAGTATGCAGTCCACCTCATTATTCTTTAACATCAGCTGGAATTCAGGGTCGAGATCCTTGTCGGAAACAATCTCATCGATTTCATTCAATGTAGCCACGTGGATCATCGAGTCCTGTCCAAACTTGGATCGATCCGCAACGATGATCACCTTACGGGCAGCCCGGATCATGGCCCGAATCGACTCGACGATCAGACTGTTCGAGTCACTAATTCCCGAAGCAGTGACCCCCCCGATACCCATAATGAGTAAATCGGCAGAGACACTATTCAGCATTCTCTCGCATATCGGGCCAAGCTGCACGCCCAGCCTCGGATAGAGGTACCCGCCTGTCAATGTTACTTCGGCTTGTTTGCTGTCCCAGAAAATCTGCGCGACCGGGACGGAGTTGGTGACAATCTGAATGAGCCTGTTACTCAGGTTCTTAGCTACTTCCGCAACCGTCGATCCGCCGCCCAAAATTACCGTTTGGCCGTCTTTGACCAGCAGAGCGGCGGCTTTTCCAATCCGCACCTTCTCATCGGGACAACTGATGGAGAGGCGTTTGAAATCGAGCATTTCATCGCGCGTCTGAAGAGAGATGGCGCCTCCATGTACCCTTCGAAGAACACCTTTCCCCTCCAGTTCAATCAGATCCCGGCGAATGCTCGATTTCGAGGCGTGAAATCTTTCGCAGAGATTCTCGAAATTCACAAACTCCTCATTCGCGAAGAGTTCTTGAATCCTAAGTTGGCGTTCTGCTTGTCTCATCCGTGCCATGATATAGGTGAATCGAAACGAGTTCAATAATGAACTTATGTGGCTGATGACGGAATACAATGGGGAATATACTGATTGATGTTTTCAGAAAAAGCCATGGAAGCGATCGATCCAAACCATATATCAAGCATTGTTCGGCGCGCCATTTTGGACTGCCTTGCGACCAATCGATCCCCTCGGACCCC
>JAJYSV010000098.1 GCA_021793405.1 Acidobacteriota bacterium
CATGTGGAAATGACCTGCCACCGTTAAGGTGGCTCAATCAAACCGGGGCCGCGTTAGCGACCCCGCACCAGCCGCTTTGAGCGGCTCACACAATAAAGCCCCCGGCTCTGCCGGGGGATACTTACTCGCGGTGGCAGGTTTTACTGGTCTGCGGCGGGGCGAGTTGCGCGGCCTGGAAATTGGAGACTACAAGGCAGGCGTACTAACAGTTCAACGAAGCATTTGGCGGAAGAGTGTGGGAGAACCCAAAGGGAAACGTGGCAAGGGAGCTGTCCCGGTCATACCATGGCTGGAGAAGATACTTGAATTTTACTTGCTGACGATGAAGCCCCACAGATATCTCTTTGAAGGCCTGCTCGGCGGCCCGATCAATCTCGAGCACATCGTTGGATCGACAATTGCTCCAGCACTGAAAGGCCAACAGGTCCGCTGGCGCGGGTGGCACGCGTTCAGGAGGGGACTGGCTACAAATCTGCACCAACTCGGCGTAGCGGACATCGTGATCCAGGCGGTCCTCCGGCACAGCAACGTTGCTGTCACACGGGATGCGTATATAATCAGGGATGCTGTAGACCCACAGAGCCTTGCCGCGATGGAGGCACTGGAGAAACGACTATGCAACTACAATGCAACTGAAGTCGCTGGCCGTGAAGATCAGTCCTCGTAGGGTATTCAAAACAAAGGGTTCTACTTAACGGAGAGATGGCCGAGAGGCTGAAGGCGGCGGTTTGCTAAACCGTTATAGGGTCAAAAGCTCTATCGAGGGTTCGAATCCCTCTCTCTCCGCCAATCCCCTTGCAAATCCAATCACAATAGACATTTAGAGTCTCCCTCCATAACTGGCGGTTGCTGGCTGATTTTCGACTCGGCCTGTTCCAGTTGCACATTGGTTGCATGTTCAAGTGTGAGCATCGCTTCAATAGCATCGGCGTTGCTCGTTTTGATGTAGCAGGCCTGCGTCAAAGCTACATTCGAATGCCGCAAGATAGCTTGTATCGTTTTGTCGGGTAGCCAAGTAAAAGCTTCTACACCGGCGCTGCGAAGACATCGAGGCGACTCGGCAGATTGTGCTCTACCAGGGCCGGAAAACGTTTAAGCTTATGCAAAGACCGAAGTGATGCCCCTGAAAACACTTTTACTACATGAATTGAGACATGGAAAGTTATGAGGCTCACGCCTTACCATGCTCGCTACTTCGCGGAGGAACTGACCAAGCGGTCGAGCTCAGAATCCATCGATAGCCTCACGTCGGCGCTCGCTGATGCCCAGGTCGAGCTCAATCCACATCAAATCGAAGCCGCACTCTTCGCGTTTCGGTCCCCGCTTTCCCAGGGTGCGATTCTGGCCGATGAAGTAGGCCTTGGCAAAACCATCGAGGCTGGCCTTCTTCTGTCACAGCGTTGGGCCGAACGCCGCCGCAAATTGCTGGTCATCTGCCCTGCCAATCTTCGCAAGCGATGGAGCCAGGAACTTGATGAAAAGTTCTTTCTTCCGTCGGCGATTCTCGAAGCGAAAACCTTCAACGAAGAATTGAAGCGCGGCAACTTGAACCCCTTCGATAGAGAGCGGATTATCCTCTGCTCATATCAGTTCGCGCGTACGAAGCAACCGTACATCCGGCAAACTGCTTGGGATCTAGTTGTGGTGGACGAAGCCCACCGTCTGCGCAATGTTTATAAGCCAACGAATAAAATCGCCAATGCTATCCGCGACGCCCTTTCCAGCCGCCAGAAAGTTCTTCTTACGGCAACGCCACTTCAAAACTCGCTTTTGGAGCTGTACGGCCTAGTCAGCATTGTGGATGAACATATTTTTGGCGACCTCAAGAGTTTCAAGGCTCAATTTTCGCGCCTCAACTCAGCCTCGCAGCTGTCGGAGGAGATCCTGCTCGAGCGTGCAAAAGGCATCGCAGAGAATCCCACAGCGGAAGGCTATAGAAGCCTGAACAGGACACTTCGCAATTACAAAAAGGCGCAGAGCAATGATTGCTCGGCCCTCAAGCAGCGAATCAAGCCAATCTGCCAACGTACCCTTCGCAAGCAGGTTCTTCATTCCCCTTTTCTCCTTCTTACGATCAGTCCTTTTTACAGTTTGTGTTCGTCTCAGGGCAGTCCCGCAAAGTACATTTGATCGTCCTGCTCTGAAGCGCGAGGGCAAAAAAAATAAACCGATAAAACCACCTGAATATTAGTTGTTGACAAGCAGTATTCAACTACTTACATTGGATGGGTTCGTGGCGAGCAACTGCCGATGCAATCGTTGAGACGGTTTAAGTCAAATTCAAGATCCGAACTGGTTCACTGGAGTGTCAGGAGAAATGAAACAGTACTGTGTTGCAAGTAGGAAAATATCCTTCCGCAGTTTGTGGGTCATGGCGGCGGTCGCCATGGCTGCTCCGCTTCTGATGGCCCAGGCGGGTCAGGCACCGGCATCTGAGCCAGGTTTGCCCGTCGGCAGGGTCAGGATTAGCCCGACCATCATCCATATGGAGCCAGGTCAACAGCAACGATTCAAGCTTTTGAAGCCAAACTGGTTACTTTCAACGACCCTAATGGAAGGGGTGAAGTGGTCGGTAAACGACATCCCCGGCGGCAACGCGGAAATTGGCACGATCGATTCCGATGGTATGTACCATGCGCCCAAAACCGCTCCGACCCCTCATGAAATTCAGATCTGTGCCGACGCGGACGGAGCTCCAAACCGCTACCTGTGGGCGACGGTCATTATCGGCAACCAGCCTCCAACCTACAAGATGGTTCGAGACTGGCCGATAAATAGGGGTAAAGTGAGGCCGGTGGGGGGCGATAATGACGTCCACAGCATCACCATCGACCCAAACGGCAATCTTATTATCACGGATGAGGGAACCAGCCATGTCTGGCGCTACACCCCGGACGGGAAACGCATTGGTGAAATCGGACTGGGTCCGGGTGGTTCGCAAAAACCAATGGCCGGTGGGCACTTCAATTCCCCGCGTGCCGTCGCGGTGGATGCGCAAGGAAAAATCTTCGTCGCCGATCAGTCCACCGAAGGAATGATCCAGGTGTTTTCTCCGGATGGCAAATACCTCTATAGGTTTGGGCCCAAAGGCACCGGTCCTGGCCAGATACTTCGCCCGCATGGGCTACAGTTCGATGCCAAGGGCCGACTCTTTGTCGACGACGTGGATAATTTCCGAATCAGCGTGTTCGAGGATTCCGGCAAATTTCTCTACTCCTGGGGCCACGGCAATCTGAAACTAGGCGGTCTGAATCCTCCTCACGGAATTATCCTGGATAAGAATGGCGATGTGTTCGTCGGCAGCTATTACGGGCCTGCCCAGAAATTCACCGCGGACGGAGAATTCCTGAAGGCATTCGCCTATCCTGATCCGCCTGATGGTCCAGTATATTTCCACTCGATAGGTGGAGACCGCTGGGGCAATATTTATCTACCTGTAAGAGCCTGGAAACTCAATCCGGATTCTTACAGCATCGCGAAATATAACAACAATGGAGACTTCGTAACGACGCTGCGGTTGACCGCCGGTGCGAATCAGCACGTGAAGTGGGTTGCCGTTGCGAAGGATGGCACCGTCTATGCCCTGTACGCTACGCCCACAACGGGTGTCCAGGTTTTCAAGGAGCAATAGTTCCTCGACTGCGTGAAATGGGCTTACGCACATACCTGTCAGAACTCAAACCAACGCAACCAGGAACTTAGTTCCTGGTTGCACCTCTTCTACAACGGACACCGGACTCATGCTTAGTTCGGGTTCACCGCTCCATCAGCCGTTTGGCCTGGATCAGAACAAAGCCATCGTATAGATCGGTGCCTTGGCTGGGTTCGTTATGAGTTCGTACTTATAGGAGTAATCATCAAGGCGGCCTGCTTGACAGGCTTTCCTTTCAGGAGAAATGAGTATATCAGTATCATGAATTCCGCATCCCTCTCGCCTTCCCGTTTCTCCGCCATTCGCCGCCTGGTCTGGGGCCAGATGTTTGGCCGGCTCATCCAGGGCGCCCGCGAGACCGGAGGGCGTGCTATCCAGGAGACAGCCCGGCTGGCGCTGTTCTGCCGCTAGGCCTGGGACATATAACTAACGGCGTCGGAGGAGAATCCTGGCGCAGGTACTCATAACCGGATATGCTCATTTCCTGAGAAGGAGGTGAGGAAGATCAACAAGATTGAAGAACAGAAGGTAAAGCGCATGAATCTGAACGTACCCGTCAAACTGCATAACGCTTTCAAGTCGGTCACCGCCGGGGAAGGCGAGAACATGACCGATGTTCTGCTGGAGTTCATTCAGGACTACATCCGCCGGCACTCACCCGCAGCGACGAAACCGAAAGGGCGGCGCCTATGAAACGTGCCGCCCTGTATATGAGAGTCTCGACCGTCACCCCGTAACCCATACCGATCATCGGGTTGCAACAGACGTTGTCGTTAACCGGACAGTCGTGGATTAGGGTATCAAAGTCGCATCATTCTAAGCCTTTTGTGTGAACCGCTCCCCGTTGATTGCGAGGACTCCGGCGCATCGATGCTGCGCAAACCACCATGAATACTGGTGATATCCGCACTCAGGGCCTCGGCCTTGGACACCATTCTCCGCAAACTGCTTCAATCGCAGAGAGTTCATGGTTCTCCGGAACTGATTGTCCCGGCGATGGTCGAGAGACGACCATCGGGCAGCGATCACTATCCATCCCAGGAGTCGGTCCCATCGGCGAATGCATCCCTTCCGCTATAAGAAGAACGCCTGTTTCGATTCACTGATCATTTGGATGAAGCTGCCGGCTCCAACAAAATCAAGATTCGGATAGTCGATCATCTCCTCCGGCTTGAAACCCATCAGATCCATCGACATTTCGCAGATGTGGATTTGGACGCCATACTCTCCGGCTTCCTTGATCATCTGCTCAAGGGACTTGACCCCGTGCTGCTTCATAATCGAACGGATCATCTTTGGGCCAACGCCGCCCATCTGCATCTTGGAGAGAGGCAGCGCCCTGGAGCCGCGCGGCAGCATCCACCCAAACATCTTCTCCATCAATTTCTTGGGAGGCGCCTTTTTTGGATCGCGCAACGCAGCCACGGCCCAGAAGGTAAAAAACATGTCTACCTTGATGTCATAGGCGGTCGCAGCCAGGGCAATAATAAAGGCCGCAATAGTGGTGTCCAGATTTCCCGTCATCACACCAATGGAGAGGTGGTCGTTGCCTGCTGATTGTTCGATTGCATCCACGCGGGCAGTGAGTGTATCCAGTGCATTCTTGAAGTCGACTTCGGTAAGTGTCTCAGGCATGATTGTCTTTCCTTTGCGGGTACGGTGTTAAGCGTTACTGACGGCAGCTGTGGATTTCTGTGGAGCCGGCGCCAGGGCCCACTGGTGCAGGGCCAGGGCTAGCGTGCGGTAAACGACATGCGCGAATTTTGTCAGGGGCATCATGATCAAAAGGTCCATGGCCAGAACAATGTGAGTGAGGAAGGTTGCGTAACCGAAGATACTCGGATGCGGCATGTAGACGACGATCTCGGTCAGCAGTCCGGTAAGGACTGTGGCTGCAAGAAGCATCAGGAAGAACCAATCGGAGAAGGAGCTCTTGTCGTAGGGGGTTTCTTTGGCTCTGATCCTGCGCGAGATGGCAATGGTCAAGCCGTAGAGGCAGGCCAGGCCGCCCAGGAGTCCGAGCAGACGCATCGAATACCAGGGTGGCACAGGTGAGCCGATGGGCTTGAAGAGAAAATCAACGGTGGTGGCAATCAGCATCGCGAGAAAGCCCCACATGATGGTGCCGTGGACGAACCAGGCGCGCCGATAGACTGGCTCGTTCGTGGGTTCAGTTGTCTGTTCGCAGTTGCGGAAACGACGATGATTGAGGGCGTCCGTCACGGCAGACCAAATGGAGGGAAGCAGCGCAGCAAACGGAAATGCGGGCCGCTCGCCGGCTTGATTCTTCTTGCTCATCACCCTGTAGATCATGGAGAAGACGCCAAAGGCCAGGCTCGCGCCGATCACGACAAACAGCGCAACGCCGATGCTGTGGACCCACTCGCCGGGAATGAACTGGAAGAGCCGGGAGGAGCCGATGCCGCTGAAGATTGCGCCGTTGCTGCCCATCTCCAACCCGCCTTTGTGTGACAGCAGCAAGAGGACGAAGAACGCGGAGAACAACAGAAAGACCAGAACGTTGACGGCGGCGGAGCGATACATCATCCCGGCCAGCCCGGTGGCATCATAACGGGAGATGGCGTAGCTGCGAGCCGCTGCCATAAATTGCATCGGGTCGGCTTCGCGCGGACAGGTCTGGGTGCATTCGCCGCAGGCGTAGCAGCGCCAGATGTCTTCATCGGCCAGCAGTTCTTTTTCCATGCCGACTTGCGCCATGCGAATCACTCGGCGCGGAAAGCCGGACGAATCCTCTGCCAAAGGGCAGACGGCGGTGCAGTTTCCGCAGTTGAAGCAGGCGCTCACATCCAGCGTGCCGCCGGGGCCATGCTTCTTGATCTTGTCCATCAATGCAACATCGATTGCGTGTGCCATTGCCATCCCTCGCACTCTTTTTCTAGTGAGTTTTTGCGGCCGCGTCTTCGCTGACGACGAGCGCATACAGGAAGTAGTCACCTGCTTCGCCGGCTTCGGCGACCTGTCCATATTTGCGCATCCCCGTCAGGTGCCACAGGGCTTCGTCGGCCGGCATGTTCAATGCCGAGGCAATCTCGGGAACCGTGGCGGGCTTCTCCGTCAGCATCTGGACGATTGCCTTGCGCGCGGCTTTCAACTGTTTCGCGTGCTGCTTCTTTTGCTCGCTGATACCGCCCATGCGCTCGCGCATGGTGGCGAGAGCCTGTTTCTGCTGAGCTGTGAGTGTCTTCATTGCCATTGTCGATCTCTCCCTTCACGTGCTGCGAGTCAACCCAGATGCACCAGTTCCTCGACACCGCATTGCGAGTGAGCGCTGTCAGCGACCAGGCCATCCACCATTGCGTCGTATTGATCCAGGCGCCAGCCATCGACATCGATGGCGCGGCTGGGGCAGACGGGGACGCAGGCTCCACAACCGGAGCAAAGTCCAGCGTTCACCTCGGCGCGTTGCACCTTGCGTCCGTCGACCTCAACCTCAACCATCTTCAGCGCGCCTTCGTAGTCGCATTGGGTGACGCAGATCGCGTTGCCGGTGCAGCGCGAAGCATCGACGACCGCCACAAAGGGATTCAGTTCCACTACATCCTTAGCGAACATGGAGGCGGCCTTGACCGCTGCGGCACCAGCGGCATTCAGCGTCTCCTGAATATTCATCGGCCCCTGCGCCGTGCCAGCAAGCAGTACGCCGTTGACAGCCACCTCAACCGGACGCAGCTTGGGGTGAACCTCCTGCAGAAAGTGGTCTTCGCCGGTCGGAAGCTTGATACTCTCGACCAGGTCTTCGATGTGACTGGGCATCATGCCCACGCCAAGCACCACCATGTCGACGGGGACTTCCAGTTCCTCGCCCCAGGTGAGAGCGTCCTTGACGGTGACCGTCAGGGGAGCAGCCTTTTTGCCGCCAGCGTGCCCATTGCGTTCCACCTTGATCGGGTCTTCGCCGTTGAAGCGGAAGAAAACCACTCCGGCTTTCGAGGCGTTGATGTAGTAGTCCTCTTCTCCGCGCCCGTAGGTGCGGATGTCACGATGAAAGTCGTAGACACGAACCTTCGGGAAGCGTTCGCGGACAGCGAGTGCCTGCTGCAGAATGGTGCTGCAACAGACGCGCGAGCAGTAGGTGTTCAAGGTGCCGTCGGATTGCGGCTCGTGGACTCCATCCAGTTGCCGGCTGCCGACGCAATGCAGGAACGCAAGGCTGCGAATGGTGCGACCTTGGTAGACCATGTCCTTAGTGCGTGCGTCCAGACTTTGTAAGAACTGGATGAACTCCGGCGTCGTCAGCACGCAGGGATCCTGGTGATAGAGGAACTCGCCGTCACGGGGAACATATGGGCGGTAGCCGGTTGCCATGACGATGGCACCGACCAGCGCGTCGGTGGACTCAGTTGCACCTGCGGGCCCGAAGGGTCCCGTGATCACCGTGCGGAAATTTCCAATAAAGCCGTTCACTGAGGTGACGTTGCTGTTCAGCAGGACTTCGATGTTCTTGTTGGCCCGCACCTTCTGGATCAACTCCGTCACAAGTTCGCTCGCCATCTTTTCGGATGGATAGACGCGTCCACGTTCATTCAGGCGGCCACCGAGACGATCGGATTTTTCGACCAGCATCACAAGAAGCCCTCGGCCTGCCATGTCCACGGCTGCCTTCATGCCGCCGATGCCGCCGCCAATCACCAGCGCCTTGCGATGGTTGGGGAGCTTGATCTGGTCGAGTGGAATGGAGTAACGCAGCTTGCCTATGGCGGCAGAAATCATATGGATGGCAAGTTGCGTGGCCCCTTCGGGATCGTGCCGATGCGCCCATGAACCCTGTTCGCGAATGTTCACCTGCTCGTAGAGATACGGGTTCAGGTTGGCGCGAGAGACCGCACCGCGGAAGGTCTGCTCATGCAGAGACGGCGAACAGGAGGCCACCACGACTCGGTCCAGATTTTGTTCGAGGATGTCGGAGGTGATGGTCTGCTGGCCGGGGTCCGAACAGCAGAAGGTGTTCACCTTGGCCGTGACGACTCCAGGAATCAGGCTGACGACTTCGGCCACCCGCTCCACGTCGACGACATCGGAGATGTTGCCGCCGCAACGGCAGATATACACGCCGACTCTGACCTCCGGCGGCAGATCGGAGCGTTGCTGCTGGACCCTCTCCAATTGCTGCTTCACGGCAGCAAGTTGCTTCATGTAGGTTGCGTCCGCTTCGAGCAGCGCCTCTTCCTCTTCAGGTGTCCCGCATACAAGATCGAGGTCTTGTGTGCCCGGCTGTTGGATGGAACCATTTTTGTCGCTCATACGTTTTTCCTCGAGGTTCTACTTCTGTCCTTTGTTCCTTATCCAACCAGGACCGCTGCTTGCGTCTGATCCACGGCGATGGACCGCTTCTGATAGAGATATTGGCTGACCTGCATCGCAGCTGCGCCTGCCTCGGCGATGGTGTCCACGATGTCTTTGGGACCAGCGGCGACACCGGCGACGAAGATGCCCGGAGCCGTCGTGGCGGTTGGCGAAGTCAGCATCGGCGTGGCGACAAAGCCATCCGGCGCCCGCCGCACTGGCGTGGTCCCGGACATATCCCATTCCGGCAGCATGCCCTGCGCAAGCACGACCAGGTCATGACGATGCTGTTGCAGAAAGTTCTCTGCATCTTCCGTCGACTCCACATGCAGCAACAGATCGCCATCGTCCACGGGATCGATGCGTGCTACCTTGCCGCGCACGAAGTTGACGCCCATCGCTTTCGCGTTTTGATAGAACTCCTCGTAGCCTTTGCCAAAGGCGCGAATGTCCATGTAGTAGATGGTGATGTCCGCGATGGGCAGTGCGCCGGAGAGCAGCATGGCCTGCTTGATGGCGTACATGCAGCAGACACGCGAACAATATGGCACACCGATCGAAGCGTCGCGGGAGCCGGCGCATTGAACGAAGGCGACGGAAGAAGGAATTTTTCCGTCGGAAGGGCGGAGTACGCGCCCATATGGGCCGTGCGGCGCCAGCAGGCGTTCCATGGTCAATCCAGAGATAATATTTTTGCTGCGCATCGCATTGTACTGCGGCTTGACGTTGAGCGAGTTGAGAGCAAAGCCGGATGCAACCACAACGGCGTCGGTCTCGACGATCACGGTCTCAGGCTGCTGGTCGAACTCGATGGCGTCGGTCGGGCAGACGCGGGCACAGGTTCCGCAGGTCGCGCACAGTTCGGGATCGAGCACGGCTTTTTGCGGGATTGCATTGGTGAAGGCCACGCCAATGGCTCGCTTCGCGCCCAAGCCTTCTTCCAGTGGATCCGGATACTCAGCGTCGCAGGCGTACTCGCAGAGTCGGCAGCCGATGCACTTGTCGAAGTTGACGTAGGTCGCCTTCTTCAGCAACTTCACATGGTGTACGCCGTTGATGGTCTGGATTGCCTGCACCTCGGTGTTGACGAGAATCTTGATGTTGTCATGATGCGAGGACGCGGACATCTTCGGCGCCGTGATGCAACTGGCGCAGTCTAGCGTGGGAAAAACCTTGGCCAGCGCAATCATATGTCCGCCAATGCTGGGGCCGCGCTCGACCAGCATCACCTTCAGCCCCTGATCAGCCAGATCGAGGGCCGACTGCATGCCTGCAATGCCTCCTCCAACAACCAGCGCGTCGGGACGATACGGCTTGCTTGGATCGGTGGCCAGCGTCATAGCGAGACCCTTTCTGAAGTCGAGTTGCCGCTCAGCAGCGCGGGATTCACCGTGGAGTGCAGGCGCTGCAACGATTCGTTGTAGAGCTTCCCAGCCAGCCAGCGGTCAACGGGCCCCAGGCGGACCAGGTTGTCGGTCATCTCCGCGATCTCCTTCAGGAACGCCTTGATGCACACTGTACAAATCGCTGTCAGGCGGATCCGCTCAATGCCTAATCCACCATTCTTCATATTGGTTGTGAGCTGATCGATTCGTGCCGCAAGACGGTCGTACGCTCCGTGATAGGGGCAGTCCGAACCGCAGGCCGCGATGATGATGCCGTCGATTCCCTTGCTGTAGGTCCGCAAATAAAAGTCTTCAGGGAACAGCACTGGAGAGAGCACCCGCAAAATGTATACGCTGGAGGGATATTCCAAATGCGCCTTGCCTACCGCGTCTGCGCCAGGATAGGCGCACTTTTCAGTCGCCAGCACCAGGATCTTAGGAACGAAACTATCCGCCATACCGTACCTCTTACCCGACCACGGCCTGCGCGTCGAGATCTTGATCTTGCTCTGTCACTGCGGGGACCGGCTGGATGAAATCGATCCATGCCAGGATCCCCCTGTGTGGTTACTTCTTTCTCAAAACAAAGAGACGGTCATAACCATCAGCTTCCATCAGTCCCAGGAATTCATGACCGACCTTGGTTGCCCAGGTGGATAGATCCTTGCGAGAGCCTTTGTCGTTGGACTTCACTTCAATGACCTGGCCTACCTTGACGGTGCCAATGCCCTTCTTGGCTTCCAGCAACGGACCGGGACACGCTGTTCCACGAGCATCGATCACTTTGTCGGCGGTGAGTGTTACAAGCTCTTCTGTATTCATAAACTTCTCCCATGAATAGTTGTCTACTCATGCTTTAGTTGCGGCCTGTTTTCAGGAGGCCAAGACAAAATTGGGGAAGTCCTCGAACACCCAGTTATTTTTGAGGGTGTGATAGATGACTC
>JAJYSV010000099.1 GCA_021793405.1 Acidobacteriota bacterium
CATGTGGAAATGACCTGCCACCGTTAAGGTGGCTCAATCAAACCGGGGCCGCGTTAGCGACCCCGCACCAGCCGCTTTGAGCGGCTCACACAATAAAGCCCCCGGCTCTGCCGGGGGATACTTACTGACAAGCAGCCGTGCGTCCAACCATCGGCGTCGCTGTATGCTCAAGAAGCGGAACTCAGCAGACTTGGTGGAATCCGATGCCCAGTAATCTAGATAGCTTCTCGATGGTATGGGCAAGATGCCCTACACCTACTGCGCAATGGTGTGCTGGTCCCTGCGCATTCCAGTTTTCAACGAAGCTGCGCGCGCCGAGCGAGAAGCGGTACCGGCTATTTGTGTTGCCGATTTGCAGGATTTCTCCAGAGACGCACTCTCCTTCAGCAACTAAGAGCTTAAACTTGTCACGATCATCTTCTATTACAGAAAGCAGGGTCACAGGGCCGTAGCGCACCGACATTTCTACGGATAGCCCTCGGCCAACCTTGCCGTGGTAGACTTCCAGCGGACGGATCTTCGTCTTGCCCTCAGCAATAGCAATATGGCCTGGACCATCATGCCCCATCAGCACCACGTCCGCATCAAAATCGAGCGCGTAATATTCGGTAAAGGATCCGCCCGCGCCGAATGCATCCATGATCTTCATGGCGATAGAGTTCTTCACCTCATACTCTCCTGCAACGGGAATGTTGCGAGCGGTAAGCAGCGAGGTTCCGACGATAATAGAGCTCATCGTATCTTCGTTTTCCGCGTTGCCGCTTCCCTTGTAGTAGTAGGCCAGTGCATTTAATTGATGCTGGCGGACGAAACTGTCCAAGGCGATGGAGGTCCGTGCTGCTCTCTTCAACTCACTTTCCGGGCAATCCGGCTGGACTGCGAAGTGCTCCTGGATATCCTCAATGCGACGGTCTATATCATCTTCTGATACGGACGCACGAAGGGCGCTCAATTCATCCACTTCAAGCATTTCCACATGCGTGCCAAACGTGATACAGATTTGCGTAACATCTGTGCTCACATCGAGCATTCCACTGTAGTAGTGACCGAGCAGGCCGAGCCTTGCTTCCGCGAGGACGGACTTCACTTGGGCGGCTGCAAGCCAATCTCCTATTTGGATCCAGGTGTGATCCTCGCCGAGTACCCCTGTCACCTGATGGAACGGTATGGCGGCGCGTTTGAAAACATTTGCGATCTCAGGCACCGGGCAGGCGGAGCAGTAGGCCAGCCATGCTCCTGTCATGGCCCGGCGATCGGGAAGGCTATTGAAAACGCTGTAATCGATTGCGGCCTGAGGCTGCAGGTTCAACACAATTACCGGAACGCCTGCCCTTTGCACCAGCGGCAACACGGTGTTGGAAAGAGCATAGGTCGTGACGTATATGAAGAGTAGATCGACATCCGCTCTCCGGCATTTGTGCCCGGCCTCGCGAGCACCATTCGGAGTGTCCACCAGACCGAGTTCGAGGAGCTCGATGCCGGGCCGAGAAAGCTGAGTCGCCACTGTTCGCAGATAGCCTTCGAGTTCAGGACGTAAGGCGCTGAACTGTTCCCAATATGCTTGAATACCTATGCCACAAATGGCCACCCGAAGCTGAAGGTTCGATGTCACAATGCTCCTCGACTATTCCATGTCAGAACGGCGACAAGGGAAGGGTTCGGCTGTATAGCCGAACCCTTATTCGAGCTTTGAGGCTCTGGCACCCTTACACCTGAAGCTACTTAAAGGAGACCACCGCCACAGCAAAAGGTTGTATTGTGAGGGTGGCATTCTGGAGGGGTACAGTCTTCCATATAGATTCTCCGGTTGAAGGATCGACACTCTCTACCTGTCCACCGACTGCATCTCCAGGCAATCTGACACTGGATACTCGATCCCGCTTATTCACGATTAAAAACTTCTTCGTGTTGCCGCTTTTGAAGGCCTGAACAGTAATAGCTGAATCCCTATAGTGAGTCTCCAGCATTTCATCTCCAGGAGAAAAGTTATCCTTAATTAGTTTTAATACCCAGTAGCGTGCGTTTGGCTTCCCTGTCTTCCAGTCAATCATCGTCACACTCGGGAATTGCGTCGGATATCCCACTAATTGGGACTCCCCAATAACGTCGATGCCTTGTTTTGCAAGCTCGATATATAGATAGGCATATAGGCCTCCTGCTAGGTTCCAATATTTTGGGGGAATCCGCACATCGATTTGCGCCGATGTTTCACCGGTTCGGTTATCATCCGGCAGAATGACACCCAATTCATCGGTATCCGTCTTTGTCTCCGGGGAGAGTCGCATACGAATTGCCTCTATATACTTTACTCGACTCAGGAAACCATCCGCCTGATCGAAGAATGTATATTGCCAATCGTCAAGAGTTTGATCCGATGATGGGCTTGCATAAAAGTGGTATGAAATGAAGTTCAGCGGTATACCCGCATGATGGTGTGAGTGATTCAAAAAGTACTCGAACATTTGTGGATCATTTGACCCGCCAAGAGCGATCCCCATAAACTTCATATCTGGAGCTACCTTTAGGATTGCTCCTGCAATTGCATCGTAACGTTCCGTATACTGCTCCGGCGTCGTCTTATGCTCCCCGTTCACTTCATTGAGCACCTCCCAATAGGGAATTGTGTAGTGGTTGTCAGACTTATGAAAGACACCCAGTTCATCGGTAAAACCACCGCGCGTATACCAACTTACTAAACGCGCATAATAACCACCCAGTTCCTTCATGCTCGGATCGCGTAGTTCGGTCCCCTGTTCGTAGTCCCAGTCAACCTGGTCCGGATCCGATGGATACGAAACCGGCTTTGCCGTTTTGAACATCCACTGAGGGATGGTGCTGAAATTTAGAATCACGGAATGCCCTGCAGTAGACGACATGAAGTCTTCTGTCATCGGATCGATCAGGCTAAAATCCCAAGAAGTCTTTTCCTTAGTAGGCGGCTCCAACTCGGCAACTGCTAACTTGGGGTAGGGCAACCAGGGAACGTAGCGCACATAGTCGGCCTGCAATTGCTTTATCGCATCGTACGCCTGGTCATGAATTGTTGAACCACGTCGCAACATTGGGTTGACTACAACCTGCAGTGTAGGCGTGGATTTCAAAACCATTATGGGGTGGTCCCACTTTACCTCGACAGGCGAACCATTATGAGACCCTACAGCCGGACCATTTTGAGTCCCGATGGGCGAGCTGTTTTGAGCATTTCGGCGTTGTGAGCATCCACCTACGAGCAATGCCCCTATACATACTGGAACAATAGCGGACTTGCATGCAGCGTCGCGTACGATATTCCTTATCACTCTCATTGTGTATTCTCCATAGCTCCTTAAGAACTTACCACTGGATACGGGCTCCCAACTGAATAATGCTTGGAGGCAGCGTTGACGTAATGTGTCCAAATCCAAGGCCGACAGCAGTACTATAGTAGCGTTTCCATACTGTGCGATTAACCGAGTTAAACAATTCACACTGCTGTTGCAAGACTCTATGGGGTTGTCCCCTTGGCTGACACAAACGGTTAAGACCGTGGTCGCCGTCCACTGAAAATCAATTGACCGGCAAGACAACCTCCACACCTCTAGGAAACCAGCAGACTCAGGCGCTAATAGACGAATCGGTCACCTAAACAAGCAGAGAATAACTTGGGCGTATACCATATGACCGAAATCATTAGGGTGGTTGATACCGTTGCCGGTCAAGTCAACAAAGGTCTTGAGTTGTAACATGTTCCACCAGAGCGAGGTTATATCGGCCAGAGCGACACCAGACCCAACCAGTTGTGAAAGACAGTACCGATATTCCGCATAAAGGGCAGGATTCGTCTTCGTCCATTCCGGGTTAGCCGTCATTGTGGCTACGAGAATGAAGTCAGCTTCAGGATTCTTCTGTCGAACGGCTGCCATGATGCTGCTAATATTCTGAATGTATGTTTTAGAAGATACTCTCGCGCTAGCATCGTTCATCCCAAACGCGATGATCACTAAATCTGGAGTCTCTCTAGCTACTGCAGAAGCCATCGATACGCCCCACTTAGACGTCATACCAGCGACAGAGAAATTCTTCAGGACAACCCGCGCTCCATATTTAATCTGCAAAGCTTCTTTCACAAGTATCGGGTAGGGTGGCTGATACGGTTTTCCACCAAAGAAACCAGACGCACAGTACCCCTCGGAGATGCTGTCACCTAGAACAACCAGCTTAAGCGATTTGTGAGCGCGTAAGATAGCGATCGAGCGTTTCAGATGCGTTGCACCAGGACGCGGAACGACTCCCGCCCATTGCTCTTTGTGGTCGTAGGTCACCGTAACTTGCAGGCTCTGGAAGAAGGCGCCTCCTTCAACAAACAGTAGGCTGCTCTTCCCGCCAATTGCATCCCCATAAGACTGCGCTGCACCAATGGCTGGATGTAGTTGAGTCCAAGTTCTAAATGGTATACGCGAGTTCGGCGTTAAAGTGAGTATATTGCTTCCTTGCTTCCAGCGATAATCTCTCCCTTCGTCATACGTAATGCATCCGTTCCCACTCCTCACGCTGATGATATGCGTAGGAGAAAATAAGAGCCGAGCCGTTATGGCTTTCGCATCCGACGTTCTTACGAAAAGTACCGGTTCTCGATCTACGTGAAAACTCATCCAAAATGGACGTAGAACTGAATCGGCCTGCGTCCGCTCCATCTTAGTCGGCTGATCACGAACCGATGCACCAAGAGCCTCCCTTAGAGAACCGATAAGCAATGCGGCCAGACTGAAGCCAACGCACAATGCAGAAATAGTTCGGACAAGGTGGACCCTATTAACAGTTCGCTCGGTAGTAGTAGTCGTATATTCCATATAAAGCATGCCCCGACAGCTGTGACCTATTACTACTACAACCTCCATTTTCGACATCCGCATGCCTGCATGCGCCCAGTCAGGAAGCTCCACCCAGGGGCATAGCATGTTTGAAGCCGGTGGTTGCAATAGTCGAAGCGCAAGGCAACCCCCGTGCGTGTAAGGCCATGACAACCGATTAGGGTCGTATCCCGCTTCAAAAAGCTATTGCGGATGGAGGCTATTCCATCATGCGAACGAGGGGCAAGGGGTATTACAGGCTTCCAGGAAAAGTGTCACACTGTGGTACTATCGTTATCGCGTAGTGTGATGTTTCCTGCATATAAGGCTGTACTTCCTCCAAAAAGAAGAACCGCAGAGAGAACACGTGGAAGCAATAAAGTTCCACTATGAGGACCGCTGATTATGAAGTCCCTGATCCGAGCCTGCCATATCCTGAAGGTCTTCCGTGACGGGTCCGAATGCCTCCGCCTCTCTGATGTGGTAGCGCGCACCGGGTTGCACAAGACCACTGCGCTGCGTATGCTCACCACACTCGTCGCCTGCGAACTGCTCACCCGCGTGGGAGGAACCAAGTACAGACTCGGCATACGCCCGCTCGGAAAGAAACAGTATCGCTTCGGTTTTGGAATGCAGGGTGCCGAGTTCGGCTTCAGCCGGACTGTGACCGAGAGCTTGCAACGCAGCGCCGCCGCGGCGGACATCGATCTTTTCGTGCTCGACAATCAGGACAGTCCCAGAGTGGCGTTGCATAACGCAGAGGTCTTCGTGCGCGAGCGCCTGGACCTGGTCATCGAATCGCAGACGGACACGCGCATTGCCGGCCAGATCTCCGCACGCTTCCGCGCCGCGTCGATCCCCGTCATCGCGCTTGAAATTCCGAATCCGCAGACTATCTTCTATGGCGCAAACAATAGCCAGGCTGGACTGATTGCTGGCCGCCATCTGGCTCGATGGGCGGAGTCGCATTGGCAGGGTAACGTCGATGAGTTGCTGCTGCTTGAATTGCCAAAGGCCGGCCAAATACCAAATGCGCGTATCCTCGGCAGTCTGCTCGGTGTTATCGAGCGACTGGTTTGGCTCTCGCAGAGCCAAATCAAGATTCTGCACACCAGCGGCCACTATGAGAACGCGCTGGCACTTACACGCCTCCACCTACGGCGTAGTCGGTCGCAGAGAATTCTCGTTTCCGCCATCAATGACCCGTGTGCACTTGGTGCGCTGCAAGCCTTCCGCGATGCCGGCCGTGAGGAGCACTGCGCCATTGTCGGTCACAATGCTTCCTCCGAGTCTCACTCCGAACTGGCCAACAAGGGTACGCGCTTGATCGGCTCCGTCGGCTACTTCCCCGAGCGCTACGGAGAAGGTGTCATCCCGCTGGCGCTCGATCTGCTCGCCGGCCGGCCTGTCCCTCCGGCCACCTTCATCCGACACGAGATGGTCACCCCATCCAACCTGCGCTCGTTCTACCCCGTGAATAATTAAGATGTCTCTGTTGACATCCAGCGGCCGGAGGCGGTCGAGGTTGGATGCAAGGCCGAGCAGCAGGGTCTGGCGAAACTGAACAAACGGTATTCATGAAATCCGTAGAGTTCGATGGGAGAGTCCGGCGCCCTATGAAGCTCGCTGAAGGTATGCAGCCTGGCACGGTTGAATGGGAACGCCTGCAAGTCCAGCGGCGCGAAGAGGCGCAGCGCTTTCGAGAGATACAGCAACAGCAGGAGTTTGCCCCCAAAGATGTTTGCAAGAACATCCCGACGACCTATTCATCCTCTGCTGCGATGGGTGATGCGACTGATCGCCGCCATACGAGGTCGCTGAACCAAAGTACGAGGCCACCAGGGTTCATCCCTCGGTAGCCTTTTGTGTTGCAGACGACATGGTTACGTAAATCCGATGCGTACTTAGGTGCATGTTCTGGTGCATGTTGGTTTGCGACTTTTCAGCTACATGCTGCGATATAATGCAGCTGAGGTAATGCATATAGATGTTGCAATGATTCGATATATTCGACTTACTACGACACAATGCAATTCTGTGCAATTGCGCCAAAAATCGATTCGTAATCAGCAGGTCGTCAGTTCAAGCCTGACCGTCGGCTCCATGAATTATTTTTTTCCATCAGTCCCTGCGTTTACTTCCACCCGCCAATCCCGTTGCGCGCTCGCGCAAGGAATTCCTCTGACCAAATCGGGAACCGTTGAGATTCAAAGATGACAATGTGCATATTTTGAAGTCATGCCACGTGTGCCAATCGCCTCATATAATTGCCTGAAAACAAAAGATGCCAGGAATGGGTCTGATCGGTGGGGATTCAGATTGGCGGACACGTGTTGAGACAGGAGAAAAGCATAATGCGGATGGATGGAAAAATTGCAGTGGTCACCGGTGGTGCTACCGGCATCGGCGCAGCGACTGCGCTTAAATTATGCGAACTGGGCGCTTCTGTGGCGGTTCTGGATCGGAACGCCGAGGTCGCGGAGGAAACGGTCGGAACGCTTCGCGAGAGGGGTTACAGGGCGAGTTTTCATCTGTGCGATGTTGCGGTGGAATCGCGAATGGAGGAAGCCATGGCGGAGGTCGTGGATCGTTATGGAGCACTCCATGTGCTGGTCAGCAATGCCGGCATCCAACGCTATGGCGATGTGGTATCCACAAGCGCCAAGGTCTGGGACGAAACATTCGATGTCCACGTCAAGGGCTGCTTCCACGCGACAAAATTTGCGATTCCAGCCATGCTCGCCTCCGGGGGCGGAGCGATTGTGATTGTCGCGTCCGTGCAGAGCTTTACCGCCGTCAACAACTCGGCCGCTTATGTAGCCGCCAAACATGCGTTGATGGGAATCACTCGCTCGGTCGCATTGGATTTCGCTTCCAGAAATATCCGGGCGAACTGCGTCTGTCCGGGAGCTGTCGATACGCCGATGCTGCGGGGCACGGCAGAGATGACAGGATCTCCGGAAAAATTGATTCAAACGCTGGGCAGGATGCACGCTCTGGGTCGCATCGCGCGTCCTGGAGAAATCGCGAATGCGATCGCGTTTCTCGCAAGCGACGCGGCATCTTTTATTACGGGGACCAGCTTGATTGTGGATGGAGGCTTGCTGGTGCCGACCGGCGGCATGGGATTTCAGGAGTCCGGCATTGGAACGGAGGGGAAAGGGTGAGCATGGAAGGGAAACTGACAGGGAAGGTGGCCATCATCACTGGATCGGCGGCGGGTATTGGCCGCGCCTCCAGTCTGTTGTTCGCAAAGGAAGGGGCAAGCGTTGCGGCGATCGATTGCGATCAGGCTGGCAATGCGGAACTGGTGGAGAAAATCCGTCGCAACGGTGGCAATGCGGAGGCGCTGACCGCAGACGTTTCTTCCGCCGAGGATGTGGGACGAGTGGTCCAGCAAGTTGTTGCTCGCTGGAAAAAGATCGATATACTTTTCAATAACGCCGGTATCGTTGGAGGCGGCAAGGTCCATACTCTGACGGAAGAAGAATGGGACCGCTCATTTGCGATCAACGTAAAAAGCATGTTCCTGTTCAGCCGGGCGATCATTCCAACATTTTTGCAGCAAGGAGGCGGCGTCATTTTGAACACCTCTTCGACGACAGCCTTTCGCGTGGTCGCGGATCGCGCACTCTACACCGCGACCAAGGGCGCCATCTATTCGCTGACAAAATCCATGGCCATCGACTACGCCGCGGACAGAATTCGCGTGAACTGTCTTTGCCCGGGAACGACGGACACACCTTCTTTGCGAGCGCGCCTGAGCGCCAGGGGAAATACCGAGGAAATGACAAAACAGTTCATCGCGCGACAGCCATTGGGCCGGCTCGGAACGGCGGAAGAGATGGCCAAAGCTGCGCTCTATCTGGTTTCTGACGACGCTAGTTTTGTGACAGGATCGGCATTTCAAATCGATGGGGGAATGTCTCTTTGAAATTGGCGAGGGGATGAATCGTTACACGGAACCTCATTGCGGCAAGCAATTACGACAGAACCTATCCACCTTTGTGATTTTTAGGAGAAACTACCCGTATGCGATTGATTCGATTTGGCCCGGTCGGCGATGAAAAACCTGGAGTGATGGACAGCGATGGAAGGCGCCGCGATTTATCCGCCCATTTTGAAGACTGGAACAGAGCATTCTTTGGGTCAAGCGCTGTCAAGCGCCTCGGAGAGATTCTCCAGCACGACGCAGAATCCTTGCCCGCGGTCCCAAAATCCGCGCGGTGGGCTGCGCCGGTGACGCGTCCAGGCAAAGTGATTTGCATCGGACTTAATTACTCCGATCACGCGGCGGAGTCTGGAATGCCGATTCCCGCTGAGCCGATTGTGTTTCTCAAAGCGTCGAATACCGTGATCGGTCCATATGACGATCTTCAAATTCCGCGTGGAAGCGAAAAGACGGATTGGGAAGTGGAACTGGGTGTGGTGATCGGTCAGCAAGCGCGATACCTCGCTTCTGTGGAAGCAGCGCAGTTGCACATTGCTGGCTATTGCCTGAGCCATGATGTTTCCGAGCGTGCTTTTCAACTGGAGCGCGGCGGCCAATGGACCAAGGGAAAAAGTTGCGATACGTTCAACCCTCTGGGGCCGTGGCTGGCGACGCCGGATGAGATCGAGAACCCGAATGCACTGAACATGAAACTCTGGGTCAATGGTGAATTGCGCCAGAACGGAACGACGGCAAAGATGATCTTCAATCCTGCTTTCCTGGTTCATTATTTATCGCAGTTCATGACGCTGGAACCGGGAGATTTGATCTCAACTGGAACGCCGCCCGGTGTGGGTCTTGGAATGAAACCGCCGAAATATCTGAAAGTTGACGATACTGTCGAACTGGAAATCGATCGGCTTGGGCGACAGAAGCAGACGTGTGTCTCTTCGTAGTTCCGCAACTTTTCCGCTGCTGAATTTACGCGATGAAGAACCGGATGCGGCAGGTTCCAAGATTGTTCTCGATCCCTCAAATCCACACAGGATGGTGGCGTAATGAAGATGAGTTTTCGTTGGTATGGGAAATCCGATTTGGTCAAGTTGGAATATATCCGGCAAATTCCGGGCATGCATGGGATCGTCTCCGCCCTCTACGATGTACCTCTGGGAGAGGCATGGCCAGTCGATAAAATCCTAGGGCTGAAAAGCTCGATTGAAGCCCATGATTTTGCGTTCGAGGTGGTCGAAAGCGTAGGACTTCATGAGGATATCAAGCTGGGCAAGCCGAGCCGTGACCAATGGATCCAGAACTATTGCCAGACTCTGGAACGCCTGGCAGCCGCCGGTGTCAAAGTTGTCTGTTACAACTTTATGCCCGTGTTTGAGTGGATGCGCACGAGCCTGGACCGCAAACTCCCCGATGGTTCGACGAGTACCGCGTTCGATGTCGATGCGGCGTTTAGTGTCGAACTTGGCAAAGGAGTCGCACTGCCGGGTTGGGACGCAAGATATACGGCGGAAGAATTTCGCAGCCTGATGAATGCGTATACGTCCGTTGGAGAAGAAGACCTGTGGCGGAATCTCGAGTACTTTCTGCGGAAGGTAATCCCTGTGGCAGCGGCGGTCGGCATCAAGATGGCCATCCATCCGGACGACCCGCCGCGACCGATTTTTGGCCTGCCCCGCGTCGTGAAAAACAGGAATGACCTTCGCCGTATTTTAGACGCGGTGGATTCGCCCGCGAACGGCCTGACATTATGCTCCGGAGCACTTGGCGCCGACGTGCGGAACGATGTGGTAGCCATGGTCAAGGAATTCGGCGGAGAAAAGCGTATTCACTTTGCCCATCTTCGGAACATCAAGGTCGATGCGCGCGGCAACTTTCAGGAAACTGCGCATTGGTCCACGGACGGCTCACTGGATATGGCCGCGATTATTCGCGCTTATGTCGAGACCGGATTCGACGGGTACGCGAGGCCGGACCACGGTCGCATGATCTGGGGAGAGCAAGGCAACCCAAGCTATGGACTCTACGATCGTGCCCTCGGCGCTGTGTATTTGAACGGGCTGTGGGAAGCAACCGTGAAGGACCGGAATCGCTCCTAGCCGCGACAACGCTCTCAAGCTCTCTTGACTACGATGTATCGCTCGACGGACTACCGCTGTCGTGCGGGTGCTCCCGTGAAGTATTTGGCCCATAACTTCTCCCATGAATAGTTGTCTACTCATGCTTTAGTTGCGGCCTGTTTTCAGGAGGCCAAGACAAAATTGGGGAAGTCCTCGAACACCCAGTTATTTTTGAGGGTGTGATAGATGACTCCCAGGA
>JAJYSV010000100.1 GCA_021793405.1 Acidobacteriota bacterium
CCACCGCGCCCGCGCCAATCACCACCATGGACTTGGGAATCTCTTTCAGCGACAGAATCTCCATATTCGTCAGCACGCGGCTGTCCGGCTCCAATCCCGGCAGCATCTTGGCATCCGAACCCGTCGCCAGGATCACATTCTTCGCCTTCACCAGGCTGCGCTCGCCATCCGCGCCGCCGCCGCCCTCGGTGTACACCTCGACCGAATGCACACCGTCCTTGGCCGGCCCGGTCAGTCGTCCATGACCTTCAAACACGGTGACCTTGTTCTTTTTCATCAGAAACGCCAGGCCCTTGGCATGCTTGTCGATGATGGCCTGCTTGCGCTTTTGGATCGTTCCCCAGTTCAGCGTGCCTTCGCCTAGCCCTTCGATGCCATACTCCACCGCATGTTTCAAGTGGTCATACACTTCCGCGTTAAAAAGCAGGGATTTGGTCGGGACGCAGCCCCAGTGCAGGCAGGTCCCGCCCAGCTTACTTTCCTTCTCAATCAGCGCGACCTTTAGGCCATACTGCCCAGCGCGAATCGCCGCGGTGTAGCCAGCCGGCCCGCCGCCAATAATGGCCACATCATAGATCGTTTCAGCCAAGGGGATGCTCCGTTCCGTTTTTTCGGTGCAATGTTGGGGTTATTAGATGCTCGACGCCACGCGCTCGAACCAAACACCTAATTTTACGGCATTGATTCCCACGCGTGGAACCGCTCTTCAGTCGTATTGTCGAACATAAGCCTCCGCCGCTTATCTAACCTGATCCGAGGTTCCCTTGTTTTTTTGAAAAAATATATCCGGTGAGAATATACTGAGGATGAGCCGAATTGGACTATCGGTTCAGTTTCGGATCGTGCGTGATGTCCGCTGACCGCAATAATTTGGGGCGTTTTGGCATATGGACATCTATAAAGTACAGAGCTGGGGTCCAGCAGTAGGGATCGGGGTGACGCAGTCAAAGCACCTTCACCTTGCAGCAATAGGGAAAACCAACGATGCGCATAATCCCTACTATGTTGTAAATGAACTCGTCGCAGCTGAGATCGGCAGGCGTTTGAGACTGCCTGTTCCTCCCAACTGCGTGGTTCAAAATGACGATGGGATGCCGTTTTTTGCCAGCCTTAACTTCAATCTTACTGGGGATTCGTTGCCCCCTATTATTCCGGAGCGCTTTAGGGATACATTTACCGAATGTTGCGCCGATGTAATTGTTTTTGATGCCTATATTTGTAACGGCGACAGGCACACTCGGAACCTGTCAGCCGACTATTCACCGCCAGCTCGCTACAACCTATTCGATCATTCGCATGCGTTGCTAGGCAGCGGCAATGCAGGAATTCAAAGACTCGAGACCTTAAAGGAGAACCTCGGGATTGGAGGGCATTGCCTCACAGCCATGGTAACTGATGACCGCCACTTTGACCGGATTCTGAAGCGTGTTGAAGGCTTGGAAGAGTACTTTATCAGAGATGTGGTTGAGAGTTCTGAGGAGTACGGCCTAAAGCCTGAAGAGAGAAAGCGCTTTTTAGAATTTCTACTGCAACGACAGCATATGGTTAGGACGCTTCTCTCAGGGCAGAAGAGCATATTTACCGGCGTTACGCAGTGGAGCTTGTTATGAAGAACAGATATCTAGTCGCAAAGTATGTTCAGAATCTTTCACGGATGGAGCCAAGAAATATCGGCATTTTTCTCAGCTACAATGATCGGATATACAGCCGATTTATGGGGGAAAGAAACCAATCCATTGACCTGCGGACTGTTCGATCAATATTTTCTCATAGTGGCTCATACAAAGAGTGGGTGGAATATTGGAGGTACTTGCTTACTCAAGAAAAGTCGCAGGATGAACTATTCACTGAGCTACAGGCGTCTTCCAATGGAAACTATCTAGTCATCGAGGGTGAGTCGTTGTTTCTTCCGAGGGAAGTTCTGGGTAGCCCTACCTCGATCCTAGAATATCTCTTCCGTCTTCTTGTCGACGAATTTCCGGAGCAAAAACAAAGTCCAGAGCAAATTAGCCTGACGGCCAAATGCGAGGAAATTATTCAAAAATACGACTTGTCGAAGACGCCGTATTTTCTGCGCGAACCCTTGGTGGAACTGGTATTTGACGGGAAACGGCAACACATCCGCCCTAGTTATAGCTGGGTCAACGGTAGACAGATTTACTTTCAGAAGGTCTCGATTGACTCTAGTCGCCCTGATGCAACACAAAAAGACGTGAACAATACCCTATGGATGTTTGAAAAATTGAAAATATCCGATGCGAACCGCATAACCAAGGCAATGATCAAACTCGCTGACCGTGAAGAGATTCTTTCGCAACAGAACCGAATCGAGCCGGATGAGTATCTCAAATTGCTTTCTCAGGTGTCTGATGAAGTCATTGATGTCGACAATGATATCCAAGTAGAGCATGCGTTCACTGAATTAATGCATTGAGCTGGTGCCGAATACTTCCTGAGTATTGCTTCCAAACTTGGGAGTCCCTCTCACCTTTACGCCGCATCCGTCCGGCGAGGCTCGATGCTCTCGACGATCTTGCGATTGGCATTCTCGGCCTCACGCAATTCATAGGACGATTGCATATTCATCCAGAACTGCGCCGTGGTTCCGAAATATCTGGCAAGACGGATGGCAGTGTCGGCGGTGATCGCTCGCCGCTCCAGAACAATGTCATTCAGGCGCGGCCGCGTCAGCTTCAATTCTTTCGCCAAGGCATAGACACTCAGGCCGAGCGGCTTCATGTATTCCTCGCGCAGAATCTCACCCGGATGGATGTTCCACCCCCACAGCGGACTAGTTTTCTTCGCAGCTTTTGCCATGTCTGTTCCGTCTTTCAGCACTGGCATACCGCATCGATCCTACAGACCACCCACCGGAATAGCCGTCGCTCGCTGCGGATGCCGGATCTTCGATCCCTCGAAGCCGAAGTAGCAGATGTAGACGTAGCACAGGGCAGGCACGAAAAATGCATGGTGGATTCCGATATGATCGGCCACGAAACCCTGCACCAAGGGCAGTAGCGCCCCGCCAATCACTCCGGTCATCAGCAGGCTCGATCCACGATTGGTCAGCTTTCCCAGGCCCATCAACCCCAGCGTATAGATATTCGGCCACATGATGGAGTTGAAAAGGCCCACCGCGATAATGCTCCACATCGCCAGGTGGCCAAAGCTAAAGATAGACACGATCACCAGGCAGCAGGCGGCGACGGCCGCCACGCCCAGCACCGGACCGGCACGCAGCTTTTGCGTGATCCCGGCTCCGAAGATTCGACCCACCATCAGGCCGCCCCAATACAACGCGACATACATGGCCGCTGTTTTTTCTGTGATGTTGCCGATATATGGTTGGCTCAGATAGTTCACTAGAAAACTGCCCACCGATACTTCCGCGCCCACATAGAAGAAAATTGCCGCTACTGCCAGCAGCAGATGGCGCTGATGCCAAATACTTGACCCATGCTCGCTCTGCAGCGCGATCGATGGAGAATAGGCTTCCATCTTCGGCAACTTGTACATCGCCATCGCTATCGCAAATGCAACCAGAATGGCCGCGATCACAAAATAGGGAAGCTTCACCACCGCCGCCTGCTGCACTTGATACGCATGCATCGCCGGCGCTGATAACCGGCTGAGTTCCAGCGCTGTGAATGGTATCCCGCCCAGAATCAAAAGACTGCCCACATACGGAGCAATCGTCGTTCCAAAGGAATTGAATGCGCTGGCTAGATTCATTCGGCTGGAGCCTGTCTTTACCGGGCCCAGCGCGACTACATAGGGGTTGGCCGCCACTTGCAGAATGGTCATGCCCGCGGCGATGATCGCCAGCGCAATCAGAAACAGTGGAAAGGAGGGAGTCATCGCTGCCGGAATGAAACCCAGGGCCCCGGTCGCCATCACCAGCAGTCCCGTTACCAGCGTCCACTTATATCCGATCCAGTCCACTACTTTGCTGGATGGAACGGCGAAGATGCTATACGCAGCAAAGAAGAAGGTCTGCACCAGCATGGCCTCTGCGTATGAAAGCGTAAAGACGCTCTTCAGGTGGGGGATAAGAATGTTATTCAGACAGGTAATAAAACCCCAGAGAAAGAACAGCGTCATGACCATCGCCAGCGCACTTTTCCTGCCCGGTGCTGGTTGCGCCGAAACTGCGCTGGAATTTTTTACGCTTGCAATCGCCATGCTTCGCCTGTCGCCCCCTTTCATTAAGCTATCCGACTGCCCCGGTTGGAGTCGGGGTCGTAGCTCAGGAACCCACTGCAACCAAACTTGGTCTTGTTGCCTGCAATCCAGTTAGAGGCGAATCAGGCAATCGCGCGCGCCTTCGAGCCGATAAAGCCGAAGTAGCCGATGTAGACGTAGCACAGCGCGAGAAGGAAAAACGAATGGTGGATCCCGATATGATCCGCCAGGAATCCCTGGAATAAGGGAATCAGTGCCCCACCCAGGACCCCCGTTACCAGCAGACTGGAGCCGAGGTTCGTCAACCGGCCCAGCCCGGCGAGCGCCAGGGCAAAGATATTCGGCCACATGATGGAATTGAAGAGCCCCACCAGTATGATGCTCCACATGGCCACATGACCGAACGTGGTCACCGATGTGATCACCAGGCAGAAGGCCGCAATCGCCGCCACTCCCAGCACCGGTCCCGCGCGCAATTTTTGCGTAATTCCCGCGCCGCCGAAACGGCCGACCATCAAGCCGAGCCAATAGAACGTGAGATAGAAGGCCGCGGCTTTCTCCGTCATGTTGCCGATGTTCGGCTGATTCAGATAGTTGACCAGAAAGCTTCCGATGGAGACTTCCGCGCCAACATAAACGAAAATAGCCATCACGCCCAGCATCAGGTGACGCTGCTTCCAGATGTGGGACGCGGGCGCATCTTCAGAGACCGCTGCGTCTTCCGCTGTACGGATCTTGGGCAGCTTGTAGAGGGTCATGGCCAACGCAAAGGAGATCAGGATGATGGCAATCACGGCGTAGGGAAGCTTCACCACGCCCGCTTCCGCCACTCTGTACGCGTGCAGTGCGGACGGCGACAGTAGCTTCAACTGACTGTCAGCCAAGGGAACGGTGCCTAGAATGAAAAGGCCGCCAATGTACGGCGCAACTGTCGTCCCCACGGAATTGAAGCCCTGCGCCAGATTCAGGCGACTGGAGGCCGTTTTCGCCGGTCCCAGAACCAGGACGTAAGGATTGGCGGCCACTTGCAGAAATGTCATCCCCGCGGCCACAATTCCCAGCGCCACCAGAAACAGGGGAAAGGATGGAGCCATCGCCGCCGGAAGAAAACACAGCGCTCCCGCCGCCATGATCAGCAGGCCAGCCACCATCGTCCATTTATAGCCGATCCGGTCAATCACCTTGCCCGAGGGAAGAGCGAACACGGAATACGCAGCGAAGAAAAAGGTCTGCACCAGCATGACCTCTGCATAATTCAGCGTGAACAGGCTTTTCAGATGAGGGATCAGGATGTTGTTCAAACAGGTGATGAATCCCCAGAGAAAGAACAGCGTGAACACCATCGGCAACGCATTTTTGCTACCCGGCGGCTCTGCCGCGGCCACGTTGGGACTGTCTGTGCTCGTCATTGCCATGGTTCGTCCATTGCCCCCTCTGCCCTGGATCAGCCTGCTGCGCTGCAATGCATCTCTTAAGGTATCCGCAAACTGGACATAGGGCAAAAAGGGATTCTCGCCGGGGGGCGAGCCTCACGAACGCTACCCGCGCGAATCGGCATGGAAGACCGGTCGATAAGTAAACCGGATTGCTACTGTGTCACCTGCCACTGATCGCCATTCCTCACCAGCGTGACGTGGGCTGGCTGGCTGCCCGCTACCGCGTTGCTTAGCTGCGGAAACGCGATTTGCATCTCCTGGGATTGCGCCCACGTGGGTACATTGGCAATCTTGAAATGATAGTTCACCTGAGCCGTTTCGCCGCCCGATGAATTTTCAGCAGTCGTGAAGCTGTCGATGGAGGTCACCTGAGGATGGCCATAGCAGAAGTTTCCATAGCCGGGCTGGGTTGGGTCCCCGGTCCATGCTGTCCGTCCCTGATTTGAAATGTCGTAATTATTCACTTGTTTTGAGGCGATGATAAAGACCTTCTTCTCGCCGGTCGTTCGAGTCAGTAGTCCAGCATCGGTGAGGGCATCGTAGCCCTCTGTTTTCGAGTCGTCCGCAGTCGCCGCTTGCACCGGGAACTTCTTAGGCTGGGACCACAAGCACGACGGATGGCCCTGATAGTAGTTGTTAATCGCGGTCCGGAAATCAACCTTCATGTTCTCTTTTTTGCTGCAACCGGCCGCTAGCAACAACACGCCGCACAGACCCATACCGCGAAAAACATTTTGTTTCGTCATTCGGTTCATGTTCTCTCCATCCCCTAGGATGCAGAGAAGGCCGAATCTGTCTTTTAGGTATTTGCATTGCGGCGGCGGAAGGTGCGCTCTACACCAGCCGTTCACCCGTCATCCCCTCCAGCACGGCGAGTGGAGAATGTTCCGGCGCCACCATTGCTTCCGGCGCCACCAGATAGGTCTGTTCCAGCGCAAACTGACCAGCCAGCACAGCATGCGGCACCATATCCGTATAGACCATCCAGCTGGATCCGGGCGGAAAAAACCATGCCTCGCGTTTTCCCTGGGCCTGATAGGCTGCGTTTTCTTTCAGGAAATTGTGAAAGCGCATCATAAAGTCGTCGTACGGCGAGCGCTTCAGCGCGGGAATCGCCCACCCCAATCCCATGCCGCAGGCTGCCCTTGCGGTCACCCGCGTCAGGGTACTTTGTTCGCGCGGCAACGCAATGTGCTGCGGCGCAAACTGTGGTGCCAGCCTGCGAAATGGCTCGCCGGTAATCCAATCGCGTGTCTTGGTTGGATGAAGATTGTTGAAGAACCGCAAAATGCGAGCGCCCCGCGACGGACGCGTCGGAAAAGCATCGGTGTGCATCAAGTCATTGCGGCGGCGCAACGGCAGGTTCCGTCCCTGCTCCTCCTGGGGGCGAAAACTGCCATAGTCCAATTGCCAGCGCGATTGATACGGCGACAGAAATGAAGCTAGAAACGCAGTCACATGCTGGGAGTATTCGCGGAGAATGTGATGCAGGCGCTCACCGGCGGCCGCATCCGCGCCTTTCATCTCCGCACCGGAAATCCGGTCCAATTGCGGCTTGTATGCCAGGTTTTTATGCAGTCCGCTGCTGTTTTGCTCCAGCGTCAGCAGAAAGTGAAGATCTTCTTCCGGCAGTGCGATTGGTGTCTGCGGGAAGAAAAGAATATTGCCCTCTTCCATCTGCTGGCACCAAAGACGCGCTTGATTCTCGGCATGTCCTTGCGATGCGGCCTCTCGCGGAATCGTGATCATGCCCATACGGATGCCCGATTTATTTCGCGCGGGAGAATTTGCTGCGAGCCCACACGCTCAACAAATATGTCAGGGCCACGACCATCGTGAGAATGCCGACAGGAGCGGCTATATATCGATAGGAGATGGTCAGGTTCAGCATCGATGTCCCGGTGGCCGAGTCGTAGATTGTGACCCCAATGATCGCGAGGAAGAACGTCACAAAAAAAGCCAGAAATCCGCATGCGCCACCGGCCAGCAGGCTGCCGACCAGGCCCAGCTTTCCGATAGGAATCTTGAAGATGGTGACATCCTTCGTTCCTGGCGCGTGTGAGGCAGCAGCGGCCGAAATATTTTGTGCGTTCATCGTCATGGTTCCCTTCGCAACAGCGGGCGGTGCTTGCTCTCGGCGAGAGCCGCTCCATGGTAAGTGTCTCCGGCGGGATGGTCCGCTGGGTACCAGAAACCGTGGAACTGCTCTAGAATACAGCTTCATGCTGGAAATCGCCCAGATCGAGCTGAAGGCTGCTTCTGAAGTCGTGCGCACTGTACCCGTGCAACAGGCTCCCAACAAAATCCGCTATGGAACCTATGGCGATACGCAGCTTCCCGCCACAGATCTGGACCGCATGGTCGAGGCCGTTCCGCCGGCGATTGCCGCCGCGCTACACAGCAAGCGATATTATTTTGTGCCGCTGACGCTGGGCGAATCCTATCCGCCAGAATCAAACGAGACGACCCTCCGCGAGATCGATTCCAGCAAGCTGATGATCGCTGCAAATTTCTCGACCGAGCTCGGCGACATGGCGGTGTGTCATCGCAACGTGACCATCGATGGCACGGATTGCGTCTTCATCTCGACGCGCCTGATGCAGGACCGCTTCGCTCTATCGTTTGAGTTTTACATCAACGCTGGTCATCATTTTGTCGAGGCCGCCGGGGTGCCCGAAAGTTTCATGCAACTGGTCTGGGCGCAGGCCGAAGCCAATGTGCGCGGAGAAACCAGTCAGGATGCCTGGGAGCAGCGCGCGAAAGCACTCGGCTCGAACCTCGGCCAGGCTGTCGAACAGCCGACACAGCGGCGGCGGCCAAAATTCTGGTCCGGTAAACCTGCACCCGAACCCGCCCCAAAAGGCCGCGCCATCGACGAAAAAGCGCGCACGGAATATCTCGAAGCCGCGTTTTCCGATGCCGTCGCCATCTATCTCCTCTCACTCACCGTCGACTTTGATTACAGCGAATTGCGTGAGCGCGAATACCCGCTCCTCGCGGCACCCGCGCTGGCCGAGCGTCTGCGAGCTGTAGCGCAACTTTTTCCGCCATCCCCGGGACACGAATTCTCCATCTACTATCGCCGCAATCGTTGAAGATTTTCTTGCCCCCGCGTCGACAGCCCTGCGACATTCGCTCCGCTATGCTCTAGAATCGGCGCATGATTGCACATCTGCGCGGACGACTTCTCTCCAAAACTCCACAAACCGCAGTTGTCGAAGCGGCCGGGGTCGGTTATGAAGTGACTATCAGCATCCCAACTTTTACCGCGCTTCCTGCCGAAGGAAATGAAGTAGCGCTGCTCGTGTACACGCATGTGCGGGAAGATGCGCTGGCGCTATTCGGATTTACTACAGCGACCGAAAAACGGCTCTTCGAAAAGCTGCTTTCCATCAGTGGCATTGGCCCTAAACTCGCAATCACGGTGCTCAGCGGATTGCCCCCGGAACGCCTTATCGCCGCCATTCACGGCCAGGACCATGCCACCCTGACCCGCATTCCAGGAGTAGGCAAGAAAACTGCGGAACGCATTGTCCTGGAATTGAAAGATAAGTTGAAGGAGCTGGCGCCAACCACCACCGCCGGCGTTGCGACCCCGGTATCGGAAGACGTTCTCTCCGCTCTGGTCAATCTGGGCTACCCGCGCGCGACCGCCCAGAAGGGCGTCGAAGACGCGATCGCTCGCACTCCCGAGGCTGGCGGAGATTTCGAGACATTATTCCGTGCCGCGATGGCCGCAATGCAATAACGTCGGCAGCACCAGCAATCGCTAATTTTCCAGGGGTCCTGCGACTCTCAAGCCACCGAAGCTGAAGGTTCGGCGTCGCCGTTCTCGATCTGCTCCTGGCAATTGATGCAGTACGGCGTCCATGGCAGCGCCTCAATCCGCTTAGCGCCAATGCTCTGGTCGCAGCGCACACAGTCCCCGAACGTCCCGTCCGCGAGTCGGTCTAAGGCCTGGCGTACGAGACGCAGCTGCGCGTTTCGCACCGCGCCTTGACTAAAAAGTAACTCCTTCTGGTAACCTGCGACCGCTTGGTCGGCGACATCCCGCGTGTCGTCCGGGTTGGCTGCGAGTGCTTGTGCGACTGTGCTGGCCAAGGCCTGCTCCAGCTCCTGCTGGCGCTGCCGAAGACGCTGTTCGAAATAGAGCCGTCTATTTTGCGGATGCGCGGTATTGGGGTTTGCCATGGTTCATCGACTCCGGTGTATATCGCTACTAACCACTGTTGGACGCCGTTCGACGTGGAATGGTTGAGAATATTTTTTATTTTTGGAAAACTGCGGGCAAAATGCCGGAATCGTCCCTGCAAATGACCAGAACACAGGAAAATAGCGAGGATCTCCCCGGAACGCGGCAACTGTCACGAGAGACGAAAATCTGCTGCGATACCGGTGCAGCTTGATCCAAGGCCGTCTGCCAAGTAGGCTTGTATCCATGTATGAGGATTTCAAAGCCATCGACCATTGGACCGGCGAAGAGATGCATTGCACGTGGAAAGGAAATATTGTTGCTATCGCAACTCGCCACGCAGATGCCGTCGATATCAGTTTCCTCGTCAACGGACGTTCTCTTGTGATTGCGATGCCGCTTCCCGCCTGGGTGGAATTCCGCAAGCGGACCGGCAATGTCATCACAGATTATCTGGCGGCGCAGATCGCCGGACGCTATCTCAAGCAGTCGATTGAGAACGGCTACGACAACGGCCGCGAAATCTACACCATGACCGTCGATGAAGTGCTGGCCCATCTCGACGTAGTAATGCGCGAGGCGGGCAATACCCGCAACCTCCCCGTACTCCCCATCCTCACCGCAAATTAGCGCATCCCTCCCTCGACATCAGGGAAAGATATCATCGCTGCTTTCTCGCCATCATCAGGAATATGCACTGCCGAAATGCACCCATGTGGCAATCGATGCTTAAGCGGAACGCCAGGAAGCCTGTTGCAATCGCCAAATGAGATACGGCAGCGCCATGATGGACAGAAGCATCATGGCATGCAGCAGGCTGTCGGGAGTGCCCTGCGCGGTAGGCGCCAGGGTGAAGCCCATGCTGACAACTGCAATCACGTCTTCGGTACGGCTACGGATAGCTTGCACGATCTCATAGCCATACATCTCCTCTTGTTGGAGCAGCCTGAGGATGAGGAGTTCCGGAACTCCGTTCATGAAATTCGGGTTGCTTTCGCGTGCCCATCAAGGATGGAGGATGCCTCGTCGTTCAATGCATAGCAAGTGAATTTCATGACATTTGCGGCGACTGAACTTTGCCTCTCGGCGCGGAGCGGAAATTCAAAGAGAGACATCCCCAAAATACCCAGGGCAATCGCATTTCAAAATAGCTCCAGTAGGCGGAATAGGTAGTGATCGTCCCACCCGGCGCGTTTGAACTTGCCGCGCAGGGAGCCTTTCGATCCCTTTTTTTGCATGGCGTTGATGGC
>JAJYSV010000005.1 GCA_021793405.1 Acidobacteriota bacterium
GGCAAGACCCTCGGAATTGTCGGTTTGGGCCGGGTTGGCCTGGAAGTAGCGCGCCGCGCCCATGGCTTCGGCATGGATCTGGTGGGCCATGATCCCTTTGTCTCGGCGGCCATTGCCCGCGAGTACGGCGTGCGGCTAGCTTCGCGCGAGGAAGTCTTTCGCCAGGCGGATTACCTGACGCTGCACGTCGGCCTGACCCATGAAACGGAAGGCATGCTGAACGCAGCCAACCTAGCCACCATGAAGAAAGGCGTGCGCATCGTCAACTGCGCCCGCGGCGAACTGATCGTCGAAGAAGCTCTCGCTGAAGCTTTGCGCAGCGGTCAAGTCGGCGGCGCGGCGCTCGATGTCTTCCGCAAGGAGCCACTGAAGGATTCGCCCTTTTTCGATCTCGAAAATGTGATTCTGACCCCGCACATCGCCGGTTCGACCGCGGAAGCGCAGGAGGCGGTTGGCGTTCAGATTGCGGAACAGGTCCGGGCGTATTTGACCACCGGCGTCGTCCAGAATGCCGTCAACTTCCCCTCGCTTTCGTACGAGGAATACACCGCGCTCGCGCCCTATATCGAATTGGGCGAACGCCTCGGAAAATTTCTGACCGCAACCTTTGGCGCGAGCGTGGAAAGCGTCGACTTCGCATATTCCGGCCAACTGAAGGAGATGCGCACGGAGCTGATCCGCAACGCGGCCCTCTGCGGCATTCTAGGCAGTTCCGAGCACATCAATCGTATCAACGCTTCCGCAATTGCGAAGGAGCAGGGTATCCATGTTCACGAACAGAAAACGGAGGCGGTGTCGGGCGGTGCAGGCAGCGTGCTGAAACTGACGCTGCATACGGCGCAGCGCAGCATGACTGTCAGCGGTACGGCGCGTCATGGCAGATTTCCCCGGCTACTGTCCTGTGATGGCATCGATATTGAAGCGCCGCTGGAAGGAACTCTGCTGTTTCTACGCAACCAGGATGTTCCCGGCGTCATTGGCAGAATTGGCACGACCCTGGGCGACTATGCCATCAACATTGCCAACTTTGCGCTGGGTCGCGCCGATGGCAACGATGGACATGGGGTGCGACAAGCGCTCGCTCTCGTCCACGTGGACGCTGAAACCACGCCCGCGCAGATTCAAAAGGCGCTGGAATCGCTGAGCAAAATGGAAGCCATCAAAAGCGTCCGGCTGGTAAAACTGGACTAAGGCCGGACAAGCTGAACTGAAGGCTGGATCAACCCGTGCCTTCGCTGTCTTGTTGGATCAAGTGGGCCTGCGGTAGCATCTCACTTGAGCGCCGACCTGGAACGAAACGAGATAGCACAGTTTCCCTGGTTTTGGTTTAGAGGGTTTTCTTTCATGCCGTTATACGAATACGAATGTAAGCAGTGCCACGAGCGACTGGAAAAGATTCAAAGCTTCAGCGCGCCACATGAAACCAAATGTCCGAAATGTGGTGGTGAGCTGGAGCGAGTGATTTCCGCGCCCGCAATCCAGTTCAAAGGTGCCGGCTGGTATGTGAACGACTACGCGAAGTCCGGCAGCAAGGCCGCATCCTCTTCGGATTCGGCCAGCAACTCCGAAAGCAAATCGGATATATCCGCTGCCGCTGCTGACAAGAAATCGGACTCCGGCGACAGCAAGCCTGCCTCGTCGACGCAGGACTCTTCTGCTTCCGTCAAAAGCACGCCTGCCAGCAGCAGCGCTTCCGGTGGCTCCTCCAGCAGCAATGGCAGTTCCGGTTCCAGCAAGTAAAGCGAATGAGAGCCCCTCGGAGCAATGTTGCTGCGTGCTGGTGAGTACATAGATTGACTACAATCAGCGTGTGCTGGATCACTCGCTCCCCATACCGGAGAAAGACCTGGAAGCGTGGCTGCGGGATCTGCCGGCTCGGCCTGCGGTCTTTGCGCTGTTCGGCTCAGAGGCTCCGAACAACGAGGGTCCCGCGCCGGAGCCTTATATTTCAAGAACCGCCAATCTGCGCCGTCGCATGCATCGGCTACTGGCGCCCCAGTTCGCAGGCACCAGGCGGTTGCATTTGGGTGGAACTGTGGTGCGCCTGGATTACTCTGAAGTGGGTTCGGAATTTGTCACCGCTCTGCTGTTGCTACAGGCAGTGCGTAGATACTGCGGCGAGCGCGTGCGCAAGCATCTGCATTTGCGCCCCCCCATCTTGTTACGCCTCACATCCGGGAACGCCTATCCCCGTGTCTATGTAACGAACCGGGTCACGCAACGGGCATTGGCCTGCACCTACGGGCCGTTTTATTCCCGTACCGCAGCGGAACGCTTTCTTGACGATTCGCTGAATTTCTTTGAGCTCCGCCGCTGCACGGAAGAGTTGCACCCCGACCCGGCGTTTCCAGGATGCGTGTACTCCGAGATGAAGATGTGCCTGGCACCCTGTTTCAAGGGCTGCACCGACCAACGGTATGCCCAGGAGGCGCAGCAGGTGCGCGAATATCTGGATTCGCGCGGGGCACGGACGATTGCCAATCTGGAGAAAGAACGAGATGTGGCGTCGGCTGCATTGGACTTTGAAAAAGCCGCTCGACTGCACCAGCGTGTACAGAAAATGAAAGCCGTCACACAGCAGGCGGCGCCGCTGGTACATCCGCTGGCAGATCTCGATGCCATTATTGTGCAGCCGACGGTTCCGCAGCAGCACCAAGCGCCGTCGGCGGCAGACACCGGGCCGGAAAAGCTGTCGAACCGCGCGCTGCAAACAGAAGCCACCCACGTTGCCATTTTCCTTGTTCGCGGCGGCAGAATCCTTGGGCCCGGACTTTATTCTGTGGAAGGTATGAGGCATCCCAACGAGCGAGCGGGTTCGACGTCGCTCTTTGCGCATCCAACCCTGCTGGAACCCACGCCGCTGGCAACTCTGCCCGCAGCCTTCGGTCCAGCCCCCACCGGATCTGGCGCGACCGTTCCCGCTACAAGGAAGGGGGCGCGAGGCCAGCTCGAACAGCGCCTGCAAACCATACTGGACGAACTCGACACCCAGGCGCGGGCGGAAAAATTTCCGATTGATCAGTTGAGCGAACATCTGTCGCTATTGGCCCGGTGGTACTATCGGCCAGTCAATCGGCGCATTGGAGAAATCTTCTTTCGCGATGAGCAGCGCCAGGCGGATTCAGCCGAGGAACGTCCATTTCCTCTGTCTCGCGTTGTCCGCGGCATCTCCCGCGTCTTTTGCGGACAGAGAGAAGTGGTGGAAACCGCCGAGTGACTACCTTAGGATGAGAATTCAGTTTGGATGGGGAAAATTTTGACGAAACCGGTGCCTGAAGATCTGGCTTCGCAAAAGCGGGGAAGTGGAGCGACCGAGTGAGCGAGTGTTCCTTGCAGGAGGGATCATCCTTTGCTGCGCCTTCCTCTGTTGTCGCGTGGAGGCGTAGGCGTAGACGGCTAGAACCGGTGGCTGCCATCCTGGCCCTGGTTCCGATTGCGCTGTTTCTCGCCGCTGCTGTAGGACGCCTGTGCTACGCGTTTCCCTTAGAGCAGTTGGAAGGATCCATGCTGCTGGCGGCGGAACGCGTTGCGCGCGGGCTGCCTATTTATGTGCGCCCAAATTTCCGATTTATCCCATACATGTACGCGCCGGCATATTATTACGTTTCTGGATGGATGGTGCGGCTGCTCGGCCCCCGCTTTCTCGCATTGCGGCTTGTCTCTCTGCTGAGCACGTGCGCATCGCTGGCGATCATCTACCTGCTTGTCCTTTTCGACACACCGGGCAGCAAACAACGCAGGCACCTGGCCGCGTTGGCCGCAGCCGGCCTGTATGCGGCGGCGTATCCCTGGACGCGCCAGTGGTTCGATCTGGGACGGCTGGACTCGTTCTATGTTCTTCTGCTTTTGCTGGCATTATTGTGCACGCGCCGCCTGCATCCAATCTTCGCCGCCGTTGCGTGGACGCTCACTTTTCTCGCCAAGCAGACAATCTTTCCGGTCGCCGTGGTTCTACTTTGTACCGACTGGAAACGTCCACGGCGGCTGTTGCTGGGGCTGGGAAGTTTTCTGCTGCTGACCGCGATCTGCACCCGGCTGTTGGATCACGCAACGCAAGGCTGGTTCTGGTTCTACACGTTTACCGTCCCGCACGCGAATGCAGACCTGTTGCTGCGCCCGGCGGTGTCTTACATTCCTTCGGAACTGATTGCGCCGTTCGGTGTTGCGCTCTTGATTGCGGGCATGGCGTGGGCCTGGACGCGCCCGGCGCTTGGCAATTTCGCGGCGCGTTTCTACCTGCTCGCCGGGGCATCTATCTTTGCGCTCTGCTGGTTTTTGCAGGCACACGCCGGCGCCACCCTCAACACTCCGATGCCTGTCTATGCCGTCATCGCTGTTATTTTCGGAATCTCGTTTGGCCGCTTGGATACCCTTCTGGCGTTGAAATCCTTGGAGCTTGCCCGCGTCTTCTTATTGGCGGCGGTGGCGATTCCCCTGGTTAGTTGGGTCTACAGTCCGCACGATGTGACTCCACGCCCGGAACTCACCGCTTCGCGGCAAGAATTGATCGCATGGCTGCGCACTTTTCCGGGTGACGTGTTCCTGCCCTCCAATCCCTATGAAGGAGTGGTGGCCGGCAAGCAATGGCATCCCGATTTTGCCGCTCTCCATGATGCATTGCGTCCCGACCTGCCGGATGTCCGTCAGCCGGTCCTGGCGGAAATTTCCATTGAGATTGACCAGGAGAAATTCGACGCCATTGTGTTGGACGGTCTGCCCGAGCAGACACTTCCGCCGCAGACCTGGCTGCCGCCCGACCTTGGTCGTCACTATCCCATCCTCGGAATCGTGCCGGGCGGCGAGGCCGGCGACCCGTTCGGGCCGCATCCGGTCTATTTTCTGCTGCCTTGCCGCGAGCAGGCGTTGGCCATCGCCAAAAAATGGACGTTGATGGAAACTGGCGGGCCCTCCTCCTGCGCAACTGACTAACATTGCGTGCCGCTGATAGACTAAAAGGACCGTGGTGGAACTGGCACCCTCAATACTTTCCGCAGACTTTGCTCATTTGGCGGGGCAGATCCAAGCCGCTGAGCGAGGCGGCGCAACCGTCATCCATGTGGATGTGATGGACGGCCATTTCGTGCCGAACATCACCATCGGTCCGCCTGTGGTGGCGTCCTTGCGCAAAGTGACCAGGTTGCCGCTCGATTGCCATTTGATGATCGAGAACCCGGATGAGTTTATCCCCGCGCTGGCCGAAGCGGGAGCGAATTGGGTCAGCGTGCATTACGAGGCATGCCGCCATTTGCATCGCTCGCTGGAACTGATTGCGCAGCATGGAATGAAGCCGGCGGTGGTCATCAACCCGGCGACGCGGGTCAATTTGCTGATCGACATTTTGCCCATGGTGCACCACGTCCTGGTGATGAGTGTCAACCCTGGCTTTGGGGGACAGAAGTTCATCCCATTTTCGCTCGAGAAGGTCCGGCATTTATGCGCAATTCGCGCCGAGCTGGGGTTGGAATATCGAGTGGAAGTTGACGGCGGGGTTGCGCCGGATACGGTTGCGCAAGTAGTCGAGGCGGGAGCCGACCTGTTGGTGGCTGGACATGCGATCTTCGGCGATGGGCATCCCGAAGAAAATGCGCGTCGGCTGTTGCTCATGGCGCGCGCGGCCGCAAGCCCGCCATCGAAACAAGGCACGAAACATTCCGGTCCAAGAAAAAATGTGCGTGAAAATGGCAGACCGCTTTACCGAACCACTGGCAAGCGCAAAAGTCTGCTGAGGGGAAGTACAGTATGAATCAGTCCATGAATCGTTTTCTGAATCGTTCACCGCAACGCTACATCGCTCTATGCGCATCGGTCGTTCTCTGCGGCAGCATGGCTCACGCGGGAATCTTCCACCGCAAGCAAAAGCCGCTCTCGCAAAAAGACGATGCGCTTGCCAGCGTTGCCTCCAGCCAGCCGGACAAGGAGTTGTTCGATCGCGCGATGATTGCCTTGAAAAAGGGCAAGTACGATATAGCCCGGCTGGATCTGCAAACACTGTTGAATACCTATCCCGATTCCGAATACCAGATGCGTGCCAAGCTCGCAATCGGAGACACATGGTACAACGAGGGCGGAACCGCCGCTCTGCAGCAGGCCGAAGAAGAGTACAAGGACTTCATCACCTTCTTTCCTGACAAGCCCGAAGCCGCGGAAGCTCAGATGAAAGTGGCGGACATCTACTACAAGCAGATGGAAAAGCCGGATCGAGATCCCACCAATGCGACCCGCGCCCAGGAAGAATACCGGGCCATGATCCTGCAATATCCTGACTCCAGCTTGATCCCTCAGGCCAAGCAGCGCTTGCGCGAAGTGCAGGAGGTTTTAGGCGATCATGAATTCGATATCGGCGCATTTTATGAAACGCGGATGAACTATGCCGCCGCAGTTGCCCGACTGCAATCCATCATCGATACGTATCCCCTCTACAGTAGGGTCGATGAGGCGCTGCTGGACGTCGGCGATTCCTATGCCGCGGAGGCGCGCAACATGGAGAGTATGCGCATCGACCCCGCGGCGAAGGCCCGCCTGATAAAGCTCTTCAACAATCGCGCCGCGCATGCCTACGACCGTGTCGTCCTCGAGTATCCGATGGCGCCGCATGCGGATGATGCGCGCGATAGGCTGGAGGCCATGAATCGACCGGTGCCGCAACCCAGCCAGGAGCAAATTGCCGCAAGCGCAGCCGTTGAGCAGAGTCGGGCTCCAATCAACTTGAAATACAAGGCATTTCTGTTGATCACAGCGCGGCCTTCCACCGTGCAGGCGGCACGGGTTGGGGAGCCAAGCCTCACCAATCCGCCTCAGATCATTGCCCCATCCCTGGTAAAGGGCGCCGTGGCCGACATCAACTGGGCGATCAAGCCGGATGGCAAGCCTGCTCCGAATGTAGCGGGCACAGCGAACGATCTCAACGCGCTTGCCGCAGTTGGGGGCAGCGGCGCATCCGAGAATCCCGCCGCCACCGGCCAGCAGCAACCCGGCGCGTCAGGAAAGAATGGCGTGCAGATGAATGATATGTCTGGCGACGAAAATATAACTGGATCAGTTACCAATCCGGAACCGTCCGCGCCGATGAACGCAGTGCAACCTCCAGCCGGTTCCGAGACTGCTCCACCAGCGACCGCGCCGTCTGCGGGCGGCAACGCTAATCCTGCCGTTCCGCCGGCCAACACAACGGACACCAATAGCTCCCCTGCCGTCTGGCCATCCGCAACCAAGGACAATGGCGGTTTACCAACCGTAACTCCCCCCAACAGCACGCCTCTTCCTGCGGCGCAGAAGGCAGCCCCGGCGCCGTCCCAGGTGAACGACGTACCTCAGGGCGGCCATCCCGAGAACACCGTGGATGAAAATACCGCCCAGACCGGTAAGAAGAAGAAAAAGAATCCGAAGCCGAGATTTGAAGGCAAGGAAGAATCATCCAGCGCGCACAAGAAGAAGGGCCTGCGTAAGCTGAATCCGTTTTAATTGAGTGTGATTGCTAAGTGGCACCGGCGAAGCGTGCGTCGCCCGCATCGTACGGTTCAGCGTCTGTATGCAAGAAAAAGGGGGCATCCGGTGAGGCGATTGATGTTTTCCGCCTTCGGTCGTTCGTACTTTACGTTCAGCATCATTTTGCTTGGAATGACGGTGGCGATGGGCGCACATGCCCAACAGGTAGCCCAAACTACCACTCGTCCAACGTTGCATCCAACTCCTGACGTTCACGCCGATCGCACCGTGACTCTGTATTTTCTGGACCAGGGAGCCAGCGAGGTCAGGTTGAATCTCGAAGGACGCCCCCACCCGCTGCCCATGGAGAAAGACAGCCAGGGTGTTTGGAGCGTTACCGTGGGCCCGCTGGAGCCGGCGATTTACGAGTATAAGTTCATAGCCGATGGAGTGCCGCTACTCGATCCTGCCAATCCGCAGATTATTCCGAATCTGCATAGTCCTTCGAACGTCCTCGAGATCCCCGGTCCGCAGCCTGAACTATGGGACGTGCAGGATGTGGCCCATGGGATTGTGCACCAACACTTCTACAAGTCCGCGATTGTTGGTGATCAGAGGGATTATTTTGTGTATACGCCGCCAGGTTACGACCCGCGTGCGCACAAGAAATATCCAGTGCTGTACCTGCTGCATGGCTACAGCGACGACGCGCGTGCCTGGGTTGCAACCGGCCGGGCCAATGTCATCCTGGACAATCTGATTGACCAAGGCAAGGCGAAGCCGATGGTTGTCGTGATGCCGCTCGGCTATGGCGCGCCGGAGATTGTTACCGGACCGCGGGCTGACTTCAACGTTGCATCGCTTCGCGAGAAAAATTTCGAGCTCTTCACGCAGGCACTGTTGAAAGAAGTGATTCCGCAAGTGCAGTCCATGTATCGCGTCTCAGATAAGCGGAAAGATCGCGCCATTGCCGGCCTGTCCATGGGTGGTGCGGAGAGCTTGCTGGCGGGCCTGAACCACATCGATACGTTTGCCTGGGTCGGATCGTTCAGTGCCGGGGGATTGGGCACGGATTTTTCCCAGGATTTTCCTTCGCTGGATGCAAAGAGCGCCGACCAGTTGCGTTTGCTGTGGATTGCCTGCGGGTCGGACGATCGCTACACGGGAAGGACACCGCTGATCACGCTGAATCGACAAGTGGTCGCGTGGCTACGCTCGAAGAATATTCCGGTTACGTTTGTGGAAACGCCGGGCATGCATGAATGGCCAGTCTGGCGCAATAATCTGATTCAGTTTTCTCAGTTATTGTTTCAACCCAAGTAGGTTCGCTCGATGTGAAGTGCGGTCCCGCGTGTAGCACATCCGCGCTGTGCTATCGTGAAATTTGGCTGGATGGTAATTCGTCCGGTCCTTCCAAATCCATGCCTCGCGATCTCCCCAAAGCTTACGACCCCACTGCCATCGAAGATCGATGGGCAGAGTACTGGGTGCGCGAACGCCTCTTTGAGGTTCCCACACCTCAGGACTCGATCGCGCTTCCGCCCATCTTTACCATGCTGTTGCCGCCGCCCAATGTCACTGGCCGGCTGCACATGGGCCACATGCTCAACCAGACAGAGATGGATATTCTGACCCGCTGGCATCGTATGCGTGGCGAGTTGTCACTTTGGATTCCCGGTACTGATCACGCCGGTATTGCTACCCAGATGATGGTTGAGCGCAAGCTTGCCGACGAGGGAAAGACCCGTCAGCAACTGGGCCGCGAGGCCTTCGTCGAGCGCGTGTGGCAGTGGAAGCAGGAGTATGGCGGGGCGATTCTCGGCCAGATGAAACGCCTGGGCGCAAGCGTGGACTGGTCGCGCGAATATTTCACCATGGACGAGCGACTGTCCGTCGCTGTCAAAGAAGCATTTGTGCGCCTGCATGAGCAGGGCCTTGTCTATCGCGGCGCCTACATCGTGAACTGGTGCCCGCGCTGCCAGACGGCCATCAGTGACCTGGAAGTGGTGCATGAGGAGCAGCAGGGGAAGCTGTACGAAATTCGCTACCCACTTGCCGATGGCAGCGGCAGCATCACCGTCGCCACTACTCGGCCCGAGACTATGCTGGGCGACGTGGCTGTCGTTGTGAATCCAACCGACGCGCGCTATACGCATCTCCACGGCAAGAAGCTGCGCCTGCCATTGGTCGGCCGCGAAATTCCTGTGCTTCCCGACGAATGGGCCCAGCCGGAGTTTGGCACTGGCGCGGTCAAGGTGACTCCTGCGCACGATCCCAACGATTTCGCGATTGCCGAGCGGCATAAGCTGACGCCAATCGCTGTCATGGATGAGACCGCGCACATGAATGCGGAAGCTGGCATCTATGCGGGTCTCGACCGCTATGAAGCGCGCAAGCAGATTCTGACCGATTTGGAAGCGCAGGGGCTGCTGGTCGAAATCAAGCACCACGTAAACTCCATTGGCAAATGCGACCGCTGCAAAACGGTGGTCGAGCCGCGGCTTTCCACGCAATGGTTTATCAGGATTCAACCGCTCGCCGACAAAGCCATTGAGGCGGTCGAAAGCGGCGCGATCCGCTTTACGCCGGAGCAGTATAAGAAGACCTACTTCGAGTGGATGCGAAATATCCACGACTGGTGCATTTCACGCCAGCTTTGGTGGGGCCATCGCATTCCGGCGTGGCATTGCGCGGATTGCAGAGAGATCACTGTGGCGCGAGACACGCCCGCAGCCTGTGTCCATTGCGGCAGAACGAATCTCATGCAAGAAACCGATGTGCTGGATACGTGGTTTTCTTCCGGCCTCCTGCCGTTCACCGTCTTCGGCTGGCCCGCGCAGACGCCCGACCTCGCGGCTTTCTATCCCACGCAATTGTTGGTGACGGGCTTCGACATTCTTTTCTTCTGGGTCGCCCGCATGATCATGTTGGGCTGCCGTTTCATGCTCGACGTGCCCATGCCCGATGGCTCGAAGCGCTCGCTGGCAGACGCCGTTCCATTCCGCGAGGTCTACATCCACGCGCTGGTGCGAGACGCCGACCGCCAGAAGATGTCGAAGACCAAGGGCAACGTCATCGATCCCATCGACATCATCCATCGCTACGGGACGGATGCAGTGCGGTTCACCCTGGCATCGATGGCTTCGCCGGGAACAGATATTGCCTTCAGCGAAGCGCGTACCGAAGGCTATCGAGCCTTCGCCAACAAGATTTGGAACGCGGCGCGATTCATCTTTATGCAGATGGAGCGGGCCAAAGAAGCGGGGATTGAAGTTGACCTGAGCAGCCGTGCAGAATCTATCCTTCCTGACGGGGACGCACCGCTTGAGGATCGCTGGATCGACGCCTGCTTGAAGCGCTGCGCTGCGGAGGTCCACAAGTCCCTTGAGAGCTACCGTTTCGACGACGCGGCCAACTGCATCTATCGGTTCTTCTGGGGCGAGTTCTGCGACTGGTATCTGGAGATCGTCAAGCTCCGGCTGGAGTTCGGCAAAGGCTCTGATCGAAATGCCGCGGTCCAGGCTTTATCTACTCTGATTGCCGTTTTTGAAGCCGCGCTGCGACTGCTCTCGCCGTTCATGCCTTTTCTAACCGAAGATATCTGGCACGCACTCTATGAAAGCCGGCCCCCTCAATTGTCGATTGCCCTGGCGCCATATCCAGAGCCCTCCAGTGCTGATTTACAGGTGGCTATATCGGTGATGGCGATGCTGCAATCCGTCATTAGCGATATCCGGAATCTACGCAAGGAGCAGAATGTACCGGAGCGGGAGCCGGTTCCGGTGTGGCTATACGCCGCCGATGATAGGACCCGCCAGACCATCGACCGGAGTTCCGGATTTGTGCGGAGACTGTCGAAAGCCTCCGAACTTCGCTTTTCCGAAGCTCCCCTGAACACTCCAGGAGTTCGCCAGGGCCTGGAATATCAACTCGCGATCGAGTACTCCCAGCCTGTCGATGCCGCTGCCGAGCGCGAGCGCCTGACCAAAGATATGGTCAAATTCGAGAAGGAAATGGAATCGAAACAGAAACAGTTACACAACGATGCTTTCCTCGCGAAAGCTCCAGTGAAAGTCGTCGATGGTTTGCGCGCGCGTGCCAATGAGCTGACAGTGCTGATCGAGAAAACAAGGACGGCTCTGGACGCGCTCGATACGGTTGGGAGCCGATAAGTGATGGATTGGAAGACCAAACGCGTCACCGCAATCCTGGAACTGGCGCTCATCGAAGACCACGCTACGCGCGACGCCACTACCGAACTGACGCTCAATCCAAAACTGCCTGCTTCGGCTACCATTCTGGCCAAACAGGACTGTATCTTGGCCGGGGCGGAAGTGATTCCGCGTGTGCTGGAGGTTTTCCGCAAGCTCGATGCAGGCCCCTCCCGCCGCTTTGAAGTGGTGCATCATCCCGAGATGTTCGATGGCGTGCGTGTGCACAAGGGACAGGCCATTGCGGTGATCCGTGGCAACGCCCGCACGATCCTTGCCTGTGAGCGCGTAACGTTAAATTTTCTGCAACGCATGTGCGGGATTGCCACGGAGACGCGCAAGTATGTCGACGCAGTTCAAGGAACGGGCACCATAATTCTGGATACTCGCAAGACCGTACCCGGCCTGCGGTTGCTGGATAAATATGCGGTGAGCTGCGGCGGCGGCCAGAACCACCGCATGGACCTCGCCGATGGCGTGTTGATCAAGAACAACCATATTTCTCTTGGCGGGGGGGTCGCGAAAGTTTTGGCTCTCGCTCTGAAACTCCGGAAACCTGGCCAGAAGATTCAAGTCGAGGTCCGTTCCTTCGGCGAACTGGAGGAAGCGCTCGCGGGCGGGGCCGACTCGCTGCTGCTGGATAACATGACCCCAGCGGAGGTCAAGCAGGCCGTCAATATTGCGCGCAAGCACGCCGCGAACATACCCATCGAAGTCTCCGGAGGGATTACATTGGAAACGGTTCGAAAGTTCGCGCAGACCGGAGTGACCTACATTTCCGTCGGTGCGCTGACCCATTCCGTCACGGCGATTGATTTGAGCATGCGGATTACTGCGGAACTTTTTTAGATCGTCATACCATGATGGACACCCTGGATTGCGATGCTCTGCTAGCGGCTGTCGAAGGCACGATCTTCGCCGGCAAGCTGCATATCTTTCCTTCCATCGAATCCACGAATACGTATGCCATGCGACAGGGTGCAAAAGGCGCGCCGCACGGCTCAGTCTATGTTGCCGAAGAGCAGACGGCAGGACGTGGGCGCGGCGCCCATGTGTGGCATTCTGAACCGTATGCAGGTCTCTACGTTAGCGTACTCCTGCGTCCGGAACTTAGAACCGCCGACTCGCTGTGGCTTTCGCTCGCTGCGGGACTCGCCGTTCTGCGCGCTCTGGAAAATGTAACAGGGATGGTTGCAGATATTCGCTGGCCGAATGATTTGCTTTATGGAAGCCGTAAAGTTGGCGGCATTCTGACCGAGATGAATGTCGAAGCGACACGGGTACGCTATGCGGTCATTGGGATCGGAATCAATGTCAACCATCGGCAATTTCCCCCTGAACTGCGCGACCTGGCTACATCTCTGCGCTTGGAAGCCGACCGCGTTCCACTACGGCAAGACTTGCTGGTCGCGATTTTGGAAGCTCTGAACGTAGAATTGGACGTACTTATCAAGCCAGCTACTTTCTCGGAAGCGGCACGGGGCATTCTGCATCGCATCGAACAAAATTCCACCTGGATTCGCGGGAAACAAGTCTTCGTAGAGGAAGGCGAGGGGTACACTGGCGTCACGGCGGGGCTGGACAGCAGCGGATTCCTCCGCGTGCGAACTCCTGCCGGAATCCGTACCGTCTTATCCGGCGGTGTTCGGGAGATAACGAAAACCCTACTGGAAGCAAACCATGTTACTCGCAATTGACGTTGGCAACACCAACACGGTGCTGGGCCTGTTCGATGAAGCGGGCGTGCGCGTCGCCGACTGGCGCCTGACCACGCTGCGTGAACAAACCGTGGATGAATACGGAGTCTTGTTCCGAAATCTTTTTTCTCTGCGCCAGATTGAGGTTTCGTCGGTAACTGCGATCATAGTTTCCTCCGTCGTGCCCCCGCTCGACACTATTCTGAGGGGGATGTGCGAACGCTACTTTGGCCAGAAGCCGCTTTTTGTCGAGCCTGGAGTCAAGACCGGACTTTCCATTCACACGGACAATCCAGCTGAAGTGGGAGCGGATCGCATCGTGAATTGTGTCGCCGCATTCCAGAAGTACGGCGGTCCGTGCATTGTTGTCGATCTCGGGACGGCGACGACCTTTGATGTTGTCTCCCGAAAGGGAGAATTTATTGGCGGCGCCATCGCCCCCGGCCTTGGCGTTTCCGCGGACGCATTGTTTTCTCGAGCCGCCCGACTGATGCGTGTGGACATTCGTCGGCCATCCAAAGTGATCGGCACCAGTACCGTCGAACACCTGCAGATCGGCTTATATTACGGATACCTTGGCCTGATCGACGGCATATTGGAGCGGCTGCTTCGGGAACTCGGAATGGAAGCGCGCGTGATCGCCACCGGAGGGCTCGCCAACCAACTGGCACAGGACTCCAAATACATTTCCCTGGTCGATGACTGGCTCACACTGGAAGGGCTGTTGCTGGTCCATCAACGCAACAGCGAAGGCAAGCGTGTATCCAGCCCGCGCCAGCACGTTCGGAAACTTCCCAGTCAACAGAAGGCTTAAGCTGATACCTTTGCAGAACTATTTCAATTACTACACTGAAATCGAAGAACACTTCCAACGCCGGCGCGGGACGCTGCTCATGCTGTCGACCCTCGATTGGTCGCTGATCGCGATGTGGCAGGAGGCGGGGTTTCCACTGGAAGCGGTTCTGGCTGGAATTGACGCTACATTTGAAAAATATGCTGCGCGGAGGGCCAAGGGCCGCGTGCGTCGCATCAATGGCCTTGCCTATTGCGCGCAGGAAGTTCTTCGCGCGGTGGAAGACATGCATGAAGCTGCGACTGGCGCTCTCCGTAAACAGGCGCCGACGCCAGAGGAAACCGGGTTTGAGATCTCGCGCATTGCCGCATATTTACGCCAGAATGCCCACCTGCTGCGGCTGATTAAAACTCCTGAAAACGCGCAGCCCAGCTTTGCTGAAACTTCCCGCCGACTGGCGGAGATAGCAGCGACCTTGGAAAGTGAGAACGCGGAGAGCAAGGATCGTTTCTCTACGGAATCTCTTGAACAGAAGTTGCTGATGTTGGAGGACCAGCTATTTGCTGTGCTGCAGGCATTCTCACCGCCGGAAAATCTGCTTGCCCTGCGCGAGCGGTCGGCGCAGGAACTGGCTCCCTATCGTAGCCGCCTGCAGACCGTGCAGATCCGGCAAATTGAACAACAGTTTCTCCGTCGCTGTTTATTCCAGCAGAACAACATTCCTCGCCTCAGCCTGTTCTACATGCGCCAGATATGAAGCTAACCATTGAGAAGGTCATTTACGGTGGTCAGGGTTTGGCGCGGATCCCTGTGGACCTCGAGACTTCTGGCGGCATGAGCATCTTTGTGCCCCTGACGCTGCCCGGCGAAATTGTGGAAGCCGAAATTACCCAACGGCACCGCGGTTATTGCATCGGCGAGGCACGCGAAATTGCAAAAGCCTCCGAGTTTCGCACCGCGCCCCCGTGCCCTTGGTTCGGCACCTGTGGAGGCTGCCAACTGCAACACAGTCTCTATCCATATCAAGTGGAATTGAAACGCCAAATGCTGGTGGAGAGCCTCACTCGCGCCGGAGTCCGCGATCTTCCGCCTATATCGCTGCTTTTCGCCCAACCGCTGGGCTATCGCAACCGTGTTCGCGTCCAGGTACAGACGCAGCCGGAATTTTCCGTGGGGTACCGAAAAGCGAAATCGCATCGGATGACGGCGATCGATCGCTGCCCAATTGCTGCGCCTTTGCTGGAGGAATGCATTCGCGCCCTGCATTTGCTCGGCGCGAAAGGTTCGTTCCCTGCGGATACGCAGGAGGTGGAAATCTTTACCAACCACGACCAGTCCGAACTCTTCATGACGATGTGGACAAGCCGCCACTCGCGTTCCCATCTGATCAGGTACAAAGAATTCTTCGCGAATGTGCAAAAGGAAATTCCACAATTGAGCGGTGCTCAAGTGCTCGCGGTTGAGAAAGGGAAGCTTGCTACGGCTAGCCCCCTTTTGCAATGGGGGCGTCAACACCTGAACTATCGTGTAGCCGGACGAGAATATATCGTAGGCGCGGGATCGTTCTTTCAGGTGAATCGTACACTGCTCGACGAATTCGTCGCCGCTGTTATAGACGACGAAAGCGGTTCGTGCGTCTGGGATCTCTTCGCGGGTGTGGGTCTCTTTTCGCTGGCGCTGATGGAGCGGTTTCAGCGCGTCCTCGCAGTCGAATCCAACCCTTCGGCATTGAAGGATATGCGTCAGAACCTGCGTGGCTCCACAACCACGGGGAAAACCGCGAAAGAAATTCAATCTGAAACGCTGAAGTTTCTTCAGCAGTCGTTGCAGCGGCAAGAGCCTGCACCCGATCTTATTTTGTTGGATCCTCCACGCGCTGGAGCAGGCGTCGAGGCGTGCAATCTGATGGCCCGCTCGAACCCGCGCAAGATCGTTTATGTTTCCTGTGATCCGGCCACGTTGGGCCGCGACCTGGGCGCATTGATACAATCCGGCTACCGCCTCCGTCGCTTGCAGTTGGTCGACATGTTTCCGCAAACCTACCACATGGAAACCATTGCGACGCTCGATCTTTAAAGCGGTTCCTCCGTAGGTGTATCCAGTGAGACTGGAGTTTCGCTCGATCTTTTCCGTGAAGAAAAGCTGCACCACGGCTTTCTCGATAAGGGTATAGTAACCGTGGAACTGCTCTTCGTTCGCAGACTCCACCATGACTCTGTCCGCCCCCCCAACGGAAACAGCAATGTCTGTGCGACGATTGCGCGGGTATCAGCCAGCGCCCCTCCGAGCAACGCGATACAGACTTCGATTGGATAGGCTATCGCTCGCCAACGCGCCCATGCTGCTGGCAGCGGCTGGATTTTCCCTTGGAATCCTGGATGCGCACTGGATCTGGCATCCTCCGTTGGTCACCCTGCTGGGTGCTTTGCTGGCTGCTGCGTTGGTGTTGGTGGCGGCTCGGCGAGCCGTCCGGGTTCTGTGGCTGCCCTTGCTGCTCCTTTGGTTTACAGCGGGACAATTCTGCGCGTTTGTGGCGCCTGTACCCCCGGCTCCTACGGTTCTTGATCAGCTTGCCGATGGCCTTCAGCGCAATGTCAGTGGAACGGTGGCTGCGATCCGCTTTGTGCGTACAGAGACGCGGGGCTTTCCGTGGGGCCATCGACAAGAAACCGAGCAGACACAGCAAATCGATCTTTCCCTGGATCATGTGGAGGAGTTCAACGCGCAGGCCGACTGGCAGGCGCCCGTCGCCGGCGACCTGCGGCTGAACATCTACACCTCTTCTCGAGACGCGCTGCCACCCACGCATTGCGGTGAGCGCCTGAACCTGGCGCTGCGCTTCCATACACCCGAACAATATCTTGATTTTGGAGCGTGGGATTATCCAGCCTATCTTGCCCAGCACGGCATTGCGGTTCTTGGCGGCGTGGAAGCGAGCGCAGTCCATGTAGCGACTCCAAGCGCGCGTCCTTCCCTTGCGTGTCTAGCTACGGCTGCGCAGACTTGGGCAGGCACCCGGTTGGACCGGATTGCAAGCATCAGTGCGTTGTATGGATGGCTACCGCCGTGGTTGCGCTTGACGCCGGAGGACAGCAGCGTGCTGAGCGCCATGCTGTTCGGCGATCGCACCCGCCTGCAACACTCCATGCGGAGCGCGTTTGAACGCACAGGTTCCTTTCACCTGCTGGTAGTCTCCGGTCTGCACATTACCATTGTGATCGGCCTTATTTTCTGGCTGGCGCGCAAGCTGCGCATGGGGCAGTTGTCGGCCACGCTGGTGGCGATCTCACTCGCGTTGCCCTACGCATTCCTTACCGGCTTTGCGCCGCCCGTCCAACGCGCCCTCTGGCTGAGCGCCGTCTATCTCTTCAGCCGTATTCTCTACCGCGAACGGGCGGCGCTGAATGCAATTGGAATCGCGTCCGTTGGCGTGCTAGTCCACAATCCGGCGGCGCTATTAAACGCCAGCTTCCAGATGACGTTCCTCGCCGTGCTGTCGATCGCAGGCGTGGCCATGCCGCTGATCGAATCCACGCTGGCCCCCTATCTGCGAGGAGCCCGGATGCCCAGGCAACTTCGTCTCGACCCTTTTCTGCCGCCGCGCGTGACACAGATGCGTGTAGCGTTGCGGATGTACGTGGAAAGATTGAAGTATTTTGTTGGTCCGCGCTGGGCATGGCGCTTGCCGTTCGGGACTGTTCGCTGGGGGCTGCGATTTGCCGAGGCGTTGATTGTGGCGTTGGTCGTGGAACTGGCCATGGTGTTGCCCATGGCCGTGTATTTCCACCGCATCACGTTCGTGGCCCTGCCGGCGAACTTGATCGGCCTGCCACTGTTGGCGTTTATGCTGCCGCTGGCTCTCGTGACATTTCTGCTGGGCTGCATTCATCCTGCGTTGGCAGTTCCTAGCGGATCGTTGACGGCATTGCTACTGCACGCCATCTCCTGGCTGATCCATCTGTTTGGCAATCTAGCGGTGTCGGGACTGCGCACACCCGATCCGCCCGCGTGGTCTTTGTTCTGCTTTGCTGTGGCCTGGATTGCCTCGCTGTGGATGGTTCGGATTTCCCGGCGTTGGCGGGTAGTTGCGCTGGCCGCGATTTGTGTTGGCTCTCTGCTGGTGCTGTGGCCCGTTCCGCTGACTCGTCACCGCGGAGCATTGGAGGTGACTGCGATCGACGTAGGCCAGGGAGATTCGCTGCTGATTGTCACTCCCGATGGCCATACGTTGCTGGTGGATGCGGGCGGTCCGATTGGCGGTCCGCGCACAGACGATTCGCAGTTCGACATTGGCGAGGATGTTGTCTCGCAATATCTCTGGTGGCGGCACATCCGTCGACTGGATGTTGTTGCGCTTACCCACGCGCACAGCGACCACATGGGCGGTATGCCAGCGGTCCTCAAGAATTTCCATCCCAGGGTCTTTTGGGTGGGGCGCAATCCTATGATTCCGGAATATCGCGCTCTGTTGGCGCAGGCACGGCAGGAGAACATTCCGGTGCGGCGGATGGCTGCCGGCGAGCGCTTTCTCTTTGGCGATGTTCACGTGCGAATTCTTGCGCCGGACGCCACGTATCAGCCCGGACCAAGCGCGTCGAATGATGATTCACTTGTGATGCGCGTACGTTATGGAAAGACCGCGGCGCTGCTCGAAGGAGATGCAGAAGCTCCTGTGGAAGAACGGATGGTTGCGACCGAGCCGCTGGGGGCAGGACTTCTCAAGGTGGGTCATCATGGCAGCAATACGTCAACTATCCCATCGTTTCTGGCTGCCGTTCATCCTGAATTCGCTGTGATTTCGGTGGGTCGTCACAATCCATTCGGCCATCCGCGCGTCTCTGTACTCGATGAACTCGGTGCTGCGCATGTCCGCGTCTATCGCACAGACACACTCGGGCTCAGCAGCTTCCTGCTGAACGGGGCCACCATTCAACCGCTGCACTAGCCGACCGCCAATCAACGGCTAATATGAAATGAATAGGAAGCTGGAGGACTCCTCGAATGACAGTTTCCATGGTGTTTGACGGCGCCGTTTCCGGCACTACCCGCGCTTGGCTGAGAGGTGAAGGATTGTTGGTCCTCCTGCTGAGCGTCCTGTTGTATTGGAATTTGGGTGCGCGCTGGTGGCTCTTCCTTGTGCTGCTGTTGGTTCCGGACCTTTCCATGCTGGGTTACCTGGTGGATTCGCGGGCCGGCAAACTCTCCTACAACATTGTCCATAGCTACGTGCTGCCGCTGGGTCTGGCAGTCGCTGCCATCGCTACCCACAGCGTTCGGCTGCTGCCGCTGGTCTGCATCTGGACAGCGCACATCGGTATGGATCGGGTCCTGGGATATGGTCTGAAGACTTCAGGCATGTTTGGAGATACGCATCTTGGTGTACTCGGCAAAGGAAGAGCATGAGGCCACGCTAGCTGTCTTAATTCAGGAGCAGCTATGTGAGAGGGGAGCGAGCACTCGACGGTTTGCGGAGGGATTCCAAAACTGCAACACGTGAAGGGTCAATTGACGGAAACAATGGCACCGAGATCACTGATTCGCAGCATGTGTCAAACGCATCGTAATAGTTCCCCAGAATAAATGGGCGCGCACCTGCACCGGAAGATGCCGCGCATCGTTGGAATACCAGATCCAGATATCTCCGCGGTTCTTCACAACGCCGGCATCGGCGGTTGGCTGCACGCGTATCGCGGAAAAGGTTCCCGCCGGCGTCACCACTGTCTCCTTTGCTTCCACTTTGATCGTCACAGCGATGACGTGACCTCCGTCGGCCAGTGGAAAGCGAAAATCGTGACCGACTTGCAGCGGTTGCGACGCAACATAAAAGATCCCGGAGAGGACATCCGTCACGCACCCGGGAATCGGAGAAGTTTGCTGCTTGTAGATCCCGGAGACCAAGTTTTTTTCACTTAACTTTTGCAGATGGCGTCCGTAGTCCAGCTCCATTAGGCCTGTCAGCCGCCGCCGGCCTTCCTGAATCTGCTTGCGATATTCGAACGAGCAGCCGCTCTTCCGATCGAACACGCTGTCATAACGGTCGTTTACCGGAAACAGAAGATTCACCGTGCCGATCGAAGCGGCCGTCGCTGTTACATGGACATTGGTGCCCTCCGCCTTCAAGTGAAACGTAGCCGTTCCAGCAGGAAACACGCGCCAGTCCACCGCATACGTCAGCGTTTCGTTCGCCGGGATTTGAAACTGCAGATCGGGCGCGGGGAGAGTAGGCGTCTGGGCGCGCCCTGCTGGAAGCAACGCAACCATCAGAATCCATCCGGTCGCAAAGGCCACTAGAAGTTTTTGCATAGTCCTTTTCTTGGTTGCATTTGTCTCAACCGGAACCCACCATACAAATATCGCGAATTGTGCCGATCAGCGCGTAAAAACCATGCGTACTACCAGAACAAGGTACATGCACGAGGAGCCCAAAAGCGAATTGTACTCGCGATGCTCAAGGTAAAGCTCGAAAGAAAATTTACCTTTCTCCTTCGACTGCAAAGCCCACGGTCGAGGCACCAATCGCGGCACGCGACGTGCGTACTCCGCATATCCGGGGAATTTTGCTCGTAGAAACTCTTCTTCATCCAGGATGACTGGTCCATAAATGACGAGAAACAGAAGCGCCAGCGCGACGGCAGTCCAGATGCTGCGTGCCGCCAGCGCGAACCCAAAAGCGATCAAAATCGAGCCGAGATACAAGGGGTTGCGTGTATAGCCGTAGGGCCCTGTAATGGCTAGTTCCGTATTCTTTTTGACGTATCCGGAGGCATAGCCGCGCAGCAGAATTCCCGGAACGACCAGTATCAGGCTCATCAGCAATGAGTAAAGAGTGGGCCGGGCAAGCCAGAAATAAAATATGACAAAAAGAAATCCCAGCGGCACCCGAATGCGTCGGGATATTTTTCTCCATCGAAGACGGAAGGTAGCCTCGCTCACCGTGTTTCTGCCTGCTCCTGCAAGAGTTGCTCCGCAGCTTCAAGTACATCGCGTGCGGTGATCGTCAACAGTCCTGCCTCGGGCTCTCTTTTCCGGCTGTGATCTCGCCTGCTCGCCGGGTGCCGCAAGACCCGGTTGCGAGTTCCGTAGGGGCCGTTGCGGGCCGGGTCTGTCGGCCCATAGATGCCGACCACGGGAATCTTCAATGCGGCGGCCAAATGGAGTGGACCGGTATCCCCGCCAACAAACAAGCCGGCGCGGCGGGTGCAGGCGATCAACTGCTGAATGCTTCCCCTCATCATAAAGCAGCGCGCATTATTATTGGCGCAAACAATCTCCGCCAGGCGCGCCTCGCCTGGGCCAACATTCACGACCGTGGAGTAGCCCATCTGTGCGAGTTCCGCAGCCACCGCGGCGTAGCGTTCGGCTGGCCAGCGCTTAGCCCCCCAACCGGCACCGGGATTTACCAGGACAAATCGTTCTATTTCTCGCTTTGCCAGCCATTGATCGCACCAGGTTTCCGTGGCGGGATCGATCGGCAGAGCTGGCGCATGATAGGGGAGATCGTTTTTGAATACAGCATTCACCACTTCCAGCGCTTGTTCCACAACATGAACTCCCGTAGTCTCGATCCGTTCGCGAAAAAGCCAGCGCGAGATTGACTCGCGCGGATGCGCTTCCCCGATCATGCGCGGTGCTTGTGCCATGCGCCCGATCAGCGCCGATCGGATAGCGCCTTGCAGGTCGATGCAGATGTCGTATCGCCTGGCCCGCAAGGCACGGCGCAAGTCTCGAATCCCGATGACAGTTGAAGTTGAAAAGGGATGATGCGCCCACCGCTTGGCCTTCACAGGATGCACTCCATCGACCACCGGCATCTGCGGTCCGTGCGCAGAACGGTGCGATCGAAAGTTGGCACACACGAGTGGAATCCACTGCGGTTCAATGGCCCACCCGATCCAACTCCCAGGCAGCGTCGTATCGAGTACAGTCCGCAGCGCAGTCACGGCCGGCAGCGCGTGCAGAATGTCGCCCATCGCGCCCAAACGCACGATCAGGATACGCAGGTTTTGGAATTGGGCTGGCAAACATTCATCATCGCACGTTGTGCGCCGGATGATGAAGCCGTTCGTTCAGCAGAGCTTCCAGCATCTCCATCGATCGAGTTTCTTCCAGGAGAGAAACTTTCAGCCCGCCAATGACGAGAGGGCCGACAAGTTCGAGTTCGGCACGAAATGCGTCCGGCAGGCGCACGCTGTCCTTCTCGGTCGTCAGGAAACATTCCGCTCCGCTACGACGCGCAACTGCTCGCAAGTGGTCTATATCCTTTGGGGTATAGACGTGGTGGTCGCGAAAAGCGATCTTCGCCTGCAGGTCGATCCCGGTCTGCCGCAATTCATCGAAAAAACTCTTCGCATCGCCAATTGCACAGAATGCCAGCGCCTTGCCAATCGAAGTTGGGGACATAGGCAGAGTCGTCTTGCGTTCCATGATCCACAGATTCGCTCGGTTTGGATCGTTGCCTGTCCGACGCATCCGCTGCAACACGCGGTCGGATATATCGGCGTCCTCTGCGCGCAGAACGCAGATATCCGCGCGCCCTAATCCGCGGAGCGGTTCGCGCAGCCATCCAGCCGGCAGCAATTGTCCGTCAAAATCCGCGCGTTGCACCAGGACGATATCAATTGCGCGGGCCAATTTGCGATGCTGAAAGCCATCGTCGAGAAGGTGCAGTCTGCGAGTGGGACCTGCATTCGCATCGGCGTCGCTTTCCGCCAGCCGTCCCGGTTGATAGCGATCGGCTCCAACATACACGGAAAGTCCGCGGCGAGCCATCAGAAGCGGCTCGTCCCCAAACTCCTCCGGCGTGCCCAGCGGATCGACACGCGCCACTCTCTGGCTGCTGCGGCCATAGCCCCGGCTCAGCACATCGACGGTCCAGCCGCGCTGTTGCAGCCGATCTGCCAGCAATAGCACCATGGGAGTTTTTCCGGTGCCGCCGACGGAAAGATTCCCGACGCTGATCACAGGCCATGTCAGCCTTCGTGGTTCGAGCCAATGGCGGTCATAGGCCATGTTCTTGAGACGAACTCCCACAGCATAGGGCAAGACCAAGGGCCAGGAGACCGGGGACACGGCATAGCGCAAAAGATTTCCGGCCGGGCGCGTCATTGCAGGCCATCCTCTTGTTCCGCATCGCGGTTCTCTTTCAGAATTTGTTCGATTGCGAAGAAGCATATCTGGGAAGCACCTGCCTGCTCCTCAAACACGCGCCGCGCATGGATGCCCATCCGCCGCGCTTCCGGCGAAGCCAGCAGTTCACGCAGCACTTGTGCAAGTCGTTCCGGCGGAGTCACACGAATGGCTTCCTGTTCCAGCAGTGCTGCGACCATGGCGCGAAAATTCTCCGTATACGGCCCCATCACAATTGGTACAGAGAACTGCGCTGGCTCCAGCGGATTGTGGCCGCCTGCTGGTATCAGGCTACCCCCCACGAAGGCCACCGATGCCAGCGAGTAGACCGACGCTAATTCCCCCACAGTGTCGAGAAGAAAAATGCTTCCTGCGGAAATCGTTTGGGGATGTTGCAGCCATTCCGATCTGCGAATAAGGGGGAATCCTGCCTCTTCGATCATTCGCTCCACCGGCCTGAAACGCTCCGGATGCCGAGGCGCAAGAATCATCACGAGCTTTGGAAATTCCAGCTGCAGTTCGCGGAATGCGTCGAGCAGAATACGCTCCTCGCTCTCCAAGGTGCTGCCTGCGACAATGGTCTTCGTCTGCTGCGGCAGATGTGTACGCAGCTCCCGGGTGATTGGCAACTCTCCCGCTGTGCGAACATCATATTTCAAATTGCCGGCGGTCTTCGCCGCATCGGAGGGAACGCCAAGCTCAACAAAGCGGCTGCGATCTTCTTCGCTTTGCGCCAGCACCAGCCTCAGCTTGCGAAGGAGCGGCCGCCACAGCGATCGCAGCGCGCGATATCTGGGCAGCGACCGATTCGAGATGCGGCCATTCACCACGATGACGGGAATGTTCGCTCGCTCCGCTTCCACCAACATGCGCGGCCATAGTTCGCTTTCGACTAGAATTAGGGCACGCGGACGCAATGCACGCAGATATCGGCGCACGATCCATGCAAAATCCAGTGGGTAGTAGAAAACGCGCGTCGGTGCTGGGGCGGATGCGTCAAGTCGCTTCTTTGGCTGGTCGAACCGCTCCTGCGCGAGCCTTTGTCCTGTGCGCGTGGTGGTGGAGATCACCACACGCAGCTCCGGATCAAGACTTTGCAGCAGTTCGATGAGGCGGCTAGCGGCAATCACTTCTCCAACCGAAACGGCGTGCACCCAGATCGTGGAGCGCGTTCCCAAATATTCGCGAAGGCCTGGAGAAATATAGCCCAGACGCTGGCCTAGGCCATGCCGGTAGCGTCCGCTCCACGCCATGCGGAGCAGCCAATACGGAGAAGCAATCAGGAGGACGGCCACGAAGGCCAGGCTATAAAGCAGCATCATGGATACATGTATTTTTGAGCGTGCAGCAAAATCTGCGTTCCACCCCGAAAAAATGACAGCAAAGCTTTCTATTACCTTACTCTTCATTGCTTGCGAATCGCTTGGCCGAGTTTACGCGAGCATCTTGAAGTGCCCAGCCGTTACCATAGAGCAGGATCGAAAGATGTTCTTCTGAATGAGCCAAAATATTCCACGCATTCGTATACTCGGCGCAGGGCTCGCGGGCCCGGAGGCGGCGTTGCAGGCGGCGCGGCGCGATTGCTGCGTCGATCTGTACGAAATGCGCCCGGTACGTTCCACGGAAGCGCACCAGACCGCAGATTTCGCAGAGCTGGTCTGCTCGAATTCTCTCAAGTCGGAAAGCGAGCACACTGCACCTTGGCTGTTAAAGCAGGAAATGCGCCGCGCGGGATCGGTTCTGCTGCAGGCCGCGGATGCTGCAGCCGTGCCCGCGGGCCATGCGCTGGCGGTGGATCGCGTGGAATTCTCCCGGCTCGTCGCTGAAGCCATTGCAGCGGAGCCGCGCATCACGGTCTATCGAGAAGAAGTGACCGCGATCGACCCCGCCGATGGCTGGACGGTGATTGCTTCCGGACCCTTGACTTCGCCGGCTCTTTCCGCAGCGATCGCGCAACTCACCGGTAGTGAACATCTGGCCTTTTACGATTCCATCAGTCCCATTGTCGATGCGGAGTCGATCGATAGGAACCGCGTCTACATGGCTGCGCGTTGGGACAAGGGAACCGCCGACTATATCAACTGCCCGATGACGCCGGAAGAGTATGACCGTTTTTACGATGCTCTGGTGACAGCGGAATCCGTGCTCGAAAAGGAGTGGGAGAAGCTCCCCTATTTTGAAGCTTGCCTGCCCATGGAAGAACTCGCTAGGCGCGGGCGCGACACGCCACGCTTCGGTCCCATGAAGCCGGTGGGGTTGCGCGATCCAAGGACCGGGAAAACGCCGTGGGCGGTGGTGCAATTGCGCTGTGAGAATCTGCGGGCGGATTCGTACAACCTGGTGGGCTTTCAAAACCATTTGAAGTTCAGCGAGCAAGCGCGGGTATTTCGCCTAATCCCGGGCCTCGAAAATGCGAAGTTCCTGCGCTATGGCCAAATCCATCGCAACACATATATCAATGCGCCTCGATTGTTAACGGAAACGTTGCAACTGCGCGAACATCCGCAGATTCTTTTTGCAGGACAGATCGCCGGCGTGGAAGGCTATACGGAGTCGATCGCGACGGGAATGCTGGCCGGCATCTATGCCGCTGCCTTGGCGCACGGGGAGCAGCCCGAGCCTATTCCGCGCGCAACCGGTCTGGGATCGTTGGTGCATTACATCACTCACGCCGATCCCGCGCATTTCCAACCCGCCAACATCACCTTCGATCTGCTGCAGCCGCTGGAAGAAGAGGTGCGGCGCAAGGTCCGCGACAAGCGCGAGCGCCATAAATTGCAATGCGAACGCTCCCTGGCACAATTTGATGCGTGGTGGCAACGCGTTTTGGACCGCAAGTCAGCGGTAAAAACTTCTTCCACACGAACTATTTCTTCCGCGATGCCTGCACGTGCCGCCACTGCTCAGAAATAAAATGGTCCGTCATTCCGGCAATGTAGTCGGCAATTACGCGCGGAGCGCCTTCGGTAGCGATTTGCGTTTCGTGATGCATGGGCAGTTCCAACGGATGCCGCATCCAGTGTTGAAACAGTCCCGCGATGATTTTCTCCGCCAGCGCATGGTCCCGTTCCAGGTACTGTGCGTGGTAGAGTTGTTGCAAAAGATACTGTTTGGCCTGATGGCGGCGTTCCTCCATGTCTTCAGAAAGCGCTGCCAGCCGCTGGCCTGTGTGGCGGACCGCCGCGAGAGAGTCAATTCCTCCTTCGGTCACCCTGCGATGCGTGGTTACCACCAGATCGTTGACCAATGCGTTTAGCATTCGCTTGAGCGCTTCATGGAACAACAGTTTGGGAGCAGCACCTGGATATCGAATCTCCATTTTTCGATAAAACTCCTCAAACAACGCGACATGGCGGCACAGATCAACCGGTGAGAGAATTTCCGCTTCCACGCCATCGTCGATATCCGCGGTCAGGTAGGCGATTTCATCCGCCAGGTCGATCAGTTGGGCTTCCAGGGGAGGCAGTTCATTCAGTAGATATGCCCGCAGCTCTGGGTGCTCCTCGGGTGAATAATCGCGCGAGTGCTTGATAATCCCTTCGCGCACGGCCAATGTCAGATTAAGTCCGCGAAACCCGGCATAGCGTTGCTCAAAATATTCCACGATCCGCAGCGCGTGCAAGTTATGGTCGAAGTGAAGGCCGTATTTTTGCAGTTGACGATCGAGCGCCTGCTCGCCGGCATGGCCAAAGGGCGGATGTCCAATGTCATGGACCAGCGCAAGTGTTTCCGCCAGGTCTTCATTCAAATCCAACGCCGCCGTCGCCGTGCGAGCGATCTGGGTGACTTCAATGGTGTGGGTCAAGCGGCTGCGGAAGTGGTCGGAGTCACGGTGGGTGAATACTTGCGTCTTGCCTGCCAGCCGCCGAAAGGCGCGCGCATGGATGACGCGATCGCGATCGCGCTGGAATGCCGAACGATATGTATGCGGGGTTTCCTTGTGCTCCCGCGCGGTGAGCGGATCGGCGGCATCTCCGACGACAGCGCAGAAACTGAGTGAGGTGGCCTGCATGAGAGGGTGAGAGATCCTATCACCGGGGCGGAACGGATACGTGAGTCTCTTCCCTGGCTAGCTTGACCTTGGCTTTATCCAGCCGCTTACGCACTTTGTTCACATCGGATGGGTCGGCGTCTGCCGGAGCTGAATCCGCGTAGTTCGCAAGCGAACTCTCCCATTGCGCCACTGCCTGCTGCAGGTGGCCGGTCGAAGCATACACCTCGCCGAGATGATCGTGGACAGTCGGATCCTTCGGCATCAAGGCGATCGCCTTTTGCAGGGTCTGCTCGGCAAGTTCGTATTGGCCGAGCTTGTAGCGCACCCATCCCAGCGAATCCAGGTAGGCTCCATTTTCTGGGTCGAGCTTGACCGCATGCTGCACGAGTTGCAGCGCCTCACTCAGCTTTTGATCATGATCCGCCAGCATGTATCCCAAATAGTTCAGCGTCAAAGCATTGTCTGGGTCCAAAGCCAGCGCCTGCCGAAATTGTTGTTCGGCTGCGTCGATGTGCTTCTGCCGTTCCTCCAGCGCTCCGCGAAGAAAATAGATCAGGCTCATGTCTTGCTTGGAGGTGCCAAGTTTTTGCGCCTGATCGATGGCCGACGAGGCATCCTTCCACTTATGGATACGGGTGAATATCTGCGCCAGGGTGAGCCAGACGACGCGATCCTGTTTGGTGCCGTTCAGCTGACTTTTGGCTAGCGCAATCCCTTCTTTGGCTTTGCCGGTATCGACCAGTTGTCCGGCGAGCGTGAGTTGCAGATCGACGTTCTTGGGAAGCGCCTGTACGGCCTGCTGAGCCGCAATGGTCGCCTGCGGCAGCATCTTGGCGTCTCGATAGGCATCGACTTCGCCCTGATATCCCCGCTCCGCATTGTTGCCGCCGAGCGCAATCATTTCCTTATAGACGTCAATAGCCTGCTCGGTTTTGTTCTGATTGCGGTAGACGCCTGCCAGACGATCGAGGAAAATTGCGCGATTGTTTTTTTCGTCGAGGGTGTACTGCTGGCTGGCATGGCGGGTGCTGTCCGCCAGCTTTTGCAGAATCTCAGCCGCCTGGTTGAGATGGCCCTGTGCCTCGTTCATCAGAGCCTCGTTATACAGTACCTCAACCGAGTCGGGATTGAGCGTCTTGGCGTGGTCCAGCGCGGCCTCGGCTTGCTTCCAGTGCCCCTGCGCGCGTTCCAGCTCCGCAATCCTTAGAAAGGAGTGGACATCTTCCGGATCCTGGGCGGCGATACCCTGAAAAATCTTCAGCGCGGCATCGGCTTGACCATCGCTGAGCAAATCTTCCGCCAAGCCGCGTTGCGCATCCAGGCTGTCCGGCTGTAGGTTGAGTGCGCCCTGATAGGCCGTGATCGCGAGCTTCACATTGCCAGCTTGATCGTAAGCAGCGCCCAAAGCCAAGTCGATTTTGAAAGTACGCTCATCTTCCGGAACGCTCTGCAGCACGCTGATGGCTTGCGGCAGGTTGTTCTGTTCCCCATACAGGCGCGCCAGATTCAGCACCACATCTTCCGCATTCGGATCGACTTTGCGGGCCGCTTCAAACTGCGCTTTGGCATCCGCTGTATCGTGTTTCAGCGTGAACAGCTGACCGAGCAGCAGGCGATTTTCCACGCTATTCGGCTGCAGCTGGACAATCTTCTGGAATTCTTGAATCGCGAGATCCAGCATGGGGCCCGGCTGCTGACCGGTTTCCGTGTCACCCAGCGACCGCAGGTAGACGCGCCCCAGCAGCTTGTGCGCCTCCAGGTCGTCGGGATGATCCTTGAGTATTCTTTGCGCGGTTTCAATGGCTTCGCGGATGCGCCCCAGCTTGAAATACGTGTCGGCAAGAGTGTTCTGCAAGAAAACCGAGTCAGGATCCTGCGCCAGAGCGAGCTTGTACTGCTCAACGGCCTGCACTGCCAGTTCAGGGCGTCCATACTCTTCGGCGGAGTCTTCGTACAGATGGCCGAGAGCGAAATGATAATAGGATTGGGATCGTTTGCCGATCTCACCAGCCGGCTGCGGGGAGGTTACGGTCGCAGTCTGGGGAACAGTACTTCCCGCGCTATTCGTTGGAGGAGAGTCGATTCCTGAGGAAGCCCCGCCGGGGTGCGTCGTTCCGGGGACGGAACCGGTTTGACCAACCGCAGCTGCCGAAAACGCAACCACCGCTCCGAGTGCAAAAACTATTTTCCATGGAGAAAGGGGTTCCTCGCCGGCGACACGAATCTTCGTCATCTGAAACGCTACCTCGCACTCTGTGCCGCGGCGTATTCGCGCGGAAATAGAGCAATTAAGCCCCTTTTACTTGATTGTACGCTGGATTGTACGCCGAAGCCTGCCGCGGGGGCGAGAAATCGAGCCTTCAATCTAAAACAACTTAGTGCCGGAAATGCCTCATTCCAGTAAAGACCATGGCGGCGTTCAGTCTGTCGGCGGCGGCGATGACTTCAGAGTCGCGCACCGATCCGCCGGGTTGGATTACCGCCGTAGCTCCTGCTGCAAGTACGACTTCCAGGCCGTCGGGAAATGGAAAAAAAGCGTCCGAAGCAGCCACGCAGCCGGTCAGCGGCAAAATAGCTTTCATGGCGCCAAACTTCGCCGCATCGACTCGGCTCATCTGGCCTGCGCCAACACTCAACACCTGGCCATTGCGCGCATAGACGATGGCGTTCGACTTGACATGTTTGGCCACCCGCCAGGCAAACAGTAACGCCTCGATCTCGTCTTGCGTAGGCTGGCGTTTGGTGACGATTTTCAGCGCGTCGGCTTCGATATGGCCGCAGTCCGCATCCTGCAACAGCAGTCCGCCGGAAATTTGCTTCAGCACGCGTGTAGTCTCGGCGGGCTCGACCTCGACCAGCCGCAGATTCTTTTTGGCGGCAAAAATCTCTTTCGCTTCTGTGCTGAATTTGGGCGCGACAATCGCCTCTACAAAAAGCTTCACGATCTCGGCGGCCGCCTCCCCGTCTACTTCGCGATTGATGCCAATCACCGAACCAAAGGCTGAAATGGGATCGGAAGCCAACGCCTTGCGGTATGCCTCCACAATGCTGCTGGCTGTGGCTGCGCCGCACGGGTTGGTGTGCTTGATAATCGCCACGGCTGGCTCGCTGAACTCCTGTGCCAGCTCCCAGCATGCATCCAGATCGACGAGGTTGTTGTAGCTCAACTCCTTGCCCTGCAACTGGCGCAGCCCGGCAATACCCGTTCCGCTGCCGTCGGCGTACAAGGCCGCCCGCTGGTGCGGATTTTCACCATATCGCAACGACATGATCTGTGAGTGGGCGAGGCGCAGAGTGCCGGGAAAGGGCGCATCCGTCGACTTCGGAAATAGCAGGGACGCGCCCGCATCCGGCAAATCGGGCAAGGCCTCCAGCGCGTTCGCGATTGCCAGGTCATACGTGGCAGTCAGTGCAAACGCCTTGCGCGCCAGTTGCCAGCGCGTCTCCCGGGTGAGTTTGCCCCCATTCGCTCGCAGTTCCTCACTCAGCCCCGCGTAATCTTCCGGCGAGGTGACGACAGCGACATCCTCAAAATTCTTCGCCGCCGAGCGCACCATGGACGGGCCGCCGATGTCGATGTTCTCAATCATTTCCGCAAAGCGCACGCCGGATTTGCGCAGCGTTGCCTCAAAGGCATACAGATTCACCACCACCATGTCGATGGGCTGAATTCCATGGGCTGCCACGGCCTTTTGATGTTCTTCATTGGAGCGGATAAAAAGAATGCCGCCATGGACCTTAGGGTGCAGCGTCTTGACCCGTCCGTCGAGCATCTCAGGGAAACCCGTCAGATCGGAAATATCCAGTACCTTAAGGCCCGCTTCCCGCAGCGCGCGGGCCGTGCCCCCAGTTGAAACAAGCTCGACGCCAAGTTGCGCTAACACCCGCGCGAACTCGATCAGGCCGGATTTATCTGTGACACTCAACAAAGCACGACGAATGGGCTTCATACGATCCGCAGTTCTCCAGTAGGGGATGGACTCAAGCTCAAGTCTAATGCATGTGCCAGCTTGGGTTGCGGAGTGGCGTGGCGCCCGATACCGCAGAGATTTCATCAAGAACAGCAAATTGTTGTTTGTGTTCTGATGTTTCGCTCAGTAGCCTGTAGAAGAGAGAGCATGATCATCAGGATGGGAGTTCGATCTGATCAACAGGAACGACAGACAAACTGACTTGGGCGGTCGCCGGCCAGAGATCCTACCTCCCGCTTCTCAAGAGCTGGAGCGCGATCACGCCGATCCGAATGAAGGTTCAGATTACGATCTGCGATCTGGATATTACACGCAGGCGCCGCCGCCGCAGCAGACTCGATCGCGATTTCTCACAGGCTGGGCCTACGCGCCGGCGACCTACGTTTTGGTTGGCATCAGCTGCGCTGTATATCTGGCGATGGTCGTCAGCGGCGTTTCCTGGTGGGATCCGACGGCGGAGCAAATTCTCCATTGGGGCGCCAACCGTGGCGTGAATGAAATCCTCTACGGACAGTGGTGGCGTCTGCTGACAGCCACCTTCGTTCATGTGGGCATTGTCCACATCGGCACCAACATGTGGTGCCTGTGGAACTTGGGCCTGCTGGGAGAGCCGCTGTTGGGACCGTTCGGCATCTTCGCGGTTTACATTCTGACAGGTGTCGCCGGAAATTTGCTGAGTACCGCCGTGAATCCGGGCATTGTGGGCGCGGGCGCCTCCGGCGCGGTTTTCGGGATTGCCGGCGTCCTTATCCTGTTGCTGAACTCGCCGCATCTCCCGTTTCCGCGTGCCGAGTTGCGACGTCTGCGGCGCAGTGTTATTTATTTTGCTGTCATCAACCTTGTCATTGGCGCGTCCACGCTGCTCTATGCAGGCGGTATCAAGATCGATAACATGGCCCATCTGGGTGGATTTCTTTCCGGTCTGGCCATGGGCGTCCCGCTGGCTCCTTTGCTGGGCACGGGGCGGGAGCCTTATTTCCAACGCCAGCGACTCGTGTTTTCCGCGGTCGCCGGAATTCTTGTCTTGTTCGCCTATGGGGTTTTTCGATTCTGGAAGGTCTAGACAGACGTAAGACCCGCCCTACGAGCGGGGCTCATGGCATTCGCCCATTCCGGCAATCAACCGCGCTAGTTCTTCTCGACCCCGGCAAACTTCTTGACCATGGCCAGCAACAATCTACGATCGCTTTCGTTCAGATTGGCGGCGTAGCGTCGGATCTGCGTCAAAAAGCGCAATTCATCCTCGCTGAATCGTTGCGTCGGCATCTCGTAACTTAGCGCATTCTCGGCGAAGAAATGCGCCATCGGAACGTCCAGCGCACTGGCAATTTTGTGCAATGTATCCAGAGACGGAACCGTGTGCCCGTTCTCCACCCGTGATAAATAGCAGCGCAGCAGGCCTGTCCGTTTTTCAATGTCCCCTTGCGACATGCCTTTCTGCAAACGCACGCCGCGAATTGTAGTGCCGATATTCAACGCTTCCATAATGGCCTCGTATGTCTCGTTTTGAGCTGAAGACCTTCTCTTCAATAGCGCACGCCACGAGCTTGCGTCTTGAAAATTATTAGTGACTATGTAGTTAACATATGGACTGCTAGATTGGCAAGAAAATTATGTCTCGGACGCGATCGAAGACTGTGCGGCTTCTTCCACTCCCCGGGGGAGATACCCCCGCTCGCCGCAAAACTCGATAGGCTACAGGTAGAGTGGAATTGTGGAAGATATTTCGTCCCTCGCGTTTTTTCAGCTTTGGCAATGAATGAGTTTTCGCCGAATCTAATAGCTTGTACCGATGAAGATAGGTCAACTAAAAATATTGCCTGGCGCGTTGATGGTGGCTCTGATGCTGTCGGCGGCGGCCGTCGCACAAGTCTATACCAGCCCCACTGTTGCGCCCGACACCGTGTATGGCAGCGTGACTGGGGGGCCGGCGATGCCAGATGTTCTGCCTCTGTCGCTCGATGACGCCATCCGTCGTGGTTTGCGCTTCAATCTGCAGACTGTTCTGGCCATGCAGGATCAGGACATTGCCTCAGGAGAACGCCTCGAAGCCATCAATTACCTGTCGCCGACTGTCACCTGGGAAGCGAAACGCAGCAGACTTCAGATCAATCTGGCGGCGGAGGGTTTCAACTCCAAACTTATCAAGAGCTTCCCGCCAAGCTTAATTCCCCCGGCCGATCTCTCCAGCATCCCAACGGTGGTTACCGTCGACGCAGTCGTCGCCCAAGCCGATCTGGATCAGACGCTTTTCGATTTGCATTCGCTGGAACTGTACCGCGCGGCCAAACAAGAGATTCGAGCCGTCGACTATGGCTACCAGTCGGCCCGAGGCGCGGTCATCCAGACGGTGGCTGACTCATACCTCCAGGCTTTGGCGGCGGCGGCAAATGTGGCCAATGCCCAGGGGCTACTGGCCACCAACAAGGAGATTCTACGGCAGGCCACACTCGAACATCAGGCCGGAGTCGTGCCCAAGCTGGACGAACTGCGCGCTCGTGTCCAGTACCAGCAGCAGGAGCAAGTGGTCATCGCACAGCAAAACGCGTTTGAAAAAGCGAAGATCACGTTGAACCGACAAATTGGACTTCCCGCCGATCAGGAAATCCAATTGACCGACACGACGCCCTATGCGGACCTGCGGATGATCCCGCTCGATCAGGCGCTGCGGATGGCTTATGCCAATCGCCAGGAATATCTGCGTCTCCAGGCGGAACTGCGCTCGGCCCAATATCAAAGCCGCGCTGCCCGCGACGAACGTTTACCAACACTCAGTTTCAAAGGGAACTACGGCGTGACCGGAACGGTCGGAAGCATTTATCACGGAACGTTTCTGGCTCAGGGGACGCTGAACATTCCGCTGTTTCGGGAAGCGCAATTCCGCGGCGACCGCGATGTTGCCGATGCAGCTACCCGCAACGCGATGTCGCAGCTCGCCAACTTCCGGCAGCAGATTGAAGCAGAGATTCGCGACAATATGCTCGACGTGGCTTCCGCGCGGCAGTTGGTCACCGTTGCCCGCAGCAACGTCGATTTGAGCCGCACATCTCTGGATGATGCGACAGACCGTTTTCGCAACGGTATCGACAACGATCTTCCTGTCGTCGAGGCACAGTCCTCTCTGGCCGCCGCGGAGGCGCAACTGGTCAACAGCCTGTACCAATACAACATAGCGAAACTCGCTCTCGCCCGAAGTCTCGGGATAATCGATCGCGAATACCGCGCTTACCTGGGCAGACCTGCGGATGCGGCCCAGTCCGTCGATCCCCAGTCCGCCGATCGTACTGTCCGCGCGGCGGTTCGCTGACGTGCAAGTCTCGTCGAACGCAGCAATACTGAAAGGGAAAACCACATGGAGATGCGTGTGATCGGATCGTCTCAATTGGAATTCATCGGCTTACACCCCTTTGTCCGGGTTGGCGATCCAGGCTTGGTTGATCGTAACGCCATCCTATCCGCCGCTCAATTGATCTCGAAAGGAATTGCCTGATGGCTGACTCCCATTCCGACGCGCTGGTACTCTTCGGTGTGACCGGTGATCTTGCCCACAAGATGATTTTTCCGGCGCTCTACGCAATGGTGAAACGAGGCACCCTCGATGTTCCGGTCATCGGCGTTGCCTTTCCCAAGTGGACGATGGCGCGACTGTATCAGAGAGTGACGGACAGCATTCGGCATGGGGGCGGGATCGATAACAAACGCGCGCTTCAGAAGCTGCTGTCTCTGTTTCAGTACGTCAGCGGAGATTACAACGACCCAGCCACGTTTGCCGCGATTAAGACGGCGCTGGGCAGTGCCCGTCGCCCCGCGTACTATCTGGCCATTCCGCCAGCGCTTTTCGGAACAGTGATCCAAGGGCTCGGCTCCGCACACCTGGCCGACCATGCCCGCGTCATTGTCGAAAAACCATTTGGACGCGATCTTGCCTCGGCACGGGAGCTGAACCGGATCGCCCAGTCCGTGTTCCCTGAAGATTCGATCTTCCGCATCGATCACTACCTCGGGAAAGAGGCGATCATGAACATCCTCTATTTCCGCTTCGCCAATTCGTTTTTGGAGCCGATCTGGAACCGCAACTACATCGCCAGTGTCCAGATCACTCTGGCAGAGAATTTCGGCGTGGGAGACCGTGGCGCCTTCTACGAAACCGCTGGCTGCCTGCGCGACGTGATCCAGAATCACCTCTTCCAGATCGTCGCGCTCCTCGCGATGGAGCCGCCCTGCGGCAGGGACTTTGGGGCCGTGCAGGCCGAGAAAGCGAAAGTATTTAAGGCCATGCGCCCACTTCAACCCAATGACCTGGTACGCGGTCAGTACGTCGGCTACCGCAAGGCGCCGGATGTGACGAAGAATTCCGATGTCGAGACTTTCTGCGCTTTACGGCTCTCCATCGATTCCTGGCGTTGGGACGGCGTGCCCTGGTACCTGCGTTCCGGTAAGTATCTCGCCGATACCGCGACCGAAATCCTGGTGGAATTGAAGCCACCGCCGCAAAGACTGTTCGCCGACTCTGTGTCTGCCGCTGAACGGTCCAACTATCTGCGCTTTCGGCTTGCCCCCGCTGCGGCAATTGCCCTTGCGGCTCGCGTCAAGCTTGCAGGCGAGGAATTTACGGGCGAGATGCGAGAACTCTATTTATCCGAAGAACAGCCGGGAGAGGAAGCGCCTTACGAACGTCTGCTAGGCGATGCCATGATGGGCGATGGAGCGCTCTTCACTCGTGAGGACTCCGTAGAGGCTGCCTGGGCGGTTGTCGATCCGGTTCTGAAGAGTCATCATCGCGTCCGACCGTACCGACGCGGCAGTTGGGGTCCGAAAGATGCCGACGCCATCATTGCCGCGGACGGTGGTTGGCACAATCCCATCTTGACCAGGACCTCGGGCGGATAAGCGACCGGCCACCCATTTCAAAAGGAAGCGGACCGAACCTGGGCAAGATCGCAGTGTCGCGCGGGCATATCCGGTGGAAACAACCCCACTAGAATATTATGTGTGCTGGTTCGTGATTTTCATTATGATTTGCCGGCGGAGCGGATCGCGCAACAGCCGCTCCGGGACCGAGCAGCCTCGCGTATGCTCGTGTTGGATCGCGCCACGGGTGCGGTGCACGACACTTACTTCCGCGATTTCCCACAGCGACTGCAACCCGGCGATTTGCTGGTGATCAATGACACCCGCGTGCTGCCGGCTAGATTGTTCGCTCGCCGCGCTGGAATCCATGCCCAGCCCATCAGTCCTCACAATCCAGCGGCAAAGCAGTACTTGCACGGCGTTGTCGAGGTTCTCCTGACCGAGCAACACGCGCCTCTGGAATGGAGCGCGCTGGTCCATCTTGGCCGAAAATTGCCCGTGGGCGAGCGCCTGTCCTTTTTTGCGCCGGACGAGCACGAAGCAGCTTCCGCCGCGGTCCCGCTGCTGACTGCCGAGATTGTCGGACGCGGAGAATTTGGTGAGCGCCGATTGCGCTTTAGTCCGGTCGCCGATTTTTATGCCATTTTGGACCGCATCGGACACATGCCGTTGCCGCCCTACATTCATCGCGACGACGAACTATCCGATCGCGATCGCTACCAGACCGTTTTTGCATCCGCGCGAGGGTCTGTAGCCGCTCCTACTGCCGGCCTGCACTTCACGCCGGAGATTCTGTCAGCGATTCGCGCCCGCGGGGTGGAAATCGCCGGCTTGACACTGCACGTCGGCCTGGGAACATTTCAGCCGGTCCGCGTCGAGCATCTGGAAGAAATCAGATTGCACACCGAACGGTATACGCTGCCGGAGCCGACCGCGCTAGCGGTAAATCTAGCGCGGCGAGAAGGTCGTCGCGTCATCGCGGTTGGCACCACGACGGTTCGCACCTTGGAACACTGCGCGCGCCAGGCCGAAAATGGGGAACTCCGTGCCCATTCCGGGGAAACGCAGATCTTTATCTCTCCCGGCTATCAATTTCGTATCGTCCGCGGACTGTTGACAAATTTCCACTTGCCGCAATCGACACTCCTGATGCTGGTGTGCGCATTCGGCGGCACGGAGAAGGTCCTCGCAGCATACAATCACGCGGTCGCTGAGAAATATCGCTTCTTTTCCTATGGCGATTGCATGTTCCTGGCGTAACGGCGTCAGTAGTTTCGATAGACTCGATAGAGATGGCCAGCCCGCCGACCAAGCCCGCCGTATTTCTGCTCGACACCATGGGGTTCATCTTTCGCGCCTACCACGCCATGCAGCGGCAACGCCCCATGTCGACGCGGACTGGCATTCCCACCGCAGCCGTGTACGTCTTTGTGAACATGCTGAATCGCTTGCGGAAAGATTTCAAGCCCGAGTATTTAGCCGCTGTGTTTGACGTGAGTACACCGGTATTTCGCGATGCACGCGCCAAAGATCTGAAGATCCGAAAATTCAACAGCGCCACGCAGTCTTTCGATGAAGTGGAGTACGCAGGTTACAAAGCCAATCGTGCCGAGATGCCGCTGGATTTGGCGCAGCAGATTCCCTACATTCGCCGCGCACTCGAGGCCCTGCGGATTCCCATGCTGCAGCAGGAAGGTTTCGAGGCCGACGATGTGATCGGCACCCTCACGCAACAGGCGTCCAATCTGGGACATCCCGTGTATATCGTGTCGAATGACAAGGACATGATGCAGTTGGTGGGCGACAACGTATTCGTATTGAATCCCGCGAAAGATAATCTGGTTCTCGATCGTGCCGGTGTCATTGCTGCGCTGGGAGTGCCACCGGAGCAAGTCGTCGATGTGATGGCTTTGCGTGGCGATTCCATCGACAACATTCCTGGCGCGCCCGGCATTGGTGATAAAGGCTCTGTCGAGTTGATCCAGCAGTTTGGCAGCGTCGAATCCGCGCTGGATCATGCGGACGATGTCAAACGCAAAACCTACCGCGAATCGCTCTTGAATAACCGCGATACGGTCCTGCTAAGCAAGGAACTGGTAACGATCCACTGTAGCGTTCCTCTGGAATTGAATCTGCAGCAACTGCAAACTCAGCCGCCCGATCCCATCGCTTGCCGCGATTTGTTTACGGAGCTCGAATTTACAACTCTGATCAAAGAGTTGGGTGTAGGGGAGAAGCCAAGGCAATCGGCAGAGCTTGTCCTGCAGCCGACGATCGAGGAACTCCGAGAACTGCTGGCTGCGGCCCGCGCGGGGACCCTGACAGTCGCCAGTGAACATGCAGCGACGCAGGAATCCGAACCAGACGAGGAGGAAGCAGCCGAACCGGAGCCCGCGCAACAGACACTTTCGCTGCTCGATGCAATCGACTCGGTAGAGAGCGCGCTGCAAAATGCCGCTCCGAACAAGATCCCAGCGCCATCCTTGTTTACGTTGGGATTGGCAGCTGACGATAGCAAAGCATTGCGCGTGCGTTTTGAAGGGGAAGCGGCCACTCTTCTTCGCGCCGTGCTGGAAGACGCGACTCTGCCGAAGTCTCTCCACGATCTCAAGGCGCTGTTGCGCGCTACGCAGGCGCATGGCATTCACCTCGCAGGCGTGCGCGATGACCTGATGCTCTACTCCTACTTGCTGAATCCGACGCATGCCACTCACCGTCTGGCCGATGTTGCCGCACGCTTCGACAATCAGTCACTGGGCGGCGAGGGAGAGCAGGCACTGCCGATGGCCGCGGCGACCATCGCGCGTCTCGCGCCGCAACTGCGGCGGGCGGTCGAAGATTCTGATACCTTGAATGTCTACGAAACCATCGATCTTCCGCTGACACCCATTCTGCTCGATATGGAAGAAGCCGGTGTCCGCATCGATTCCGCGTATCTGCAGCGCATCTCCGAGCGATTGGGGGAACAGATGCAGGCGCTGGCGGAATGCATTTACGGTAATTGCGGTCATCGTTTCAACATCAACTCTCCCAAGCAACTCGGTGATGTGCTGTTCAACAAGATGGCTTTGCCGAAGCCTGTCAAATATGGCCGTGGCAAAGTGGTCTCTACTGCGCAGGATGTTCTGGAGGAGCTGGCCGAGAATCACGAAGCGCCGCGCCTGGTGCTCGAGTATCGCCAGCTCGCCAAATTGAAATCGAATTACTCCGACAGCCTGCCTCTGCTCGCGGACGCTCAACACCGCGTACACACAACTTTCAATGCTGTGGGCACGGCCACGGGGCGTCTCTCGTCCACCAATCCTAACCTGCAAAATATTCCCATTCGCACTGAACTGGGCCGCGAGATTCGCGCCGCATTCGTGCCCGCGGATGGCAATGTTCTGCTTTCAGCGGATTATTCGCAGATCGAGTTGCGCCTGATGGCCCACTTCTCTGAAGATCCGCTGCTGTTGAAGGCGTATCGCGAGCATGTCGACATCCACACGCTGACAGCGTCTGAGGTTTTTGGCGTTCCCATCGATCGAATGGATAAAGAGACGCGCAATCGCGCCAAGGCCGTCAATTTCGGCATCGTGTATGGCATCTCGCCGTTCGGCCTGGCGCAGCAATTGAATATTGAGCCCAGCGAGGCCCGCGTCTATATCGATCGTTATTTCGAACGCTATAGCGGAGTGAAGGCGTTCATCGAGCAAACGCTGGAGCAAGTGCGACGGACGCAAAGCGTGCGCACTCTCTTCGGTCGCGTCCGTCCCATCCCCGACATCAGCAGCCGCAATGCCAATATGCGCGGATTTTCCGAGCGCACCGCGATCAACACGCCGTTGCAGGGAACCGCCGCGGACCTGATCAAGCTGGCCATGATTCGCATCGCGCGCGAACTTTGCGAGCAAAAACTGCGCACAAAAATGGTCTTGCAGGTCCACGATGAACTCGTCTTCGATGTTCCCAGGGAAGAAGTCGATGAGGTGCGGGAGCGCGTGCGCCAAGCCATGGAGCAGGTGATCGAACTGAAAGTACCCATTATTGCCGACGTCGCTGTCGGCCCCAATTGGCGCGATCTCCAATAAAACTCATTTCAGCCAATGCAGTTGCGCTCTTGAAGTGTGTGCAGAAATCAGACACCCAGCTCGGCGCGAATGGCCTCCGCAATGCGTTCCGCATGCCGTCGCATTATCTGCTCTGACTCGGCCTCAATCATAACTCGGGCCAGCGCCTCGGTCCCGGAATAGCGGACGACAACCCGTCCGTTCCCGTGCAATTCCAGGTCCGCGTCGCGGATGGCGGCGACCACGTTAGGCAGCGTCTCCAAAGGCTGTTTTTCCCGTACGCGGACATTCACGATCACCTGCGGGAACACCTTCAAATCCAGGGTGAGGGCCGCCAGCGACTCACCGGAGCGTTGCACAATATCAAGAACAAGCAGCGCGGTCAACAAGCCATCACCGGTGGTGCTGCGATCCAGGAAAAGCATGTGGCCTGACTGTTCTCCACCCAGGACCGCGCCATGCTTCTGCATCTCTTCCAGCACATATTTATCGCCAACCGGCGCGCGCAGCATTTTGATTTGATCTGTCCGGAGAGCGGCTTCCAAGCCCATATTGGACATGGTGGTAGCGACCACCAGATTCGCTTTCAGCAGACCGCGGGTGTGCAAATCGCGCGCCGCGATCAGCAGAACAGCATCGCCATTCACCACTTTCCCATGCTCGTCGGCAAATAAGGCACGGTCTGCGTCGCCGTCAAAGGTCATGCCAAAGTCAGCTTTTCGCGCCAGAACTTCTTGGGCGACGACCTCAGGATGAAGCGCGCCGCAATGGTCATTAATATTGCGGCCATTCGGACAAACATGGGTCAAAAGGATGTCGCCGCCAAAGTGCGCCAGGAGTGGAGGCGCAATCGCACTCGCCGCGCCATTGGCGCAATCAACCACAATCGTCTTGCCGTCCAGGCGCAGATCTGGCACTTGTTCGCGCAAAAATTGGATGTACGCCGCCGGTAGGGAAGGATCCAGCTCCAACGCCTCGGCCTTGGGAAAATCAGGTTCATGGTTCTCCGCAAGGCTGGCAAAAATTTCATGCTCAATGGCCAGCTCGACCGCATCGGCCAATTTATAGCCGTCGCCGCCAAAGATTTTGATCCCGTTGTCTTCCCAGGGGTTGTGCGAAGCGGAAATGACAATGCCTGCCGTGAATCCTCGAATTCGCGCCAGGTAAGCCACTCCGGGTGTTGGAATTACTCCGGCGCTGGTCGTTTCCGCGCCGCCCTGGCGCAGACCGTGGCTCAGCACGGCGGCAATTTCGGTGCTGGATTCGCGGGTATCCATGCCGATCAGCACGCTCGGATTCGACCGGTGTTTGCGCAGCGAATGTGCCACGGCCTGTCCGATCGCGTAAACAGTTTTTCTGTCGAGTGGGTACCGCCCGGCGACGCCGCGAATTCCATCCGTTCCAAAAAGTTTTCTCATCGTTTCCTGGGAGGATTTTCCTTCGTTTTCATTTCTGCTTCCGAATCTCGATCGATGACACTTGCGTGCGCCTGTCCGCGCGCGAATCGAAGCCGCAACAGATCGCCTGCATCGAGACTTTGCGAAGTTTTGATCAAGCTGCCATTGTCGTCATACACCAACGCGTAGCCGCGGTCCAGAACCGCCAGCGGCGAAAGCGCCAGCAACCTGTCACTGGCTCGGCTGCTGCGCGTGCGGCAGCGTTCCGAATAGGTATTCCAGGCGCGGGTTAATCCCATATCGAACGCTCGGAGACGTTCCCCATGCAGACTCATCTGCCGGCGAACGTCCTGTTGCATCAGGTGCGCCTGTGCCATACGGATGCGCCGATCGGCAGCCACGCGCATTCTTTCCCAGGACGACTCCAGTCGAAAGCGTAATTCATCGACGCGCTGTGCGCGTCGCGCCAGTCCATGCTGTACACCGGCGAACACGACCGCCGCATTCAATTGCGCGAACCGCTGCCGAGCCTGCATTCTCTGGTATGCAACCGCTCGGACCATCCGCGCCGCCAACATTTCCAGATATTCTTCTATGCGATATTGCGCGTCGGTGATGATCTCGGCAGCAGCCGAAGGCGTGGGAGCGCGCAGGTCCGCAACAAAATCCGCAATCGTAAAGTCCGTCTCATGCCCAATGGCGGAGACCACTGGAATTGCCGACGCCGCGATCGCTCGCGCCACGCCCTCGCTGTTGAAAGCGGCCAGATCTTCGAGCGACCCGCCGCCTCGGGCCACGACCAGCACGTCGACGCAAGGATTCTTCTGAAACCACGCCAGCGCGTCCACCACTTCACTGGCAGCCGCCTCTCCTTGCACAGCCACCGGATACAACAGGACATGTGCTCTGGAGTGGCGCCGTGCAAGAACATTCAGAATGTCGTGAACGACCGCGCCCTTGGACGAAGTAATGACGCCGATCGTGCGCGGATACGTCGGTAGAGGACGTTTTCTATTCGTCTCGAACAGTCCTTCCTCTTTCAAGACCGCGTAGAGCTGTTCGAACGCGAGCTGAAGCGATCCCTTGCCGCGTGGTTGCATGGACTCCGCGACGAGTTGCAGTTGCCCACGATCCTCGTAGACAGAGATACCGCCACGCACCTGCACTTCGAGTCCGTCTTTCAAGCTGAATTTCAGCAGCCGCGCTTTGCCGCGAAATAGCACCACCGGCAACTGGCTCTGGTCGTCCTTTAGGGTGAAATAGATGTGCCCGGAGGAAGCCTGGCGAAGATTGGAAATCTCCCCTTCCACTCGCAGATCGCGATATTCTTTCTCCACGTGGCCGCGAATTTCCGCTACCAACTCCTTCACTTTCCAGGGTGGGCGCGCCAGATCGCTCGAGATCGCATCTGGAGCGGCGGCTGGAAACAGCAAATCCATCTGCGGGCGCGAAGCGCTCGCCGTTGCGGACGGACGCAGGTCCCACGGCGCTTTGTTCCGTGATGATTTCAGTGACGGACTCATATTTAGGTTCTCAACGAGACTCGAAACTCGCCTCGATCAACCGACTGCCCGCGCAATGGGGGATGTCGGCTTCAAACGATGAGTCTAGCATTGCGTCGCCGGCCGTTGATCTAACAAAACTGCTTCCTAGCGCCGCCAGCGGTTCAGCAGATAGAGCAGGAATGAAAGAATCGCGCTCAACAGAAGGCACGTAGTGAACGGGAAGTAGACGGAGGACCTCTTACCTCTCCATGCGAAGTCACCCGGCAAACGTCCCAGCGGCAAACCAAACTTTTCCGCCGCCAGTACGAAGACGCCCAGGACCGCAATGAAAACCCCCTCGTAGATTAGCAAGCGTCCGAGTCCTTGCATCCATTCCAGTGTAGGCCTGCGTAGCCGCGCCCGCTTGCACAGGCTTTATAGTTGAGAATGTTGCACAGCACGCGTGCCTCCTCCAGCAGTAAGGCAGACGGCGCAGACATCGTCATGATTCGGCTGAGTGCCGGGTGAGCGAAATCTTTGCGGAGCAACGCAAGTCGTGATTGAATCGGGTGGAGACCTTCCATGCGTCTGCTCGCCCTCATTGCCGGTTTGGTTTGTCTGGCGGAAGTGCTGTTGGATGCGTTTCAAACCATTATTTTGCCGCGTCGCGCGAGCGGGCGACTCCGCGTTTCCAGGCTTTTCATGACCGCCACATGGATTCCCTGGCGCGCCCTCGCCAGCAGGATGGGGAATAGTCGTCGCCGCGAAAGCTTCCTCAGTTATTTTGGCCCGCTTTCATTGTTGCTGCTGGTGGTCGTTTGGGCGTCCGGCCTGATCTTGGGTTTTGCGTTGCTCTACCACGCGCTCGGGTCACCTTTTGCGGATTCTCGTTCGCTTGTCAAATTGGAAACGGACCTCTACGTTAGCGGGACCACGCTGTTCACGCTGGGTCTTGGCGATGTCGTTCCATTGACGGTGTCGGGACGGTTTCTGGTGGCGCTGGAGGGTGGAATCGGTCTGGCTTTTGTCGCAGGCGTGATCGGTTATTTACCCGTGCTGTACGGCGCGTTCTCAAGGCGAGAGGTCAGTATCATTCTGTTGGACGCGCGGGCCGGCTCGCCGCCAACTGCTTTGGAACTATTGCGCCGCCACGCGGGTCCCGCTGGCGAATTGGCCTTGCAGACCCTGCTGGTGGAATGGGAACGCTGGAGCGCGGAGTTGCTGGAAAGCCACATCTCCTACCCGCAACTCTGTTTCTTTCGCTCCCAGCACGACAATCAAAGCTGGCTTACCGCGTTGGTGGCGATGCTGGATACATGCGCGGTGCTGATCGCCACCGTGGAAGGCGACGCCGCCCGGCAGGCACAACTGACCTTCGTTATGGCCCGGCATGCGGTGCTTGATCTGGAGCATATCTTTTCCTCGAAATGGGCTCGTCCCAGCCCGGATCGCCTGCCCGCAGCGAGCGTTCAGGACCTTTGTTCGCAGTTGGCCGATGCCGGCTTCACGTTGTGCGCGGGAAATGCCTCAATGGAACGATTGCGGGAATTACGCGCCATGTATGAACCCCAGGCCTATCGATTGGGACGGGTGCTGATGCAGGGATTGCCGCCCTTTTATCCGGAAGCTGGAAAGACAAGCAATTGGACCACGATCGCGGGCCTGCGTTCGCAAACGGAAGCTTCTCTCTTGTCCGGCGACCAGAGAAAGGGCTTCGCGGTCAGCAATGCAGCTTCCGATGACAGCCATTCCTTTTAGCGTTCCCTCAGTCGCCGTAAGCGGCCAGCGGAGTTCCGCTAGCCCAGACACTCCGCCGAGAACATCAACCAGGCCAACGCCGCCAGTTCAATCCACAGGAGAATCAGCAGCCACCAGACCAGCACCGGAGCGGCGAACATGTAGTGCGTCGTTTGTATTTGCATCGGCTCAGACAAGCTAGCCGCGTAATTGCTGAATGCGCTCTCCGCGCGATTCAGGGCAGGCATTAGAGGCACCTGGACTTGCCCGGCGGAACTGGCCGCGGAACCTGCTGCTTGATCCAGCGCCACCTTGAGTTCAGCCACGCTGGCGCGAATCTCCAGCAATAATCCCTGGCGATGACTATCATGCGCGGCCCATCGCTCCAACCCCTCGGAGTCCGCCTGGATTTGAGTCCGCTGTAAACGGTAGTCCGCTTCATAGCTGGCAGCTGCGGCCGCACCATCCTTGCCCGCGCCGGTCGTTCCGAGTACATCCATCGCGGCCCGAGCGGCGGCTACTTTCAGGCGCTGGCTGTGCTGATATCCAGGGTTGAAAGCAACATCGTTATGAGAGGCCGCGACGACAGACCGCACCGCTTCTTGCATCATCAGCCACGCGGTGGCCGCAATCGCAAGCAATAGCACCGCCGCGACCGCGCGTCGAGTTCTTGAGAGTGCCTTCAATCGAATGTCCGGGATGAAACGGCGAAGACCGCCGTCCGCCTTTCCATCAGAAATTCTACGCCGTGACCGGCTCCAGCAAACGGGCCCAGCGCCGTCCTTTTCGTTCCGCGTAGGCGCGCTTGTGATAGGCATACCCGGCGATCAGCGGCAGCGCCAGCGTCGCTTCGCTGTAGACCATCTGCTCGTAGGTTGTGTCGACCTTACCCCAGGAGCTGGCTTCCTTCAATGTGCTGGAAGACAGCGCGCCGTCCCGCACATCGGCCACCGTGATCTGCACCGCGTATTTGTGCATCGGCGCGTCCGCGCCTAACACGTCCGCCGCTACGACAATATCCTGCGCAAAGTTCTTCGGCACGCCGCCGCCGATCATCAGCAGACCGGTGGTTGGATTCGCAATTTTCAATTGCGTCAGTTCGTAAAAATCCTTGACGGAATCGATGGAGACCTTCGGCTTGTCCTGCCGTGCGTGCTGATGCGCGACCAGACCAAAGCCCGCCGAGCAATCGCTGAATGCCGGACAAAAGATGGGCACATCTTTCTCGTACGCGGCCAGCACAATCGAGTCCACGCCCCCTTTGGCCGGCGTTTTTCCTTCCTGCTGCAAATGTGCACCCATGGCGCGAATAAATTCACGCGAACTATGCGGTCGCGTCGGCAGAGAATCGGCGACTTTCTGCGTGGTTTCATCGCAGATGCGCAGCTCCTCCTCGTCGATGAAGGTGTCGTAGATGCGGTCAATCATCAACTCGCGCAGCACGCCGTCCTGCATCCCGGATTTGAACTCGTCCCCGGCAATGTAATGCCGAAAACCCAGCCCTTCAAAGAAATCCTGATCGACAATATTGGCGCCTGTTGAGACGATCGCATCCACCATATTGTTGCGCACCAGATCGACAAAAATCTGCTTCAGACCTGCGCTGATCAGCGATCCCGCCAGGCACAGAATGACGCCGCATTCCCGGTCGCGCAGCATCCGCTCGTAAATCTCCGCCGCGCGCGCCAAGTCGCGGGAAGAATAGGCCATGGAATGCATGGCGTCTACCAGAGCGCGCACGTCATGCTGCTTGATATCGATATGTTCAATGGGTTGGCTGAGAAGTGTTTTCTTGTCCGGCATACTGTTCAGGATAGCAAATTCGCGGCTACGGCTTCTGCCGCGGCTATGTGAATATCTCGCCACGCGGCCGTCTTCATCGCGGAGACATTTGCCCTATTTTCGCGGTGAATGGCGTTCGTTATCGCTGCGAGCGCGGCTTGCGCGCTCGTATCTTGAAGCGGATCGGCGAGCCTTCAAAGCCGAATGCTTCACGAATCTTGTTTTCCAGAAACCGCTCGTAAGAAAAATGCAGCTTTACATCGCGGTCCGTGAACAGCACGAACGTCGGCGGCGCAACCCCGGCCTGCGTCATATATAGGATGCGCATTCTTCTCGACATCGGCACGGGTGCGCGCTCAAAATCCACCCGCTCCAGGAATCGATTCATCTGGCCAGTTCCCACGCGCTTCTGCCGTTCCGCGGCCACTCGAACCACTGTGGCGAATACTTGTTCGATGTTCTGGCCTTCCGCGGCAGAGACAAAAATCACCGGAACATAGCCCAAAAATTTCAGCGAGTGCCGCAATTGTTCTTCGAAAACTTTGCGGTCAGCCGGCGGCTTTCCGTCTGTCCGCTTCGTGGTCACCAGATCCCACTTGTTCACCACGATGACCATCGACCGGCCACTTTCATGCGCGTAGCCGCCAATGGTTGCGTCCGCCGCCAGTACGCCGGCCGTGGCATCGATCACCAGCAGTGACACATCCGCAGCTTCCAGATGCTTGCGCGCCATCAAGACCGAAAGCTTCTCCGCCATCTCATGCGTCTTGCCCTTGCGTCGAATTCCCGCAGTATCGATGAAGCGAAACTTCTGTCCCTCGCGTTCCACCAGTTCATCCACGGCATCGCGCGTTGTCCCGGCGATGGGAGAAACGATGGCCCGCGCCGTGCCCGTCAATGCATTCAACAATGTGCTTTTGCCCACGTTGGGTCTGCCGATGATTGCCACATTCACTTCGTCGGGAGCCTTGGCGGGGATGGATGGAATCTCTTCGTCACCCTCCTGCAAATTTTCATCGGTCTCTTCTGTTCCTGTCGCGACGGCTTTCTCGTCCTCGGCATCTTCTTCGGAAAATTCGCTCGGCGGCAGCACCGCGAACATGGCATCCAGCAAATCTCCAATCCCCGTGCCGTGTTCTGCGGAAACAGGCACCATCTCCTTGAAGCCCAGACGTCGATAATTTTCCGCCTGGGCCAGCAGCGACTCGACATCCATTTTGTTCACGGCCAGAATAAGCGGTTTTCCCAGGCGCAGCAGCAGTCGCGCTAGCTCCATGTCGGGGGCGGCCAGTTCCGTGCGCCCGTCGACCACCATCACCACAGCGGCGGCTTCATCGAACGCAACCCTTGCCTGCCGAAAAATTTCCGCCGGAATAAATTCCTGGTCCGAAGGCAGAACGCCCCCCGTATCGACCAGCCGCGCATGTCGCCCCGTCCATTCCACCACGCCGTAGATGCGGTCCCGCGTAATTCCCGGTTCGTCGCCGACAATGGAACGGCGAGAACGCGTAAGACGATTGAACAGCGTCGACTTGCCCACATTCGGGCGGCCAACAATTGCAACCAGCGGCCAGCGTGCGTCCGCGGAGGGATTCCGGCGTCGGCGATTGCGCGATCCGGATTGGGTGCCTTTTTTTATGGGAGTCATAGGATGGGAACGGCGCTGCTCCAGAACCTGGGAAAACCGCGCTGCTTCTCTATTATAGGAACAAGCAGTATTTGGAGTGCTTCTCACCCTTGCCCCTACCATCCGCCACGGAACCCTCGACCGCTCGCAAGCTGCCCCGGCTGGAAGAGTTTTTCTCGCCCGGCGGTATCCTGTCGAGCTCTGGATTGCCCTACGAATACCGGCCCGGCCAGTTGGAAATGGCACGTGCCATGGAACGCGCCTTCACGGAGAAGCGTCACCTCATCGTTGAGGCTGGTACGGGCACAGGTAAAACACTCGCCTATTTGTTACCGGCCTTGCGACTGGGCCAGCGCGTCATCATCTCCACCGGAACGCGCAATCTGCAGGAGCAGATTTTCTTCAAGGACATCCCATTTCTTGAGTCCCTGCTCGGCCCGCTGAACGTCAGCTACATGAAGGGCCGGGGAAATTATCTTTGCCGCCACAAGCTCTATGCACTGCGCGATCAGCCTATCCTGACCGGCATCGAGATGGTCGATCAATTCAACATCATTCGCGATTGGGAAAAAACGACCGAACATGGCGACCGCGCCGAACTGACGACGATTCCCGAGAACAGCCCGCTGTGGGGCCGCCTCGACGCGCGCGGCGAAGCTTGCCTAGGTTCCTCCTGCCCAAACTACGAGCCCTGCTTCATTACCCAGATGCGTCGGCGAGCGCTCGAAAGCGACATCGTCATCGTGAACCATCACCTTTTCTTCGCGGACATGGCCATTCGCAGGCAAGCCCAGAATGCGCCCGATGCCGGCGTACTTCCCGAAGCAGCAGCCGTCGTCTTTGATGAAGCGCACGAGCTGGAAGAGATTGCGTCGAGCTACTTCGGTGTGAATATCAGCAATCTACGATTTGAAGAATTGGCCCGCGACGTGGAGATTCTGCTGCGCGCCAAGAAATCCTTGTCCGCGTCGCTCACCGCCGCTGCCGAACTGGTCCGCGAGCGTGGCCGCATGTTCTTCGCAGCGCTGCCGGAGCCGAAAGGCGCGGAAGGCCGTATGCCCTTCACGGACCGGGAGGAATTCCTGGAGCAATCGGGTGATGTGTATCTCGGTCTGGTCAATGCACTCGAACGGCTTAGCGGCGAACTCGAACGCCTGCGCGGCGTGGAAGAGGCAAGCGGCCTGAAAAAACGCACCGCCGATCTCGCAAGTCAGCTCACTTTCCTGCTGGAATCGAACGATCGTGGATTCGTCTTCTGGATTGAGCGGCGCAGCTCCACCGGCATGCGACAGGCTGGCAGCAACACCTGGCTTCAGGCCACGCCAATCGAGGTTGCTTCCTTGCTCGCGAATGATCTGTTTGAATCCATTCCATCCGTGGTGCTCACTTCGGCGACGCTGACGGTGCAGGGCAACTTCGACCACATCCAACGCCGCCTTGGACTCACCAGGGCCCGGCAGCTCGTCGTCCCGTCGCATTTTCGCTATGGGGAGCAAGCGCTTCTCTACTTGCCGCCCGACATGCCCGATCCTCGCGATGCTGGTTTTACCCTCGCTGCGGTGAATAAAATTTGCGAGATTCTTGAAATCACCCATGGCCGCGCCTTCTGCCTGTTTACCAGCTACAGCCAGATGCGGCAGGTGCATGAGCAATTGATCGCGCGCATTGGATTTCCGTTGCTGTTGCAGGGTACTGCGCCTCGCAACGCGCTGCTGGAAGAGTTTCGCATCACCCCAAATGCCGTATTGCTGGGGACCTCTTCTTTCTGGCAAGGCGTGGATGTCCAGGGCGAGCAACTCAGCTGCGTCATCATCGACAAGCTTCCATTCGCCGTCCCCAGCGATCCCGTGGTCGCCGCGCGCATGAAGGCCATCGAAGCCGATGGCGGTAACGCATTCGCCGAATATCAAATCCCCTCCGCTGTGATCGCGCTGAAACAGGGCTTTGGCCGCCTGATTCGGTCCTTGAACGACCGCGGCGTGCTGGTGCTGTTGGACCCGCGCCTCCAACGCCAGCGTTACGGCCATGTATTTATGGAGAGCCTGCCGCCGTACCGTGTCACCCAACAGCTTGCGGACGTGGAAGCATTCTTCGAATAATCGCCGGGTGCCCCATGCGCGCGAAGCTCACATGGGATGCTGCTCACTCATCGTGAAACGCCGTCTGGCATCCGCTGATTCCTCCCATTCTTCCAGCCGGATTCTGCTGCTACCATGGGGAAAGAGCGGGTGCGTGGGAGGCATCCGCGCGTCACGCCCATGTCCCGTAACCTCTACATACTCTCGGCTGCGCTGATTATTTTCGCGCTCGCTTCCTTCGGCATGTCCTGGACCCATGGTTCCAACGAGCCGGGTCTTCCAGGTGAGGCGCAAATGTGGCGCATGATGGCGCTCGCCCTGTTTTTGCTCGGCGCGCTTTCTTGCTTGTTCGGTACCCTTACAAATTTGTTTGAGCAAGCCAGCCGCCGCCACGAAGAACGCGAACGCCGTCAGAACAAGCGGCTCTAAGATCAATCAGGCCCCCTCTGTCGATCAGCGATAGTGGGGCAAACGTCTGACATCCTTCTCAGCACGTCTTTATGCCGGATTCAGACGTGCTCGATACAATGGAAGAGGCCGGGAAATTCCCTGCGCCGCTTGAGGAAAAGCATGTACGAAGTTACCGTTGAAGCGGGATTCTCCGCAGGCCATTATTTGCGCAATTACCGTGGCAAGTGCGAAAACCCGCACGGCCACAATTACAAAGTCCGCATCACCCTGCGTGGACGCGAACTGGATGCTGCCGGCCTGCTGCTGGATTTCAAGCAGTTGAAGCACGTGATGCGGCCTGTGATCGAGCGGCTCGATCACCAGATGATCAATGACATTGCGCCGTTTACGGAACTGAATCCTTCGGCGGAAAACCTGGCCCACTATTTTTTCGACGAAACCAATGTGCAGCTGCGCGAAATGACCGAGGGTCGCGTCACCGTCAAGGACTGCACCATCTACGAAACCGACACCACCACCGCAAGGTATTACGAGTGACCCCGTGGTCCTGATCGAACTCTATGTATCCGTTCAAGGGGAGTCGAGTTTTGCCGGCCTGCCGTGCATCTTTGTGCGCCTCGCCGGCTGCAATCTTCGCTGCTCCTGGTGTGACTCTGAATACACGTTTCACGGCGGCGAAAAATTCACACTCGATCAGGTGGAGCAGAAGATCGCGGCGCTGGCACCGGTCAAGCTGGTGGAATTTACCGGCGGCGAACCCATGCTGCAGGAGCGAGAGCTGCTGCCGATGATGGATCGCCTGCTGAACCAGGGCTACACGCTCCTGCTCGAAACCAGCGGCGAGCGGCCCTTGGCCAACGTTCCCAAGCCGGTTCATAAAATCATGGATGTGAAGTGTCCCGCATCGGGTGAAAGCGCGCGTTTCCATCTTGCCAATCTCGACACGCTGACTCCGCGGGATGAAGTGAAATTTGTCATCTCCGACCGCGCCGACTATGAATTTACCCGCGACTTTATCCGGCAGTACGATCTGGCAGCACGTTGCGGACATATTCTGCTGTCGCCCGCATTTACCAAAACGCCTACGCCGGAACGCACGGCAGACAATTGCGTGCTCGATCCGCGCCTTCTGGTGGAATGGATGCTGGCCGATCATCTGCCCGCGCGCCTCAGTTTGCAGATCCACAAATTTATCTGGGAGCCCCTGAAGAAGGGGGTATAGAGGGTTTCTCCTACTACCTTTATGAAGTGGTGGTAGTTTTACGGTGTAGCCGTTCTTCGATGGGACGGCTGCGCGACCCTCTTCTCTCCATCCGTACCTTTTGGGAGAAAGGCTTGAGTCGCGGGAAGGGACCCAATCGCAATGAAACCAGTCGATCCAAGCCCAGACTCAACGTCTGAAGACACAGACGGCGTCCTCGCTCCGACGACCGTAAGCCACTGCCTCACGCTGAATGAGGCGCAAATGCTGGTCAGCCTTCTGGCGTCCTTCGGTATCGAAGCGCGGATCGAAGGCGAAAATTATTTTCGGATGCTGGGCAGTATGGTGCCAGGAATTGACGGGATCAGAGTGCAGGTGAGGCAAGTGGATGCGGAGGCAGCGCTGGAGATTTTGAACCAGGGCTCGGAACAGATGACAATGGAAGAGTAGAAATGTTCCTTTCGATGAATAGAAGACCATGTCGATGAATGATGAGAGCGTCATATTTGCCCGTCCGCGCGCCGTTGTTTCGCTCTCCGGGGGCATGGATTCCGCTGTCTGCCTTGCGCTGGCCGCGCGCGACTATGATGTGTACGCTCTTCATTTTGGCTATGGGCAGCGCACAGAGAAGCGAGAGCTGGCCAGCGCCCGGGCGGTCGCGGAACATATTGGAGCTCGACAATTTCTCCCGCTGAAGTTGGAACTCTTTCGCCAGATTGGCGGCTCGGCGCTGACAGATCCGAACATTGCTGTGCCCAGTGCTCCCGCCACTAGAAAGATTGGCGAAGAAATTCCTGTCACCTATGTTCCGTTTCGCAATGCGCATTTTCTATCCGCTGCGGTCAGTTGGGCGGAGGTTCTGGGTGCGAAAATAATCTTTATCGGCGCGGTGGAGCAGGACAGTTCCGGATACCCCGATTGCCGGCCTGCCTACTATGCCGCCTTCAATCAGGTGATTCGAACCGGAACGAGGGAAGGCGAAATTGAGATACTGACTCCGCTGATTCATCTGAAAAAAAGTGAAATCATCCGGCTTGGCATCGAATTGAATGTCCCATTTCATCTCACCTGGTCCTGTTATTCCGGCGAGGACCGCGCCTGCGGAATCTGCGATAGTTGTGTCCTGCGCCTGCGCGCCTTTCTAGAGGCGGACGCCACCGATCCAATCCACTATGCGAGAGACTAAATAAAAAAAGGGAGTTCGTTGGAGTGTGAGCCGCAAACTTCGCGCCTGCGTTTCCTCCCACAACGGCGGCTCGTGGTGATGCTGGACAACCAAGCCATCCGTTCATGGATCGACTCGAATCATGCAATCTCCGTGACGCATACCCGCGCATGCAAATTTCAGGGATCGAGAAAGTTGGGGGGGCCAGATGCGTCTTTCCGCTGTTTGGCCTTAGAATGGCTTTGGAGCATGGGTGTAGCGGCGCTGAGTGAAAATCAACGTGTCGAGAACGTATCGAGGAGACTGGGAAATGAAAAAGGTAGTGATCGCTTTCTTTTCAAGGTCCGCAAAAATGTCTGCGGCAATTTCCGCACTATCGTACGGAACAATGTGTGCTGCCCTGTGCATCACTGTAGGCAGTTGGATGGGTACAGCGTCAACCTGGGCACAGGCCACTTCAGGCGCCCCCGCAGCATCCACGGCTCCGGCGGCTTCGGCAGAAACCACAGCGAAGATTCATGGTCACGCTCAGGACCCTTTGGCGCAACCCGTGCCGAACACAAAGGTAGAAATCACTACCGACGGGAAAACGCCTCTTTTCACATTCACGACCAATGACTATGGCGACTATCAGGGAGCCGGAATCACTCCGGGCACGTACACTGTGGTTCTGTTTGGAAAGATCGTTGGTCCGGACGGTAAGCCGGCGCAAGGCATCGTCGATTTTCAGCGAGATATCAAACTTATAGCCGGCCAGGACACCCAGGTCGATTTCGATATGACCCGCGAGGAGTATGTTTCCAAGCTGCCGCCCGATGTGCAGAAACACATCGCCGAATTGCGCAAGGCCAATGCCTCGGCGGAGGCGGCAAATACCCAGATCAAGAATGTGAACAAGCTCATCATCGACGCCCGTACCGCGCGTAAGGCAGGGAATTTCGATCAGGCCATTGCCCTCGACACTCAAGCCACCCAGGGGAAACCTGATTCTGGCCTCACATGGTACGAACTGGGCGATAGTTATCTAGCCGCTAAGAAATACCCCGAAGCCGCTACAAACTACCAAAAGGCCTTGACCCTGTTGTCCGCCGAGAAATCTCCGAAACCGGATGTCATCGCCGCCGCGGACAATAATCTCGGAGAAGCGCTGGCGGATTCCGGCAAAGTCAGCGATGCCGTTGCAGCCTACGAGGCGGCCGCCAAGGCCGATCCAACTCAGGCAGGCATGTACTACACAAATGAAGCCGTCGTCCTATTTAAGACCGGACAAGGCGATGGCGCGGGGGCAGCGGCGGAGAAAGCCATCGCGGCGGACCCAACCAAGCCGATCCCTTACTACATTAGAGGTTGGGCCTTGGTGCAACATGCGACCATTGATCCCAAGACGAATAAGATTGTGCTGCCAGCTGGTTGCGCCGATGCCTATCGCAAGTTCCTGGACATGTCCCCCACGGGACCGCTCGCAGACGACGCGCGCAATATCCTGGCGCAGGCGGGCGAGACAGTCCATGGGTCGTATAAAAAGCATTGATCGCACAGATCGTTCATGCAACAGGACACGTAAAGAAGCGGCGCCCGCCTGTACGTGGGTGCCGCTTGTACTTTTTGGGACGGTTTTCCTGTTGCATAATGGCTCGATGATCGACTTTTCCTCTGCAATCCCGCCGAGAGACCGTCGCTCTCAACTTCGCTGACGGCAATTCCGCTTTCGCCAGAGGCAACCTAAGTGACGAAAAACCTATCGCGGTTCGATACTTCATCGCGCGAGATGGTCGCTCCCATTTCGTTCGCCGAGGCATGTTCCCTCGTCGCAGCACAATCCACGGCCATTCTTTCCACCAATGCATTGAAATCGCGGCGGTGCGATCTTCTCCGGGCGCTTGGCCGCGTACTGGCTGCGCCTACACTCGCGGACCGCGATCAGCCGCCGTTTCCTCGCGTTACCCGGGACGGTTTCGCTGTGCGCGCACAGGATCTGGTTAGCGGTACCTCTTTGCGAGTAGTGAGCCAGCTGCGCGCAGGGGAACCATGGCCCTCCGGAAATCCGCCGCTCGCCCCCGGGGAAGCTATCGAAATCATGACAGGTGCCGCTCTGCCGCCTGGAGCCGACGCGGTATTGATGGTCGAACATGCACAGGAAACCTTGGCCGGATCGATGGACGACAGCAGCGTTGAGGCGCCCCTAGTCCGTCATGTGACGCCCCACACCGGACGAACCCTCATAGCCGGAGAGAATGTCGTTCCCTGCGGCAGCGAAGCTCGTTGTGGAGAGGTTTTGCTGCCGCAGGGAACGCGACTCGGCCCGGAGCAAATCGCGCTGGCCGCATCCTGCGGCCTTCTCTCCGTTCCGGTCTTCCCGCAGCCGAGAGTCGCGATTCTCGCTACAGGAGACGAACTGGTAGAGCCATCTCTACCGTGGCCTGGTTTCGAGCTTCCCGCGAATCAAGAGAAAACGCCCATCCAGTCCCATCAGATTTATGACTCGAACAGCTTTGCGCTTTCCACGCTGGTCCGCCACGCTGGGGCCCTTCCTTTGCGTCAACGTCCAGCGCTCGATCAGCCCGACGACCTTGCTGCCTGTATCCACCAAGGGCTAGATGCAGCGCCCCTGCTGCTACTGACGGGGGGCGTCTCCATGGGAAAATTCGATCTGGTGGAGGATGTACTCGCCACCATGGGTGCGGAGTTTTTCTTTACCGGTGTGAAGATGCAGCCTGGCAAACCTGTTATCTTTGGGCGCATCCCTGCGACAGCGACCCGCGCGGCGCGATACTTCTTCGGGCTTCCCGGCAATCCAGTTTCCGCCATGGTTACATTCCGTGTCTTTGTCCAACCCATATTGGCAGCGCTGTCCGGGGAACAATGCTGGCAACCGAACGTGGCTCTGGCAAAGCTTGCAGCCGACCTGGCAATGAAGCCTGGTCTTACCCGCTTTCTTCCCGCCCATCTGGACACCTCGCAACCGGTCGCGACCGTAACCACTGTCCGGACCCAGGGTTCTGGTGACCTCGCCGCGAACGCGCGCGCAAACTGTTACTTGATCGTCCCCGAGGATCGCGATGTTCTCGTGGCAGACCAGATCGTGCAAGTGCTTCTGCGCTAGATCTCCTGCTACGCTGTTGGTCATGAGCAAGCTTACCCATTACGACTCTGCAGGACATGCGCGCATGGTGGACATCGGCGCAAAACCGATCACGCAGCGCAGCGCGGAAGCAACAGCCTTGGTCCAGCTTTCCGCTGCAGTGCTGGCCGCGCTGCCCGATAATCCCAAAGGCAACCCGTTGGAAGTTGCGCGGTTCGCCGGCATCCAGGCCGCGAAACGCACCGCCGATCTCATCCCGATGTGCCATCCGCTACCCCTCACCTTCGTGGACGTCACTACGGAGGTCCAATCCAAAGGCGTCTTCATCCGCGCCACGGCGACAACCGAAGGTCGCACCGGAGTGGAAATGGAGGCCATGATGGCAGCCTCAGTTGCCGCTTTGACCATCTATGACATGTGTAAGGCCATGGACAAGGGCATCGTCATCCGTGAGATTGCGCTGGTGCGCAAGTCTGGAGGCAAGAGCGGCGACTACCGTCGGACTTAACCCAAAGATCGGTAAGGTCGCACTTTCCTCTGCATCCTCTGTCCATGCAACCTTGAATGTATGGAGAAAGAATGCGCGAAGACTTGTCCCTGATTGTTCTTGCCTCGTCAACAAAATTACTGCCGCTGATCGAGCGCCATGCTCACCGGCTAGTCCTTGGCTCCTTTGTTTTCAGCGGTGCGTTGCTGGCTAGTTCTGCCATCTACTGGATCGTCTTTCGGTTGATCCTGAAAAAGACCCGATCGGCAGCCCACCACAGTGCTTTCCGACGCTTTCGCAAGCCAGCTTTCTGGCTTTTTTTGATTGCCGCAGCGATGCTGGCCATCCCGGCATTTGGCATCTCCAATTACGCTGAGGACACCATCGAGCATGTCCTGCACATTACTTTCATCGTGTGCCTCACCTGGCTGCTCATCTGCGCCGTGTACGCCGTGGAGGATATTCTGCTGCGCCGTTACGACATCAGTGCGGCTGACAATCTGCGCGCCCGCAGCGTGCGCACGCAGATGGCGGTCTTGCGGCGCCTGGTCATCGGGTTCATTGGGGTTCTGGGTGTTGGGTTGGTTCTTTATACCTTCAATCACACACGGTTATGGCAAGCCGGCGCGGGGTTGCTGGCCTCCGCTGGGCTGGCCTCGCTGGCTCTGGCCGTGGCCGCCAAGTCCACCGTCTCGAATCTCCTGGCCGGTATCCAGATCGCTTTCACTGAACCGATCCGCCTGGATGACGTCGTGATCGTAGACGGTCAATGGGGGCGGATTGAAGAGATCACATCCGCCTATGTGGTGGTGTGTATCTGGAATCTGCAACGCCTCATCGTGCCGCTTAATTACTTCATCGAGCACCCATTTCAGAACTGGACCCGCACTTCCGCCAACCTGATGGGGACTTTCTATCTCTATGCCGACTACACCTGCCCGATCGCGCCCTTGCGGGAGGAATTGACCCGCATTCTGAAGACTACGAACCTCTGGGATGGCAAGGTAGATGTTTTGCAGGTGACGGAATTTACTCCGCAGGCCATGCAGATTCGCGCGTTGATGAGCGCCGACGACTCCGGCAGGCTATGGGATCTGCGCTGTTATGTTCGCGAACAGATGATCGCCTTCCTGCAGAAGAATTATCCGGAATGCCTGCCGAAGCAGCGCATCGCAGAACTGCAGAACGCCCCCTGGGAGCAGGTGAACGAACATCTTCAGCCCTCGTCGGAACCGGGAACTGCGCAGAACGTATTTGGCGATCGAGACGTTGGCTAGCGGCGCGCGCCACGCGCCATGACAATGCGGAACGTTGTCCACGCATTTGCAATGATGAGTGCGCTGATCTGAATCAGCACCGCCGTGAGGTGCCCGGCCCGCGTGTGCCGCAAAACGGGAACGGCAAACTCGAGCCCGACGCAGAAGCCCATCGCAACTAGGATTGAAATTCCTGCGATGCGATTGGCGCGATACCAGACAGCGCGATTTCCACGCGTCCGATCATTTCGAAATCCATAGACGGAGTTTGGCCCAACCCATCCGAAAACGAGCGGCAGCGCATAGAGGGTCGCAAGAATTGGAAATGCCACAAGAAGAAACATAGATTACTGTTTAGACGGCCCTACAAACGAAAAGACCGCCCGGCAACAGGGCGGCCTTTTCTTCAAGGGAGAATAGTTCCAACGGAGGCAAAGCCATTAGAACTTTCTGGCGTCATACTATGGGCCGTACCAAAGGGTGTCAAGGCATTTCAGGCTCAAATTTGACGACAAAATAAAGTATTTATTCTCAGTAGTTTAGCAAAAACTGCCAAAAGGTCTTCCTGTCGCAGTTTTCTCTATATTTTCGCTATCCAGGTCCGCAGGAATCAGCTAAGTATTTGATTCCATATGTTTTATCTGTTAAATGCACTGATTCCGGGTCATTAGCCCGTCAGCGCGCAGGCAACCCCGTGGGCGACATGAAGCAATGCCAATCCGAACGCTACCGAGGGGCATCGCTCTTTCCAAAAATGCATTGCGCGGAAACAATGCGATGCGATGTCATGCACGCGCGAGCGGACCAATTTTCCATAGCCTGTCATCCAGGTGCGCACGTCAGAAAAAATTTCATCACGCCACTTCCCATCCCGTGCTGCGTCGGTTCAACTCTTCAAATTCAGCCGGATGAATTCCGAGGAATCATCTTCGGGCAATCCGGATTTGTTCCGTTTCCTTTGCAACGCAACGCGGCCGGCGCCCAGGGAGACTCCCAGAACAATGGCGATCAGCGCGAAAATTCCGACCAGGAAGGCGACATCCAGAATGATTTGCGCCACCATTTTCGGATCGGAGAAATGTTGTGCGTGATTGCTGAGCGTCACGCTTACCTCGTAATGCACGCGTTGCAACAACTCCTGCGCGGCGCCCCCGGAAAGACTGCCTGAAGTCACGATCACCAGCGGACCGGAGCGACGCGTCTGGATCGCCGCTGGATTGCTGTCGGTAAGTGCAGGGGTCCATGGATTCTGCTGGCTGCCATGGCTGGAGAAATACGCTTGAATCGCGCGTTCCTGTTCCACCGCGATGTCCGAATCCGGATAGTTGATCACGGTGAGCGTGCCGGTGCCTCCCAGCGCGTTGTACTGGGCCGTGACCACTTCCGCACTGCGGTCAAAGTCTACCAGTGCGGAGGGCAGCACGCCGCCGCTCATCCGATAGGCTTGCGGGCCAATCGCATATTGCACCGTCATCGGTTCCAGGTGGAGTGCCGGTAGATAGTTGGGTAGATTCGGCGGCGTTCCTTGAGTGCCCAGCGCTTTGGGAAGCTGGGTAGCCAGGTCGCGCAGTTCTGCGGCGGACATGGGTGTGATGTGACTGAATTTTGCATCGACGAGAACCGCCCCGTTCCAGAACAGCACGCGTGTGCCATCGAATGCTGCGCCAGCGCCAATCTGCGCCTCGGACATCGTGGGCCGACGATAGAACGTAAACGCTCCGTACGCGCCGGTGGCGTCGTCGAATTCCATCGCCCTTACGACGAGCTTGCCATCGTCGCGCGTGTAGTTCGCCGTCTCATATCGCTTGAAACCGTATTCCCGCAGCGGTGCGGCATCGCTGGCATCCGCGTCCGACGGGCTCGCCGACTGCGGCGATGGGCCCGTCAGCTGCCACCCGTCAAATGTTTCCGGCAGCAAGGGCTGGGATGCATTGGCAGTTGCTGCGCCCGATGAATTTGCCGCCGAAGAGTGTACGGCAGCTGTGGGTGCGGCTGATTTCGCAGAATGGCTTCCGGCGCTCGATTGCGCGGCAGCAGAAAAAATCGTCAAAGTGACGATAAGAAAAGCAAAAAACGGGCGAGATGCAGACGAAGGCAGGAGCATAGTTCCGAACTCAGACTACCATTCGTGCCGCTATTCAGCAGGGTCAGGAAGCGCTTCGGCTGCCAACGTTTTCGTGATACGAACACCGCTCATGCCTTGAACGTATTCGGCGACGCCCCGATAGAGCGCCTCTGCCAGCCGCTCGCGATACGCCGGGTGGGAGAGTTCCATGGCGGAGTCCGGATTCGTCAGGAACGAAATTTCCGCCAGAATCGAAGGCATCTGCGCCCCAATCAATACGACAAAAGGGGCTTGCTTGACGCCGCGATTTCTCAGTCCGGGATTGCCCGACGACAATCCATCGTAGAGTTCCTGTTGCACGTCGTCTGCAAACTCGCGCGACTCGTCAATCTTGTCGCTGAGTGCAATCTTGCGCACCAGGTCGGAAAGCTCATACACCGAACGATTCGAGTCGGCATTTTCCCGCGACGCCACCGACATCGCATCCGGCGACGAGGTGAAATTCAAAAAATACGTTTCGATGCCGCGAACCTGCGGGTCGGAACTGGAGTTGGCATGGATCGATAGAAACAGATCGGCGTGGGCCTGATTTGCGATTGCCGTGCGCTCTTCCAGCGGAACATATTTGTCCGTGCGACGTGTGTAGATGACCTCCGCGCCCAATCGTTGCTGCAACAGACGGCCCAGGCGTAATGCCACACCGAGAGCAACGTCTTTCTCTTCGATGCCATCCGGTCCAATTGTGCCGGAATCATGGCCGCCATGCCCGGCGTCAATGACGATGCGGCGAATGCGCAACCCCAGAACCCGCGTCATGGAATGCTGGCTGTTCGGGGCTGGCTCCGCGGAGAATGGGGGCGGGGGCAATGGTTCGGCAAGAGATGGTGCCGTATCATCCCCACCATTCATGCCTCTCACAGCATGCACGCTCGCGGCAAGTTTGGGCGGCGGCGTTGCCTGCGCTGGCGCTACAGCTGAAATTTGCGGCGTCGCGCCCACGCGAGTTTGTGCGAAGTTCGTGACTGCCGCTGGACGCAGATCCAGAATCAACCGTGCCGGATTGGACAAGACAAACGAAGAAAAATCTACGGCGCGATTCAGCTGCACCACCAGGGCCGCTTGGTTGCTGGTCAACATACTGACACGCATGGATCGAAGATTGGCGTCATGCGCCGCGATCGTGTGATCGAGCAGCGTCGCGGCAGAACGTGCGCCAAAGAAAACCACCGAAATCTGTCTGCCATTCTGCTCCGAATAAATGTGGTAGGGGACCGCATCGCCCAGGTCGACGGCAAGACGAGTGGTGCCGCTCTCCGCCCAATATCGGACATCCAGCAAAGTAGTTGCCGAGGGCAACGACTTTGGAGAAGTAGTTGCCCTCGGCAACCAATTATTTTGCCTCACATCTGGTGCAGCGGCAAGCCGATTTTCGTGGCTCGGATCACTCGACGGGACAGTGTTTTTTTCTCCGAGAGACGGCTTGTCTTTACGCAAAGCCTCCTTTGCGGGAAGCGGCGTCGTCGGCTGCGGCACCCGTGTTCGGACGTCTGCCACTTCCGCAAGTGCATTGCCATGCAGACCGGCCCGCGCCTGCTCCGCAAGCGGGTCCTGGGGATAGTGCAGGAGGAAGCTGCGATAGATTTTTCTGGCTACGGTTCGATCATGCAGATCGTGTTGCTCAATCTGGCCTTCTTCAAACAGCGCCCGCTGGCGCAAGGAACTGGTGGGATATTGATGCCGCAAAAATTCCCATTGTGCCACCGCATCATGGAAAAGTTTCGCGTCGCGGACGCAACGCCCCTCGCCGGCAAGCAGGTCAGCAACCGCGGCAATGCTGCGCGCGGCATCCGGCGATGCTGGATCGCCATGATAGACAGCTCGGTAGGCGTCGAGCGCATGTTCATACTGCGAACGTGTTCGCTCGGCGTTTGGGATTGCTTCCAGATGACGTTGGATCGCGGTGGCGCGAGCGTAGTCGACCACGCTCTGGTGATGCGAGATGGCGGCCTGCACTGGCGGCGGGCAAAGCAGGGATATTCCCAGGCCCAGCGACGCGAGGCAGGCGACCCCGCTAGACCGGGAAGGGAACCGATGGCAGAAAAGAAAAGGCATGCGTCTCAAGAAGCAGACGAACACACCAGAGCGATTCCAGTATAAATTTTGAGCAACCGCACAGCAATCGGAATCGGTTGCGCAACTTGCCAGGACCTGGCGGATAGTCAAACGGCCCAGTTTGGGAATGTTCTCAACGCGAGCTCCTTTGCTTCGCCTAGGACAACAATGCCCGGATCTGGAATCATCCCAGCATCGCCTGCACCACTTGCGGTGCGCTGCGGAGCGCCGCATCCAGCTGGCTGGCATCCTTGCCGCCGGCCTCGGCCATGTCAGGTCGTCCACCGCCGGAGCCGCCGACCATCTGCGCCAGTTGCGCGACAATTTTGCCGGCCTGCACGCGGCTGGTCAGATCCTTCGTAACGCCAACAATCAGAGCCACTTTGCCGTCCTCTTGTACTCCGCCCAGCACCACGATGCCGGAGCCTAATTTTCCGCGCAGGTTGTCCACCAGCGTGCGTACCTGTCCGCGATCGAGCGCGTCGACACGCTGTGCCAGCACTTTGACGCCGGAGACTTCGACCGCTTCCGCCGCCGCATTGCTCACCCGGCCGGCAGCCGATTTCATCCGCGTTTCGTCCAGTTCGCGACGCAGCCGCTTCAGTTCTTCTTCCTGCGCGGTCAATTTGTTCCGCAGCGCATCTGCGGGAGTGCGGTTGTCCGCTTTGCCTGCCACCTGTTCGGCCACCTTGGCCACGGCAAAGCCGCGGCGGAATTCCTCCAGCGCGCCGGTTCCCGTGACTGCTTCAATGCGGCGCACGCCGGAGGACACGCTATTTTCGCCCAGCAATTTCACCAGGCCGATTTCGCCGGTCGCCGCAGCGTGGGTACCGCCGCAAAGTTCGGTGGAGAAATCGCCGATCTTCACCACGCGCACCTTGTCGCCGTATTTTTCGCCGAACAGGGCCATGGCGTGATATTCATTCACCGCGACATCGATGGGGACATCCTCCAGCGTGACCACTTGCGTGTTGACGAGAACGTTTTTGTTGATCAGGTCTTCGATGTCCTGCAACTCTTCGTCGGCGACGGCGGTGAAGTGGGAAAAGTCGAAGCGAAGATGTTGCGGATCGTTCAGCGAGCCTGCCTGTTTCACGTGCGTGCCCAGGATTTCGCGCAGCGCCGCGTGCAGCAAGTGAGTCGCGGTGTGGTTGCGCACGGTGGCGGAGCGGAAGGCAGGATCGACGATGGTGTTGAGCTTGTCGCCGAGAGCGATGGTTTGCTTGGCGATGATTTTGTGCGCGAAGATACCCTGCACCGGCTTGGTACAGCCCAGCACATCGGCCACCACCACGTTGCCGTCTTCCGAATAGAGCCAGCCATGGTCGCCGACCTGACCGCCGGAGTCGGCATAGAAGCTAGTGTGATCGAGGACCACTTCCGCGCTCTCGCCCGCCTTCACTTCCTGCGTGCCGAGGCCGTCTTTCACCAGCGCCAGTACTTCGCAACCGGTGGAGATGAGCTGGCGGTAACCGTCGAAGATGGTCTTCGGCAACTCGCGATAGGCCGGGCTGGCCGTCGCTATCGATCCGCCTTTCCAGGACGCGCGAGCGCGAGCCTGTTCTTCCGCGCGGGCCCTTTCAAAACCTTCCATGTCGAAGGCGATGCCTGCGTCACGCGCTGCATCGACCATAAAGTCGAGCGGCAGTCCGTAGGTTTCGTACAGGTGGAAAGCAGTCTTACCTCGGAAAACACGTCCCGCTTCCAATTTTGGGCGAAGATCTTGCCAAAGGATTGGTCCAAGGGTCTTACCGTAGAACTGCGTGAACCAATCCAGTAGCTGTTCAAGTGACGGAGTTTCGTACTCAGCCATTTTGCTCTGAATGAACTTGCTAACGCCAGGCTTGTCCTTCTCGACTTCATGCAGCGCCTGAAGAATGCGTGATTGGCTTATGCGCTGTTCGATTTTTAATGCATCTTCCATTTCCGAGAGGGCAAGGGAAAGCACGCGTGCAAACTGCTGCTCTTCTGCCAGCACTACTTTCGACACGCGGTCTGCGCTGTCCTTCAGTTCCGGATAGGCATTCTGCATGTCATCGCGGACGGCGTAGACCATTTGATACATGAAGGGCTTTTCCTGGCCGAGTAATCGGCCGTGCCGAATGCCGCGACGGAGAATTTTGCGCAGGACATAGCCGCGTCCTTCGTTTGCAGGAAGCACGCCATCGGAAATAAGAAAGGTCGCTGCGCGCGCGTGATCGGCGATGATGCGGAGGCTGGCGTTGTTGACCAGTGCATCGATTCCCGCAGGGGCTGAAGCCCTGCCTTTTTTGGGAGACTCTTTGGCACGACTGAAGTCGTGCCCTGATACAGTGCTCGTGTCCGAATCACTACGACTGAAGTCGTGCCCTGATACAGTGCTCGTGTCCGAATCACTACGACTGAAGTCGTGCCCAGATACAGTGCCATTGTCCGATGGATTCGCGAGGCCGGTGAGTTTTGCGGCTTCTCTAATCAGCGGCATGAATAAGTCGGTCTCGAAATTTGACAACTTGCCTTGCAGCACTGCGGCGATGCGTTCGAGGCCTGCGCCGGTATCGACGCAGGGTTTGGGCAGTGGTGTCAGGACGTATCCGGTTACCTCTAGTTTTTCAAACGGCTTGTTTAGTTCAAATTCATTTGAGAAAGTCTCTCGATACTTGAGGCTGCGGTCGAACTGCATGAAGACCAGATTCCAGATTTCGACATAGCGGGCGTCGTCTTCACCGAAGGGTAAATCTTTGTCCGGTGTCTCAGAGGCGGCCTGACCCATGTCGTAATAGATTTCGCTGCAGGGGCCGCAGGGGCCAGTGTCGCCCATCTGCCAGAAATTGTCCTTCATGCCCATCTCGAAAATGCGGTCTTTCTCGACGCCGACGTCGAGCCAGAACTGGTAGGCCTCGTCATCGCGGGCGACACCCTTTTCGCCCTTGAAGATGGTCACGTAGAGCTTGTCCTTCGGCAGGCCGAACCACTGGTCGGAGGTCACCAGCTCCCAAGCGTAGGCGATGGCGTCGCGCTTGAAGTAGTCGCCAAAGCTGAAGTTGCCGAGCATCTCGAAAAAAGTATGGTGACGGCGGGTGAAGCCGACATTTTCCAGATCGTTGTGCTTGCCGCCGGCGCGGACGCATTTCTGCGCGGTGGTCGCGCGCGAGTAGGGCCGCTTTTCCAGGCCGAGAAAAACATCCTTGAACTGGTTCATGCCGGCGTTGGTGAATAGCAGTGTGGGATCGTTGTGCGGGACCAGGGAAGAGGAGTGGACGCGGGTGTGCCCTTTGCTTTCAAAGAACTCAAGGAACATCTCGCGGATTGCAGCACCGGACTTGAATTTGGGCGAACTTTGCATACCCTTTGAGTTTAGCAATGCCGACCTTCCCATATCTCCCCGCACCCAACGCGGGTAGATATTGGGCAGCCGGGCGCCACTTCAGTCAGGATGACAATGCTTTGCCTCGCTGCCCTCGACCTCTGGATTCTTCGCTCCGCTCAGAATGACTCGCTTCATTTTTTGGGAATGAGATATTGCTGGAACCGCGCTATTCCGGCGCGTCCAGATCGATTTCGGCCACAGCTTCGAGCGATGTCTCCTCTACCTTCCAGTCTTTCAACAGGGCGAAGATGGTGCCGATGGAGAACCCGGCGCGCACCATGGAGCGAACGATGCGGGCGGTTTCCTTTTCATTCGTGGGCTTGCGCAGGCGTTTCCGCTCGATGTAGCGGCGGGCCAGCTCGGGCTCCGGCAATTCCGCGTAGGCGGCGTCCAGGGTTTTGCCGATGATGTCGCCATGGACGCCCCGCTGGATCAGGTCCTGTTGTACGCGACGGCGCCCAAAGCGTTCATTTTCTGTGCGCATCCGGGTGTAGTCGACGGCATAGCGAGTGTCGTCCAGATAGCGGTGCTCTTTCAGCCGGATCAGGACCGCATCCACCTTGGCATCACCAGATTCCTCGGGTTCCACGCGTCTGCGCAACAATCGTTTGAGCTCCGCGACAGTGCGCATCTTGCTGCCGAGACTGCGCACGGCGTACTCGTACAGCGCGGCAGCATCGAGCGGCTCTCGCTGCCGCGGTCCAGCTTGTTTTGACCGATTGGATCTGCCGCCAAACGCCATCGAGCCCTCCTGCCCGCATCCTACTCTGACTGGCAACACTGCTGAGATGGAAATATTGTGGAGCAAGGGTAGGAAAGAGGCGCCTTCCGGCCAACTATTGACTACTGATACACCTTGGTAACCCGGCTGGAACGGAAAGCATCTATTGGTACGGTGGCTGTCGTCTATGTTGGATACTGTAAGGCGCGGCGGTCACCTTGCTAACCACGCCGAGGTCAGTTGTGATTCTATGCATTCCTCTACTGCAAAACTTTACGAGGCCAAGCGGTCCAAATTGCTTTTGACTGGGACAAGTCTGCGTGCTTTTGGGGGATCGTTCACGATTCTAAGCTTCATTCTTGTATGCATCTTGATGGGAATGGGGATGCCTGCGCTGGCCCAGCCCCGACCGCAATCTCCAACCCCCGAGCTCAACGGGGCGCAAGGATTTACCCCGGCGCCGCTCGACTCCGGCTTTGGTCCGCTCGACACATCGCGACCGGTCGGCATCAAGCCGCAACAGATCATCGACCGTTTCGCCGCCAAGGAAAGCCAATTCAAGCGCGCTCTCGACGACTACACCTATCGCCGCACCGTCAAGCTCGACACACTCGATGACAATGGCAGCATTGACGGAGAATATCTCCAGGTCGATGACATTGTGTTCAACACCTCCGGCCGCAAGCAGGAAAGGGTCGTGTACGCGCCGGACAATACGCTGACCCGCGCCGCCCTGAGCCCGGCGGATTTCGATGACATTGAGCATCGGCTTCCGTTTACACTTACCACGGAAGATGTCGGCCAGTACCAGCTGACCTACGTTGGCAAACAGCGGGTTGACCAAGCGGGGACGTATGTTTTTGATGTGGCTCCCAAGCACATGGAGAAGAATCAGCGTTATTTTGAAGGGCGCATCTGGGTCGACGCCACGGACTTTCAGATCATTGTGACGAATGGAAAGAACATCCCCGATGACACCCGGATGGGCCAGGAAGATCTTTCTATCCCGTTCACCACGTATCGCCAGCAGATCGACGGGAAATACTGGTTTCCGGTCTATACCAAGGCGGAAGGCATCCTGCACTTTCAGGACTGCAAGAAATGCCTGCCCAACGACCTGCATCTGAGAGAAATCGTCAAGTACGGAGAGTACAAACGCTTTGGCTCCAGCATTCGGATCGTGTACGAAGGATTGGATCGCCCGGGCGATGTATCGCAATCCACGCCGCTGCCGAGCCCGTTGAGCGGGCCGCAAAGCGTCAACGTACCGGCTGACAGCTCAATCGCCGAGACCAGCTCCACCCCGGAGACTGCAACGAAGGATTAGTGCAGCGGATTTTCAGCGACCGGCAATCCATCCCATGTGAGACAGCAGCTATCGTGGCACCAGGACGGTTTTCTTCGCTTCCTCTTCCACAGCCTGTTTCGCAGCCCTGGCGTCCTCGTAGCGCTGCATGGAGGCGGTGATCGCTTCCCGTGCTCGCGAAGCGTCGTGCCAGCCCTTCACCTCGACGCGCTTTCCTTCCAGATCTTTATAAATTGCAAAAAAGTGCGTAATCTCGCGCAGCATATGCGGATAAATCTCGGTGTAATTCCAAACATCGGCGTAACGGGGATTGCTGCGGCCCACGGACAGCACCTTCTCATCCGGAACCCCCTGGTCCAGCATGAGCAGCAGACCAATGGGACGAACCGCCATCACGCATCCGGAGAAACTGGGCGAATCGACTAGCACCAGCACGTCCAGTGGATCGCCGTCCTCGCTCAGCGTGCTGGGGATGAATCCGTAGTCTCCCGGATAATGCACCGGTGAATGTAAATTGCGGTCCAGCCGGAAGACGTGGAGTTTCTTGTCGTATTCGTACTTGTTCACACCCTCATACGGAATCTCAATCACCGCATTGATTACTTCCGGAGCTTTTTCTCCAGCGGGAAGTTCCAGATAATTCGTCATCCATTTTTCCTTGTTGTCAATTGCCTGTGGGAAATCGGCGGGCCATCTACGTATAATCAGCTACGATGAAGGCCCATGTCTATGTGATGCTTCGCAAGACCGTGCTGGACCCCCAGGGGCAGACCATCCACGGAGCTCTTCGAAAGATGCAATATCGCGGCGTTGAAGATGTCCGCCAGGGCAAGTATTTCCTGCTCACGCTCGACGATTCACTGGCGTTGCCGGAGGCGCAGCGAGAAGTGGAGCGCATTGCCCGGGAAGTGCTCGTGAACCCCGTGATTGAAGAGTACACTTACCGGCTGGAACCGTGAGCGGCAATTTTTTTTGCCAATGGTCGCACGGATCACCGGCGCGGTGACGTGTCGAAACTCGCGGATATTCCAGAAAACATTGCAGCCCAAATCGGCAAATGGGATACCTCTGACCGACAATCGTAACGAGTCTACGGATTCAAAAAGCAAACTCCTACGTACAATGAGGAAACTATGTGCGGCATTGTCGGGTATGTGGGCAGCAAAGATCCTGTACCGGTCATTCTCGAGGGGCTTCGACGACTGGAATATCGCGGCTATGACTCCGCCGGGATCGCCGTTGCCGGTGGTCCCAACGGTCTGGAGCTGCGCCGCGCGCCGGGAAAACTGAAAAATCTGGAAGAAGTATTGCGCCAGCAGCCGGTGCATGGAACCTACGGCATTGGCCATACGCGATGGGCCACGCATGGCCGCCCAACCGAGGAAAATGCGCATCCGCACCGCGACTGCACCGGGAGACTGGTGGTGGTGCATAACGGCATAGTCGAAAATTATCTGGAACTGAAGCATGTGCTGGCGGCGCAGGGTCACAAGTTTGTGACGGAAACGGACACAGAAATCATCGCGCACCTGATTGAATCGGAACTGACGACAGGGGAAAAAGCCGGTCATTCCATTCCACTGGAGGAGGCGGTGCGCCGCGCCGTTCGTCACCTGACGGGAGCTTTCGCCATCGGCGTACTTTCCGCCGACTTTCCGCAAAGGATCGTCGCGGCGCGCAGCGGACCGCCAGCGGTTGTCGGCCTGGGAGAGGGCGAATACTTCATGGCTTCCGACGTTCCCGGAATCCTGCACCACACGCGCAAGCTCTATTTTCTAGCGGACGGCGACATGGCCATCCTGACACCCGATGGCGTCACGCTGACGGACTTCGACGGCAATCCCGTAGAGCGAAAAGTACAGAACATTCTGTGGGACCCGATCCAGGCGGAAAAGGGCGGCTACAAGCACTTCATGCTGAAAGAGATTTTTGAGCAGGGAAGAGCGGTCCGCGATACCACCTTGGGAAGAGTTTCTTTCGATACCGGCAAAGTTTTTCTGGACGAAATGCAGATTCCAGAATCTGAATTTCGCGCGGCGACAAAAATCAATATCGCCGCCTGCGGTACCAGCTGGCACGCGGGCCTGGTTGGCAAATATATGATCGAGCGGCTGGCGCGAATGCCCGTCGAAGTGGACTATGCCAGCGAGTATCGCTATCGCGATCCCATTGCCGATCCCAAGGCGATCGGTCTGCTGATCACACAGTCCGGTGAGACCGCCGACACCATTGCCGCCCAACGTGAAATTGCGTCGAAGGGTTCGAAGACGCTCGCCATCTGCAATGTTGTGGGCGCCATGATTGCGCGCGAAGCGAATGGCTCCATCTACACCCACGCGGGACCGGAGATCGGCGTCGCATCCACCAAAGCATTCACCGCGCAGCTCACCGCGCTGTTTATTCTGGCTCTTTATCTGGCGCAGCAGCGTGGAACCGTCGATGCGGCAGAGAGTCTGACGCTGGTCGAAGAGTTGACGCGCATCCCCAATAAAATTAGCGATCTTTTGAAGCAATGCGCTGCGCCTTGCGAATCCCTGGCGAAAATATATTCCAACGCCAGCGACTTCTTGTTCCTGGGTCGCGGCATTCACTATCCCATTGCGCTGGAAGGCGCGCTGAAACTCAAGGAGATTTCTTACATCCATGCCGAGGGTTATCCGGCGGGTGAAATGAAGCATGGGCCGAATGCGTTGATCGACGGAACCTTGCCCGTCGTGGTGCTGGCGACAAGAGATGCCCACGATCCCACATCGAGGCTGCGCTATGAAAAGACGCTTTCCAATATTCAGGAGGTTACCGCGCGGTCCGGACAGGTGATCGCCGTGGCGGTCGAAGGCGATCAGGAAATCGGGCAATTTGTCGATCACGTCGTGTACATTCCGCCTGCTCCAGAACTGCTCCTTCCTATTATTGAAGTGATTCCGCTGCAATTGCTGGCGTATTACATCGCCGTGCGCCGCGGCTGCGACGTGGACCAGCCGCGCAACCTAGCGAAATCTGTGACTGTGGAATAATTGCGGCGACCGTAGTTGGGTGGAACACGTCGATTTCGTCGTTTCCGTTCATCTACCCGGAAATGCCTGATCCTGGAGGAAAAATGAAATGCAGAAGTTAGCAGCAACGTCTTTGGCGGTGTTGCTTGTGGTGGGTCAATTTGCTATTCCTGCAGTGTCCAACGCACAGCAAAGTGGTGCCGCGACCGCGACGCCGATCAAGCATCTGGTCGTTATTTTCGACGAGAACATCTCCTTCGACCACTATTTTGGGACGTATCCGCATGCCTTGAATCCCAAGGGAGAGCCCCGCTTTGTCGCTGTGCCCGATACCCCGACCGTGAATGGATATACAGATGCGCTGCTGCGCCGCAATCCAAACTTTCTGAACGCTTCCGGCAATGGCGCTCAGGCGGTGAATCCTTTCCGGCTGGATCGCTCACAAGCCGCGACCGCCGACCAGGACCACGGTTATACGCCGGAACAGGAGGCCTTCCATGCCGGATTGATGGATTCCTTCCCGGAATACACCGGTAGACGCGGCTCGCCCATAAGGAGCCACGCGAATGGCCTGGTGATGGGCTATTTCGACGGCAACACCGTGACCGCCCTTTGGAATTATGCGCAGTACTATGCGCTGAATGACAATTCCTTCAATACGAATTTTGGACCCTCCACGCCGGGTGCAATCAATTTGATCTCCGGCCAGACCAACGGTGTCTCGGATGAGATCAATGCGGGCGGAAAAGTGATTGATGGCGGGAACGGAACACGCACACTCATTAGCGATCCCGATCCGATTGGCGATGTATGCTCCACCACGACCGGCGCGTTAGTTCAGTTCAGCGGACAAAATATTGGCAATCTGCTGAACCACGCTGGAATCACCTGGGGCTGGTTTGAGGGCGGTTTCGATCTGAGCAAAACTGACCCGAATGGGACTACGGGTTGCGCCCGCTCGCATACCTCCGATATCACGAAGGTGAGGTCGCGTGATTATTCTCCACACCACGAACCATTCCAGTACTATCTTTCGACCGCCAATCCAAAACATCTTCGGCCGACCTCCACACAGATGATTGGGCACGTCGGCGATGCGGCCAACCATCAGTATGACATCGATGACTTTTATGCAGCCGTACGCGCGGGCAATATGCCGGCAGTCAGTTTTTTGAAGGCGCCCGCGTATCAGGATGCTCACGCCGGAAACTCCGACCCGATCGATGAGCAGGCGTTTGTTGTCCACGTCATGGATTTTCTGCAAGATCAGCCGCAGTGGAGTTCGACCGCGGTCATCATCGCCTACGATGATTCCGACGGCTGGTATGACCACCAGATGGGTCCAATCGTGAACCAGTCGACAACTCCTTCCGACATGCTGACTGGCAATGGGCAATGCGGAGCGGGAACAGACAACGCGCTGGCTGGACCGAAGACGCCACATGCTCAAGGGCGATGCGGGTATGGGCCGCGTCTTCCAATGCTGGTCATTTCACCCTATGCACGGCGAAATTTTGTCGATCACGCATTGACCGATCAAACCTCCGTCATCCGGTTTGTGGAGGATAACTGGCTGGGTGGTCAGCGCATCGGGGCTGGCTCGTTTGACGCTATCGCCGGGCCGTTGAACGGCATGTTCAATTTCACCCAGCCTCCTCGCCGTGACGTATTGATCTTGAATCCGTCCAGCGGAGAGGTAGAGACAAGTGCACGGCGGAATCACCCCTAATTTCTTGGGCTCCAATGCAGCTGCACAACGGGAAGGCACACCACTCTGATTACACGGCGCAATTTCCTGAAGGGCAGCAGTTTCACGCTCGCAGGCGTGGCCTTGAAGACGCAGCACAGGGAGGCCCAGGTCGCGCCATTGCTTGATCCCAGTACACTGGCTCCTTTTGTGGATCCGGTGGTGATTCCGCAAATTGCAGTGCCATCCGGAACGCTTCCCGATCCGGAGGATACTAGCGCGCGGATTCCGCGCTATGACATTGACATCCACGAAGCCCGCGTGAAAGTCCATCGTGATCTGCCCGCCACGCGCATGTGGACGTTGGGAGGTGCGTTCCCCGGCGTGACACTGGAAACGAAAAGTGGTCATGCGATGCAGGTGAACTGGAAAAACAATCTTCCCTCTCATCATTTCTTGCCGATTGATCATACCCTCCACGGCGCAGGAAAGAGCGTGCCCGAGGGGCGAAGCGTCATTCATCTGCATGGTGGCCGAACGCCCGCGGCGAGCGACGGCTATCCCGAGGATTGGGTGGTACCCGGCAAGACGCAGACATGTTTCTATCCGGCGCGGCAGGACGCGGCATTGCTTTTTTGTCACGACCACTCGATGGGGATTAACCGGCTGAATATTTATGCCGGGATGCAGGGTTTTTTCATCGTCCGGGATGATGTGGAGGAGCGGCTCAACCTGCCCAAAGGGAAGTATGAAGTTCCGTTGCTGATCTGCGATCGCCTATTGCGGACGGATGGCCAGCTGTACTATCCGGTCTCGCCCGATCCCGCGTCGCCATGGGTCCCGGAGGTCTTTGGCAACGCAATTCTGGTGAACGGAAAGCTGCTGCCGTATCTGGATGTCGAACCGCGCAAGTACCGCTTCCGCCTGATGAATGGATCGAATGGCCGCTTCTATCGCTTTTCGCTGGAGAACAAGGCGGCTTTTCACCAGATCGCTTCCGACCAGGGCTTGCTGGCCGCGCCGGTTGCTCGGACGCGATTGCCGCTGGCACCTGCGGAACGCGCCGATATCATCATCGACTTCAGCCAGATGAAAGGTGAGAAAGTGGAGCTGCGCAGCGATGCATTTTCCATCCTGCAGTTTCATGTGGGTCGTGTACCTGTGCAAGACGAAAGCAGTCTGCCATCGGTGCTCCATCCGATCCCGCGCTTGCAGGAAAGCGAAGCGGTCCGGACCCGGCGGTTGACGCTCGACGAGAACCTGGACCCCGAAGATCGCTCAATGGGAATGCTGCTGAACAATACTCCGTGGCACATGCCCATTACCGAAAAGCCTGTGCTGAATACGACCGAGATTTGGGAACTGATCAACCTGACGGAGGATTCGCATCCCATCCATCTGCACCTGGTGCGCTTTCAAATTCTGGATCGGCGACCCTTCGATACCTTTAACTATTTTTCAAACAACACGGTGCGCTATACCGGCCCGGCAGTTCCTCCCGATCCCGGCGAGTTGGGATGGAAAGATACGGCGCGCACCGATCCCGGTATGGTGACGCGCATCATCGTTCCATTTCAGGGCTATGCCGGCCGCTATGTGTGGCATTGTCACATTTTGGAGCATGAAGACAATGAAATGATGCGACCCTTTGAGGTGCTGCCTGCCGCTGGCGGTCCGATTTAGATGCATCGGGTTCTCTCCGGCCATCGTCTTCTTCACGCACTAACAACGGTCTCCGCATCCGCCATGCGGTAAACTGGTAGGGAGATCAGGATGGTTCCCGCAGTCTGCGAGGACCTGCGCTGTTGGCTTGCTACCGGCATCACCCAGCCTATCTACATACCAGGACAGGAAATTTCATTTATCGTGTCGTCCGTCATCCGTAATATCGCCATCATTGCCCACGTCGATCACGGCAAGACCACTCTTGTCGATGCCATGCTCCGTCAAAGCGGTACCTTCCGCTCCAATGAGGCCGTCGCGGAACGCGTCATGGACTCAAACGATCTGGAGCGTGAACGCGGCATCACGATTCTGGCGAAGAACACTGCCATCGTTTTCCACGACGCTAAGATCAACATTGTGGATACACCCGGCCACGCCGATTTTGGCGGCGAGGTGGAGCGCGCGCTGAAGATGGTGGACGGAGTGATGTTGCTGGTCGACGCCAGTGAAGGCCCGTTGCCGCAGACCCGTTATGTGTTGTCGAAGGCGCTGGAAGCGAAACTGCCTCCCATCCTCGTTATCAATAAAATCGATCGCCCGGATGCGCGCCCGCAGGAAGTATTGAACGAGGTGTATGACCTGTTCATCGATCTCGATGCAGGCGAAGATCAGCTGGATTTTCCCGTGCTCTACACCAATGCCAAGCTCGGCACCGCGTCCACGGACGCAAAAGTTCCCGGCATCAATCTGCAGCCGCTGTTTGAAAGCATCGTGTCCACCATTCCACCGGCCACGGGAGATCCAGAGGGACCGCTACAAATCCTGGTCACGAATCTCGATTATTCCGACTATCTTGGGCGGCTGGCGATTGCGCGCGTCTTTAACGGCACGCTGCACACCGGCGACGAGGTGGCTATTTCCAAGCGCGATGGATCGCTGGAAAAGACGAAGATCACCAAGCTCTTCAGCTTCTCTGGACTCAAGCGCGTCGATATTGAGCAAACGACCCTGGGCGATATCGTCGCGGTTGCCGGCGTCAGTGGCATCACAATTGGCGAAACCATCACCAGCCTGGAAACGCCGACACCGTTGCCGACCATTTCCATTGATGAACCGACCATTGCGATGCAGTTTTTCGTCAACAATTCTCCGTTTGCGGGTCGAGAAGGGCAATACGTCACCTCCCGCAATTTGCGCGAGCGCCTGGAAAAAGAGCTGCTGACAAATGTATCGATTCGAGTGGAAGATGCGGGCAACGCCGACAACTTCAAAGTTCTGGGACGTGGCGAACTGCAGCTTGCAATTTTGATTGAAATGATGCGCCGCGAAGGATTTGAACTGATGGTCGGGCGCCCGGAAATCGTGACCCGAGTCGTCGATGGAAAATTGATGGAGCCAGTCGAATTGCTGACAGTAGACATTCCGGAAAATTTCGTTGGCGTCGTGATGGAGCGCTTGGGACCGCGCAAGGCCGAGATGGTGAAGATGCATAACCACGGCTATGGGCGCGTTCGGCTGGAGTTTCGCATTCCCAGCCGCGGCCTGATTGGACTGCGCAGTGAAATGCTTACGGAAACGCGCGGCACCATTGTCATGAACTCCTTGTTCGACGGCTATATGCCGCATCAGGGAGACATTCCTCAGCGAACGACGGGCGCCTTGATCGCCGATCGCGCCGGAACAACGACGACCTACGCGCTTGACGGATTGCAGGAGCGCGGTGTTCTGTTCCTTGGGCCGGGTAATGAAGTGTATGAGGGGATTATCGTCGGCGAGCACTCGCGCGATAACGATCTGGACGTGAATGCGGTCCGCGAGAAGAAGCTGACGAACATGCGAGCCTCTTCCGCCGACGATGCAATCCGGCTGGTGCCCTTCAAGCCGCAAAATCTGGAGCAGGCAATTGAGTTTATCAATGAAGATGAATTGGTGGAGGTCACGCCGAAGAGTCTGCGCCTGCGCAAGAAGATTTTGCAGGCCAATCGCCGGCCCAAGCGGAATGCCGTGCCTGCCTCCGTCTAAAATCGAGAAACGTCGCTTTGCCAACTTGGCTGGCTGGGTCAATTGAAGAATGTCTCAACAACAGGACTTGTTTCCATCTGAATCTTTACAATCCGAGCCATCCACGTTGCCCCAGCCGCCAGACCGCTCGAACCTGTCCGCTCCCCTATGGCTGCAACGGCTGTCCATCGTCATCCTGGTCGTATTTTGCTTCTACGTGGGCCTGCTTGTATTTCTGCTGCCATGGACCCGGTACTGGAACGAGAATCACTTTTTGCTGACCTTCTCCCCCTTCGGACGGCTAATGTCTGCCGGCTTCGCGCGTGGGCTCGTTTCCGGCCTGGGTTTGCTGGACATATGGATTGGCGTGTCTGAGATCATCCACTACAACGAGTCTCGACCTTGATCTGGACCCAATCTTTCGCCGCCAGCGCCCTACTTACCAAACGAGGCCATCGATGACCAACAACAATCTGCCAGTGCTTTCCTATGAGGACACCTCCTTTGTCAACAGCCCCGACGGCCGCATTTTGCGCATCCTCGCGGAATACATTAAGCCGCTGGCGCATTTTCGCCGGGAAAGGATTCAGGACACGGTTGTGTTCTTTGGGTCCGCGCGTTTTCGCGCGCTGGATGAAGCATCTCGCAGTCTGGAATTGCTGGATGCCTCCGGCTCGCTGAAACCAGCTGCAATCGAAGAGCAGCCAGCCACGCCGGAAGAACTGGCCAGCGGAGACGTCAGCCAACTGCGCCGCGCCCGCGCCGAAGCCGCGGTGGAGATGGCCCGGTATTACGAAGATGCGCGCAAGCTCGCGTATCTGCTCACCGAATGGTCCATGACCCTGCGATCCAGGCGCCATCGCTTTGTGGTCACATCCGGAGGAGGCCCCGGAATCATGGAGGCGGCCAACCGCGGAGCCAGCGAGGCCGGCGGCAAAACCATTGGCCTCAACATACGGCTGCCGTTTGAGCAGGCGCCCAATCCCTATGTCTCACCGTCGCTCAGCCTGGAATTTCATTACTTCTTCATGCGCAAATTCTGGTTCGCCTATCTGGCCAAGGCCCTGGTCGTGTTTCCCGGAGGATTCGGCACTCTCGACGAAATGTTCGAATTGCTTACGCTGACGCAGACCCGCAAGCTCGCCAAGGAAATGACGATTGTCGTCTATGGGCCGCAGTATTGGAACGAGATCATCAACCTGGACGCGTTGGTGCAAAAGGGAACCATCGCTCCCGACGATTTGAATCTGCTCCATTTTGCGGACACTCCGGAGGATGCCTTTGCCATCCTGAAAAATTCGCTGTCACTCCATCACCTGAAGGAGATAAAACCGGAAACGGGCGCCGCGGGGGAGCCGTTCGACGAGGAATCGGAGATGTCCTTGCGCCCGGAAATCACGAAAACCAGACGGTAGGACCGTGGAGAAATATGCTCGGAGTGTGGCCTGAGACCGGTCCGTGCACCGACTGAATTAAAAAGCATCGCTCGACAGAAGTGTCGAATCTTCTTAGTCATCATTGTCAGCCATCACCGTAACTTGTCTTAGAGGAGATCAACATGGAAATAAGCCAGATGCTGTTACCGGAATTCGAGTTTGAGATGAAGAAGACCCGCGCCATTCTGGAACGCGTGCCGGAAGGGAAGCAGGAGTATAAGCCGCATGAAAAGTCGATGCCCATGGGCAAGCTCGCGGCGCACACGGCACGGCTACCGGAATTTGCGAAGTATATTGTCGAACTGCCCGGAATGGAAGTGACGGAGCAAAAACACCCGCCCCTTGTCATGGAGTCGCGGCAGCAGTTGCTGGCCGACTTCGATTCAGCGGCGCAGCAGGCGCGCGCGGCCATAATGGGCACCAGCGACGAGGACTGGCAGAAAAAGTGGAAGTTCACATTCAAGGGTAAACCGATCATGGACGAGTCACGCTGGCTGACCTATCGCGGGTTGTTCCTGAACCACCTGGTCCATCATCGCGCGCAGCTGGGAGTGTATTTGCGGCTGAATGATGTGCCGCTGCCGGGGACGTATGGTCCTTCGGCAGACGACACGATGGGCTTTTAGATCGATTCCGGAGATTACTCGCGCGGCTTTTTAGCTCACCTGAAGTACGAGCTGTTTCCTGTCCTGCAATTCTTCTCGTTTGAAGTGAATCGCATTGCCGGAAAGCGTGCCCGACGAGGTGTGCCGCAGCGGCTCGCCGTCGGGCGGATGAATGTGAATCAGCAGGTCGCCGGAAAAACTGGAGTCGAAATCAATCTGAACTTCCCACGACCGATCGCTGTGAGCGATGGTTGACCAGCCGAGGCGGCCAAAGCGAGTCGGACAGTTGCCTACCCGGATGCGCTCTCCGGCTGCGAACCAATGCTTTGGCGCAGCTTTTTGCAGATGGCACGCATCGGCGTTGCTCTCCTCATAGCAAAGCAGCCAGCGCAGGCCCATGGTGGGCTGCAGGACACTATTCACCACCGCCGACCAGGCATAGGCCCCGCCTTGCATGGGCGTTCCGCCTGGGATCCACGCATCTTCCGGAGAGTAGCGATTGCCGGAATCCGCCGCATAGCAGGTCAGCGCGTACAGTGTCAGCAAAAAAGGCCGGTAGTCTTCCTGCCGGATGCGGACGGCGAGCGTGCCATGCGCCATAAAGTTGGACGTGCGCTCAACGGCGCCGTCGGTGTGCAATCCCATGATCTGCATACCTGCCAACTCGCGGTGGCGCAGATGCCCCAGGTCCAGCACTTCATTTCCCCAGTCCGCCGTGAACCAATCCATCATGAAGCGATGATTCTCATAGCTACCAAGTGCGCGTGGATCATGATGCGTGTCGTCCGGCGTAAAGGGTGTGATCCCGGATTTCTTCATCTCCGGTGAGCACATGGAAAGTGTGGCGTCGAGCGAGCGTTGGATCAGGCCGCGCATCTCCTCGGCAATGGCCGCATAGCGGTCCCCGAGTACCTGGCAGTCGGCGCGGTTGTGCTCTCTTGCCACCCGATGCAGGCAGCGCGCATGTTCGACCAGCCCTCGCCAGGTCCAGGTGGCATTCTGGAAAAAATACGGATGCGACTGTGGGAAATCGTTCTGGGGATCGCCCAGATCCGCCTCGGGAGATCCCCAGATTAAACCGTGACGCGGATTCTCGGGCGGGAAATTCCGTTTGCTGTATTCGTATCGGGCCAGCACGTAGGCCAACATGCGCTCCAGGATAGGCAGGCGGGCGGAAAACGAAGTCAAATCGCCGGTATAGTCATACGCTCGCGCGGAGTTTGCAAGGAATACACCGGCGTTTAGAGGTGCCTCGACTTGGTCCTGCGTGTTGTAAAGGAAGTTACCGTCGGGAAGAATGTAGTGGTCCAGGTAGAACTGGAAGTAGGACTCGACTTCGGGTGTCAGATTCCACAATTGCTGAGCCCACACAAATTCGTAATGCGCTACGGGGAACAACGCGTGGCTACGCTCTGGAATTTTGGTGTACGCTCCTTCGCCGATCTGGTAGGTCGGCCTGAGGCCGCGATAACTTGCGCGCGAAAGCGTGATTCCGGCGCGCGCGGCGTTCAGCAGCCACTCATCGGGAATTTCAACTGGCATGGACGTTTCATAGAAGTCGTGCCAATGATTCCAGATGCCTGCCAGTGCGGCGTAGAACTCCGCGGCAGATCCGTTGATATATCGATCGCTTTCATGGCTTGCCGCTTCCGCCGGATTGTCTTCGTCCGCTGCAACTGTGTAGCGAACACGACCCATCAGTTTGCCATCCTCGCCCGGAGTGACAAGGACAATGCATTCATAGCCAGCTTTATACCGCGGATTCCAGACGCCAACATCGGCCACTGGAAGATAGCCGGCGAGCAGTGTGCGCTTGCTGTACCCCGGGACATACTCGTATAGCTGCGGATTGTCCTCTGGCAATCTCGCCGTAGGGTCGAAGATTCTTCCCACCGTGTCGGGCGCCCACGCGGTTTCATCGCTCGCACGCCATTCACGGCTTTTTCCGGCAGGATCCAAGAACACGGATTTCAGCGGGCCAGCCTGTTCATTGCCGGCAAAGGTCCATCCTATGTATTCCTCTCCAAGTGCCGCGACATTTTCATACGACGGGTCCTCATCGGAATGGAGGATGAAGTTTCCCGGCACATCCGGCCCGGGAACAAAGCGCGGCGTTCTCTCCAGGCGAACACCTCCGGTGGTATTCGTTTGCCGCGGACGAACACTGGCCAAATTGCCGATTATCTTTGGGATGTTCGCAATCACACCGCGCTCTTTTGTCACAAAGGCAATCGTTCCACGATGCGTAACGTGCTTTTCAAAGACGGCTGTGTCCGCGCCATTGAAGTTGGAAACTGCAAGCAGTTTCCAGCCGTCTGCGGATTCTCCCACCTGCAGCAGACGCTGTCCTCTTCCAGCGGCAAGCGAGACTCCCTGGCGGGTGATGTCCGCGACGATCGGCGGGGAGGCAAGGGCTGCCTGTTCGCCGGGAAGGAAGAGACTGTATTCGTTCTGAATCCGTCCCGGTTTGTAGTCGAATTTTTCGGGCCGGGTCGCTGCCAGTGCCTGGGCGAATGGAGAAAGCCGGCTAAATTCCAACACTCCGGCTGCACTGAGTCCCTGCAGAAATTTGCGGCGGTCGCAATCGAGCGTCAATCCTGATCTCTTTTCTTGCACCCAATCTGGAGGCGCGCCGCCGATTCTTTTCCAGAGTGGAATATTGCCCACGGACAAGAAACAGCGGAGTACTTGCAGGTTTTGGTTGCGGAAGCAGAGTACCATGGTTGCGTGCTAGGAGGCGGCGTCTCAGACTGACGCACATATGTAGCACGCGGGCAGTGCTTTCCTGACTCTAAATCGGCCTGGTATGGGAACGACCTGAGACCCGCATTTGCAGCGGGTCTCAGGTCGTTCGTCTAAACAGCACGGCATCGATCTGCCTGCTGCTAAGCTTTTAAAGCTTCGCCTTTGCAAGCAGGATGATTGCATTGGCACGTCAGCTCCGTCATTTTCTTCGAATCCCTGCATCGGTCGCTGCAGTAATCTTTGCCATCCGTTGTCATGCAGTTACAGCCGGAATGTTTGCATTGCTTTGGCTGATTCATATCGTCACCTCTTGTGCAAATCGTTCGATCGCAAACGCTCCATCAGCCCGGGGGTAAACGGAGTGCTTTGATTATTAGGATGAGTTCCGAGGAGTCGACGCAACGCTTTTTCCAAAATTTACTTTTCCACGTCTTTTGCTGCTCTATGGGTCGGTGAACCTCGCACCGCGAAAGCAACATACATTCCATTTTCTTCAACTAATTACATGTTAGTGCGATAGGAGAAATAAATGAAAATTCGAAGTATCGGCAATAGCAGAATAATAGTCAAGGCTTGTATGATTGCGAGTCTGGCGGGCGGATTGATGATCGCGGGCTGCCATAAAAGCCCTGCCTATCCGGATTCGAAGGATGCGGTCAACAACTCGCTGACCCAGAACAATCTCGGCGCCATCCACGTTGCGCAGGATCGCGACAAGGGTGTCATCACGCTGACCGGAACCGTCCCAGCAGAGGATCAGAAGAGTCAGGCGGAAACGATCGCCAGGCAGGCGGCGCCGAATTACACCATCGCAGACGAAATTGCAGTGGTACCGCCGGACAACGCCAGCGCAACCAAGGCAGCCAATTCCGATACAGACGACGCAATCGAGGACAACTTCAAAGCGGAACTCAAGAAGCATCGCAATCTGAACGATCAGGACATTTCAGTAAAGTCGAAAAATGGCGCGGTAGTCTTGTCGGGGAGCGTCAAGACGGCAGCCCAGAAGCGTGAAGCCGAAAAACTGGCCAAGCATATCCCCAACGTCCAGCAGGTCGTGAACGAAATTGAGGTGAAGCGGGGCAAGCATTCCACCGCTAACTAATTGAGCATTCGCCGCCTCCCTCTAGAACATGCAAAAGCGAACCGGGTGTGAAGGCTCGCTTTTGCATGTTCTGGCGACTGCTGCTTCCGTGCTGCCGAAGTTCTTGGGTCTGAGTTTTCGCTTTCCGGCGCCATTACTCCGCTTGCATTTCCTGTTTCCAGGCAATCGCGCCCAGTCGATAGAGGTAGCCGCGCTCCAGCTCAAATTTGCAGCCGGTCTCCCGCAACAATTCCTGCATTTCCGCATGGGTATAGGCCTGCCGCACGGAAGTTGGTCCATCGTGACGGGATAGTTTGCTGGGGTCCATGAATCTGTACAGGTGGGACAGAAAATAGTTCATGCGTTTTCTTTCCACGTCATTGACGAGCACGGCGACGCGAGCGACGCGCAAAGCCTCCCGCAGAAACGCACGCGCCTGTTCCACGCTCAGATGGTGGAAAAACAGGCAGCAGGAAACCACATCCACACTGTTGTCCGCCAGCGGTATGGCCAGCGCATCGCCGGTCATCAAATTGGGCGCCTGCAAATCTTTGTGCCAATTGCACATCTTTGGCAGGTGCTGGGCACAGCGATCCAGCAGCGAGATTTCCAGCGAAATATCTTTCTTCCTCAACATCAGGGACGCAGCCTGCAACACGTCCGCATACCCCGATGCCACCTCCAGCACCTGCAGCTTCTTTCCCTGGAAATGGGAGGACACGCGCTGAAACAACCGCTTGTGCATCCTGTGTCCGCCATACAGAAGGTTTACCCGGCCGATGGCCCCCAGCGCGCAGGCAACATCCGCGTCGGACCAGCCGTCGCAGTCCAGCAGTTCCTGCTTTTCGATCCGTTCCATTCCGCCGACTCCACAATATTTGGATGCGCCTCTGCCATCATCGCAGAACTATTCCCGAATGGTACAGATTTTGTAGTGCCGAACTCGATTCAGCGGGATGAAGGATTGACGGTACTTCCATAGAATGGAAGTATGAAATGGCGATCATCGCTTGAGGTTGGAATTTCCGTCTTTGGGTTGCTTTGCGTGGCTTCGTCTTTCGCTTTCGCCGCAACCACCGCTCCGTTTGATCTTCCTGGCCCGCGGCTGGAGATAAAGATCACCCGCGCTGGCGCCAGCCTGCCCATTTCCGAAGTACCAAACCTACAGGCCGGAGACAAGATTTGGCTCCATCCAGACATGCCTGCCAACGAATCGGTCCATTATCTGTTGATTCCCGTCTTTTTGCGAGGTCCCTTGAATCCGCCGCCAGACGGCTGGTTCACCAAGGTGGAAACCTGGCGGCCACAGGTGCAGAAGGAGGGCGTCAATGTGGAAGTCCCGAAGGGAGCGCTGGAAGCCTTGATCTTCTGGGCCCCGGACACGGGCGGCGGTTTCACGACGGTACGAACAGCGGTACGGGCTCGGCCCGGAGTGTTTGTGCGCGCGGCCCAGGATCTCTATGCCGCGGACCTTACCCGCTCGCGGCTCGATACCTATGTCGATGCGGTCAAGAAAATTTCCGCCGCCGATCCGACCCGCCTCGAAGCGCGCGCGAAACTCCTTGCCCAGACCCTCTATCTCAAAATCAATATCGCTTGTTTCGAGCTGCCGACAGAGCAACAAGAATCCTGCCTGATAAACGATCCGGACAACGTCGTGTTGAACGATGCCCAAAGCCAGTCAATGGTGGCCGCGCTTACTTCCGGAGCAGCCAGCGACATGATCAACCAGTTGAGCTCATCCTCGGCCGCGGGCGGTGGCGCGTATAGTCCCTACGTCGGCGCGGTGGTCGACATGGTGCGCATCATGGGAAGTTTGCATACAGCCCAATATGCCTATATCCCTGCCCTGTCGATCATCGACGACGACGCCATGGATATGAAGTTGAGCACCCCTCCCTCCTTCAGTAATCCCAAGTCCGTGATGGTCGCGAGCCTGCCCCCTGTCGCAGCCGTCCATTTTCCGCTGTTGCGCGCGGTGCGTCCGGAGGAATTGCTCTGCCTCGAACGGCCCTCGCTGGTGCTTTCCGTCGAAGGGGCGCCGCTAGTCTTTTCCACGGGCTACGCCCATGATCTCTCGCTGCACGTGAAGGACTCTGCCGGTCGCTTTCTCGAACTCCCCGCCACTGCCGATGCCGAGCGCGGCGGCTTTGTGGTGGACGCGCGCGCCTTGCAGGCCACGCCCGTCACAGGTAGCGTGACAGGCCAATTGCGTGGCGACTGGGGTTTTGATTCCTGGGATGGTCCTGACTTTGCCTTCACCAACTCGCGGCCCCAGGATTGGACCTTCGTGGCGCCGGAGACCAACGCCGTCACCGCCGCGGACAAAATCACGCTGCACTTGGAGGCTGACAGCGTCGTCTGCGTGAAAAGCGTCAGCGTCACCACGCCCGGGGGCGCGGTGGTCAAGGCCCATTGGGAGCGGACTCCTCCCAGGCTCATGCAGGTTGACCTGCCCACCAGCAATTCTTCCCAAGGCCTCTATACCCTCTCGGTCGCGGAATATGGCCAGAGCAAGCCAGACAAGATCCCCGTGCGTGTCTACCCACCGTCTGCTGTCGTCAGTGGATTGATCCTCCACGCCGGTGATGACGCAGGAGAACTGACAGGAAGCCATTTGCAGGAAGTGGTGTCCGTGGAACTGGCGGGAATCATCTTCCACGCCGGAACTCTGCAGCACATCGGCACGGAAGAGACACTGCATCTCAAGACCGCGACCAATCTCGCCGAAACCAAAACACTGGTTGCAGGGGCTGCGGTGGTGGCTCACGTCCACTTGAAGGATGGCCGTGTTCTCGACATTCCGGTCACCATCGCGCCCTCCCGTCCGCGGGTCCAGATCCTTGGCAAGAGCATCGCGCTCAGTCCCACCGGCAACGCCGCATTCATTCATATGGGCAATGACAACGACCTGCCGCAATACGGCCGGCTCACCTTTTTCCTGAAATCGCTAGCTCCCGATCAATTTCCGCGCGATGAAAAAATTGATGTGGCTGCCGTGGACGGCGGCTTCGACACCACGCTCAGCCTCGCCCAGAATACGTTGATGTTGCAGGACTCACAGACCGTGCTGGCCATGCTCGATCCGGCCAAGGCTTTCGGGGGGTCCGCCTTCGGTCCGCTGCGCTTCCGTCCGATCACCGCCGAAGGTGTCCCAGGCGATTGGCAGCCGCTGGCCAACCTGGTGCGCCTGCCATCGCTGAAACAGGTGGAATGCCCTTCCGACCCGCTGCAACCCTGCACATTGACCGGCGACGACCTGTTCATGATCGATTCCATCGCATCGACGAAGGAGTTTGCTCATCCGACCGCGGTGCCGTTGGGATTTGCGGGTAACACGTTGACCGTCCCCCGGCCGAATGGGACCACTCTCTATCTGAAACTGCGGGATGATCCCTCGACTGTCGATCTCGTTTCGCTGCCTGTGGTTCCGGGCCCCGACTGAAATATTTTCCCGGCCAGGACGCCGTCGGCCAGAGGATCGCCGATGACGAGGGAGGGCTTCCGTCCACGTGGGAAACTATCGGCGTGATGGACGATGTGCGCGAGTACCCGCGCGATGTCGACACCTGGCCTGCGGAGTATTTGCCACTGAACCAGACGCGGGACCACTCGTTCAGTCTGGCGGTGCGCACATGGCAGGAAGCGGGCACGGTGCTGCCGGTGCTGGTGAACCCATTGCATCAGATCGATCCGAGCCTGGGAGTATCCGACGAAGCGACCATGAACGAGAAGATTGACGGCACGCAGGCAGCCATGCTGCACTGCTTTTCAGCGTGGCTGGTGGGCGGATTCGCGGGGATGGCGCTGGTGCTGGGTGTGGTGGGCTTATGGAGTAATTGCGAGCTAAGTAGTCCGGCGACCGAACACTACTGTTGCTTTCTGCGGGCGCAAACCCTCGAATCGTACACCGACGCGGGGAGACATGGCGAATCGACGAGCAGAACACTACCCCGTCTAATTCACAGATTCGTTGGGCGACTGCATGGGAACGACGGACTGCGGGGGCGGGATCAGTCCAATCATCGACATAAGGGAGAATGTCAATTGTGCCGCGCCCTGAAATTTCCATTCGCAACGATCGAACGTCGCGTTCACTACGTCAAACGGGCCGCCTGAATAAAAGATGACGCACTCCCGCAAGACGCAGTTCACCAGCCAGGTTTCCTCCAGCACGATCACCTTGTTGGCGAGCGTCATTCCTTCATACTTCGTCATCGGCATAGAGTTCCCTCAATCGTCCGGACATTCCATCCTCGCCGTGGCGAGGTAGGTTTATTCGCGGTGCAGCTTGCCGATTTCTCCGGCCATCGAAACATCGCGACCAGTCACGCCGCCGGAGTCATGCGAGACCAGCGACACGCGCACTTTGTTGTAGCGGATATCGATATCGGGATGATGATTCGCTTTTTCCGCCGCCAGCGCCAGCCGCACGACAAAAGCGAAGGCCGCGGCAAAATCCGCAAAGGTGTACTCGTGTACCAATGCGCCCGCCTCATACTTCCATCCTGGAAGAGTCGGCAACTTCTCCTGGATTTCTGTTTCCGATAGCTTCGCCATGGTCTAAATTCCATCCTCTACTGTGGAGTCAAAGCCTCATGACCCATTCTCGTCGCCTGGATGCAGACTTGGCAAAAGAAGCGGGTGTGGAACCCCTGGCGTAAGACCGGTTTATTTTACTTGGCCGAAGGTGTAGCTGAATGGGGAGAAGGCAGCGCCATCGCGCATGATGCCCTCGCGCAGGTCCTGCCAGATGGGATCCGGCGTGGCCACAAAGACATCGACGATGGAAGGATCGAACTGGGCGCCGGCGCACCGAAGGATTTCCTTGCGCGCGGCCTCCATGGTATTGGCCTTGCGGTACGGACGGTTCGAGGTGATCGCGTCGAATGTGTCGGCGATGGCGAAGATACGCGCTCCAATGTGGATTTGCTCCCCACGCAGCCCGCGCGGATAGCCGGAGCCGTCGAAGTGCTCCTGGTGGGAGTAGACGATCTCGGCGGCTTCCTGCAGATAGGGGATCTTGCGGATCATCTGATATCCCCGCTCGCAATGCGTGCGCATGATGATCTGCTCCTCGGGCGTCAGCTTGGCCGGCTTGCGCAGGATGGCGTCCGGGATTGCCATCTTACCGATATCATGCAGGAAGGCACCGCGTCCGACGACCCGAAGTTCCGCCTCGCGCAGCCCCACCGCCCGGCCCAGTGCGAGCGTGTAGGCGGTCACGCGCTTCGAATGGCCTTCGGTTTCCGCGTCTTTCAAGTCCAGCGCATGGCCCAGCGCCTCCAGCGTCACGTCATAGGAGCTTTCCAACTGCTGCATGTTGTGCTCCAGCATTTCGGTCCGCGCCGTGATCAGTTGTTCCAGATGATGCCGGAACAATTCGTTTTGCGCGCGCAACCGTTGATATTCCAGCGTTCTGCGGACCGCGGCCAGAAGCTGTTCCGCGGAGAAAGGCCGGGCGATAAAATCGTACGCGCCCAATTGCAACGCCTGCAGCGCCTGCGGCACCTGGTCGGGATGCGCCAACACCAGAACTGGGATCTCCGCACGGTCGGAGTTCCACTCGATTCCCAGTTGGTCCAACAGCGGATCCGTCAGTTGCTTCAGCCACAGGAAGAGCTGTTTATCATGCGAGCCAGTATCGAGCAGAATCAAATCGATTCGTAAGTTGGAACCTGAATTGGATGTCAGGTGTTTCATCGCCTTGCCGGGCGAATTGAAAGCGAGCACGGGCAGACCCTGAGCCTGCAACATCTGGGTGACCGTCTCGGCGGTGGCGCGGTCGTCCGTGAACAAAAGAATCTGCCCCGCGGCAGGGGGCGACGAAGAGGAGCGCTCGGTAGCGATTGCTGAAGTTTCCAGAGTCATTGGAATTTCTAAAAGAAATTTACCTTCTCCGCTACCCAGCTTCCAGAAAAATCGTGTCAGCGGTATGTAAAAACCGCCGACATCAGGGTAAAAGCCACGTGGATACATTCCGCCCAATTTGTCGCGCTTCGGCATCGATGTGGCACACATTTGCCAAAGGGTGGCATCAGCGTTCCACTTTCCGGGGTGGGGGATTGAGTGCTTTTTGGACTTCCATAGCTGATTGATGTTATCGAATCATTCGGTTCACTCCAGCGCCAAACTAAAGTGCTGCTACTTGAGGCCCTACCGAGTGTATGCGAGAAATCCGAGCTGAGCCAAGTGGCCCCCGGCTTGCATATCTTTCAGCCAAGAGATGCCTATATTTTCCGACACCACGTCAAGGAACTCTGCCGGAATGATGGTACAGCGAGCCGCGACTATTTCCCAGTCTATTATCGTCAAGGTAGCCCATTGCTATAACATCTCCGACGAACAGCGAGATGTTTATGAGAGTCACCGTCATCATATTTTCTCGGTTGCCTATTATATGACGGGAGATGAGCGGGAAGCGGAAAGCATCCTTGAGTCGACGTTTATTCAATCGTTTGCAAAGCAGTCGAAGCCTTCCATCGCAATGCTGGACGAGGCGTTGATGAGTGAGCTGTACCGGCGCTTGTCGCTGGATCCAGTGCCGGCCGTATCCGCGGGAGGACAGCGGCTGAATGGCAGAAATGTTCGACGCACGGATATGGAAGAGGCGCTGTGGGAATTGCCGCTGCGGGAACGGTTATGCTTCCTGATGCGAGACGTCGAAGGCTATGAACCCAGCCGGATCGCAGGATTGCTGGCAACGTCCGAGGCTGACATCCGATGCACAGTCCTCTCCGCTCGGCTACGGATGCGCAGCCTGTTGGCCGAACAGCACTCCACGGAAGAGCGTTGGACGGAACAACGCTTCTCCATGGACGCCTGACCCATCCCCTTTCGCAGTTTCATTCGGTTCTGCGATTCCTTTCCTCGATCTCTCGCAATGAACGGCTCGGGAGCGGATCTTTGTGGCGCAACCGACTATTTCTTTCCGCGCTGGTCGGGAGCAGGCGCATTGCTCGCTGCGGCGTCCGCACCATAGACGAGGAAGGGCGCATCTTCTCCGTAATTGTGCTCAATCCCCGGTCCTTTTAGCGTTAACACTACAGCATATTTCCCATTCTTCAGCTTGAGTTTTGGATCGCCCAGTTGAAATGCAGTGGTGGCGACAAAACTTCCATCCTCCGCAGTCAGCCAGTGGATTGGCTCTTCCGCCAACTTGGAGCCTGCCTCGTCGAAAAGCAGAAAGCTCCCCTGCCAGTCCTTGGAGGGACGGCCTGCAAATTTGCCCACCGGGGTAATGCGAACCAGCGTCCAGACTATGTCCTGCGGAGAAAAGAAATGGCTGGGATTGAGCTGCACATCGCAGTTGCCTGCCCTGAGATAATCGACCGGGCGGGGCTTACCGGCGATTGAGGGCTGCTCGGGCGAGAACACGCATGATTTGCCGACAACCAGCGAACTAATTCTGACAGTTTCATGGGGGTTTGTGGGAACGACTGTGAAAGCAGTGGAGACCCCAGCCGTTATTTTCCCCGCTTCGTCCGCAGCAGCCACATTCAGTCGATAGGCTCCCGGGGCCACGTCCACGGCGGTATTCCACACCGGTTCTGGGGAAGTCCAAGCCAGGCGGCCGACGACAGTCGTCAACGTATATCCAATGCTGGTTTGCCGCAACTGCTGCGCCATCTCGAGATGAGGAGGGGGTGGAGTGTCTTTGGTCCAAAACAACCCGGTGCTGATTAGTTGCGTTCCGGTCTTGCCGTCGGGATGGGGAAAGTACTCCATCTGGGTGGCGAGTTGGAGCGGCGCGGATGGATCGGAAGGCGGAAAATCAAGAGCTTTCCGCAGAGCGGGAGAGCCTTTGGCGAGCTCCTGCAGTTGGGCCAGGTCGGGCGCTATGTAATAGGACCGGGCATTCACAATCATGCCCCGTCGTCCCGGCGTAAGCGAAACGGCATGGGCCTGCCCATCCATCTGCTTTAGGTCGAGGTGGATATCTATATCGTAGGCGGACATGCCATCCTGCTGAATCTCACTGAGGGTATCGGCGGCAAAATTGGAGATCCAGCCTTCCAGATGATTGTCCCTGGTCAGCAGCATCCATGGGCCAAAGCCAAGCGTGTAGTAGAAGGGAAACAATCCCCGCAGCCGGCCGATTTCCTGAAAGCTATCCGCGGCATAAATCACGGCGCCGGCGCTGCGGGCGGCAAACGCGACATCGTGGGCTTCAAAATTTTCATAGACCACTGTGGCGCCATCAAAAACCATCTCATGAAAGATATCTCCCAGCGACATGACAACGCGACGGCCTGGGAGATCGCGCATATTGGCAATGGCGAGTGAAGCTGTCAGGCGCCAGCTATCGAGGTCTGTATCGGCAGGATTTTCGCTGCGAATCCTCTCCAGTTCGGAAATTACGGTGGTCATGTCGCGTGTGTAAGGAGTCTGGTCGCCGCCATCATCCAGGATGGAAATGTTCCAGCCCAACTCCGGCTTCGCTTTCAAACTGGCGATTGCATCGTTGATCGCATCGACGCGGTACTGCGGTCCGTCAAACGGAAGGATTATGAGCAGGTTGAGAAAATTTTCCCCAGTTTTCGGGCTGACGGTTTGGTCCCATGGGCGGGAAAGCTGAAAGCTGTGCGGCTTGCCATCGACATCCAAGGTTATATCGGAGGCTTTCAAATCTTTGACGAGTGATATATTGCTGAGGCTGAAGACGTTGATGGGGATGTGCACCGTCTGCGCCTGTTGAATGAACTGCGGCAACAGCGGCTGAGGGGTGGCGGTCTGGGCATATCCCTGGCCACAGAATAGCCCCGCGGCGATTACTCCGCTGGCCATCCAAGCGAACAGCGCTGTCCAGTGCTGCCCATGCTTACGTGTCACGCGCACAGTCTCTCAATGCCTCACGCTATCGCCAGCCCTTTGTCTTCCAGGAGCTCATTCTATGAAAGCGGCACAGTTTCAAATTTATACAATCGCCGACCTTTTCGTGCAGGTCATCATCCCTCAGTTAGATGTTCGTGTCGGCAGAAAGTAATCGAATGATTGAAGGAATTGTCGCTAATACTGATCCAAAGCAGTTTTTTCGCACACGGATTACCGAGATTGGAAGTATAGAGGTTCGCCGGAGAAGGGCACCTCTCTCTCTTTGAAAATCCGGCCTACGGGTGTCCGAGTTGAGGAGACGAAGCTTCCGCGCTTCCATTCGCGCCGTAAAGGAGGAAAGGCGCATCCTCCTCGTAATCGGGCTCAATGCCGGGGCCCTTCAGTTTCAACAGAACCGCATAGGCTCCATTCACCAATTTCAGCTTGGGATTGTCGAGTGAAAACGCTGTGGTACCGACCAGGCTACCATCGCTTGCGGACAGCCAGCGGATTGGCACTTCCGCGAGCTTGGAGCCTCGAATGTTGACCAGGAGGAAGCTGCCTTTCCATTCCTTGGAGGGATGGCCCGTCAGCTTGCCGACGGGGGTGATGCGAACCAGTGTCCAGACTATGTCCTGTGGAGAAAAGAAATGGCTGGGATCGAGCTGCAAAGTGCAGTTGCCTGCGCGAAGATAATCGATGGCCTGCGGTTGAGCTCCGGTTTCAGGCCGGGGCGAGAATACGCACGCTTTGCCGATGACTAGTGAACTGATCCGGACACCTTCATCGCGGTCGGGGGGAGCAACGGTGAAGCTCGTGGTTAATCCAGCCGTGATTTTTCCGGTTACGGCGGCGGCGGCCACTCGTAGTTTGTATGTTCCCGGAAGTACCTCCATGGCCGTATTCCACGTTGGTCCGGCGAACGACCACTCCATTCGACCGACGAGGGTGCCTATCATGAACCCGGTGTTGATCTGCTCCAATTGCTGCGCCATCTCGAGCTGAGGAGGGGGCGGAGTGTCTTTGGTCCAAAACAGCCCGGTGCTGATGAGTTGTGTGCCCGTCTTGCCATCGGGATGGGGGAAGTATTCAAGTTGCGTGGCGAGTTGGAGCGGCGCGGAGACATCCGATGGCGGATGTTGCAGAGCCTGCCGCACGGACTCCGAAACTCTGGAGAGATCCTGCAGTTGGGCGAGGCTGGGCGCGATGTAATAGGCTGGGGCATCCACCATAGCGTTTTGCCGCTGCGTTGTCACAGACAGGAGATGCGGCAGTCCATCCATCTGCTTCGGCTCCAGATTCAGATCCATATCGTACGCGGCCATGCCGTCGCCGCGGATCTTCTGAATGGTGTCGGACACAGGACTAGTAAGCCAGCCAGCCAGCTGCTCTGTTTGCGAGAGCAGCATCCAGGGGCCAGACCCTACGGTGGAGTAATGCGGATACACCAGCCGAACGATATTGATTTCGTGGGAGCTTTCGGCTGCATAGATCACAGCGCCAACATTGCGGGCCGCCGTGGACACATCGGTCGCTTCAAAATTGTCGTAGACGGGGTTCCCTCCTTGATACATCACTTCGTGGAAGATATCTCCGAGCGACAGGACGACACGGCGTCCCGGCAGATCGCGCATGCTCGCAATGGCCAGGATAGCGGTGCTGCGCCAGGTTGCGAGATCGGTAGGGGCGGGCCTTTGTGCGCCGATCTTTTCCAGTTCGGTGATGACCCGTGGCAGTTGGCGCGTATATGCGGTCTGATTGCCGCTGTCATCGAGGATGGAGATGTTCCATCCGGACGGGGGTGTTGTTTTCAGAGCTACAACCGCCTCGTTGATGGCATCGTTTCGATCCAGTGGCGAAGCCAGAGGGACGATGATGAGCAGGTTTGGCCGGTCCTCGGTTGGAGTCGGGGAGGTATCGGTAATCCCACCGACTGGCCGGTCCACCGGAGCGGCCGCGGGGCTGACTGTGCGCTGCCATGGGCGCGAAAGCTGGAAAGTGCGCGGCTTGCCATCCACGGTCAGGCTGAGGTCGGATGGCTGCAGATCCGCGATGGGCGAGCCATCTGAATGGCTGAAAACATGGATTGGCAGATGGAGGGTCTGCGCCTGTTGGACCAACTGCGAGGCTGCTTCGGAAGACGGACCGGCCTGGGCCGCTGCTTCCAAGTTGAGCAATCCTGCGACGATCATGCAGCTAGAGAGGGCAACCGAAGACGTTGTCCATCTGCGCCGGATTTTTCCAGTCACTCAATACTCCCTGGAAGATTCTACGCTGTCGGCGTGTTAGGACCTGTCGAGCCGATTGATTCCATGAAATCCGCACACCTTCAGATTCCCACCATCACCGACCTTTCAGTGTAGGCCGTCGCTCACTATATTGGATGTACATGCGACCGATGACGAAATTGACCCCGCCTGTTGCCCGTAAAGATTCGCGCACACTGCCGCTCCATGGCCATGTTTTGCGGGACGATTATGCCTGGCTGCGCCAGAAAGAAAGTCCCGAGACGTTGGAATATTTGGCAGCGGAGAATGCCTACACCGCCGCGGTGATGGAGCCGCTGCAGCCGTTGATCGACACGCTGTATGCGGAGATGCTGAGCCACATTCAGCAGACGGATGTTTCGGTGCCGTATCGCGACGGCCGGTTCGACTACTACGCCCGGACCGTCGAAGGGAAACAGTATCCCATCTATTGCCGCGTTCCGGCGGAGGCGGGTTCGGCCTCGCGCTCGGTTCCTCCCTTAGAGGGATTTGCGGATGAAGAAGTGCTGCTGGATGTGAATCGGCTGGCGGAAGGTCAGGCGTTCATGTCGATTGGCGCGTCGGTGGTCAGCGATGACGGAAACTGGCTGGCATACACGACAGATAACACTGGCTTTCGCCAGTACACGTTGCACGTGAAGAATCTTGTAACGGGAGAAACGCTGGAATCTCTGGCGGAACGCGTAGGATCTGTAACTTGGGCGGCCGATGATCGCACGCTGTTCTACAGCGTGGAGGATGAGGAGACCAAGCGCCCCTATCAGGTAGTTCGTCGCACGCTCGATGAAGTCGGGCGTAGTTTTTCTGCGGCTGAACCGGTATGGGAGGATGCGGATGAACGGTTCAACGTTGGGGTGGGACGTACGCGAGATGGGCAATTCCTAATTATCGAAGCGGCTAGCCACACGACGAGTGAGCAATGGTTCTTAGCTGCGAACGATCCCACGGGCACGCTGCGATGCATCGAGCGCAGGCGCGACAATATTGAGTATTCTGCCGACCATCGCGATGGAGTTTTCTTCATCCGCGTGAACGATACCGGGCGAAACTTTCGGTTAGTCACAGCGAAGGTCGAACAATGTGGGCGTGAATACTGGCAGGAGATTTTGCCACATCGCGATGACGTGATGCTGGAAGATGTGGACCTGTTCCGTAATTTCTTTGTGGCGTGCGAACGGCTCCAGGGACTGCCGCGTCTGCGGATTCATGACTTGACGGGGCAAGGAAATTTGGCGGAGCAGGCCAGACAAACTCCGCGCGAAATCTCGTTTCCCGAGCCGACCTACACAGCGACGCCTGGAACCAATCGCGAATTCGACGTGAAGAGTTACCGGTATGGATATACGTCGCTGGTCACGCCGGGTTCTGTATTTCAGTACGACCTGGCGACCAGCGAAAGCATTCTGCTAAAGCAGGTGGAAGTTCCTGGCGGCTTCGACGGGAGCCTATATTCGTCGGAGCGCATTTTTGCGACGGCGGCGGATGGAGTGAGAGTTCCGATCTCCCTGGTCTATCGGCGCGATCACTTCGAGCGCGGGAAGAATCCATTGTATGTGTACGCCTATGGTTCCTATGGATATTCCCTGCCCATTGGGTTCAACTCGAACCGGCTGAGCCTGCTCGACCGTGGAGTGGTGCTGGCGTATGCGCATATTCGCGGCGGCGGCGAGATGGGGAAGCCGTGGCACGATGCCGGACGCATGATGGAAAAGCTGAATACGTTCACCGACTTTATCTCGGCGACGGAGCATCTGGTTGCGGCTGGATATGGCGGGAAGGACCGCGTGGGGATTGAAGGCGGCAGCGCGGGCGGCCTGCTGATGGGCGCCGTTGCGAACATGCGGCCCGATCTATTCAAGGTAGTGCTGTCGCACGTTCCATTTGTCGATGTGATGAATACGATGCTGGATGCCTCCTTGCCGTTGACGGTAGCCGAATATGAGGAGTGGGGGAACCCCAACGATGACGTGGCGTTCCGGTACATGCTCGCGTATTCTCCGTATGACAATGTTGTGGCGAAGGAGTATCCCACGATGCTGGTAAAGACGTCGCTACACGACAGCCAGGTCATGTATTGGGAGCCGGCGAAGTATGTTGCGAAGTTGCGCAGCGTGAAAACGGATGACAATCTGCTCCTGCTGCACACCAACATGCAGGCAGGTCACGGCGGCGCGTCCGGCCGCTATGACTACTTGAAGGAAATCGCGTTCGACTACGCATTCCTGCTGTGGCATCTGGGCGTGGAGAAGACCAAGGACTAACTCAGCGGACGCCGCGGAGCGCCTGCGAAAAGCTGAGATCAGTATTCTTTGCTTCGCGTTGATTGTCGGCGTCGGGAATGCTGTCGCCTTCGCCGGGGGCGAGGAAAAGATTCGCCTGCAATCCATGCTGGCGAGTGTAGAGGTCCCAATAACGGCCATGGTTTGCGTAGAGTTCGTCATGCGTGCCGCGCTCGACAATTCTGCCGTCTTCGACAACAAGGATCTGGTCAGCGCGGCGGATGGTCGAGAGCCGGTGCGCAATGACGAAGGTGGTGCGGCCACGCATCAGGTACGAGAGGCCCTCCTGAATCATCGCTTCACTTTCTGAATCGAGGCTCGACGTCGCTTCGTCGAGAATCAGAATGCGCGGGTTGGCGAGAATCGCGCGCGCAATGGAAATGCGCTGACGCTGGCCGCCGGAAAGCTTGACGCCGCGTTCGCCGACGATGGTGTCATAGTCCTCGGGAAAGCGCTCGGCGAATTCATCGACGCGGGCAATTCTGCAGGCCTCCAGCACTTCTGCTTCGCCGGCCAGGGGACGGGAAAATTGAACGTTCTCGCGGATGGTGCCGTCGAATAAAAATGACTCCTGCAACACCACGCCCAGCTGGGTACGGTAATCGCCCAGGCGAACGGTGGCGAGATCGATGCCATCGACCAGCACCTGGCCTGAGTCCGGTTTATGAAAGGCGCAGAGCAAGCTGATGATGGTGGATTTGCCGGAGCCGGATGGTCCGACGAGTGCGGTGACGGTGCCGGGCGCAGCTTCGAGGGAAACTCCGTGGAGGACTGGCTTGGTCGGCTCGTAGGCGAAGACAACGTCGCGAAATTCGACTTCACCGCGAATCGGTCCAAGAGGCACGATTCGCGAGGGATCCTGTTCTTCATCGGCTTCGGAGAGGATTTCGCTAGTGCGATCCAGGCCTGCGATTGCTTCTGTCAATTGCGTGCCGATGGCTACCACCTGCACGATGGGAGCGATGAGATAGGCGAGAAATAGAATGTACTCCACATAGTCGCCTGTGGTCATTTTCCCAGCGACCACCATGTGGGCGCCGAAGTACATGACCAGAGCGCCGACCAGGCCCAGCAGGACCGTGGAGGCCAGGCTCATGACAGACTGCGCGGTCAGAGTGCGGATGACATTTTCCAGCAACCGTTGCACACCGCCCGCAAACACGCCGGCTTCCCGTTCCTCGGCGTGATAGCCCTTGACTACGCGTACACCGCCAAGCGATTCCGTAAGGCGGCCAGTCACGTCGGCGTTGATGCGCGCCCGCTCGCGGAAGATAGGGCGGATGGTTTTGAATGCGAACTGAAGGACGATCGTGAAGGCGATGACCACGGCAAAGGCGAGCAGCGTCATTACGGGGCTGATGCGCATCAGGACGACGAAGGCGATGATGGCGGTGAGCAGACCGCCCAGAAAATCCACCAACCCGGTGCCGATCAGGTTGCGAACGCCCTCGACATCGCTCATGATGCGAGAGACCAGCGTGCCGGAACGGTTGGCATCGTAGAAGGCAACGGGCAGGCGGCCCACGTGCTGCTGTACTTTCACGCGGAGTTCCGCGATCAATCGTTGTGCGGCTTTCGAGAGCAATTGCGTTAGTGCATACGAGGTGACACCTTGAATGCTGGTGGCGACGAGAACGGCACCCACGATCCACGGTAGTAGGCCGATGTGGTGCTGGTGCATGACACCATCAATCAGATATCGACTGGAATAGGGCAGCACCAGACCGGAGACGCGATTGACGATCATCAATAGCAGGCCAAGCGAAAGAATCCAGCGGCGGGGACGTACCAGCGCCCAGACTTCGGGCAAGACCTTTCGTAATTCGGGCTTCTTCTTGCTCTGTGGCTTGTCTGCCGACAGACGGCCGCCCGCGGACTCAGATTTTCGCCCGTTGTGTGTCCCCGCCCCTACCCATGCTGGTCGAATCGACATAGATCCTTTCTTTACGTTCGAGCTCGCCGCGCCAAGATAAAGGAGCGAACGCACATCAGCACAAACACCAGGCAAATGGCCGCCATGGCAAACTCTTCTTTGACTGCGGCGGGGTGCAGCATCACGGCTCCGCGGGCGGAGGCGATGAATTCCGAAGCGGCGCGCCAGCCGGGGAAGATCACCCCGATGAGGCCAATGGTAACGGCGATATGCATGAAGAGCATGCGACGTTTGCTGTTCTCAGTTTTTGCCAGTAGGCCGAAAACGCCGAGAAGAATACCAAAGTATGCCGGGATCAGCGCGGTCGGCGCGTGGCTACCGGTCGCAATAAAAACCGCCACGCCTAAAATGATGAGAACCACCGCAGTAACCAGCGTAAATTTCGCCATAGGTTCAATCTCCTCTAATAATGTTTCATTCCGCTCTTTCCAGCATAGCCTGATGGTGCCAGAAGCGATCTTTTCATCGGAAACAGATCGCGGGGACGGAGGAAAGCCGCCATCGCAGCGCGCTTCAGGTCCTAGGCCGAAGCTGCAAAGGAGTAGATGAGACTGCTTGCAATGCGCTCAGAATTTCCTCGACCATGGCAGAAATCGTTTGTGTGATGGAAATCTGAATGGCGTCATGCGGCGGTTCCAGCGTTGCCAACTGACTCGGTAGCAGAGACTCCGGCATGAAGTGGTCGCGACGGGCTTCCATGCGCTCCTGAATCACCGAGGCTGGCCCGGTCAGAAAGACAAACTGTACAGAACCTTCGGGGGTAGCTTCTGTCAGCGTGCTGCGATAGGACTCCTTCAACGCCGAGCAGGTCACGATGCCATTGACGCCGTCTCTTAGCCATTGAACAATCTGGTCGTGAATCGCTTGCAGCCACGGTCTGCGATCTTCGTCTGTCAACGGGATGCCGGCATGCATCTTGGCGCGGTTGGCAGGCGAATGGAAATCGTCGGCATCGCCAAATGGCCAGCCGGTTCGGAGCGCGAGAGCCTGGCCTACTGTGGTCTTACCCGACCCGGCCACTCCCATGATCACCACCACCATGCTTATTTTTCCTTGGCGAGAATCTGCTGCACGTCTTGCAATATTTGCTGCGGCGTCCAGGTGTTCGTCGGATACCAGGCGCGAATCTTTCCATCCGGTCCCACAACGGCGGTGGAGAGCGAATGGTTCTGCACCGTACCACTGCCCGAAGTAACGCCGACATCGAACCACTGCAATACAGATGCAAGGTGCGCCTGAGAAGGTGCGGCAAAATCCCAGTGTTGGAATATTTCTTTCGTATTTCGGTCAGCATACGTGCCGCCATAGCTACGTAATACTGCGGGAGTGTCGTATTTGGGATCAAAGCTGATGCTGAGGAGATGAGTTTTCGCGTAGAGCTTTGGATCCTTGGCCAGCATTTGATCCAGCTGGGCAAAATTGCGGCTCATCCGCAGGCAGTATTCGGGAAACGGGCAGCGCGTGTAGATAAATGTAAGGACCAACACTTTGCCGCGGAATTGATGCAATGAAATTTCGCGGTTGCTTTGGTTGCGAAGCTTAAAATCCGGCACGACGTCGCCTGGTTGCGGCACGTGATACCGTACCCGCGGCAGGACATTCAAATTGGCTTGCTGGATGATAACGACCTGACTGAGAACCGCACCCTGCCCCGTGATCTGTAATTGGGCCGTGATCTTGTCGCCGGGGTGCAGTTCGGAGGCAACGGAAGGGTCCTGCAAGGTGTAGGCCATGGTCATGGCTTCCATGAAGCCGGGGATTTCTTCCGTATCCAGCGCAATCACGCCATCTTTCTGGTCTACCGAAATCACTCTCCCGCGGACGGCATACTGCTTCTGCGAGGAGGCGGGCGAACCACCTACCGCGCCTTGCTTCGAGCTGGTATGACAACCGCACAAGCTGATGAAGAGACAGCCAAACGCCATGGCTAGCCATCCGGCAGACCCTGGGCGTCGCGTGGCGTGCTTCAATCTTCTTGCCAGGACCATCGACATCTCCTTATTTGCGAAACAGGCTGCCGTAGCTGAAATGGTAGCGCACCTCGCCGTAGAACTGGCGCGGGGCGTTGTAATGAAAGCCGCCAAAGGTGAGGCTGTTGTCCAGCAGTACACGATGGTTGGTAACATTCGTGGCGTTGATGGCGACCGTGGTATTTTTGCGAAACGTTTTTCCCAGCGAAAGGCTGAGATTGGTGTCGTGCGGCAGATATTCACCTGGATACGGCGAGTTGGGATCGCCATAGTCTCCGTTCGTAAAACCCGAGCCGTAGTAGAAATTGAACGAGGCGTAAGCGTTGTCTGGGAGAGTTGCATTCATGCCGACGTTGAGGGTGTTTCTCTGGTCATGATCGAGCGGAACGTAGTTGAAACCGGAGTCGCACTGGGGGGCCGTAATGGGGACGCAAACCAGCCCGCCGGTTATAGCGCCGCGCTGCTGTGCCAGTTGGTTCGAATAGGCAAGATGGGCCTGGCCGAAGCGCCACAGCGTTGGCGAGTTGAGGGTAAGTTCCCACCCCTGGATGAGCGCTCCGTCGATCGTGACGGGGAAGAAAATATTGGACTCACCGACGTTCGAGTGGTCGAGAAAATTGTTGGCGCGTGTTTCGAAGTTATCCGCATCCAGGAGCCAGCCGCGGAACGGTATCTGCACCCCGAATTGATGCTCCTCGTCCCGTTCGCCATGTAAAGGAAGAAACGCTGTATTGTTGCTGTGCGCATAATTCAGCAGCGGCCCGGATGCGGTGAGTAGCGGCGGCGGTTGATAGTAGCGGCCGTAGAACGCGCGGAACACCCAGTCGATTTTTGGGATCTGGATGGCGATTCCAAAGCGCGGATCGTTTTCGATCTCCGTAATGGCGGAGGTGAATTGCGATGCGCGCAGCCCGGCGATGAGAGTGAGCCAGTTCGTCGCTTTGAAATTGTCCGAGACGTACTCTTCGGTAATGCCACCGATGGCGGTGCTGCAGATCGGGAAAGCCAAAGGGTTGTAACCGGGGCTAGTTGGATCCTGGCACGGGACATTTGGGTCTTGGCCCGGATCGAATACTCCAAACTTGTAGCTGTCATGCTGGCCAAAAGAATAGAACCCAGTTACCAGCGTGTTCCTGGCGATTTGCGTTGTCAGGGAAGCCTGCAGGCCGGCGTAGTTGGAGGCCCGATCGGAGACGGTTGCCACGGGAGTTTCGTTCGGGCGGGGAGTGTAGTTGGCGCTGTTGTAGTGGTAGTACGGCGATAGCTGCAGAAAGGTAGTGGGGCTGAAGGTATGCACCCAGGAAAAGACGGAAAATCCGTCGCGCTCATGCTGGCTATCGCGCAGGCCGCTGGAGTTGTACTGTTGGTTTTCGTAATCGTTCGGGTCGGGATCATAGGGAACCTGAAAATAGTCCGTGCGCAATTGTGAGACCAGCCGCAACTGGTCGCGCGGCGTCCGGTTGTAGACGAAGGAAGAAAATCCGCCGTATCCGTTGGCGGCATCATGATACGGCTGCGAGATGGGCGGCATCAGTCCGTAATTGGTACGGTTTCCATTCAGGCTGGCATAGTACGCGAACTTCTCCGTATGGCTGCCAAAGTTGAGCTGATCGTTGGTCTGGTAGTAGCTCCCCGCGCTCAGAACAAGCTCGGCCTCATTATTGCGTTCAAAGCCAGTCCGTGGAGACACGTCGAACATGCCGTAGGTGCGGTCGCCGACGTCCGCGTTATAACTGCCCCGCTCCACTTCGAGGTTGCCGATGTCTTTGGGGTCGATTTGCGGCCCCAGATTGTCCGCGATGTTGGTGTTGGGAATTTCCACGCCATCGATCTCCCAACTCACCTGATGGCCGCCGCGCATATGCAACATGTCATGCACCATGTAGGCGCCGGGCACATAGTCGGTAATCATGGCAAGGCTGTCGGTGAGGTCTGCGCCCGGCGTGTGGGCGATGTCGCGGCGGCTGATGAGGGTGGTAGGGGTGACCGAGTTTCCATTCACAACATTCGATTGCGCGGTGACGTGGACTGACTGCTGGATGCTGCCAACATGCAAAGGGAAGTGAAGGATGGGAGAGTTGTCAGCAAACACCGTGATGGTCTGTTGCAGCAGATCGAAGCCGGAACTGGAAATCGAAACCGTGTAGTTGCCTAAAGGCAGAGTTGGAAATGAAAAATAGCCGTTCTGGTCGGTGTGGGCTGTCTGAGTAAATTGTGAGTCGGCGGCGTGAATCGTGACCTGCGCATTCGCGATTGGGCGATGCTGTGGATCGTGCACAATGCCCTGCAATTCGCCGAATACAGTTGCATGCGCATGCAGACTGTATAGCGAAAGTAAGACAACAAGAAAAGCGGTAGCCAGATATTTATTCATGAGTTGCCGTAATCACTTCTCCGCACAAGACAACGTGGCCGTGGGCATGTGCGGTTCCACAACACTTGTGGAGAAGCGTTGTGCCAGGACAATAGCGGACAAGTTCCGGGTGCGTCAGGACGTCGGCAGCCAGATCAGAATTCTTTTGAAGGAGATGGATTTAGAGGACTAGGACTGGAGGGGCGCGCGTGGAGTGCAGCCGAGCGAAGCGAACGAAGGGGAACGCTGGGGCGGCAACGACGATAGCCTCCACCATAGCGGGTCGAGATGCAGACTGAAGCGACGAACCGGCGCCAGCCACCAGTGCGGGAATTGCAGTCACCTTCCAGAATGGGCACGGAGATGGGGCGAAGAAATGCTGCGTGCCGGACTCGGTCATCGCCATCATCATTGCCTGCAACATCATGCAATGATGGGCTCCGTTCCGGCGGCAGCAGGCGGGCAGACTGGCATCCGCTTGGGCGCTGGCGAAAATGGGCTGCAACGGCAACAGAGCCGTCAATAGCAGCAGAATCGATGCGGACCGGCGCTTCATTGCAGAAGCATACCATCTGGCGGACCGCTTAAGTGAGTGGTGCTGGGCTGCTGGGTCGTATAACGTGGAAATGTCTTCACTCAATGTGGGGACCACCTGGACTGAGATGCAGACCCAACAAGAGTTATTACAGGCATTGAGGCAGAACATCGACGGCGCGGTCGCGATCACCAGTACCGTGCGTGCCGCGCGCGCGTTGCGGCAACAGTACAACCAGGAGCAGCAGGCTAGTGGGAACCATGGCTGGCGGTCGCCACAGATTCTGGCCTGGGAGCCGTGGCTGGGCACGCTGTGGGATGCCGCAATCCTATGCGGGGCCGAGTCGCGCGTGCCGCTTACGGGCGTGCAGGAGACTGAGCTTTGGCGGCAAGTATTGGAGCGGGATGAAGTTGCCGCGCGGACATTGTCGATTGCCGGTCTGGCCGAGCAGGCGCAGCAAGCATGGGAAGCCATGCAGCAATATCGAATCCCTCTGCAGGATTTGCGGAGTGATAGCAGTATGGATGCGCAGGCCTTTTCCCGGTGGGCGACGGAGATGGGGAAACTCTGCCGGCGATCTTCTTTCCTGTCGTCCTCGTTGATTGAAACCACACTTGCGACGGTGGTTCGTTCGGGCAAGATTCGATTGCCGGAAACAATCTTTCTGATCGGATTCGACCGGACGACGCCATCGCAAAATCTTCTGATTGAGGCTCTTCGCGCTTATGGCTGCCGCGTGCTGCAGGCTGAGTTTGAACAGACAACAAGTGAGGCAGTTCGCGCGCCTGCAATTGTTTATGCGCACACGCTGGAAGAAGAGATTGAGGCGGCGGCGCGCTGGATACGTGCAACTCTTTTTGAAAATCGAAACCAGCGAATTGGCGTCATCGTTCCGGCGCTCGAGGAAATGCGCGATCGGGTCGATGCAACATTTCGGCGGATACTGGCGCCTTCCTCCATGGACGTCCACACTTCAAGCGCGCGATTGCCGTATGAGTTTTCCTTGGGCACTGCCATGCATCACATGCAGCCGATTCGCACAGCGCTGAAGCTGTTGCAATGGTTGGCGGAGGCGATGCCGGCGGAGGAAATTTCCTGGCTGTTGGTGCATGGAGGGTTCAGCACCGGGTCCGCGGACGCTCGCGCGATGCTGGATAAAAACTTACGCGACCGCGACTATCAGTTGGGAGGTCCCGTCTCTTTCATCGCGTTCCGACAATGGTTGTCGCAAGCTGGGAACAAGGAAGATGTCGCGTTTCTGCGGCGAACCATCGAGCGCGTTTCTGTGGCTGCAAACCGCCAAGACTTGGACAGAAGCCGCTCCTTTGCCGATTGGCGCGAATGCATCGAAGAACTGCTGGCCGCCGCCGACTGGCATCTGCTGACGGCGACCGACAGCGCGGAGTATCAACTGCTGCGACGATGGAATGTGCTTCTGAACGACCTTTCATCCCTCAACGCGGTCGCGGGTCCAGTGACGTTTTCTGCGGCGATGGAAAGGCTGAGAACTCTGGCCGCGACCATGCTTTTCATTCTGGAGACGCAGAATGCTCCGGTACAGATTCTCGGCGCTTCCGAGTCGGCGGGGCTTTTGTTCGACCAAATCTGGTGGATGAATGCGCACGCGAGCAGCTGGCCGCCCCGCGGACATGCACAGCCTTTCCTTCCATGGAGCGTGCAGCGCGCAGCCCATATGCCCTACGCCGATCCAGAGCAAGACTATGGATTTGCGTTGCGCGTGACGAAGAGGATTCTCAACTCCGCGAAGAATGCTGTTGTCAGTTTTGCGCTCCAGGAAAGCGATCCGACGACGGCTAGCGCGCATGTTCCTAGCCCAGAGATTGCCGTATCACCATTGGTCCGGGACCTCTTGCCGTATGCATCCCTGATTGCGGTTGCAGAGTTTTTGCCGCACCAGAATCAAGTGGAGAGAGGTGGAGGTTCTGGAGCGCTGGAATCGGTAGATGAAGAGTCCGCGGTTTCATTCCAGCCAGACCGGGTGCGCGGCGGCGTCACTTTTCTAAAACAGCAAGCAGCCTGCCCGTTTCGCGCATTCGCGGAGTTTCGCCTGGGCACCGAACCACTGGCCGAGCCTGAGAACGGACTGTCCGCCGCCGCACAGGGAACTATTATGCACGAAGTCCTGCAGAACTTTTGGTGCGAGATGCAGTCGCGGCAGAGATTGCTCGAGCATACGGACGAGCAGCTTCGCCACGTTTTGGGGGGGCACATTCGCAACGCTTTGCGAAGATTTCTCGAGCATTCCGATGAGCCATGGCAAAGATCGCTGCTTGAGATTGAGGCTGACCGCGTGGAAGAACGGCTGCTGACATGGCTGGCAATGGAAAAGCAGCGCGCGGAGTTTACCGTGCTGAAGACGGAAGACACGGTGGTCGCCGCACACTTGGGCGGCATCGAACTGAGCTGCCGTATCGACAGATTCGACGCAGTGGCGCACGGCATTGTCTTGATGGATTACAAGACGGGGGTTGTGAAGGCCAATGCATGCGACGGCGACCGTCCCGACGAGCCGCAGCTTCCGGCCTACGCAGTTTTGCGGCAACCACCCGCGCCGGAAAACAATCCGCTGGTGGGAATCGCCTTTGCTGGGCTGCACGCGAGGAACGTTGGATTCACAGTGGTCGGCTCTCTTCCAGGAATTTTCCCGGCCTCTCCTGGAACGGCGAAAAACAAACGCGCCAGCTTGTCAGCGAAAGAAATGGAACAGCAGCAGGCAGAGTGGAACGGGACGCTGACGCGGCTGGCGGAAGATTTTCGACTCGGCACAGCTGTGGTTGACCCGAAGCATGGAAGCGAGACCTGCAAATATTGTGCGCAGGCTTTGCTGTGCCGGATTGGCGAGACGGGAGATACGGCTGAAAACGTCGAGGACGACGGCGGGGGCGATTTTTCCGCTGCAGACGACTTGCAAGGGTCGGAGCCATGAGTAGCGTGCACAGATTTCCCTCCATTGAAGATCGAGACTCGTTGCCAGTGCATCGCGAGGCCTCCGCGCGTGAAGACGCGTGGGACGTCGAGCAGTCCTGGATTGTGGACGCGCCCGCCGGCTCCGGCAAGACAGAGTTATTGATGCAGCGTTTTCTACGATTGCTGGCGCGCGTGGAGCAGCCGGAAGAAGTGCTGGCCATTACCTTCACCCGGAAGGCTGCCGCGGAGATGCGGGACCGAATTCTGGAATCGCTACGGGACGCGCAGCGCGCCGCGCCGCTCGATTCTGATGCTGCGCACAAACTGCAAACTCGAAAGTTTGCCCTGGAGGCGCTCGAAACAAACGCGAAACTTGGATGGAATCTGGTTCGCCAGCCGCACCGATTGAATATTCGCACCATCGATTCTTTGTGCAGCGAAATTACGAATCGTCTTCCGGTGCTTTCACGGCTGGGTGCGGAGATGCGCCCGGTGGACGATGCTTCCGATGTCTACGTCGCCGCAGCACAGGCGGCACTGGAGGAGGTAGGGGGAAGCGATGTCCGCTTGCGAGCGGCGGTACGGAGCCTGCTGCTGCATTTGGACAACCGAATGGAAACGGCCGTGGGGCTGCTGGCGGACATGCTAAGCAGTCGCGATCAATGGGGACGTGATTTTCCCATCGACCGGGAACGTTCCGACAAGGAACTGGATATGATCATCCGGGAAAAATTTGAAGCGCCGCTACGACAGTCTTGCGACGAAACATTGCAACTTGCTTTTCAATTCCTGCCTGAGAAAAACTGGGAGCAAATCTTCGATCTTGCGCGATTCGCCGGCGGGAAACTGGATTCTTCTGGAATCAAGAATATCTTTGGCGACGTGCTCCACACTTTCGGCGTTCCACCGTGCAATCACCAGCAGCTTGCCGCATGGAAGGCGGCCGCGCGATTGCTACTAACAAACGAATGCTGTTTGAGAAAGCCACGGGGGGTCAGCATTCAACTTGGGTTCGAGGCAAAGCAGCCGCGTACGTTGGAATTCAAAGCTTTGCTTGATTCTTTGCAGGGAGAAGAGCGACTGGTTCGAGCGCTGGGCAAAGTAATCGGGCTGCCGCCAGCTTGCTATACGGAGCAGCAGAGGATAATTTTGCGGTCGAGTTTTCTGTTGCTGCGGCGCGCGCTGGCGCATTTGAAATTTGCGTTCGCACAGACCGGCAGTTCGGACTTCGTGGAAATTTCCATGGCCGCCAATCAAGCGCTCGACGATGAACCGGACTCATTGGCACTGGCATTCGGCACTGCGATTCAGCATTTGCTGGTGGATGAAATGCAGGACACTTCGATCACGCAGTTTGAAATGCTCAGCAAGCTGGTGCGGGGATGGGATGGGCACAGCCAGACGGTGTTTCTCGTCGGCGATCCCAAGCAGTCCATCTATCGTTTTCGCCATGTCGAGGTGGAACTGTTTGCGCGCGCGCGCCGTGAGGGGCTGGGCGGCGTCCGTCTGAAACCGCTTCGTCTGCACAGCAATTTTCGTTCTCAAGCGAGCCTGGTGCGCCAGACGAACGAGGCTTTCGCGCGGATCTTTGAAAACGAAGCGGAAGAAGACGCCATTGGGTTTGAGCCGTCCGAAGCGACGCATCGGGAGGAGGAAACAGAGCGGTTGTTCTGGCATCCGCATGTGCAGCGGGCGCAGAACGCGAGTGAGGATGCAAGCGCGCAAGACGAAGAAGATCCAGGAGCAGTAGAGGCGCGCAAGGTCTGTGAAGCCATCGAACGTCATCGAATGCAGACGGCTTCTGGAGAAAGACGGCCGAGTATAGCCATTCTGGTGCGCGCCAGGAGCCATGTTGCTCCGATCCTGAAAGAAATGCGCGCGCGTGGCATTCCGTACCGCGCGGTTGAAATGGATACATTGCCGGATCGCCAACCCATCCTGGACGTGCTGGCCATTGCGCGCAGTCTGTTGCATTCGGCGGACCGCGTGGCATGGCTCGCAGTCTTGCGTGCGCCGTGGTGCGGGCTGACATTGAAGGACCTGCTTGCATTGTGTGGCAATGACGATTCGCAGTGGAACCGCAAAACGGTTATGGAGCTGTTTCGGCAACGTACTTCACTGCTGAGCGCGGATGGAAGGAGGCGGGCGGATCGCGCTTTGCGAGCGATGGAAGCGGCTCGGGAACAGTCTCTGAGGGAACGCTTTTCGACGCTGGTCGAGCGGATTTGGCATACGCTGGGAGGGCCGCACTGCATTCCGGAACAAGAACTGCCCGTGATTCATGAATTTTTCCGAATGCTGGACAAGCTGGAAAACGAAAATGGTTGGCCGACGGCTGCGCAGTTGGAAGAGAGAATCGGGGATCTATATGCGCCACCGGCGGCAACTGAGGATTCTCCGGTTGAGGTGCTCACTCTATACAAGGCCAAGGGGCTGGAATGGGATGTCGTGTTGCTGCCAGGTCTGCATCGTTCTTCGCGGAGAAATGCTCCGCGACTTGCGGAGTGGATGGAGCAGATATCGCGCCGCGAAGGGAATGCAGGCTCCGATGCCGTCAGCCGAGTATTTCTGGCGCCCATCAAGCATGTTGCCGAGGAGAAGGAAGCCATCGGCGACTGGATCCGCATCGCCCGCAGTGAATCTGACCGGGCGGAACTGAAGCGCCTGTTGTATGTGGGCTGTACGCGGGCACGGCTGGAGGTGCACATGTTCGCACAATGCCGGGAGGTAAAAAACGGCGAGCTCGGCAAGGCACGCGTGCAGACACTACTGCACACGGCATGGCCGGTTGCAGAGGCGATTTTCGCGCAACATGCCAGCACGACGTTATCCGGCCACATCGCCGCCAGGAAGAATGTAGAAATGCCGTCTGTGCCGCCATTTCCATCGGCTCGGCCCGGGAGCGAATTGCCGGGTCGCTTGGAATCCATCGCTGCGGGAAGAGCGGCAGTCGAATCCCATCCGATGATTCGGCTCAAGAATTTTCAGCGTCTTCGCGGCGATTGGCAGGCACCTCCGGCGCTCGCCGACGTTCCAATGGCGCCGTCGCTCGCGTGGCATTCAGACATCGGCGAAGATGGCAGCGACGAGGAACGTCCAGCTTTCAATCGTCCACAAGGATCGTGGCGGGCGCGTGTCTTCGGAACAGTGTTGCACGCATTTCTGGAGCCATTGGCAACCATCCTGGCACAACACACGGAGTCGGATGCCGTTACGCAGGCGATCAATCAACTAGCCCAGCCGATCCGACTGCAACTACTGAGCAGCGGTCATTCACCGATCGAGGCTGGCAAAGAAGCGACTCGTATTTTGGCTTCCTTGCAAAGCGTGGCGCGCGACGAGAATGGACGCTGGATCCTTGCGCCCCATTCAAGTCCCATAGCAGCCCAAGGAGTTTCTTCTTCCGGCCGCGGCTTCGAAGTTCCGTTGACAGCGCTCAGCCGAAATGCCATGCGATCCGTCCGCGTCGATCGCATGTTTGTTGCCGGCGAATCTCCCATGGCTGCGGGTGAAAAAGCCCTGTGGATTGTGGATTTCAAAACTGCTTCGTACGGACTGGCCCACGTCGAGGAATTTTTTATCGAAGAACGGAAACAGTATGCCGAGCAGATGCAACTGTATGGCGACATTGCCCGGGCGGCGTATCCGGGTGATCGGGTAGTCCGGCTGGGCCTCTATTATCCCCTGTTGTCGCGCTTCCTGTGGTGGCCCCACGAATCCGTTCCCTGAAGGATCGCGAACCTGGCGTGCGATCAAGGATGCAATGTCTCAGGCTGGATCGTCGCCTGCTCCATGATGGCCCGCTCAATGGTGGCGTTGATCTCCGCACCCAGCAGCATGATGTCTTCGCGGGTATCCAGTCCAGAAGAAATACCTGTGCCGATCTTCCCCACCGGACCATGTTCGACGAGGTCCCCGTTTCTGCGATTGTTCGGTCGATAGGCTCTACCATGGCCATCCAGTGAGATGCCGATATTGGCTGCCCCAAATCTGGTTCAGCACAAAATGACTTGCTTGCAAAGGTCGCCGGTCCGTCATCCCAAATGCTCTCGCGACAGCATTGCGATTCGCAGTAACAGGACCTTCAAGCCGCTCGGATCCGGGGCCGGAATTCTAGTGAAATTCTACGGATCCATGCAGCAAAATATTCGCGGAAGAAGAGCCAGCCATCAAGGAATAGATGCCCGGTTGAATACGCCATGCGTGGTCCATCTCCGACCAATATGAGAAAGCCCGTGCGTTGAGCGTCATCGCAACCGCTTCAGACTGGCCCGGTTGGAGCATTACCCTTCGAAATCCTTTGAGTTGTTCGGGGGGTTCATTGCCCTCGTCAATAGGTGGGAAGCCCACATAGAGTTGGGCGACCTCCGCTCCCGGATACGTTCCGACATTCTTCACGCGAAATCGCAGCGTGACCACGTGCGTGGATGAATCCACATGAGCGATAGCGAAGTCGGAATAGGCAAAGGTGGTGTAGGAGAGACCGAAGCCGAAAGGGAAAAGTGGCCTCACGTTATGCGTCTGGTACCACCGGTAGCCAACCTGGATGCCTTCAGTGTAGTGGACGATTGTTCCATCACCCGGATATTGCATGGAATTGTTGGCGAGTGTGTCCTGTACACGCCGGGGGAAGGTGACGGGCAGCTTGCCGGATGGATCGACAGTTCCAAACAAAATATCGGCCAGCACATTCCCATCTTCCTCACCTGGATACCAAGTTTCCAGGACCGCGGGAACGTTTTGCAGCCATGGCATCAGCACCGCCGAGCCAGTTTGCAGCACCACGACGGTTCGTGGATTTGCGTGGGCGATGGCCGTGATGAGGTCATCCTGATGACCGGGCAATGTGAGCGACTGATCCTGCCCCTCTGTGTCCTGATCGCCGACTACCACGATCGCCACTGCTGCTTTGGCTGCGGCATCCGCGGCGGCGGGAATGTCCGATCCATCCAGAACGGTTAATTTAGCCTGATCCGGAAGATGAGCGCGGATGCCATCCTCCGGCTGTATGGAATAGAAAGGGATTACAAGGGAGCTGCCGCCGCCCCCGGTCAGGGTTCGCACCGCATAGGGTCCGATAAGTGCTACGGAATGGAGCGAACGATAATCCAGCGGAAGAAGATGGTTTTGGTTGCGGAGGAGAACCGCTCCCTCCTCGGCAATGGAACGAGCTACAGCGCCATCGGCCAGGACAGGGATTGCCTGCATCGATCGGCGCTTTCCAAACATTCCAAATTGCATCATCGTGGCATAGCGGCGAATCAGTTTGTCGTCGATCAGGGAAGAGGGGACTGTTCCGGATTGGACAGCCTGCTGAAGCTGGGCGGAGAAATATTTTCCGGTGGGCATCTCGAGATCGAGGCCAGCCAGCGCGCTGGGGATCGTGCTGTGAACTGCTCCAAAATCTGAAATGACAAAGCCTTCGAAGTGCCAGTCATCCTTGAGGACGTCTGTCAAAAGAAATTTGTTGGCGCAATTGAATTCTCCATTCACGCGCGGGTATGCGCACATCACCGATGCAACATGTCCATCCTTCACTGCGGCCCTGAAGGCCGGCATGTAGATCTCCCGCAATGCGCGAGCGCCAACAATTTCATTGATGCTGCCGCGATCCGTCTCCTGATTGTTCGCGACATAGTGCTTTACATTTGCCATGACGCCACTGGACTGAATGCCGATAATATTGGCGACGGCAAGGCGGGATGCCAGAAATGGATCTTCTCCATAGGCTTCAAAGACACGACCAGATTGAGGGACCCTCGCGATATTCACGTCTGGAGCTTCCAGCAGGTCTGACCCAAGATCGCTAGCTTCCGACCCGGCAACTTCTCCATATTTGCGGGCAGCATTTGTATCCCAACTGGCGGCCAAGGCAATCGGCGCAGGCAGAGCGGTAGCGCGCAGCTGTGGGCTGCTTCCCCCGGGACCTGCGCCTGCGGGACCGTTCGTCATGGTGAGCGACGGAATACCAAGCCTCGAAACCCCGGGCACAAAACGGTAGTGATGTTCATCGCGGACGCCGTGGAGCTGGCTTATCTTTTCGGGCAATGTCATTCGTTGCACGATAGCCCGGACCTTGGCTTCCGCCTGCTTCGTGCTGAGGGTCTGCGCTCGAGAGCCGACTGCCGCTAACAGAAGCAGAGCCGTCCTCGTGCCGATTCGCGAAATCTTCAAGGGTTAAATCTCCATTGCCTGCAAGTTATCGCGGGATTGTCCGCAAAAAGATCATGATCAGCGACTCAGTTCAGAGGAACGCAATGCGGTTGTTCCCACCGACGGAGCCAGTGCGCAGTGGAACCGTCGTGAAGCGCGCCCAAATTACGTAAGACACTGTCCTATTATTTCACCTGGAGGATTCATGCAATCACGTGAGAGGGCGGCACTGGAAACAGAAGTGTCTTGCGGCTTGGCTCGCAAAGGTAAGGCAAGCTAATGGACGAACATGTTTCTTATTAGGGTGAGCCGACGCGCGAGAAAAGCTGGACATGCTGGACGAGGTACGCCCTGGATACTTGCGTTATATTGCGGTGTTCGGAACGGTAGTTTATCCAGGCGATTTGATCCATGCGGACCAACATGGAGCGGGTGTTATTCCGCAAGCGGTCGCTCGGGAAGTGATCAACGCCACTCAAGAAATTGAGCGTGATGAAAAAGTGATGATTGGGTTATGTTAAGTCGGACACGTTTTTCAATTTCGGAACTCGACAAATTGATTTCTCCGGAATACTAGCACTGCTGGGAGCTACCTATCCGGCGATCGCGGAAGTTCGGCCTGCAGGTTTCCGGTTCTCGTGCCGGCCGGCGACGATGACCTGGACTCCAGATTCCCGCAGAACGTTGATGTATGTCTGATCGGTGCCGGAATCCGTCACCAGGGTGTGGATGTCTGTGGACGGCCCGACATAGGCGAACCCTTGGTTGCCGAATTTGCTGTGGTCGGCCAATCCGATCCGTTCCTTGGCAATTTTTGTAATCTGTTTTTTGATCGAAGCTTCCCCTTGACTCGCCGTCGAAATGCCGTAGTCCGGGTCGATCGCGCTGATGCCAAGAACAGCCTTGTCCACTCGAATTTCAGTGAGCGATCGCTGCGCCCACAACCCGGAAAGATAGAAGATATCGCGCTGCAGGTCGCCACCCGTGCACATGACGTTGATATGTGCGGCGCGCTGCAGCTGGCAGACGATCAAAGGTGAGTTGGTAACCACGGTGAGGCGGTTCCGCTGCAGCAGGTGCGCGGCCAGTTCGTACACCGTGGTGCTGCCTTCCAGAAAAACTGTATCGCCGTCGAGAATCAATTTCGCAGCCGCTTCGGCGATCCACTGCTTCTGTTCCAGATTGGTCCGCCCAAGCGCCTCATACGACGGCTGGAAGTTGGTGCTGGTCGTCTTGGAAACGGCTCCTCCATGGGAGCGGACCAGCAGGCCTTCTTCTTCCAGTGCCGCCAGATCTCTGCGGATCGTCGCCGCGGTCACGCCAAGCGTCGTTTTGAGCTCGGTCGCGCTCACCGTGCGCTGCCGGGCCAGTACTTCACAGATTCGGAAACGCCGTTCCTCAGCGAGCATGTCCTGGCCCTCTATCTATCTATATGTCCCATAATATGTCCTATATGTCCCACCGCGATGCTGGTCGCCTCGCTGTCGATCATAACGATTCTGAGCATAGCAGCTATGCCTGATTTCCGCAGATATCGCTCCTCAAAGCGATCAGAAAAGAATAATAATGAACATAAAGCATTGACATTCGAACCATTTTCTCGATAGTTTATGAAAGATGCAACCATGTTTGCATAGAAACGATAAGCTAGGGGGAATTCTTGGGAGACGTTGGAAAGACAATTCGCCTCAATCGAATTTTGCGCGGGCCGGGACGCGGTTCCCTGGTGGTCGCGTTCGATCACGCGCTTGTCTTGGGGCCAATTCCCGGGACGGAAAATCCAATTCAGCAAATTAGACAATTTGCCGATGCCAGTGTGGATGGAATTCTGCTCAACCTGGGCCTGCTGCGCCACTGCGCGGAATCGCTGAGCCCCGGCAGAACGCCAGGGATTATTGCGCGGATTGATTGGACGACGGTGTGGAACTCCCTGTCGGAAGGTGCAGGCGGAGTGCTTCGAAGCTGCATGTTGGCGACGCCGGAAGAAGCGCTTCGTCACGGAGCCGATGCGGTGCTGACATACATGGTTGTAGGTACAGGCGATGCCGACTTCGAAGCCAAGGAGGTTGAGCGCAATGCTCGTGTTGCCCGCGAGTGTGAACAGATCGGAATTCCGCTGATTGTGGAGACGCTGGCGCGAGGTAAAGGGGTGGAAAACCCGGGCGATTCCAAGTGGTTGAAGCTCCACACGCGCATGGCTGCGGAGTTGGGAGCCGACGTGATCAAGACCGATTATGCGGGGAGCGTAGAGGTGATGCGATCGGTTGTTGAGGAGTGTCCGATTCCAATTTTGGTGCTTGGCGGAAGCAGGAATGAGGCCGCCCTGGATGTGGTGCGCGGTGTGGTAGAGTCTGGGGCCGCAGGTGTTTTCTTTGGCCGCAATGTTTTCCAGGCTGACGACATGCTGGCATTTTTGCGGAAGGCGCGTGCAGTATTGGATCATGCTGACGCGAGGGTGCTAGCCCAATCATGACCACGATCAAGAGTGAGCCAATCAACAGATTCGAGCGCGTGGACGACCTGCTGGATGGGCGTCCTGGATTTCGTCTTACGGGCGAGTGGGGGCACCTCTCCATGCTCGAAGGCGGCGGCCACATTTGCGAGTTGATTTCGAATCGTCATCCAGGCATCAATCCTCTGTGGAAGCCGACCTGGTTGACGATGGACCCCTACCGGTATGACATAACCAGGGATGCTGCAACGTATGGTCCGCTGCCGGACGGGCGGTTGCTCGCCGGGATTGCAGGACATAGTCTTAGCTTTGATTTTTTTGGCCCGCCCTCTGCCGACGAAATTGCCGCCGGACAAAGCACGCATGGCGAGGCTCCAGTTTTGAAGTGGAGCGTGTCCGCCCCGCTGGAGCCAAGCGTACCGACGGCCGAATGCAGATTGTCGCTGCCGGAAGCAAAAATAGAATTTTCGCGCAAGCTCTCGATCGATCTACATTCTCCCGTGGTGTACATCGAGGAATCCGCTACAAACCTGATGAGTCTGGATCGTCCCATCTCCTGGAATGAGCACGTCACGCTTGGGCCTCCGTTTCTGGAATGTGGAACGACCATCGTCGACATGCCTGCGACCAAATGCAGAGTTTCTTCGGAGAGTTTTAGCAGCCGTATGTTGGTGCAACCGAATGCCGACTTTGAATGGCCCATGGCGCCGGGGATGGATGGCAGTCCACACGATTTGCGAACGATGCCGGACAAAATTTACTCGCAATACACGGCTCAACTGCTCGATCCGCAGGTAGAGTTCGGGTATGTCGCTGCGGCGAATCCTGGACTGCAGCTACTGATTCTTTATGTATTCCGTCGCGCGGATTTTCCATGGGTGGGGAACTGGGAAGAGCGTTTCGCGCGATCCCATTCTCCCTGGAAGGAACGAGCTTTCTGCAGAGGCTTGGAATTCAGCACTACACCGTTCGCAATTCCCAGACGAGAAACGATATCGCAAGGCAATCTGTTCGATGAACCTACCTATTGCTGGCTGCCGGCAAAGGCAACGGTCAGCCTTCGCTATATGGCCCTTCTAGTCGATGTGCCGACGGACTTTCAGGGCGTCGACCATGTGACGGTGGCAGACAATGAAGTTCGCATTGTCGAGAGAAAAGCAGGGCGAACCTTTTCGTCCCCGGCGAGTGCATTTTTACAAAAATAAGAACGTCCACGCGCTTGGCGAGTGATGGATGATCGTTAGGACAGCTGCATGAACCTGCTCGCGATTGATATAGGATCGAGCCGTTGCAAGGGAGTGTTGTTCTCTTCCTCAGGCGAGACCTTGGCACACTGCACTCAATCGTACGCGCCAGAGTTCCCCCGGCCATCGTTTGCGGAAATGAATCCTGAGACTTTTCTGGATGCCGTAACTGCAGTGTCGCGGTCGATCTGCGGTTCCCAACGCGAGGGCACGGTCGAGGCTGTATGCCTTAGCTCCCACGGGGAAACACTGATCCCTGTGAATTCCGCTCGCGTGCCTCTGCGCACAGCAATTTTGAATATTGACACACGCGCGTCCGACGAAGCTGAGTGGTGCGAACAGCAGATGGGCCGTAAGCATCTATTTGAACTGACCGGTCATACTTCTCACACCATGTATCCCGTTCCTAAGTTGCTATGGTTGCGCAAGCATGAACCGGAATTGTTTCAGGCTGGGTGTCGATTTCTCGGCGTCATTAGCTATATCTTTTTGCGACTTGGACTTCCACCGTATATTGACTACTCGCTCGCCTCCAGGTTCATGGCCTTCGATATCCGCAAGAAATGCTGGTCGGATGAGGTTTTGTCTCTTCTTGACATGGAGAAGGACTCTTTTCCTGTCTCCGTCCCTGCTGGAACAATCGCCGGAAAATTATCTCTCGAAGCTGCCCGACAGCTTGGACTGAGCGCGGGTACCTTGATGATTGTTGGTGGGCACGATCAGGCATGTGGTGCCGTGGGAGTGGGCGCAATTACTTCTAAAAAAGTCTTCGACTCGATGGGAACGTATGAGAGTATTGCGGCGACTTCCGATAAACCCCAGATCAGTGAGGAAGCCCTGGCCTATAGCCTGAATACGTATTGCCACGTCATTCCGGACAAATACATTACGCTTGCGTATTTTCCATCTGGCATCATGATCCAGTGGTTTTCCGATCTTCTTCATCCCTTAAATGCAGATGGGTTATCAAGTGCAGCTGAAGAGGCAAATTTTTCTGCGCTCGAGTCACTCGCGCCGGAACAGGCAAGCGGCTTGCTGGTGGTGTCGCACCTGATCGGAACTTGCAATCCCGATTTCAATCCGAACGCGCGCGGCGCAATCCTGGGACTTACAGCAAGTTCGCATCGCGGTGATATCTACAAAGGAATCCTCGAAGGAATAGCGTGCGAACTCTCCAGTATGACCGGGATTTTCGAGCGGACATTGGGCCCCTTCAAGGACATTTATGCGACCGGAGGAGGGACACGATCCCAGCTTGGCATGCGGTTGCGGTCCGCGACGACCGAGCGAACGTTCCACTTAATGAGCTGTCCGGAATCTGTGTGCCTTGGTGGCGCAATACTTACCAGCGTAGCTGTTGGACGGTATCCAACCATCTGTGAGGCTGTGAAGCAAATGGTTCGAGAGGAGAAGAGCTTTGAGCCGGATCGTGCCCTTACGCGCGCTTACCTTCCGATAAAGAAGCAGTATGTCGAGTTGAATTCTCTGTTGAGAAAATTTGAAAAGTGCACAACAGCCCCGCAACTGACTTAGGAGTAAATGCGTGATTCAACCAACCATCGGTTTTATTGTTTACGGTGTTCATAAGGATGGCTTGTTAGATCCCATGGGCAAGCCATTCATTGATGAGTCGATACTTGCCGCGGCAAAACGGCAGCTCATCGCCGCGGGGCTTCAGTTAGTCGAGCACCCAGTGGTTGTGGCGACCAAGGAAGAGGCGAAAGCTGCGCTACGCCAGATGAAGCACGATGAGAAGGTCGATGCGGTCATCCTGTTCTCTGGAACATGGGTTTGGGCGGCGAACATGGTTGGCGCCATCCGAGAGTATGCCGCGACCGGCAAGAGCGTGTTGGTATGGACTCATCCCGGCTCACAGGGTTGGAGGCCGGTGGGCGGTCTCGTCCTGCACGGTGGGTTGCTTGAGATTGGAGTGCCGCACAAGTTTGTATACGGAGAGGCTGAAGACAGCGAAACCATTGCGGGTATTGTTAGTTTTGCACAAGCAGCGCATTTAAAGAGCATGCTGAACCTGTCCACGATGGGTGTGTTTGGCGGCAGGGGCATGGGTCAGACCTGCGGAGCGGCTGATCCGTCGCAGTGGATGCGAATGTTTGGAGTCGACATTGATTCTCGTGACACCACGGAAGTAATGCGGACCGCCGAGCAAATATCGCCGGAAGAAATCAAGCAACTCGAACCTCGGTTGCAGCAACTCTTCGGTTCTGTTCCGTCGGAGAATATGGTCAATGAGCGCTCCATTCGTCTCTACCTGGCGCTGAAACAGATTGTCGAACGCGAGAAATTCGATTTCTATACGATTCAATCGTTCCCTGGGCTGGCGGATGACTACTCTGCCACATGCTTTGCGCAAAGCATGATGTTGGAGGACGGTTATGGTACCTCCACACTGGGAGATTTCAACACGGCCCTTACAGTTTTTCTGCTGACAAAGCTGAGTAATGAGCGTGTCTACTACGGCGATCTTCAGCATATTGATAAAAAAACGAATGAGATAAAAATTATTGGGGATGGCGCATGTCCGCCGTCGCTCGCCGGCAAGCTAGGACCTGCTGGATTTGCCGAACATGGCATTCCTACCGAAGGAGGGGCTGGCGGGCTCTCCGTCAAGTTGGTTTGCAAGGAGGGCGAGGGAGTGTTGGCGCGACTGGGCCGCGTGAACGGAGAGTTCACCATGGTACTCGTGCGTGCCAGCATCTTTGAACCGTCGCAGGATCAGTTACCACGGCGGCTCCAGGAGTGCAACATACCATTCTGGCCGCATGGTTTTGTAACTGCTCATTGCGACATCGAAGCTCTCCTTCAAAACTGGACGAATGAATACGCATGCCTTGGCTATGGGAAACATCTCTATGCGGCGATGGCCGACTTCTGCGACCTAACCGGCATCCGAACTATTTTGCTGTGATCTACAACCGAGCCATGTTGGCTGAAGGAGTGAGTATGAGCGCAACCATCTCGTCAGTGCAAATGGAAGCACCCGTCGTCGATTTTCTCAAGGCGCCTAAGAAACTGCTCATCGATGGTACGTGGGTGGAAGCTGCTTCGGGGAAGACGTTTGGAACCTACAATCCGGCGACAGGGGAAGCATTGGCAACAGTCGCAGAGGGAGACGCGGAAGACATCGATCGCGCAGTCAAGGCTGCTCGCCGTGCGTTCGACAGTGGGCCGTGGTCGCGCATGACGCCATCGAACCGGGGCCAATTAATCTGGAGATTGGCCGACTTACTGGAGCAACATTTGGACGAGTTTGCGCAGATCGAAACGCTGGACAATGGCAAACCGTTCTCGGTGGCACGTGTTGCCGATGTTCCACTTGCAGTAGATCTTTTTCGATATATGGCCGGCTGGGCGACCAAGGTTACCGGTGAGACGATTCCGCTTTCGACGGGTGGTCATTTCGGATACACGCTACGCGAGCCGGTCGGAGTGGTGGGGCAAATCATTCCGTGGAACTTTCCGCTGCTGATGGCAGCCTGGAAGCTGGGTCCCGCACTGGCCACGGGGTGCACAGTCGTCTTGAAGCCGGCAGAGCAAACTCCGCTGAGCGCATTGCGCCTGGGCGAGTTGATCATGGAAGCTGGATTTCCGGGAGGGGTCGTCAACATTGTGCCAGGATTCGGAGAAACCGCAGGAGCTGCACTGGCGGCCCATCCGAATGTGGACAAGATCGCGTTTACCGGTTCGACGGAAGTAGGGAAGCTGATCGTACAGGCGGCATCGGGCAATCTGAAAAAGGTGTCGTTGGAACTGGGTGGGAAGTCTCCGAACATTGTATTCCGCGATGCGGACATCGATGCGGCGATTGCCGGCAGCGCTCGCGCAATCTTCTTCAATCATGGTCAGTGTTGTACCGCGGGCTCGCGGTTGCTAATCGAGCAGTCCATATTCGACCAGGTCGTGGAGGGCGTGGCGGCAGAGGCAAAGAAGATCAAAGTGGGGCCGGGACTCAGCCCGGATACCGACATGGGTCCCCTGGTATCCGAAGAGCAATTAAGCCGCGTGTGTGGCTATCTGGAATCTGGTTTTGCAGAAGGCGCGCGAGCAGCCGCGGGCGGGAAAAAGGTGAATGGTCCCGGCTATTTTGTACAGCCCACCGTTCTGACGGACACAAATCCTAACATGAAAGTTTGCAGGGAAGAGATCTTCGGACCGGTGCTGGTGGCGATTCCATTTCGCGATCCGGAAGAAGTGTTGTCCACTGCGAATAACTCCATCTATGGGTTGGCCGCTGGAATCTGGACGCGCGACGTGGGGAAAGCGCACTTGCTGGCTTCAAGATTGCGAGCGGGTACCGTATGGATCAATTGCTACAACGTGTTCGATGCGGCGCTTCCGTTTGGCGGATACAAGCAATCGGGATGGGGCAGGGAGATGGGCCGCGAGGTCCTGGATCTGTACACACAGGTGAAATCTGTGTGCGTGGCAATCAACTAGGTGTAAGTCATAGGGCGAAGATGGATTTCCTACGCTCGTCGCGAAGACTTCGATGATGGGCGTGTGGAATCTTCTCGCAGTTTCGGGAAAGTTCAACTCGCTGGAATACAACCTTGGAGTGCTCACGAACGACGGCAGGGTGAAGCCACAGGGAAAAATGTTCCGGCAACTGCCCGATGCCTATCGAGGGAAACCAGTCACGTTTCCAACCCGACTTATTGCGCTGCCTCCGGTCGATCGCACCTTCGATACGGCCTGGCAGTGGATGCTGGATTGGATGGGTTGGAAACCAAAGGCTACATAGGTTCAGTGGCATCGAGTCCCGTAGGAAGCTCGGCGGCATACCGAGAGATAGATGTCGCAGGTTCGACTGCTTCTGCAGTGCTTCAGTGAAACAATGGTCTGGTAGGATTTTCTGATGGCGGTGTTACGTCATCTTGGTGTGGCGTTCAGTGGTCGACAGATCTCACATGACATTGGAGAGCAATTTTGAAAAGACGACAGTTTCTGACTTCTTCCCTGGCTGCATCGGCCTTCGCTTTGGGTGCCAAAACTTTCGAGGCAGAATCAACCTCCTCCGGAACGCCACGCGAATACTACGAGCTGCGTCAGTACCATCTGCGGACAGGACCACAAACGAAGCTGACGAATGATTATGTATCGGACGCCCTGATACCGGCACTCAATCGGCTTGGGATTTCTCCTGTAGGAGCGTTCAACCTGACCCTGGGTCCAGAGACTCCAACGTTATATCTCCTTCTTCCCAGTCCTAAGCTTGAAACGCTGGTTACAGCCGAACTACATCTGGCGCAGGATGAAAGCTTCTTAAAGACTGCCGATTCCTTCTGGAATGCGCCGGCCACCGCACCGGCATATTCCCGGATGGAAAGTTCGCTTCTGATTGCTTTCGAGGGCCAGCCAAAGCTGACTGTTCCCCCGGTGACTGCGGACCATGGCAAGCGAATCTTTCAACTACGCACCTATGAAAGCCCCAGCAACCAGGCGCACATACGCAAGGTGGAAATGTTTCACAGCGGTGAGTTTGCCTGCTTTCAAAGAGCTGGTTTCTGGCCGGTGTTTTACGGCGATGCTCTGATTGCTCCGCGCCTGCCTAAGCTGACCTACATGCTCAGTTATCCAGATTTGGGAGAGATGAATGCCAAATGGGCCGCCTTCGGCGCCGATCCCGAATGGAAGAAACTCACCAACTCGCCGAGATTCAATTACGAAGCTATCGTCAGCAACATCACGAACCTGATACTCAGCCCCACCTCCTACTCTCAGATTTAGCTGTTGGTAGTGTGGGTTTTCCGCTGATCACAACGAAGTTCTTGCTGCATGTAGATGGGGGACGCGGAAGGAATCGAACCTTCAGCCTGTGGTCTACCCCCATCGCTTAGGCCCGTCAGCAGCTTTGACAATTTCTGCCCAAATTTATCTGCGGATGGAGGATATAAAGCGGAGATTGACCGAGTACGCATGGGAGTCCTACAATCCTGATGCTGAGAGGATCAGCTTTGTTTTCAGCGTCAAAGCGCAGGAGTGAATTCAAATTGGCGACTGACTATCCGAGTGCCGCGAGTCCAAAAAAGGTAGTTCGAGCTAAGCCAAGTCATTATGCTTGGGCGCCGTCGCTGTGTCTTACAGTGGCTATCCTGGGGACCGCAGTTGGCTGTCGCGACAGGCGGCCGCGTACGATGACAGGTCAAAGTGCGCAGCATCTTGATTTCAACCAGGATGTGCAGCCGATTCTGGCCAGTAACTGCTTCAGTTGTCATGGACCAGACCCGGAGATGCGCAAGGCTGGCCTGCGGCTGGATCTGGAAGAATCGGCGTTCAAAAAGCGACCGGGGCACCCCGACGCGATTGTGCCCGGGCACCCGGAGCGTAGCGAACTCATCAAGCGGATCGAGTCAAAGGACCCTCACTATCTGATGCCGCAGTCGCCACAAGGCGAGGCGAAGCCGATGAAACCCGCTGATATAGCAATCCTCAAAGAGTGGGTGAAGGAAGGTGCGGTCTATCGTCCGCACTGGGCGTTCGAAAAACCTGTCAAGCCGCCGCTGCCGACTTTCGTTGAGAACAATGGCTGGGCGAAGACGCCGATCGATATGTTTGTCCTCGCTCGTATGCAGAAAGAGGGTTTGCATCCCTCCCCGGAAGCGGACAAGGACACATTGATCCGGCGCGTGACGCTCGACCTGACCGGCTTACTGCCTACGCCAGCGGAGGTCACCGCGTTTGCAAACGATACGTCGCCACAGGCATATGAGCACGTGGTGGACAGGCTGCTCGCAAGTCAGAGTTATGGAGAAGCGCGGGCGCGCTACTGGATGGATTACGCGCGTTACGCCGACACCTACGGACTTCACTACGACAACAGTCGGGACATCTGGCCTTATCGCGACTATGTGATTCGGTCGTTCAACAGCAATAAGAGGTTCGATCAGTTTGCCATGGAGCAGATCGCCGGAGACCTTCTCCCGGCCAAAAATCTGGACCCATTGATCGCGAGCGGATACGTGCGCCTGGGCGTGAGCAGCAACGAAGGCGGAACCATTCCCGAGGAACTGCGCGTCAACATAGCGCGGGAGCGCACCGAGGCCTACGGTGCCACCTTCATGGGCCTTACCGTGGGTTGCGCCGTTTGTCACGATCACAAATACGATCCGACCACGCAGAAGGACTTCTATGCGTTGAGCGCCTTCTTCAACAATATCGACGAAGAGCCGTTCAATGGAGACCGGCCGGTTTGGACGCCAGTTGCCAGAATCCCCACGCAGCGGGATGTGGATGCGTACAACCGGGTGCTGGCGAAGCGATCCGACCTTGCCAGCCAACTGAATACAGCGCGGTTGCAGGAACGCACCCTGGTACGGAGGTGGTTGGCGTCTGGACAGAATCCGCCCATACCTGTCTCGTCCGATAAGCTCCTGCTTCGCCTGCGCCTGGATGAAGGCGGAGGCGAGGTGCTGAGGAACAGCGCGCCGAATGCGCACCCGTCGAGCTTTCCCATCGGCAAATCGAAACCGCAATGGGGCGAGACGACCTGGCTCTGGCCTGACTTCCGCATCGATGCCAGCACCCACGTGATGCTGGGGCAGACCGGCGATGAGGATTGGAACCAGGCGTTCTCCCTGGGTGGATGGTTCATGTTGCGCGCCGCGCCGAACTACACAGTGGAGAGCACTTCAGGCGCCCTGATATCGAAGATGGATACGACCGAGCACAACCGGGGCTGGGATCTCTCGGTCGAGAAGGGAATCCTTAGTGTCGATCTGGTAAATGAAGAACCCAAGGAGAAGACGAAGCCCAAGAAATCAGGAGCGAAGAAGGGAATCCTGCCGAAGGAGCCATTCTATTATCCAACCCCCACCGATCTGACAGCCAAGGACCTGGCGCCCAACAAGCCACCGCCCAAGAAGACTGCCGCGAAAAAAGAAGTTGCCAGGAAGGAGGACTCCAAGAAGTCAGCCGCCATGGCGGTGAAGGATACGACACCGCTGGTGGCCATCAAGGTTTCGACGGTCGATCCTCTGCCTCTCGATGGCAAGTGGAAACACGTGTTCTTTACCTACGATGGATCGGGCAAAGCATCAGGAATCAAGATCTATGTGAATGGCACGGCGGTACCGACCCGCGTAGTCTTCGATACGCTGCGTCAGTCGACGATACGGACGCAGGCTCCGATGCAGCTTGGATGGAGATATCCCGACGCGACTCCGGCGCAGGACACACGGTACCAGGACATCCGCATGTATGGGCGCGCGCTGAGTCCGGACGAAGCAAAACGGCTCCCCTTTGAAGACTATGTGGCGGAGATCGTGAGGAAGCCACAGGGTCAGTGGAATGAAGACCAGTGGCATACCATCAGCGAGTTCTATCTCAACGATGTGGACAGGAATTTTGAGGCGACTCAGAGCCAGATCAATCAGCTCGATGCACAACTCGTCAAGCTCTCGGAGGGAGGGCCGTTGACGCTTGTATCGTGGGAGAAGCCTTCGATTGCATACGCGGACGTGCTGACGCGGGGAGTGTACACGGCGCGAACCCAGAGGGTGGAGGCGAACACACCGCATTTTCTTCCGCCGTTGCCGGCGGGGGAACCTCACAACCGGTTGGCCTTGGCGAAGTGGACCGTCAGCCCGGAGAATCCGTTGACTGCGCGGGTGACGGTAAACCGGATGTGGTACGAGCTGTTCGGAACCGGGCTGGTGGAGACGACGGAAGACTTCGGGATCATGGGACAGCGGCCTTCGGACCCCGAACTGCTGGACTGGCTGGCTGTTGAGTTCCGGCAGAGTGGATGGAACGTCAAGCATATGTACAAGCTGATGGTGATGTCGGCAACTTACCGGCAGAGCGCAAAGTCGACGCCGGAGCAACTGGCGAAGGACCCGAAGAACCTGTTGCTGTCGCATGGGCCGCGGTTCCGCATGGATGCTGAAATGCTGCGGGATGTCGCGCTCGAGTCGGGCGGCCTGCTGGTGAATAAAATTGGCGGCCCAAGCGTGAAGCCGTACCAGCCTGCGAATGTGTGGGAGCAGGTGAGCATCGGGGGCAGCGACACATTAGTGTATGTACAGCAGCACGGCGATGCGCTCTACCGGCGCAGCATGTACACGTACTGGAAGCGCATGGCGATGATGCCGGATATGGATGCGTTCGATGCACCGATGCGCGATGTGGCCTGCACGCGGCGACAGCGGACGGATACGCCGCTGCAGGCGCTGGTCACGATGAACGATGTACAGTGGGTTGAGGCGGCGCGGGCGCTGGCGCAGCGGGTGATCGAGCAGGGTGGGAGGCAGCCGGACCAGCGCATCAAGTTGATGAGCGATATTCTGTTGTCGCACGATCCGCCACCCCAGATGGCCTCGGTGCTGGAGGGCTCGCTGGCGCAGATGGAAAAGCATTATGCGGCGGACCCCAAGTCGGCGCATGAACTGATTGAAGTGGGCGAAAAGAAGAGCGACGCCTCGATCCCGGCACCTAAGTTGGCGGCCTGGACGATGGTGGCAAGCGAGATGCTGAACCTGGATGAGACGGTGACGAAGTAGTTGAGGGAGGATTTATGAAGCAACATCCACTTTGTACCGATACCGAGGATGTGCACAACGTAATGGATTTGCCTATTCCGGCGGGGTTGAAGCAGGAGTGGGCGACACTACAGACGCGTCGCCGCTTTCTGGGACGAACGGGCAAGGTGCTGGGATGGGCAGCGCTGGCGAGTCTGCTGGGCGACCGCGGGGTGACGAGCGATGCGCATGCGGGGACTACACAGAGCCCGTCCGGGGCGCCGGCCGCAACGGATTTGAAGCTGCCGTATTTCGCTCCCAAAGCGAAGCGCGCAATTTACCTGTTCATGTCGGGCGGACCACCGCAGATCGACCTGCTGGATTACAAGCCGAATCTTAAGGCGCTATATAACACCGATATTCCTGACTCGGTACGGGGAGCGCAGCAGTTGACCGGGATGACGGCGGGCCAGGCGCGGTTTCCGATTGCGCCATCGCACTGGGCGTTCAAGCAATATGGCAAGTCGGGGGCATGGGTGAGCGATCTGCTACCGAATACGGGGCGGATGGCCGATGACCTGACGATCATCAAGACGACAAACACGGACGCGATCAACCACGAGCCGGCGATCATGCTGATGAATACGGGAAACATGAACGCCGGGAAGCCTTGCCTGGGTTCATGGCTTGCGTATGGTCTGGGAAGCATGAATGACAACCTGCCGACGTTTATGGTGATGCAGACGAAATTGAATGCGAAGGAGAACAACCAGCCGGTTTCATCGCGGCTGTGGAGCAGCGGATTTCTTTCGTCTGAGTATGCCGGGGTGGGATTGCGTTCCTCGGGCGATCCGGTGCTTTATCTGAGCGACCCGAATGGCGTAGACCGCGAGGTTCGCCGCAAAATGCTGGATGCGGTGAACGCCATCAATCGGCAGACGTTTGAGGAACTGGGCGATCCGGAGACGAATTCGCGAATCTCCCAGTACGAAATGGCGTATCGAATGCAGGCATCGGTGCCGGAGCTGGCCGACTTGAGCAAGGAGCCGCCGTCGACGTGGGCTCTCTACGGACCGGAGGCGAAGGAGCCGGGGACGTTTGCGTATAACTGCCTGATGGCTCGGCGAATGGCGGAGCGAGGCGTTCGGTTTACGCAGGTGTACAAGCGCGGATGGGATGTACATGGCAATGTAACCGGGTTGCTCCCTATTCTTTGCCAGGAGACCGACCGCGGATGTTATGCGCTGGTGACCGACCTGAAGCAGCGAGGATTGCTGGACGATACGCTGGTGATCTGGGCGGGCGAGTTTGGACGCACGGTTTATAGCCAGGGCGGCCTAACGCCAGACAACTATGGGCGCGACCATCATCCGCGATGCTTTACAACGTGGATGGCGGGTGGCGGCGTGCAACCGGGAATCACCTATGGCGAAACCGACGAGTACAGCTATAACGTCGTGAAGGACTCGGTGCCGGTTCGGGATTTCAACGCGACGATCCTGCACTGTCTGGGCATCGACCATAACAAGTTGACGTACAAGGTCCAGGGACTCGATCAAAAGCTGACTGGAACAACACCCGCCAGTGTGGTGACCGGACTGCTCGCGTGAAGACGGTTCAAATCGCAGCGTTGCTGGACGACAGGTTGCTTTCAAAGAGCAAGTCGACGCGAGTAGTGTGGACTGCCGCGTTTGCCATGAGCCTGGTATTGGTGCTGCTACCATGGTTCTTCAAACTGGATGGGAAGCCGCACAGAGACTGGCAGCAGTTTCTCGGGCGGTTTCATCCGCTCGTGGTACATGTTCCCATCGGGCTGATCGTGCTGGTTCCAGTCCTCGAGATTGCGGGAGCATGTCGACCGGCATTGCGCGAGGCAGCGGGATTTGTGCTGGGTCTGGGATTCATCTGCTGCCTTGGCGCATTAACGCTGGGATATCTGCTGGCTTACGGCAGTGGAGATGCGGGTCCCGGCGTGACGCGGCACATGTGGGGCGGGATTACGCTGACCATCGGCGTGCTGGTGTGTTTGCTGGCCCGACCGTGGTGGACGTCGGGAAGTGTCCCGCGGGTGTACCCGGCTCTGCTGACCTGTGTGCTGCTGGTGCTGGTCTGGGCGGCGCACGAGGGCGGCTCATTGACGCATGGAAACAACTATCTCACCGAATACATGCCTGCGCCGATGAAGCGCTGGCTTATGCTCGGCACGGTGCAGGCCCAGATGGTACCTGGTTCATTTTATTCCGCGCATATCAACCCGATTCTCGATGCGAACTGCGTAACGTGCCATGGTGAGCACAAAGAGAAGGGCGGGTTGAGGCTGGATTCTTATGGGCAGCTGATGGAGGGTGGCAACAGCGGGCCGGTGATCATTCCTGGCAAGCCGGACCAGAGCCTCCTGTTGAAGCGGGTAACACTTCCGCCGGATCATAAGCAGTTTATGCCTGCGCAAGGGAAGCCGCCTCTAAAGCCGGAGGAGATTGCGTGGATTCGAGCTTGGGTTCTTGATGGAGCCTCACCGGCAGCGACGACCGTGAGGGGCATCTCGATTCGGGAGAAGACGCCAGAAATACCGCTGGTTCCAGTGGGGGATTATAGCCGAATGATGCCCGAAATCCGGCAGATGGCGAACGGACAGGGAGCCAAACTGATGCTGGTCTCAAAAAAGCCCTCGGATGGATTGATACTGAATACGGCGGATGTGGCGAGAAGCTTTGATGACGCGCAGCTTGCGCAATTCCAGAAATTTGCGCCCTATATCGTGGAAGCGGACCTAGGAGGCACGGCGGTAACGAATGCAAGCTTCGATACGTTAGGTAAGTTTACACATTTGCGCGCTCTCCATTTGGAAAGAACGGCGATCACCGGAGATGGACTCGCTAAACTGGCTCCGCTGTCGCAGTTGACGTATTTGAATCTGAGTGGGACGAAAGTAACAAAGGCAGCCTTGGCTCCGCTTGGTTCAATGAAGAATCTGCGCCACGTTTATCTGTACAACACGCCTGCGCAACCCGCGCCCGTCACGGAGTCGACGCATGCCTTCGCGAGGAATGTGCCATGAACCGGACACGGAATCAAGCTGTAGCAGGAGTATTCGACAGACGTCATTTTTGCGCGGTTACCGGAGCCGCCGCGCTGGCGGCTCTGGCAGGAAATGGTGCGGAAGCGGAGTCGTGCCACGCAGGTGAAAGTCCAGCGGGAGCGACGATGCAGACAGGCAATGGCACGTGGACCTATCAGGTTGTGCCGGAGTGGGGACAACTGCCCACTGGAACTACTTTTGGAGGTACGCACGGAGGGATTGCTACCGACAAAGCCGGACATATATACGTCAGCACGCAGAGCGAGACAGGGATTTTGGTCTACAGTCCCGATGGACTTCTGTTGAAAACAATTGCCAGCGAGTATCCCGAGGTTCACTCAATGTTCTACGCCCAGGAGGGCGGGGATGAGTACCTCTACACAACGGTGCAGAAGGGAACGCCCAGGGAGAACTGGCTTTTTGTCAAGATGAAGACGGACGGCACCGTCGTTCGGAAAATTACCGCTCCGCCGGAGGCCGGTTTCAAAGCGCCGAATGAGTGGCGACTGACAGCGGCGGTACCGGGGCCGGATGGCGATATCTTCATCGCCAATGGTTATGGAGACTCGCGGCTCTTCAGGTTCGACAAGAATGGCGGATACCGGGCGAGCTATGCAGGGAAGGGTGCGTCGAATGGTTTGTTCGACTGCAGCCACGGGTTGGCGGTCGATACACGCTACGATCAGCCGCTACTGCTGATTTGCGATCGTGAGAATCGCCGGCTGGTTCATTTCGACTTCGACGGAAAGTTTGTGCAAACGATCACCTTGCATTTGCGACGGCCATGTCAGGTTAGCTTTTATGGCGACTACGCGATGGTTTCTGAATTGGAAGGACGCGTCACCATCCTGGACAGGGACAATGTTCCCGTGGCTTTCCTGGGAGACAATCCCCAGAAATCCCAATGGGCAAACTACCAGGTTCAGCCAGGTGAGATCGCGCCCACATCGTTCAGCGCAGCCCATGGATGCTATATCGACCAGAAAGCCAACATTTATGTTTCCGACTGGAATCGAACTGGCCGTGTGACGAAGCTCGTTCGGAAAAACGCCTAAGCTAGCTTCGAGCCAGATCGTCCTGAACATTCTGACTGTTTTCTATAGATCGCATGAGGCGCTCCCGTGAAGTATTTGGCCCACAATGCCTCCTTCGCCTGATGGGTAAAGTACGCTCCATCAAACTCCGGGACCAAACATCTAAAGCAAACGTAACAAGGATAGTTATACAGTCAACGTTGTGAGGGAAGTCAGCTTCCACAGCAGAGGAAGTTATTGGAAGATATTGGTGGACGCGGAAGGAATCGAATCCGCTAGACAATGTAATTTCAACAACTTACAAAGCAGTAGATGGCACGCAAAAACAGTCTTTTCGATCTAATGCGGTGGGAACGGCACGGAGATTGGCACGGAGAATTGGCGTAGGTTTTGAACCCTGCGACGGTGGTTTTAACCGTGCCATACCCATTTGACGAAGTGGATCACGCCAATCAGAGTGGACAGTACCACCCCAGCGACAAATGCTATGCGAATAATCCAAGCCCCGGTGGAGCCATTATCGGTGCGAATACTCATTATCAGTTGCACGAACCAACACACCATTACTACAAGTAGCCATCCCCACCAAGGTATGCTCGCTGGCATTCTTATCCCCTCAACTCATTTCAGCGAAGGAATTCTGAATTCTCTCGAAGTTTCTTGCTGTCCTCAGGTGTAAGTTTCCATGTGTGATCGCAACTGAAGGCATGGACCCCGATAGACTCGCCGGTCGCAGCTTGGCTTCGACTGCAAGACACATCATGACGCGATTCTTTGCAGTAGGGACATTCTGCGGTGAAGATGTATTGGTCGGGATTGATCTTGTTTGGCATCGTGGAAATAAGTGTAACAGCACGGACTTATCCCCAGCCCGGTCCTTGCCTCGCGGTATGCGGAGGCTTCGATAACGCCGCCGCGCACGGTGCCACTGCCTACCATCTCATCCCAAAGGATTAAGACGCAAGACCGTGCGGCTCCGCACTACAATCACCGCATGAAGAAGCAAAGAGGGTATAGCGCGTGGCTTGTCACTTGGGAGTGGTCCGGGGACCACGCGGCGGTGAAAGATAAGGTCGCTGAGATTCTCGGCCCGCGCACATCTCCCGAGCGAGTGCGCCAGATCGTTGAGCTGCTCTATCACAGAGAAGCATCCCTCAGTGAAAAGGTCGCTTGGCGCTTATTGAAGCGGAATCAGTCCTACCGGGCGGAATTTGAAACCGTGGAAGGCGTGAAGTGGCAAGGCCAGATTATTTGCGGCCACAATCCTTGGCTACTTGCCCGGCAGGTGGTTGACCTCACAATCGAAATCGACGTCCAAGGGCAAGAGTCCGCAACGTGGCGAGACCGATGCACATTGCTTGAGATGAGACAGAAACTTAAACAAGTCAAATCTCACAAACAGCCAGACCGCCGCGCATATTGACCGGTGCAACCTGAGGCAGTCCCGTCGCGACTGGCTATACTTCTTTGCATGAGAATCAAACAACTGATTACTCGCACGATCTTGTCGTTCGCGTTGTGTTCTCCTCTTGTCTACGCACAGCCAGGAAATCGCGTCTCCCTTCAGCTCGGAACCGTGACCGTTTGGTTGGGTGAAGATAAAGCCACAGCCAAGCAGCAGATTGAAGCAGCCGGGCTGCATTTCAACTCTTTCGCGTCAAGCGGACAAGTTGGCGTCTCTGATGCCAACAACGTGTACAACCTACATTTCGACAACGGAAAACTAGTCTATGCAGACCGAACCTGGCTCCCCGATGACGGATCGAATGCTCTGCCTTCGGTTATGGATGCTTTTACCTCCCTCATCGACCAAGGAGCAAACAGTTGCAGAATCGAACACCTGCCAATCACCTCTCCCGACAAAAAGCTAGATCGAGTCATCATCGAGTGTGGCCAGCGGGGAATCCTTCTGACCTACGGCACGGTTATGGTTGCCGGTAAGACTTATACCGCCAATGAAATTTATGAGAGTATTGGGCGGTATCAGGCCGACTGACATGACGAAACATCCTTCAGCCGAAGCCGTTCGCATAGATAAGTCAGCTCACACAGAGGACGTCAGCCTTCTCTTGAGGATTAAGCGGACGCTAGCATGGTAAGTAGCTAAATAGAAATGGAACATCCACGCATACCAGATACCTTTGTCATACCCTGTTTTTTGCTTCGGATTATGGTGTCGGATGGCAAAGGTATTGACTATGTGGAAGAGGTCTGATTCATCCTGTTTATCCAGAACACTTTGAAGTCCGTGAGCCTTCTTCAGATATTCAAAAACATCGGCTAGGATTCGCACCGCTTCTTTCTTATCAGTATTGGTTGAGCGGCGGCTCCGCCACTTTGCAATAGCAAGTCGAACTTGAGAATCAACATTGACCTCGTCTAACGCTGGGATGTTTGCATCAAAGAGATATTGGAGTCCTGCTGTTCCCTTCTCTTGTACGTCGCCCCCGGCACTTAATTCATATCCTGTTTTCCAATTTGACAGAACGGCGTTTGCCGCTTGTCTAAACTCGGCTTTACCAGCTTCTTCATCGTAGCTCTCAAAGTCGTGAAAGTCGTATCCGCTCTCATCTGTCTGAAGCGTGAGTTTGCCGGGCTTTGATACGCGGTCATACAGAAACTCGATCATCCCCAGTAGATTATTTTCAGTTATTTCATTTGCGGGCCACCGGTCAAAAGGAAAAGGCGAGAATCCAAGGTAAACGGTCGCCTCATGACGAAGTGCATTCGGTAGGTAGTTGTCTGTTAATCCGGTTTTCTCTTTAAGAAAATTCCGGTCTCTGAAAAGAGCGAAGAGAGAGGAAACTCGGGCGTGCAGTTCGTCTAGACGCAGCTCATGGCGTGCGTGTCTCGAATTGTAATATTCACGGGTCACGATAGTCCCTTGTCCGTCACCCAATGTTGTTTGTCTGATTGCCTAACGTCGCACCTACGCATGGCACAAAGTGTAGACCTGTCCCATCAGCTTCCCAAAACTCTTTTGAGGATTAACCGGGCCAAACTCACGCTGTTCGCGACCGCGCTCAGCAGCCGGGGCGTTGATGTGCTGATGTCATCATGCGCGAGCCGGACAGCCGCGATGATCGAAGCCGCGATGACAACCGTGGATGCGAAGCGGTCCTGCTTTCTTCGTTCCTGCTCCTCGTATGCGATTGCCCTTTTTCATCTCGCCCATAGGAGAGATAATAGGCGAATAGAAGGCGAAACAGGCCATCAGTCTCACATAACAAGATCGGCGGGGGGATCTTGGACTAGCCTTTACCAAAAACAAGCTCATCTAACCTAGAATCTTCGGCGGCTCAATAGCGGATACTGAACCCCGACAAACTCGTAGTTCAGAAAAAAACCTGTGAATCATTCGATGAATCTATCTCGGCATCCCCGGAACCAACCTTAGCGAACATATCATTTGCGTCGAGCCAGCTTTCGCGCAACCAACATTGACATCTCAGTGGATAGCCATGGCAGGACAGATCAACCGAAACATGGAAGAATCGCGCATCGAATCGACCAAAGCCCGGTTGCAACGATCGGCACACGTATTTCTTCTGGGTGGAATCCCTGCGAAAACGTTTTTTTCACGGCTGTGGTCCGCCACGAACCAGGACCAAATTATCGACCGAGCGGCCGAGCTTGCGTATTACTTTCTATTTGGTCTGTTTCCTGCGTTGATCTTGATGTCTGCAATGTTTGGCGTATTCACCCATGTGCGGGGGCCCGCAAATCTGGAACTGATGTTGTATCTGGCGAGAGTGATTCCGCCGTCGGCTTTTGCCATTGTCCAAAGCGCCTTCACTCAGACAACGAAATCAAGCGACACCGGTCACCTTGCCTTTGGCGCGCTCGCCGCGCTATGGGCGGCAACCTACGGAATGTCTTCTGCGCAAACCGTTTTGAATGTGATTTATCGGGCCCGGGAAAGCCGGCCCTATTGGAAGGCGAAGGCGATTGCCGCAGGATTGACCGTGGCGATTTTTGTTCTCGTGGTCAGCGCCATGTTGCTGCTGGTGCTGGGAGATTTCCTGGCGAAATTGTTGATTAGCGATCTGCTGTTCAATCCATTTGTCCACATCGTTTGGAAAGCGATTCAGTTGGTTGCATCCCTGTTTTTATGTCGACGGTGTTTGCCATTACGTACCATTGGGGCCCTGATCGCAGGGAACATCGGTGGCGCTGGTTTTCCCCCGGAGCAGTGGTGGGAGTTCTCGGCTGGCTGGCGGCTTCCATCGGATTGCGGCTATATCTGCATATTTACAATCCTTATGCCACCATGTACGGGTCGTTAGGCGCTGTGATTGTTCTGCTGGTTTGGTTCTACGCTACCGGATTTATGCTGCTGCTGGGCGCCGAGATCAACGCCGTCATTGAGCGGAGCACGGCCGAGCGAGTGAGCGTCCAGTCTGAGTCGTCTCCTCCCTGATCGCACGCGCGGTTCGTGATTCACCGGCCCTCGGAGGCATAGGGCCGCCATAGAGGAAGCGCTGTTTCCAAAAGTCGCTGCGGCACTCGATTCGAACCGGCCGCATGCGCTACCAGCTCTTATTGATCAGTGCATCGATAGCGAAACCCCCGTTTGGATCTCTTGTCAGGCTAAGTGCAACCCGGGGCGAAACCTGATATTGTCCCGAAATGATCTGGTCCTGGGTCGAAGCGACATTCGTTGAGAAAGTGACGAAAAGGTTTCCTGTGACCCGCTGTTGAATGGTAATATTCGCGCCCGCCGGACCTTCCGTGGTGCCTCCGGCCAATACCGGATTGATGGACAGTTGCGAGATGCCTGCAATCCTGGAGACACGGCTTGTAATTTGACTGCTTACCTGCGAGGCAACCAGGGATTCTGCGGCCTGATTCGCGGGAGTGGGGGAGTTGGCGCCAGCTTCTGTAGTATTGCCGAATGCGAGTAGATGGATAATGTCGGCTGAAGGCAGCGATGGAGTGGAAGAAAAGTTCGTGTGCAATGCATTCACCGGCCCATTGAACCGCATCGAAATGTTGTACTCCTGGATGGTGGTATTCAGTGTAAGGTTGACGACCGGCTGCGTTTCGGACGGGTTGACGAATTCGATGGTCCCGCCATTCAGGACAAACCGGTTGCCGTTGAAGATAATATCGCCATTGCGGAGATCGACTCTCCCAAGAATCACCGGCTGGGCTGCGGTGCCGCGCAGTTGCAGGTTCGCATTTCCCGATACTTGCAGTGTTCTGCTTACCAGATTGACGCTGTTCGATGCGTGCACGGCGACGTTCAGACGCAGATTCTGACTGAATCCCGGCGTAGGAGGAGGCGCAACGCCGCTGGAAAACTGAGTAATGAAATTTGCCAACTCGAAAGAGGGTGTTAAAGAGATGTCGGAGATGTTGACGGTTCCCCCCAGTACTGCGTCTTGTGTGGAACCGTTCAACCTGAGGTTTGCGTTCATGCTCTCACGCACTCCTTGCGGATAGAGCAGGCGAACATCTTTAAAGGCCAACCCGAGGTCGAACTGAAGATGCGGTCGATAGGTAACTCCGCCCTGCGCGAGCAGCGTGCCGCCTCCTACATCACCCTGAAATTTCTGGATGTTGAGCCGGTGCTCGTCCAACGTAAGGACGCCGTTGCCGTGTTGCAGGCCGACTGGCCAGCTATCGCCGGTGAAGTTGGCATCCACGACCTGAATTTGTCCACCCAGGTTTGATCCGGGCGACGCATGCGTGCTGATATTGAGCTTCAGCTCGCCCGAGCTCCTCAGGCTCGTATTGAGCAGTTGCGCGAGCTTCAGATTGACTGTGCCCTGCAGCATCAACGACGGCGGCGCCTTGCCGTTGACCGGAATCGAACCCTGAAGCTGCAGGTCAGTGTCGGTGCCGCGAATTTGCGCGCGCTGCAGTGCGAGGACACCCTGGGTATAGTCGACGTGAATCGCCGAGACCGCGGCAAGCTGGATTTTTTCTCCATACGCCAGCCGGAGCGTGGGAATCACAATATGCGCCTGCAGCAATTTCCGATCTTTGAGCGGGCCATGCAGAGTCGCATGGAGTTCAGTCTCTCCGTTGAGAGCGGCTGCCTGCGAAGGAGCATAGCGCGCCAGCAGCGGCTGCAAAGGAATCGCCTGAGTGTCGATCCTGGCATCGGCCATGTATTCGCCAGTGAGATTGACCTTGGCGTTCGCTCGAATCGAGCTATCGGCAGCTTCGGATGTCAACGTCGCAGCGGCGATATGGTTGGCGAGATTCGCCTGCAAGTTGACGCGGGTAATCGCCACCGTATTTATCTTTAGCTGGTCACCCTGCAAGGTCGCGGCTATTTGTGGGTTCTTGAATGTCCCTTGTCCGCTGGCCTGCAGGTTCACTGTTCCGCTTGCATCAATGTTTCTGGACTTCAGAGCCTCGAGTTGCCCCAGATGAATCTGCTGCGCGGTGAGCTGTGCGATATAGCTCTGCTCGTGCGGCTTGATACTCACCTGACTCTCCACTGTTCCGGCGGGAAGATGAAGGTCGAGGTGGGCGTCAATCGTATTCTTTGTGGCCGAGAAAAATGCTTGAGCCGACTGAACCGGCTCGTCGTAAATCGTCGCGCTGGCAAGTGACACGTTGCCGCTTCCTTCGGGGTTCAATTCGCTGCCATGCACCTTTACGTTTGCCGTCAGAGAACCTGTCAAAGGGATGGAAGACCGTGCAATCCGCATCAGATCCGAGACATTCAATCGGGACACGTTCAGGCTGGCCTCGATCGGACTGGTTTTACTGAAAGCCCACCGCTTCAGGCCGGTACTTAGATCGAATGTAATATGCCCGTGCGAGCCGGCCTGCAGCTCTCCATGCTGTAAGCTCGCGAAGGCCGGACCCACATCCACGCGCGTCCGCAGCTCACGCCACGAAGTTCCATCGACACGAATATCGGACGCCGTCAACAATCCAGTCAAGCGCGGCGTCACCGTGGAACCACGAACTGTTCCGCGGAACGACGCTCTACCAGCCAGGCCCAACTCCGGCACTGCGTGCCTGGCGGACGCAGGCAACAGGACGTCCGCAATTGTTTCCAGTTCACCCAGGTCTTTCGATTGGAAGAGGACGGTGAGGTCCGATTGATGACTTATAGTTCCATCCATCATCAACCTCGTGGCCGGGGTGCGGAAGTAGCTTCTGGTTAGCATCAGCTGCTTCGAAGCAGCTTTATAAGTCCCATCGAGGACGCCATTCACCGGAAGAATTCTGCGGCCGCCGTTTGCAGGATGGGCGGCCGAGATTCTTCCGCTGACCGTAGCGTCGGCATGGGCGACAAGGTTATCGAAGCTCCTTCCCCAGGCGGCGTTCGCTTGTACATTCAATACGCCGCCTACAGCCAAATTCGCAGGCAGTGCGGCGGTCCGGACCGCTTGCCGCAAATCGTGCAACGATACGTTCTGGAGAGAAACTCTCAGCGTGGTGTGCGAATTGCCACCGACCTGAGTCATTTCGGCAGAACCCTTGAGTTCTCCGCTTAGCAGACGGGCATGGAAGTTCTGGACGATCGCGTTTCCGTTAGCGAACGCGTAATGCGCCGCCACATTGTCAATGCGCGCGTGCATTTTCGGATCATGCAGATCGAGCCTCCGGCTGCTCAGAATTCCGTTCAATGCAAGCGAGTCTACTATCGAACGATTTGGGACCCGGCGATACCGCAATGAGCCCGCGGCGTGAATCAGACCGAAAGGGACGGATGGATTATTCAAAATGTCGCGGACCTGGCGTCCATCTACCATAGCCTCGTACTGTGCCGCGAGAATGGGGTGGCTATAATTATCGAGCGTTGCATGGAGTACGAGTCGCGACGGGCCGCTGATGAGTGTGGCCTGAGTCAGATGAAACACGGTGGGGGTGGCGTTGAATTGCGCAGTGAGATTGTGCGGAATAGGTTGGAGAGATCCGGCAACCAGCCGCCCATCCGCGTAACTGAGAGCTCCAGAGTATTTCTGCAGGCTGCTGTCGAACGAAGAACGAAAGTTCACATCGTGCAGATTGGCCTCGACCGGGATTTTTCGATCGTTGTAATACACTGCGCCGCGATCAAGCATGGCATGCCGAATCGCAAGCTGGAACACGCTGATGTGGCTGGTTCCGCCGCCCTTGAGCTTGGGAAGATTCGAGGTGCCGTGTCGATCGAAAAATATCTTCAATATAGGTCGATCGATGCGAATGTTGTCGAGATACCACTTCCGCTGGAGAATCGAAACCACCCGCACGCTGACTGCTACATGTTGCACCTGAAGTAACGGTGGGGCCGGGTAGGGTGCGGCGCCTGCCACGGTTATGCCGTAAAGATCGACGCTAAGACTGATTGGGTGCAAGGTGAAGCTCTGCAATTGCACCCGTGTTCCGAGGCGTGCGCTGGCGTCCTTTTGCAGCGTGCGGATCGCGTAGCTGTGGAACCACGGGCTGCGCAACACAACTGCGATGGTGGCAACCGCGAGAACGAGAAAAATCGCCAGTCCGATCGCAATTGTGGCGGTCACCCTCCGCCATCGACCCGGAGCCATGCGCTTTTTCGGTTCTCGGGGAACGTTAGGATCGGATGGGGGTATCGCGGTGCTCACGGACTCCTCCCTCAGAATGCTTGGCCAATACTGACGAAATATTGTGTTGCGTTGATTCCTGGAACCGGATTGAGATTTCGTCCGACATCGAATCGTATGGGGCCTACCGGGGTGGAATAGCGCAGACCCAATCCGACGTTATTGGAATACAGCGACGTGAAATCGTGAAAGCCAACGTAGGGAAACGCATTGCCGCCGTCATAGAACGTCACAATGCCCAGGTTTTTTTTAATGGGGAGAGGCATGCGAAGCTCTGTATTGAGAATCAGCATCTCATTCCCGCCGGTTGGCACCTGGATGAGTGAACAATTCGTGCTGGATCCCGTACTGCACACGGGGACCTGTCTCTGGGGACCCGCACTGTCCAGAGGAAAGCCGCGCAGCGTATTGCCGCCGCCGGTAAAGAACTCTTCACTCAGCGGCACGAAACTGCTCGCGAACGGTTGCGCCAATCCGATACGAATGCTGTTGGCCCAAACAATATTGTGAGAAATTTCCTTGTAGTACGCGCTTTGGGCGGTCAGCTTGGCGAAATCCACGCTGGAGCCCAGCTTGATTGAATTGAAGTCAAGCTCCACTGTGTCCAGGACACCTCGATGTTCGTTGAGCGGATTGTCGCGTGTGTCGCGGGTAAAATTCGCGGAAACGGTAGAAAGCCGGACGTTCCGGTCCTGCGTAGGCACCAGCGCGGGAATTTCGATCCGGGTCAAGTCCGTCTTGCTGAAGCTATATCGCAGGAACAGGCTGTTGGCCTCGCCCTTGTCCAGAAAGTGCTGTACTTCATAGCTGGCACGATCCACCTGTGAGGAGAAGATCGGATTCTCCTGATCGCGTTCGATCGAGATGGAGGTCGTGGATCTCCATTTCGACCAGAACAACGTCGGATCGATGTAGTATGCGGCCCCCTTTTGATCCAGGCGTCCGGCAAACGCCGTCAGGGAAAGCGATGATCCATTTCCCCGCATATTGTTGCGCGTATATTCGAATGTTCCCCGAGGCCCATAAAATGTCTTCTGATTGGTTGTGAAATTGGAAGGCAGTCCGATCGGAGGAAGATTCGGAAAGGCGACCGTGCCGCTGGGCACGCTTCCGCCGCGATTGATCACCTCAAACCCAAAGCCGTATGTGATCGTGTTCCTTTTGGACTCGTGTACCTTCACTAAAACGTCTTCCTTACTCTGCGTCGTTATTTGCCGCTTGGGATCGACCTCTGCCCAGTCGAATACTCCGGTATCGCTGTAAAGCTTGCTTTGAGCGGTGAGCAACTGTGTTTCTGTCAGCGGGTGCCTTGGCTGAATGGAAGCCACATCCCGATTGATCAGTCGCTGTTGCGTATGCTCCCGCCCCAGGGTCAAAACATTGGCGGTGAACACCTGCGGTCCCTCGTAGATGTGATAGATGACGTTAATTGCGTGAGGATCGCTCTTTGAAACCGCGGTTGCGGTTTCGCGAAAATTGGCTCTCAGATATCCGGCTTTCAGGTAGTGAGCAAGAATGTTGGCACGGTCCTGCCGCACCAGCTTTTCAGCATACGGACCTCCTGGCGCCAGCTTGAGTCCATTGGGCGCAAACTTTGCCTCTGCCAACGTCTTGTCGCCTTCAATGCGGAGAGACTTCACAATATCTTGCGGGCCTTCATCAATTTGGAAAAGAACCCTGATGTTCCGGTCTTGGTTCGTTACCTTGGGAGTTACTTGCACACTGCTGAAGCCAGTGGATTGATACACCGCCAAAAGATTCTTTACGCTCGCTCGCATCAATTTCTGGCTGTACTTGCCACGCGAAAAAAAGTGGGCCTTTTCAACGGAAACATGTGGCAATAACTCGTCAGTTGGCAACTGCTTATTTCCCGAAACAGCGATGGACGTTACTTTATATTTCTTGTTTTTCGTAATTTGATAGACGATGGTGTCCACTCCGCTGTCCTTCCGAAATTGTGACTCCACTCCTGCGTGAAAATAGCCCTTGGATTGAAAATACGAGACCAGTGCCACGCGCCCTTCCCGCACCAGTTCGGGATCCACGCCGACCCCCTGGTAGACAGGCAGCAGAGACTTGCGCGTCCAGCTCCACAGATGAGCTCCTTCGATTCGAACATTGACCAGAGGACCGCGATGCACATCGAAATGGATATCTGCGCGGTTGCTCGCCGCATGGTATTCAGCTCCGACAAGTTTTACTTGCGCGGCTAGTCTGCCTTGTTTTTCCAGCGTCGACTGAAGGAATTGCGTCGCCTTGGACACGGTGGAGCGGTTGTAATCCTTTCCCGGTCGAATTCCCGCTCGGTGGAAGCGCGCGATCCAGCCGTGAAGATGATCCGAGAGCTGGGTTGCCTGTGGCGGCGGGACTCCGGCGATCTCAACCTGGCCGAACTTGGCGCGCCGATTCAACGTGACGTGAAAAACGACATTGGCGATTGCGTGCGCAGCATCTACCTGTACCTGGGGATTGACCGTTGCCTGAAAGAACCCCTGACCGCGAATAAAGGTAAGCAGACTGTCTCGGTCCTGGCGTATTTCGGTTTCATTGAAAGGCGCGTGAGGCGGATAGTTCGCTGCTTCAACCAGGCGCGAATAGGCGAACCTTTCCGCCCCTGGGAATTGAAAAATTCCGAAGTACACAGCGGGCTCGAGAATAAGAAGTACCTGAATTCCATTCGCCTCGGGTTCAACCTGAAGTCGCACCCCAGAAAACTTGCCCGTTCTTTTGATTGCGGCGATTGTCTGTTCAACCTTGGCTGTCGAGAATGGCTGCCCCGCGCGCTGCGCGAACAATGGCGTCAACCGGCTGACGTTCAAGCCAGGCCGACCGGCTATCTCGATCGAAGAGACATTCTGGCCTTCGTAGGAGGCCAGCAGAAGCTTGGTTGTCGGCGGTGTTTTCGGAACCTGGTCGTCGGCGTCGTTCTTCGTAAACTTGCTCTGAGCAGCCGTCTGCAGGGAAAGACTCAGCACGAGAAGCGCGACAGCGGCCAAAGAGACGCAATGCAAAATGCGCTTCTCGCTACCAGCATTCGATTGAGCCGCCATGGAAGTATTCCGAGAGGAAGCATGATCGTTTTCCATTGCCGCAAGTTGGTTCGATGCCAGCGCTCAGGACTTGGTTTGATTTCTGCCGTAAAGGCAATTGGATGAGCCGAATCCTTTTGGAAGTGCGGAATGATCTGTCCCCGAATTCTCATCCATGGAGAACTGGAGATTCTCGGTTATGACCCGCCCCGGAAAACTACGCCGCGCGAGGTTGGAAATTTCGGCCTGTGCGGTTCGGTTTGTGCCTGTTTGGCGGGCACGATTGCGGTTGATGTAGCTGAAGTGATGGTCTCAAGCAAGAGGCTTGAGGCCGGAGCGTAAGCGAGATCAATCCCAGCAGCCGCCGCGCGGTGGGAGTGTGGGAAACGCGAAGCGTTTTCCAAGGCGGCGTTATTGCCGTCATTTCCACCCAGTAAATCTGAACTATACGATTTACATAAGAAAAGGGTATTGATTACATTCTCAAGATGCAGGGCACAAATGAGTGCGAATGAGAATACATGGTTTTGAAAGTTGATTCGAATAGCCATTTCTAATTCAGATAGGAATGACCATAAGTAGCAGGGTGTTCGAACGAGGGCAGATGGCACTTTCTGGTCTGAAATTATGCAAGTGGAAGCACACAGATCAGGCGCTAATCCGCTAAGTTATTGAAAAGACCTGGTGGACGCGGAAGGAATCGAACCTTCAACCTGTCGATTAAGAGTCGAAGACGCGCTATACGATAACTAGCTGTATTTTCATTGACTTATGATGAGTTTACAGCCATTTCAGCCCGCACAGACGCACGCTGCAAGTTGTTCATTTTGTTCAGTAAGTATATTCATGTCTATTGCAGTTGGTCAGGTTTTGGTCAGGTTTTTTGAGAGTCTAAATATCTCAAACTTGAACGGCGCGGAGAATAATTGACGTATTTGTAATGTCCGCTTTCCGCTGTGGTTTGCAACCAACTCCATAACAGCCGAATCATAGCATTATGGTACACTTGTGTACACATTGGTACGCAAGGAGCGGCAATGGAAACCCTAAGAGTAGGAATTCGAGAATTTCGCGACAAGTTGGCCAGCTTTCTGCTGGAGTCCGATACACCCGTGGCCATCACCCGGCATGGCGATACCGTCGGCTATTACATTCCTGCGCGCCGCAAGCGGAACGAGACAGATCGAGCGGCACTCAAGGAAGCGTCGATTCGCTGGCAAAAGACACTCGCCGACGAAGGGATCTCGGAAGAAGACACGCTCAAGGATTTCCAGCAATGGCGCAAAAGGAAACACAAATGAAAGCTCCGAAGCGATTAGTGCTGGATGCCAACATCCTGTTGCGCGGGGTGCTGGGTGTGCAGGTACGGAGCTTTCTCGAAGCCTACGAAGACGCAGTGGCATTCTATAGCCCTGACGTGTGCTTCGAGGATGCGCGGAAATATATCCCCGATCTGGCATCGCGTCGCAATCTTGATCCCACTTTCGGTCTCTCCGTGCTCGACCAGATAGAACGTATTGTGGAGCCAGTGGATCGCAGTTTGTATGAAGCCTACGAAGAGCTTGCGCGCGTCCGCATCTCATCACGAGATGTTGAGGATTGGCCGGTTGTTGCCACTGCCCTGCTGCTGGATTGTCCAATCTGGACCGAAGACCAGGACTTTTTCGGCAGTGGTGTGGCAACCTGGACTACCAACAGAATCGAACTCTACCTGCGAGATACATAAACTGACATCGTTAGGAAGCCTCTGCACAGGTCGTTGTTTTTCGCAGACGATGCAGTTCAGAGATCGTTTCATTCGAGACAGTCGGAAAAACGCCCTGAAGAGTGCGATTTTCACGGATAGTTTGCGTCACTGGAGGC
>JAJYSV010000101.1 GCA_021793405.1 Acidobacteriota bacterium
GACCTTCCTCTACCATGGTGTCGAGATGAGGAATCAATTTGTTGATCTGCTCTTCGGTATCAATGATGCTCACCATGATGGGAGCGTCTTTGGAAAGGATCCAATGGCTGCCATGATGGATCCTGGTACTGGTTCCATATCCCTCGATGCCCCTGTAGATCGTGGCGCCCGCAATGCCCAACTCTCTACATTTGGCGAAAATCGCTTCATGCAACGGCTTGCCCTGCCACTTGTCACCCTCACCGAAATGTATGCGTAACATGCGCGCTTGAAACTGTTCTTTCATAATCATCTCTCTTCGTTCATACCGCGTCTTGATTCGTATCGAGCGCGCGATAGGAGTACTTGATGATGTCTACATCTGACAAAACGACCAATCCCTCCTGAACCATTTGTTCGACGATGGGCAGAAAGGATTGCAGTTTCTCTTCCGTATCGATCACCGAGAGCATGATCGAGCAATCGTGGGAAAGGTGCAGCGGCTTGTCCTTGTGGACCCGTCGGTGCGCACCATAGCCGAGAATGCCGCGATAGACGGTGACGCCGGCAATGTCGTTGGCCCGCATCGCTTCCACAAGAGCCTTATGAAGTGGCTTATCCTTCCATTGGTCGGCTTCGCCAATGTAGATACGCATCAACCTGGCTCTGCCCTCGATCTTCATATGTGCTGGGAGTGCGGGACTCTTCTGCTTCGAAGTTTGGGCCGGCTTGGCCACGGTAGTTTCCTGCATTTCGATCATGCCGGTGCCAGCCATTTCCTCCAGCTTGCCGAGTAGTTCGTTCACTTTTTCTCGCGATTCGATAAATTCAATCTTCAGAGGCAGGTGGTCCGAAATTTCGACGAAGCTTGAGGAATGGATGTGATGGTCGGCGCCAAACCCTGCGACACCCTTCAGCACGGTTGCGCCGGAAACTCCACGATAGAAAAGAAAGTCGAGGATACTGGAATAGGTTGAAACTCCGTGGCGAGTCGATCCCTCGCTCAGGTAGATCGAAACCTTGACTGCCTTGCCTGCTTGCAACATGTATCCTCCCTTTATCCACGTAAGCCGCGCTGGGCAACGAGAAACTCGGCAGTTCTCCCGAGCGATCCCCAGCCAGTTCGGTCTGCTTCCGGTTCTTTGCTGAGTTGCAATAATTCCTCTGCCAACTGCCGACGATAGCTTCCGATGATGGTGTCGATTTGGGAGATAAGCACTCCTGACACTTGCCGTCGCAATTTTAATCCGTGCGGAAGGCAAAGCACCGCTTTCGTTCGCAGCCAGTGGGAGACCTCTTCTCGCGCCAGACAACTCACAAACTCCCGGATGCGCAGGTCCTCCTCGGCAAGAATTTCCCGGCAGATGTCACATCCAGAGCTTCCGTTAGAGAACGAAGGTGTTTCTTCCAGCAGTTTCAGAAAGACGTGCGCCGCCGCTGGGGCGTCTTGAACCGCTGCCAGACCCCATGTATGAAAATTGCACAAATGGCTGATTTCCTGTTTCGGATGGTTCTGGAGACGCGCCGTCTGAAATTCTTTCAGAAAGCGACAGAATGGACAGCCAGACTCCGGAAGCACCTGCAGGATCGATTGATGGGTGACGAGTTGTTTGTGGGTCCTCATGAAATCACCTCCGCGAGAAGGATGCCGCACCATACAGCCACAAGTCCAAGAAATAGACTGCCGAATGCATAGAGGGCAGCCATGGAGAAGTCTCCGCTTCGTAGCGTGGAAACGGTTTCCCACTCATACGACGAAAACGTGCTGTAAGCGCCAATAAAGCCGATCGGCACCAGGAATCTCCATGCGGGATTCAGATCCGTCCGCTTGGCCAGAAAAGTGAGCGAGAAGCCGATGATCACACAGGCCGTGATGTTGATGACAAAGGTGCCGTAAGGGAACTTTGTTCCCAGCCGGTTGGCAACCGCCGAACCAATCCAGAACCTGGCAATGGCGCCTAGCGCCCCACCCACCGCAATATACATATATTTCGACAAACTCATGCCTCCTTATCCATGTTTTCGCATCTTTTGGAATTCTCATTTGCCTCCCAGTTCTTCAGGCGAGCTAGATCATCTTCAACTTGCGGCGCATCGATGCTTTCTTTCGAAATTCCAGTGATCCTGTGAAGCTGAACACGATAGGCGTCGGCGTAGGAACTTATTAGAAACTCCATTTCCCTTGCGAACTGATGGTTCCAATGAGACAGCGCATGCCCATACTGATGAAGTCCCTGTTGCAGCATTTCACCAATACCTCGTCGCAAGCTGCTTCTGATCCTGGAGCGAACCACTCCATCTCCCAGCAACATCCAATGGCTCGCGTTGATGTCTTCTGGTAGAGCGGCCAGCTCGAAGCGCGGCAGATCACGCAGGAAAACCTCCATATCCTTCTGTGCCGGCATGTCGGTGCGCTCCATTTGCCGGGCTATGCTTTGCAATGCATCGATGGCACGCTGACTTACATTCCGTGCGCTTTCAATGAGTGGCTGCAGTTCTTCCCGGACCGCATCATGGATCCATTCTGAAAGCTGCAATGACGTGAGACGAGCCTTGGAGTGAGTTCGCATCCACGCGAGCGCAGTGTCCGCAACTTTGTCGAGTATTGCCTCGGGGGTCTCCGCCAGTTTCAGAAAGGCATGGTTGAGTGTTGTGCGCTGTTCTCCAACCTCGCCGGTCACGTGACGCAATCGCTCCTCCAGGTCGTGCGCGTCGATTGGCAGCTCCGCCCCCTGGCGTTTTCTCTGATCGAGATTCGTCTCCAGCGCCGCCATCACGGAGTCGCGCAAAGCTCCGATCTTTCTCGCGACAGAGCCGTTTCTAAGCTTCCGCGCTTGCTCGAATCGGGGAAGCAACTCCCTCTCGAAGAATCGATCGAGCAGAATGGAATGGTCCGGAAGCGAGCTGACAGGATGAACGTTCATTTCCAACCCCAACTCGCGTTGCAACTGTTCCTGAATGTAGTGGACGACCGGGTGCAGATCTCCTTCCGCGAGCAGGTCTGTCTTGCTGAGCAGAACGATGGCGGGGATTCCCGCCTCGTACAACAGGCGCAGCGTTCCAATGTCCTCATCGTTCCAAGTAGCCCCGGCGTCAATCAGCAGCAACGCAAGATCGCATGCAGGCAGATAAGCCAAGGTTTCCGCACCGCCCCGCCTGGCCAGGGAGCCGAGCCCTGGCGTATCCACCAGCACGATGCCCTGGCTGAGGCGCGGCGAGGGGACCTCGACCATCGCTCGAACAACATTCCGTAGATTACCGGGATTTCCTTGTTCCGTGACCAGCTTCGAAAGCTCCTCGACCTTGACGATTTCACTTCTTCCGTCGCCATAGGTCACCGCCGCGCGCAAGGCTGCCCCATAGCGCAATTTCGTGGGTACGGCCGTGATGGGGTTCACGCCTACCGGAAGAACGTTCGTGCCAAGAAGTGCGTTCAGCAGTGAGGATTTTCCACTGCTGACTCGTCCGAACAAAGCCACCTCGAGGTTGTCGTCCTCCAGGCGCGAGGCGATGGAGTCGATGCGCGATCGAAATTCCACCAGACCCTGACGCGTGACGATTTGTTCCATGAGCCGCAAAAGATCTACGTCGCAGCCAATCTGCTCCAGTTTTCGGAGGCGCGCCTCCAGGTTGGAGCCCAGCTTCTGGCGGACATAGCGCTCCATGCCTGTGACCAGCGAGCGCAGCTCGTGGACCACTCCGTTGAGTTCGTCGACCGCATCCTCAGGGACGGCACCATAGCCGCGCATGTAGCTGGGCTTCAGTTCCTCAATCGCGATGTCGACAAAAGCCAGGTCCGTCATCACCGCGCGTGTCGCTGGAATATCTGGCGGCTGCGGCTCCATGTGTTGCCAGGCAAGCGTACGCAGCAGTTGTGCGCGCAGGCGATGGATATGATCCTCGATCACGCGAGATTGTGCGGGTGTGATGTCGACGACGTAACGGGGAAACGGGGATTTAGATGCGGCGGCATGGAGAACAATTTCGATATCGCTGAGCAGCTTGTCGATATATTGGCAAGTAACCCTGAGACGTCTCTGCTGGGGATTGTTTAATTCCCCGGGGCGTCGCCCTGTTGGGGGATCGGGTGCGAATTCGGGCATGACTCCTCCAAGTATTTGAAGCTTCGAGGAGTCATCTGCCCAGGTGAGCGGTTTCGGGTGGACTCCAACACCCACGGTGGCGTGCTATGCCTTGGCCGGTGTTTGCCAGCGGTCGTATACGGTGGCACCTGCATAGCGTGCCTTGGCTCCGAGTTCGCGTTCAATCTCCAGAAAGCGATTGTACTTTGCTATGCGCTCGCCGCGGCTGGTCGAGCCGGTCTTGATCTGACCCATTCCGGCGGCCACTGCCAGGTCTGCGATGCTGGTGTCATCGGTCTCGCCCGACCGATGAGAGATGATCGCGCCATAGCCGTTCTGACGAGCAATCTCAATGCATTCGAGCGTTTCGGTCAACGTGCCAATCTGGTTCAGCTTGATCAGGATGGCATTCGCGATGCCGTCCCTGATTCCCTGACGAAACAGCGTCGGATTAGTGACAAAATTGTCGTCGCCAACTAATTGGATTCGATCTCCCAAGGTTTTCGTCAGTTGCTGCCAGCCAGAGCGATCGTCTTCGGCAACCCCATCTTCAATCGCCCAGATCTCCGGATATCGATCCAGCAAACTCTTCCAGAATTCCACCATCTGCGCCGGCGATTTCCGGCTCTTGTCCGACTTCTCGAAGATGTAGGCTCCGTCTTCAAACAACTCGCTGGTCGCAGGGTCCAGCACAATCACCAGATCCTTGCCCGGCTTGTAACCGGCCTTCTGGATCGCTTCGAGAATCAGTTCGATGGGTTCTTCGTTGGATTTCAGTTGCGGCGCGAATCCGCCCTCGTCTCCGACCCCTGTGCTGTATCCCTTCTTGTGAAGCACGGCTTTTAGAGCATGGAAAGTCTCGGCCGCCGCACGCAATCCCTCACTGTAGCGAGGCGCGCCCACCGGTGAAATCATGAACTCCTGAAAATCCACGTTGCTGTCGGCGTGGCTTCCACCATTCAGCACGTTGAACCAGGGCGCAGGAATCAGATTGGCCGCCTCGTTGCCCAGGCTGGCATAAAACGGCAAACCTCGATCTTCCGCCGAAGCGCGTGCAACCGCGAGCGATACTCCAAGAATCGCATTGGCACCGAGACGCGCTTTGTTGGGCGTGCCATCCAGTTCGCATAGTTTCTTGTCCAATGACTTTTGATCGTTCGCATCGGATCCACGAATGACACGTTGAATTTCGCCTTCGACGTGACTTTTCGCCTTCAGCACACCCTTGCCGCCATAGCGGGCCTTATCGCCATCCCGCAGTTCGACAGCTTCTCGTTTGCCGGTGGATGCTCCGGAGGGAACCTTCGCCGTTGCCTTCACACCGTTCGCCAAGGTTGCCGTGACTGCGAGGGTTGGGTTCCCGCGGGAGTCGAGGATTTCAAGAGCTTCAAGCTTTGCAATTTCAGACATGATGAGTACGCTTTCCCGACACAAGGTCGTCTGTTGTGAGGATTTCCAATGCTTGAGATGGGGCGGAAGACGAACGCCACGGCGCGATACTGTGGACTCCGTTCCGATAGATGGGAGTTTCGATCATGATCTGCGCGCGAGGGATGACACGCACGATTGCGCCAAGCACCAGACCGGCACATACATTCGACAGAACCCATGTGTATGTCATGGATCCAAACTCCTCATAGTCTTTGTTCAGAGATCGTGCCGGGACATGGCTCCGCGACAGGATTCCCTGTCAGGAGTCATCATCTGTCCGGCCTATTGGAATGGACAGCGGTTAAAGGTGAACTCCCTCACCTAACCAACCCTTACTTTTATTCCATTGCCGCCGCTGTGTCAACAAGAGAGGAACGCATCGCACCAGGAGTTCCGTATGATGGTAGTGATCGAATTTCGACGCAGCTAACTCTCACGATCTTGACAAACAGGCACCGAGGACGGAAGATTCATTTACAAACAATTTGTATCGGGTGATGAAGTCCACCGTTAACCGCCTTCATGGCTGATGACTCCTACCCTAACGGGGAACTGCCATGAAGAAAAGTCCGCCACACTCGCGCTACCCATCGTATAGATGCTGCGTTCCACAATCTCCTGACACAGTTTGGCTCAATTGCTGCACGCGCAGGAGAACCGCGTGATTCTCCCCGATATTTTCCTGCAGATACTTCAAGTCCTTTGCGTGTTGTTGCTGGCACCGCTTCTGCAAGGTTTCATTTTGAAGATTGAGGAGCGGGTTCAGCGCAGCCGCGGTCCAAGTCTTTTCCAGCCTTATCGCGACTTGTGGAAGCTCTTCCATAAAGAATGTGTCGCGCCCGAATCGGCGTCGTGGATTTACTTCACCGCTCCTATGGTCGCGTTCACGGCGATGTTGACCGTGCCGATTCTGATTCCTGTCCTGACCGATCGGCCGCTGCCGCTATCGGACATGGGAGACATGCTCGGCGGCGGATTGATCCTGACACTAGGCTCTTTCGCCATTATTCTGGCCGGCCTCGATACAGGGAATGCTTACGGCGGCATTGGGTCGAGCCGAGCCGTCATGCTCACGATCCTGGCCGAGCCGACTCTGATCCTGGTGCTGGTCGGAATCAGCCTGCTCGCAAAAGCGATGCTACCTTTCGTCGTCAATCACTTGTTGCTTGGCAGCCTCTCTATCTACTGGAGTCCTGCCCACTTGTTCCTGATCCTGGCTTTCCTGTCACTGCTTCTGGTCGAGACGGATCGGCTGCCAGTGCATTCGAGCACGCATCTGGAAATCTACATGATCGACGAGGCACGCATCCTCGAATATTCTGGGCCTCTGCTCGCCCTGTTGAAATGGGCTTCGATGATGAAACAGGTCATCCTCTATACGATCTTTTGCAATGTATTTCTGCTTCCATGGCGAATGTCGCAGATCGGCACGCCGCTCGGTGAACTCGGCTCCCTTGCAACTTTAATGATCAAGTTCCTGCTGGTGGCGCTGACCGTCGTCGTCATCGAGACAGTGCAGTCGCGCCTTCGCTTCTATCGCTATCAGGAGCCGCTGGCGGCGGGATTTTTGTTCGCCGTGCTTGCCATCGTTTCGAGTCAGTTGCTGTGAGGTGAACTTCGATGTTTTTGGCACACATCAACCCGCTGCAGGCTTCGATCTTCAGTTCGCTGGCTGTGGCGAGTCTGCTGCTCACATTTGTGATGCTTGGATCGCATTGGCTGCGCAATTACGTTTACGCATTTGCCGTGCAATCGTGGCTGATCGCAGCGCTTTCCGCCAGCGTGGGCTATTTTGCCGGCTATCCGGAGCTCTACCTGATTGCCATCCTGACTGCACTCTTTCGCGGACTGGTTCTGCCATTCCTGCTCACGCGCATCATTGCGCGGCTGAATGTAAAACGCGAAATACATACAGTGCTGCAGCCAAGTTCCAGCCTTGTTCTCGGGGCATTCCTGGTGATGTTTGCCTTCGTGATCGCCAACCATATGAATCGCCAATCTCTTCTGGCAGCGCATGTCGTAGTGCTGGCGCTGACCATCATGTTTTCGATGAAATTCCTCGGTTTTCTCATGCTCTCTGTGCGCGATGAGGCGGTCAGTCAAATCCTCGGGCTATTGGTCCTGGAAAACGGCATTTTTCTGGGAGCGCAGATTCTCGTTCCGGGCATGCCTCTGCTAATCGAGATCGTGATCCTGTTCGACCTGTTGATCGTGGTGGCGTGCTTTGGCATGTTGGTTCGTTTTCTGGTCGTGCATGCAGGCACAACCAGCAGCCGTCAACTCAATCGGCTCGTAGGCTGAAGGCTTTATGACACAATCCCTGCTCATACTTCTGTTTGCCGCGCCTTTAGCAGCCATCGCGCTGTCGTTTGGCATTCGATCCTCACGGCTCGCAGAATATGCAACTGTAACTGCTGCAATTGTGGACTTGCTCGTAAGCGTACCCCTTCTCATCCATGTTCTGACCGCTCCGGCCATTTTTGCGCACAGTTACATTCAGGTCGACCCCCTAGGGGCATGGGTGATTCTCTGCATCGCCCTCGTCTATATGCTCTCGTCGATTTACGCTGTCGGCTACATGCGTCTTCTTGATGAAGACGGTCGACTGCCGCTCTTTTACGGGTTATTTTCCGGCTTTGCCTTCACCATGCTGGCGGCATGTGTGATGAACAACGTGGGAGTCTTCTGGATCGCGATCGAGCTGACCACACTTATCAGCACGTTTCTGGTGGGATTCGAGCGCGAAGCGGAAAGCACGGAGGCGGCATGGAAATATATCGTTGTCGTTTCAGGAGGCATCAGCTTAGCGCTGCTAGGCACGGTACTGTTCTACTGGGGTGGCTCCTTTGTGTTGGGACCACACTATGCGATGACGTGGGCCGCGCTCCATAAAGCCGCTCCCGCGGTCTATGCGCCGCTGCTGCTGGTCTCGTTCCTGCTTGTGCTGGTTGGGTATGGAACGAAGGCAGGGTTAGCGCCGATGCACACCTGGCTGCCCGATGCGCACAGCGAGTCGCCGGCGCCCGTTTCGGCCATGCTTTCCGGAGCACTTCTGAATGCTTCCATGCTGGGCATTGCGCGTTTTCTCAGTGTCGTCAACGGAACGTCCATTAGTGGCTTTGCGCATTCAGCCGTGGTTGGCTTTGGGATATTTTCCTTTGTCATTGCGGCGTTTTTCATCGTTCGCCAAACAGGGATCAAGCGGCTGATGGCCTACTCCAGTGTCGAACATATCGGCGTGCAGGCTCTGGGATTGGGCTTTGGCGGGGTCCTTGGCATAGCGGGCGCACTCTACCACATGCTCAATCATTCGCTGAATAAGTCTCTGATGTTCTTCGGCGCGGGCAATGCCATGCGCGCCTATGGGTCTAAGGAAATTACGGACATCCGCAGTGTGCTTCGGACCTTTCCAGTTACTGGAATTCTGTGGCTGTTGGGAGCCGTCGGGATTGCTGGCGCTCCGCCCTTCGCTCTTTTCCTGAGCGAATTCACCATTCTTCGTGCCGGGATCGCGGGTCCCTATCGCTGGGCTGCTGTGTTGTTCGTCATTTTTTTGATCGTGGTGTTTATCGGGTTCCTCTCCCATTTTCGCGCGATGTACTTTGACGAAACGGAAAATCCGGCTGTGCCGCGAGTACTGCCCGGCCTCATTTGGAGAGCCCTCCCCATGTGGCTGTCATTTCTTCCTGTGCTGATCCTGGGGCTTTGGTGGCCACACGCCCTATGGTCCGTCTTCACAACCATATCGACTCAGATCACGGGAGGCGCGCGGTGAAGGGTACTGTAGAGCGAGTCTTGCGGCCCGAAGAGATACCACAAACATGTGTCGATCTCATGAAGGCGGGCGCGCGTCTGCAGATGGCCTATGCATGGTTCCCGGAGGCCGGCCAATCTCTGGAGGTTGTCTACCTGGCGGCCACCGCTCCCCATGAACCCTATCTCTTGCTGCGCTGTTTGCTGCCCGCGGATTCGCCTCATTTGCAGTCTCTCGCCCGGCAAATCCCCCTGCTTGGCTGGTATGAACGCGAGATTCAGGAACTGTGCGGAGTCACATTTGACGGACATCCGGAACCCCGGCCGCTGGTCCTGCACGAGGGTGCGCATCCTCCCATGCCGCCGCTCGATCCCCGGTATCAGCCTGACGAAATGATGCCCTTCACTTCTGAACCCTGGGACCGTCCTCCGGTCGAAGGAGACGACGTACAGACATTGCCGTTTGGTCCGGTGCGGGGGGATGTGCTCGAATCTGCGCAGATATTTTTCTACTACATTGGTGAAGCGATTCTTCATTGCCATCCTCGACTGTTCTTCAAGCATCGCGGCATGGAAAAGCGATTCGAAGGGCTCTCGCCCTCACTCGGCGTAGTTTTGGCTGAACGAATTTCAGGGGTCGACAGTATCGCCCACTCCCTGGCGTACTGCCAGGCGATCGAGGCGGCCTGCGGATGCGAGATACCGGCGCGCGCTCTCTATCTTCGAACAGTTCTGGCCGAACTGGAGCGGCTCTACAATCATCTGCACTATTTCGGCCATCTCTGTCACACAACCACGTTGAAAGTAGGAGAAGCGCAAGGAAAGCTGCTCGCGGAACAATCGAAACAGATCAATGCGACTCTTACCGGAAGCCGTTTTCTGCGTGGCATCCTCAAACCGGGCGGATTGCGCCGTGACCTCGATGTGAGCACACTGCCCGCCAGGCTGAAGTTGCTGGAGCCGGAGATCACAACTTACCTCAGGGCGATGGAAGAAACCAACAGCCACCTTGACCGATTGATCACCACCGGTCATTTGCCAAAGCAAACGGCCTACGACCAGGGTGCAACCGGACCCGTCAAGCGCGCCTCGGGCATTCAACGCGACCTTCGCGGCAACCACCCCTACGCAGCCTATGACCGGCTCACGATGAACATACCGGTGCGCAATGAGGGGGATGCTCACGCACGCGTGCAAATTCGCATGGAAGAAATTCGTGAGAGCCTTTCGCTGATCGCCCGAGCCGCGGAAGCAATCCCTGATGGCCCGGTATCATCCGAAATCATCTATCTCCCCGGTGGAGAGGGCTTGGGATGGTGCGAAGGAACCCGGGGATCGACATATTACTGCGTGCATCTCGACAGGGAAGGCCGATTGGCGCGGGTGAAGATCAAGTCGCCCTCATTTTCAAACTGGCGTGTCTTTCCATTTACGGTGCATGACACCAACATGATGGACTATGCCATCAACGAAGCAAGTTTCGGCCTGACCATGGCCGGCTGTGACCGATAGAGCGAAGGAGATGGCATGAATAGTACAGCGGGAATCTGAGGCGGTAAGCTCCACAGTAGAGTTGTGGGGCAGGCAGGGTGCGGGCTGAATATGTGCGATGAGGCCACAGGACCTCGTGAAGGAGATTA
>JAJYSV010000102.1 GCA_021793405.1 Acidobacteriota bacterium
AATTCCTGGGAGTCATCTATCACACCCTCAAAAATAACTGGGTGTTCGAGGACTTCCCCAATTTTGTCTTGGCCTCCTGAAAACAGGCCGCAACTAAAGCATGAGTAGACAACTATTCATGGGAGGAACTATGGAGCAAAAGGGACGTTCCCTGTTTCTCTCGCGGTCTTGCTTCGCTGAAGCTTTTTGCTCGGCGTTAGTGATAGGCCAATGCCTGATTTCGGCATAAGTATCCAGGCTATTGTCGGAACCATCGAGTGACGCTGTCCTGGCAGATCATGTCATCATGCTTCTTACTGAAGCATTCGTGTCATGTGGGGTATAAGTACGAAGAGTGCTATCTAATTAAGTTGTACTAGCTGGAGGTTGGTTGTGATCATCTGCTCTTTCACTGATTACGAATACCTGCTCGATACGCTGAAGCCGGCTGTCCAGAAGGGAGACTTCGAGGTCAGACGCTTTGCGAACAATGAATTGTTTATCAGTCTACGGACGCCAGTCCGAATGGATCATTGCCTGATCCTCGGTTCGATTGCTCCTCCTGATGAACGGCTCTTGTCGCTGGCCTTGTTGGCACACACACTGAAGAAAGAAGGGGCGCGGAAAGTAACAGCATTCCTACCTTATCTCGCCTATGACCGTCAGGATAAGGAAAAGCCGGGTGAGAGCCTGGCGATTGCTTGGGTTGGCTCTTTGCTTCAGGCTGCGGGTGTTGATGAGGTGTGCACGATTGATGTCCACAGCGAACGCGACAAGCAGTTATTTCCTATTCCGCTGCTTTCAACCTTTCCGGCGAGGATTTTCGCAAATGCAATCGGAGAGCATCATCTTATTGATGCCACCATTGTCGCCCCCGACAACGGCGCCATACCACGCTGCAAGTCGGTCAATGCGGCGTTAGGCAGACCGACAAGCGATGTCCCCTATTTAGAGAAGCGACGGGGCGAGATGGGGATTCGACACACGAAGATGCATGGTAATGCAGGACCGCGGGCAGTGATCATCGACGACATACTTGATACCGGAGCAACGCTGATCTCAGCTTGCGACAACCTGCTCCAGTCAGGTACCAGCGAGATCTTCATCATGGTGACTCATGGCTTGTTCACGGGAAGCGATTGGAGGAAGTTATGGTCACTCAAAGTCAACCGAATCTTTTGTATGGATACCATCCCGCCAGCAAAGGACGTTCTTGATGAGAGTCGTATCACGATCGTGTCAGTCGGACAACTGCTCAAAGAGCAAATCGCTCAATTAAATGCTGATGCCGCGATCCATTAAGCAGCAGTGATATGGCGATTCAGCCGACCTCAGCAGAAAAGGAGACGCTCCGGATTGTGATCCCCGGTGATTGCATGCTGGGACGAGGAGTAGACAAGGTAGCCATTGGAACCCAGGAGGGCGACTGCTTGAAGTCCGCGCCCAGCTGCCGAAATGAATCTTCCTAAGCGAGGTGTGAACCACCCGACTTAAGTGCGTCGATTCATCATTGCTTGATTGGCTTGCCCAACTTCTTGGTTACGGATTCTACAGCTCCGCTCAGCCTGCCAGTACGGTTGTCATAGTCATCGGCGTGCATGATCGTGATTACCCGATCTGTCTTCTTCCGCATTTCATTGTGACACTTCTTGGCCACATCCATGAGCTGGTCCCAGTTGCCCTCGAGGATCGTGCCTTCCGCCGTCAGCTTGTAATCCAGCCCACTGGCATCGATAATCTTGACCACATTGGCGATGTCATCTCCGATTGAGCGTCCTCGTCCTAAAGGTAATATATTCAACTCTAGAAGCATATAATCTCCTTCTCCTTCGCTATGGTTTTCTGTTGCCTTTCCGGCTTTGTTGGCCTGGAAAGTGATGTAGAAGTGAGGGCTCGGTGGACGTCTTTCCTTCGGCAGGACCCAAGACTGCGCGGGCTTTGATTTCCTCCATCCTGTCAGCGGGAAAGCCGTTGACATTCAGCAACTCCTCCCAGTCATGGATCAAGCCACCGTGCCTCTTGCGGTAGGCTACGATTCTTCGGGCAATATCTATGGTAACCCCCGGCAATCCCGTCAAGTGCTTGCCCGCCGCCGTATTGATATCAACTTTTTCAAGTGGTTTCATAGGGATCCTTACATTCCAACCGTTGAGTGCTTACGCTGTAATTCTAGACAGCCAATTCGTTATGCAGGTGTCAATATTTCATTTACCTTGGCCGGTACCTTGTTCGAACATGGACTTCATCTGTACAGAATTCTGATTCATCAAACTCTTTCGGGTCCACTTCTGGCATCGCAGCAAAAGCGTGTCGCGCCACTGGTTACGTGAACTGAAGCGACTGCTTCCGCTACCATGAATAAAAATTACACTCCCGATGGCATTAAATGGCACCTCAAGATCACCATAGATGACAAGATCTTCAATGGAGATTTGGATGGGAACTGCTGCGTGATGCAGAGCGTCTAATTTCGGTCTCATGCGGCGCCTCGTTTTTCTAACTTCCGCTCGGCAAGAGATGTCTTCGCAGCTTGCTCTAACAGCGAGCGAACGTCAGCGTCTTCGGTCTGCGAAAAGTCGTCATAGAATTGGCCGATGCTAAAAAGCAATCCAGGCTGGTATAGGCAAATGAACTCATCGGCGGTTTTCTTGATTTGCTCATCGGAGTGGGCTGGCGCTACTGGCACCGCCACGACGATCTTTTCCGGTCGAAGCGTCCGCAAAGCAGTTATGGCTGCAAGCATGCTTGAGCCGGTGGCTATCCCATCATCAACGAGAATGGTGGTCTTTCCTGCGACTGAAATTCCAGGACGTACACCACGATACAGCTGCTCGCGCCGTTGTAACTCGCCTTCCTGGGCTGCGACTGCTTCAGCGACCTGTTCCTTGGTAATGCCGAGATCGGCGACCAGTTGATCGTTGATAATGCGGACGCCGCCAGTAGCAATGGCCCCCATGGCAAGTTCTTGCTGTCCAGGCGTCCCGAGTTTGCGAACCAGCAGGATATCGAGCGGTGCATGGAGCGCCTGAGCGACTTCGAACGCAACGGGCACACCCCCTCTTGGAATACCAAGAACTAGTACGTCTTTACGATTGGCATAGTTGGCCAGCAATTTCGCTAACCTTTTGCCCGCGTCTACTCTGTCATGGAACATGGAATACACCCTTTGCGATATCGTGTCACCTCCCGACAAATCTGTCGATGATGCGAATCACACATCTTGATATGGGCCTTTGTGACTGCGCCGACACGATTTCTCTCCTCCAACAGCCACACTTTGTACTCGTCCCATTTTTGATTAGCTGCAACCTGGTAAATATTCGTGCTCGACGAGTTTTACGATGATACGGCTTGCTGCAGATTCGGGATCTTCCCGATCTTCCGCGATCACAAGATCGGGCCGTTCCGGCGCTTCGTAGGGGGCCTGAAGACCAGGTACTGTACTGGCCGCATCTTCCAGCGCCTTTTTGTATATGCCTTTTGTATCCCGGCTCATGCAGACAGCGAGAGGACAGTCAACATAAACTTCAAGAAAATGAGGAATCCATTGGCGGGCACAGTCCCGGTAAAGGCGGCGGTTCGCTGTGCCATCGAAGATGACGGGTACACCATTCTCAACGAGTAGCTTACCCACATATGCCATCGCGCGGTAAAAGGTATTTCGTTCCTCCTCGGTATAAATTGGATATGGAGTGAAGATCCGCCGTAGCGCATCTGATTCGAGCACGGCTATATCGGTTCCGCGTACTTCGAGTTGAGCGGCCAGAGCGGTCGCGAGAGTCGACTTTCCCGAACTGGGAAGGCCGGTAATCCACACAGCAAATGCCGGCTTCATCTTAGAGGCCGCAGTATTCGTTGATTAGACTGGGATCGAATCGCCTGGTCTCGAGCACTGCAAGCATGAACGCCAGAAGCTTTTGGCGCACCGCTTTTGATAGTGTCGGATACCAGACAGGGTTTGCCATGACGAGCGCCCGAAAAACATAAAAAGGAGCGATTACATCGAGCATTTCCAGATCCCCGCTCTTTTCTAAGTACCGATTCCAGAAACGTTGAAACAGAGTTGCGAATGCCCCTTCCATACGCCCGGTTCGCTGCAAGGAGAAGAGTACATAGTTGAGTGTCAGCGATGCTACGTCGTTCGCTGGATCGCCGAATTCGCCTCGGGAGCGATCCAGCAAAGAGAAGTCTACGACCGATCGAAATAATATATTCCACGGGTGAAAATCGCCATGGATTTGGCGCAGCCGATGCGATCGCTGCTTTAAACGCCATCTCCACTCCAAGCATAGGTGTTCGATTTCTTGTAACACCTGGGGCGTCAGCAGTGGATCGTCGATTGGATAGCTATCTATCAGACCCATGATGCACTCTCCATGCCCTACCAACTCGCGGATGTGTCGGATGTACAAACCGGGATCCAGGCCTCGGGTTTGGTGGATCCCTACCAGGTAATCGCACAAGGCATCGGCGCGAACCAGATCAAGTTCCGTCAGATCTCCGCCACGCTTGAGCCGAGCGAGATCCAGGAAGTAGTCCTGTCCCTCCACATATTCGGTGAGAAGAAAAAACTCACCTACATTTCCCAGAGACACCATTCTTCCGGCTGCAGCGAACCCTCCGACATCGAGCGTTCGGACGTGTCGCGGAAGATGGTTAAAGGCACTGTAATCCCATAGCAGCACTTGTGCGCGATCTGCCATATGTTCATGTCCAAATGGGCCTGGACTTATTGTGTGCAGGACCACCGCGTGGCATTGGCCGTTTGTCTCGTAGTCAATTCGAATAGGGCTTCCGTAACCGTAACCTTTTACGGACTCATTCTCGGAGACTTCTCCCAGACGAATAACCGCCGTAACCGTCACCGGTTTGCCTAAAAGATGCAGAAGGTAGTCTCCTAGTCGTTCCCGCGTTAATTCCGGCATTTCCATGGCTACTCCGTCCTTGGTGTCACTTCGCGTGGAATCGAATTGGAAGCCAAACTTGTCAGGACCCGCTCTGGCACCACATAGCGCGCTTCATGCAGCCGGTTGCTGCGTGGGTTGTTGACCACGATCTTGTTTTGTTGCGATTCGTACAGTGCTGGCCTGGGGACCCTTTTCTCCTTGCTCTTCAGCAAAGCTGACCGTCATTCCGACCTTGAGGCGACTGAAAGCATGATGGACGACGCTGTCTTTATGGAAATAAATCTCCCGGCCGTCGGGTGTTAGAAGAAAGCCATAGCCTTTATCCGGGAATAGTTGAGTGATCTTCGCCAGCGGTTGTGATTCGCGATGCTTCACATCGCCGCGTTGATGGCGGGCGTAGTCCTGCAGGCGGCGACCAGCAGCGTTAAAAGCATCATGAACCGCTTGATGAAGGTTCTTATGAGGACTCCTCGTTTCGAGGTGTTTCTTCACCGCTGGCTCGCCTAGCTGGCGCGCGCCAGTTTTCAAAGAGGGTTCATGTTTGATTACGAGTTCACCGCCAGGTACAGTCAGGTCGATACGTACGTGGTACGGGTTGCCTTCGCGATGGTGTTGGGGGCTTTCGATCGCTACCCGGCAACCCATGATTCGCGGATAAAAAGCCTCAAGCTTGGCTGCTTCCGAACGTATCCATAGCTCGGTGTCGGGTGGGGCTTTCACATGCCGAAACGTAATCTGCAAAGGGAAGTTTGTCATCCCGTTCGTGTTTTCCATGATGCTCCTTCCAATTCGACCGCTTCTCGGCGGATGGCCGGTGTTCAGCAGGTTCATTCCGGACCTTTACAGTAACAGCGGAGCCGGTAGACGGCAGTGATTGTGCGCACAGCCTGAAAGGGAAAGGACGGGATATTGAGGTAGGAAAGTATCGGCCACTTGCAAACGAATCTCCGATAATGCGGAGAACCTATCCCGCGCAAGCCAACTGTCCAGCCCAGCGAGGATGAATAAGTCCGACAAACACTTTCGTATCGACGTATTATTGTCTACGATCAGGATTTGTGGGTTGCTAGGGCGCATCATGGGCCTTCCAGGCGCTCCACGAAGTTGAGTGTTTGCGGGGGACAATCACCCGGCACCCACTTTACTCTTAATGCTGGCGCACAGGCTTTCCTGTCTTTCCGCGGACGATGTGTTGTTGGGCCGAAACGCAATTGGCGTGGCTTTGATCTGCTTCACGCGTTTCGGGATTTTATCTTCGGCAAAACCCAAAAGTAATATGGTCATAACATCCCATTTGGGCTTTCGCAGCTTTGCTGCCAGCGTGTCCAGCCGGTATTGAATACCCATTTGCGCGTCAGGGTTCGATGGAGTGTGCTCCATCAATCACCTGGACCAGTTCTAGTACTACAGTAGTAGATAAAGGATTGGCAGAGGCGAGCCTCGTTTCCGGTAGTGGCATCGAAGCGCCTGGAATTGATGTTTTCTTCGCCATTGGGACCAGAGGAGAAGATGTTCAACGCCGTGCCATCCTCGCCAGAGCAGGTGAGTGAGCAGGTGGCGTAGTTCGGGAACGCTGGGCGGAACCTGCCCGCCGGGAGTTTTTTTCTCCGCGTGCGAATGACCAGTACCGTGTGGGCCAGCATGGCTAACGTGATGTGCGGTACCAGCCTTGCCAGTGACGGACTTCGTAGTGGTCCAGTCCACACTCGCCCTTGGCCGCCTGGAAGGCTTGCTCGATCTGCCAGCGCTGTCCAGCCACGCGCACAAGAGTTTCCAGCGTGGCTTTGCATGCAGGCGCATAAAACCAGTAGTAGGCATGCTCGGGCTGCTCTTCCATGCTACGCCGCACCAGCAGTCCGTGACTCCAGCCGTCTTCTTCCCGGCTCTGGATCAGCGTCCAGTCGTAGAGCCTTTCTCCCTTGCTTCCTTGTCCGGCAGATAGACGCTCCCAGGCCAGGTTCAGCAAATTCTGCGCAATTGCATCCACGCGCCGCTGCCGGTGATCGGGCCAACGCATGCGCTGATCCGAGGCGATGGCCAGCACATAACCCAGCCGCCGCTGTTCCAGCCACGCGCGAAGCTTGCTGTTGTTGCCATAGACTTCATCGCCAGCTATCCAGCTACAGGGTGCGCCCGCCTGCAACGCACGTTCGATCATGCGCCGTGCTAACTCTGGCTTGCTGGCAAACTCGGTTTCTTCCGGCACAGCCGCGGCGCGGCGACGTTCGCGATCGGTAGCCCATTTTTCGGGAAGGTACAAGGTCACCTGGCGCAATCTCGAATAGATTCATGTACCCATCAAATGCAAGCGATATGGGATGAGACCTCGGTCCCTTTTCATATCGATTACTAGGGCATTGATCTGTCCGTGTTTGGCTAACGCAAGTGCTCCGCCACGCATCCTCTCGAGGATTTTCATCGCTTGACCGTCGCTATGATCTCCGATCATGCCTCCCACGCCGCGCTTTATAGGCTAGAGCCGCACTGATTGGCGTCACCGTAGGAGTGACACCAATCACTGCATTCTGCGGAAACATGGATTTGTCTGTATGAATGCCCTCTTTAATCCTCAATCCGGGGGCCCTTGAACAGCGTCCTGACGTGGAACCAGCACGACCGGGCCCTCTGCAAAACTTTCTTCGTCGAATCGCACTTCACAAGCGTGAATTCGTCATCTACGACGACGGCTGGCGTGGTTGGACATACCGATACCCAGAAGTCGCTCGGATGGCAGGAGCCTTGAGTGCCAGATTCCGCACCAACGACTTTCGCAAGGGAGATTGCATTTTGATTTGGTCGGAGAGCCGTCCTGGCTGGTTGGCGGCCTTATGGGCCTGCATCGCAAAAGGGGTCGTTCTGGTTCCGATTGAACCGCAGGCATCCCTATCTCTACTACGTCGGATCGAGCTGCAGGTTAAGCCACGGGCGATTCTGCTGGGGGATCAAGTGGCTGGCATCGAGGCTTCGAACTCCCTCCCTGTCTGGTTGCTTCGTGACATAGAAACAGAGGCAGCGCCAACCCCGTTCTACCCAGTCTCAATTGGCGACGATGACGTGGCCGAGATCATCTACACCTCCGGTACAACAGCCGAACCGAAGGGCGTCGTCATGACGCAGCGCAACTTGTCCGCATGTCTGAAGCCACTTGAAGATGAACTTGCTCCTTATCGAAAATATCTCCGTCTCCTGAAACCACTCCGCGTCCTCAATCTACTGCCGATGAGCCACCTCTTCGGGCAGGTGGTCGCGCTGTTCGTCGTCCCGTTGATTCCTGCATCGGTTGTCTTCATGGACAGCACGAGTCCGGAAGAGATCGCAAGACAAATCCACAAGAGGCGAATCTGCGCCCTGGTCTCTGTACCAAAAGTTCTCGAGGTTTTGCGCAATTACGTACTCCATCGCTTCCCCGAAACAAGCGAGGCAGCAACGCTTTCAGGGCCATGGGCGAAGCTCTGGTGGCGATATCGTGCTGTCCATCAATTATTTGGGTGGAGGTTCTGCTGCTTTATTGTCGGCGGAGCGGCGTTGCCGGCAGAGGTCGAGCAGTTCTGGTCAGGGCTCGGATTTGTTGTCGCACAAGGATATGGGCTCACAGAGACCGCGCCAATAATAAGTTTCAATCATCCTTTCCATTCCACAAAAGGCACTGCAGGAAAACCGATCGCAGGATTGCAGATAAGGCTTGCCCAGGACGGAGAAGTGCTCGTGCGCGGAGATAGCGTGACTCCCGGCTACTTTCAGCTCCCATCTGAGACTGCGGCCGCATTTGAAGATGGCTGGTTTCACACCGGAGACATCGGGGAGTTCACTGCCGAGGGGAACTTGGTAATCCGCGGTCGTAAGAAAGACCTGATCGTCACACCCGAAGGCCTCAAGATATTTCCCGACGATGTAGAGGGAGTTCTCAACAAGATCGATGGTGTTAAAGAGTCAGCCGTTCTGGACAAAAATGGTGTCTACGCCGTGATCGTATTACGCCCCGGCTTCCGAGGCGAGGATACGGTGCGTCAGGCTAATCAGCAACTGGAGCCGCACCAGAGGATTCGTTCGTTTTCCATTTGGGAGCAGGCTGAGCTACCACGCACCAGTTCCACACACAAAATTAGGCGTGCTGAAATCGCTGCAACATTACTGGCAGGAAAACCAGCACTTACGAAATCCCAATTATCCGTGACGGATGTCGTGCAAAAATACGCACCCGGCCGCACGATTTCTCCCGATACAAGCCTCGATGAACTCGGCCTCAGTTCCCTTGATCGCGTCGAGTTGATATTGGATCTCGAAGAGAAACTCGATATCAGCATAGATGACAGTGCCCTTTCCTCGGTAAAGAAGGTGTCTGATCTAACGGTTCCAACTGAGATTCCTGAGCCCATCCCTGAGCCGACCTACAACCGCACCTGGTTGGCGCGGTTCATCCGTCGAGTTCTGCTTCCCACTGTCTTCCTTCCGCTGACACGGCTGTTTGCTAAATTGACAATCTCGGGCACAGAAAATATAGATGAACTCGATGGCCCGGTCATCTTCGCCGCCAACCACCAAAGTTACATCGATCCTGCCATCATCCTGGCGAGCCTTGAGCCTCGCTGGCGTTATCGCATTGCACCGGCCATGTGGATGGAATACTTTGACCCTCACTTTCACCCAGAGCGCCATTCCATCTTCAAGAGATTGCGAAATACGCTTCTTTATCGACTAGTTACTCTCCTGTTCAACGCCTTCCCACTGTCTCAGGCAGAGACAGGAACGCGACAGACTCTTCGTTACATTGGAGAACTCACTGAAGACCGCTGGTCAATTCTCATCTTTCCTGAAGGTGAGCGTAGCAGAATGGGGGAGATAGGGCGCTTCTACCCGGGTGTCGCAATGATTGCGTCACGAATGCGTGTGCCCGTTGTTCCAATTCGCCTTGTCGGAGTTGACAAGGTTCTGGATCGTAATTCAGGACGGCTTCGGCCCGGCCCGGTCGAAGTTCGAATCGGAAAGGCAATCGACCTGCACGGTTCTCAGTATGAAACTCTTGCAAAACAATTGGAGGATGTTGTTCGCGCTCTCTAAAGGATCCGCGCATCATGAAAGCGGGCGGGATTGAAGGGGGGTGTCGTGAACTAGCCGCGATGCGATCATCAAGATGCGGACCGGTGATGTAGGAAGGAGGCCCCCAATGCCGAAACGAAAATTGGAAAAGGTTAAGCAAGTTAAGGAACAGGCGCGGCTCAAGATTGGACGTCCGCCCCGGGCTCATGTAATCCCGAACAAGAAGAAGGACCGAAGAATTGAAGTGGAGGAATAAAGAAGGCCTCCGCACTGTGTTGCCAGTCTCTATCTATCCGGACTTTCTCACTTTTTCCCAACGTGTCTTTTGTGCGGCCGCGATCATTGCGCGTGCCTCTGCGCTCATGGCCAGCCGTGCTTTAGCTTTGGCGGGAAGGTTGACCGAAGCGGCTTTTTTCGCGCCTGACTCTGTAATGATGCTCCGTGCTTTCTTCTTTGCGGCACTCCTCAACTTAGCCCAGCGTGCCTTTTGTCCCGCTGCCATCTTCGCCCGAGCCTCTGGACTCATGGTGTGCCGCCTTGTGGGTTTTCCGGGTAAGCTGGATCCGACTGTGCGCCGTGGTTTCCGTGGGCCGTCGGTACTTGTATCGCTCAATAGCGCCCTGACCCGCTGCAGCCGCGATATTTCAGCGTCGATTTCTACAACGATACTTTGGGTATCCATGAATCCTCCCCTATTAATGATAGCCTGCTGACCGATTCAAGGTAAGCGTCCGGCTCTCGCCGTATGGACATAAGCGTGTGCGTGGGCGACGATCTGTTTGTGAGCGATGCGATTGAAGTTGGTAGGGGTGAGGACCGGGCGATGCGAGTTCATCGCACGGCGGAGGAGAAGCGGCGGATCGTGGAAGCGACGCTGGTGCCGGGCGCATCGATCGCGCGTGTAGCGCGTGAGCACGGAGTGAACGCCGACCAGGTCTTCCAGTGGCGCTACGAGCACCG
>JAJYSV010000103.1 GCA_021793405.1 Acidobacteriota bacterium
ATCCCGTCGCTGTCTCCGATCAGCGTATCTGTCATGCCGCACAGATCGAGTAGACGGTACCAGTCGGCGTTGTTGCGCGCCAGGCGCGAGACTTCCAGTCCGAGCACGATGCCCACGTGGCCCAGAGCCACTTCCGCGGTCATGCGGGCGAATCCGGAGCGCTTGACCGATCCGGAGCCGGAAAGGGCAAGGTCCTCGTCAACGACGGTCACCTGTTCCTTGGCCCACCCCAGTTCGCAAGCCTTTTCCACCAAAGCATACTGACGCGCCGTCGACTCTCGGTTGTATTCCACCTGCGACGGGCTGGACTGTCGGATATAGACAAACGCTGCGCGCCGCGTATGGCTGAGCTTCACCTTACCGGATTCACTCATCATCATTCTCCTTGTCGTGGGGCAGGGTGGCGTTGGCGATCAGCCGCGCCAGGACGTAGATGGCCAGAAGCTGTTGCTCGGCCTGCAGGACTTCCCAGGGACTGCTTTCCTCGAGAAGCAGATCGAAGAGACTCGGATGGTTTTCTTGCAAGGGGGCTCTCCTTCTCGGCCGTCTCGCCGCTTGCAATGGCCGCAAGGCGGTTGAGGAGAGCGTCTGTGATAGCGCGTGCGTGAAGCAAGTCCTCTATGGAACCCAGCGCGGCCGTGGCTCGCACAGAGACAGCCTCTCGTGGCCTGGTCACAGAGGAAAAATCTGTCCAGTCCGCGGGGATCATAGACTTACTGCCATCGGGTAGGATCAGGATGAGATACAGTCGCCCCTTGCGATGCATCGCCCGAAACAACTCAAGCGACCTTCCCTCAAACGGATGACGAGCACGGATGACAGTGACTCGATCGAGAAGGTCCTGATGATGGGTAGTGTGTCGTAACTTCCTTTAACCACATCCAGCATGATTGGCTGCAAAAGATGGTTGCGCATCGGATTGCAGACCCGCTCATCCTGCGCCTGATCGGCAAATGGCTGAACGCGGGGTTCATGGTGGGAGGAGTTGTCACGCGAACGGAAGAAGTGTCGCCGCAGGGCGGTCCGATCAGTCCGATCTTGTCTAATATCTACCTGCATTTTGTTCTTGATCTCTGGTTCGAAAAGAAGATCAGGCCGGCGTGTCAGGGAGAGGCGTACTTGACGAGATTCGCCGATGACTTCGTGGTGAATTTCCAATACCGGCGCGATGCGGAAGAATTCCAAAAGAACCTGACGGATCGATTCGGAAAATTCGGCTTGGAGGTAGCGGAAGAAAAGACGCGGGTGATGCGCGTCGGACGTTTTGTCCGAGGGGACCTGGCGAAGACCGGCGATAAGCCGGATACGTTCGACTTCCTGGGTTTTAAGCATGTGTGCGGCACTGATCGAGGAGGCAAGTTTGCCTCGGTGCGAGTTCCGTGCATTAAAAGCCGCCGAAAATTCCTGGCCAAATCCAAGGAGTGGCTCAGGCAGCATAGGCATTGGAAGCGGCAGGATCAGCAAAAGCAACTGACGATGATGCTGCGCGGCTTCTACCAGTATTTCGGATTACACCACTGTAAGCCGAAGCTCGACGGGATCCGGCGGGAAGTACAACGACAATGGGTTCGTTCGTTGAGACGACGCGGTCAGCGGCACCGGCTCTACTGGTCCTATCTCCAGAGTCAATCCTGGTTCGAATTACCTTATGCGGTGTCGGCTCTCCACGCGACGGTATGACTCGCACTCCATGAGTGCAACCTGTGGAGCCCGTTGCGAGAAATTCGCACGGCGGGTTCTACGAGGGGGGACAGGCACAAGCGGTAACAACCGCAAGACTTGTCCCTACCCACCACCACATCAGTCATCGATGGCTTCCTACAATACCCATGTTCCTATGGACGCAGTCATCCTTGAGAAGTGGTTGCGATGCGGATTCCTCGAAAACTCGGACTTGTTTGCCACCGAGGAGGGCACTCCTCAAGGGGGAATTATCTCCCCCGCGTTGGCGAACTGGACCTTGGATGGTCTGGAGTCCCTCCTGAAGAAGACATTCCCGTCTCGTAAGGAAAAGGGGCAACAGATTTATTCCAAGGTACATCTGGTGCGCTACGCCGATGACTTTATCATCACCGGCCGTAGCCGCCGCTCATTCAACGCCGCAATCGATAGCTTCCGCCCGTCCACTCGCTCCATAGTCAGTTAGACGTATCAAATCATGGAAAAGTTTAACTATTGAGGGCCGGATCAGTAGTATTCCAGAGAGATTCTCTGATCTTGAAGCAAATGTGCCGCTGGATCAGCCGTTTGCGGTGTTGGTGAAGATTGACCAGCGCGAAGGCGGCACACTGGTGATCGTGGTTCTTCTTCAAGTCCCGGAAGCGTACTCAAAACCGGACCGAGTGCTACTGCCAGTTGACACGCACCCGCTTTAAGGGCGTGATGTGCACCGGTCCCAACAGTCCGGAGCGCGGCAGCGGCTCAAACCCAAATAGCTCGCGCGCCTGCGGAATATTTTCCTGGAGTCCCCCACCATACAAAGCCTTCAGATTCGGCGGAAGCGGAGGAACACTCTTCCAGCCTGCCACACGGTTAATCAGCGTGTTGGTCACAAGAACCCTCATGATGTTCTTGCCTGGTTTCACGAGCGGAGTTGCATCTAGCGTCTGTCCGCCCATCCAGATCACGCCTGCGCGGTGCCCGTTGATCTCGACGTCAGCGACGTTGCCTATAGCTCCCAGGCAGAGTCGCAGCTGAAGAAGATCCTGAAAGTATGGGGTGGGCAGGTTGAACGCGATCGTATACCGGCCGGTACCGCTAAAGTGCTTTAGGGCCGGATCGTCTGTCCACGAAATGAGCTGTGACATCGTTTTTTCTGTTCGCGGGAATCCATCGCCTTCAAGTACCAGTTGCCAATGGCCCGCGATCTCGTAGCGTCCCGGAATGGAATCTACAGTCACCTGGCGAGTTAAATCGCCTCCCTGTCCGCCCGGCCTGACCATGTGAATGCCGTTTTCAGCTGCGAAGACATCCATGCCTCTCGAATCAACCTTCAATACTTGCGCAAAGTTGCTATATGAGACATGTGGAGCCTCTCCTGGCGTAAACACGAAAATAGTAGATTCAAATGGCGCCAGCTTCACTGGCAACAACGTGTTTCCATCCTGTTCCTCGTATTCATACAGAGGCTTCATCTCCCCGTTGTAGGGGTTCCATTCCTCGGGCACCTTTCCGGATACGCGAAACGCCACACGCCAATTCACGGGCTGGCTTTGCACGTTGGAGACAAAATAGATGTCGCGATCAGGCAATCTCCGATGCATGAACGTGAGTCCGTTGTTCTCTCGCAGGGCCTCCTGGACGAAGTTGATGCCAAAATCCGGTGCGACGTGCCGCCGCAAGGTGTTCAAAAATGGGTCGAACACGCTGCTTTGCCGGTCAAGCGGGTCCGTCCGGTCGATGACCTTTTTGATGAAATACGTCTGTCCCCGCCCGTATCGATGAGCGCCTGTACCCTCGACTCCGACGGGCTCACGAAACATCTCTGCAGCAATGGAAAGGACCTCTTCGCTCTTCTGGCGATAGCCAGCAAGACCAGTCGAAGCTCCCGGCGTCTGTTCCAGTGCGATGACCACCCCGCCGTCCTGGGCGAACTGTTGAATTCGCTTCATGCTTTCGAGTGGTAACGCATGGATGTTTGGCAGGATGAGGATCCGGAACGTCAGGTTAGCGACACGAATCATGCCGTTTGAAATATCCGCGTGATTCTGGAGTACATCATCGTTGAGAAGATCAAAATCGTATCCGTTGGCAAGAATCAGCTTCCCCAGGTCTCCCCACTCAAAATCACGAGTCCAATGGCGCACGTTCAGCACGTCAAGCGTCCACTGGTTGGACAGCGGGGAATAGACCGCCAGGTCGGCCACCGGGTGTCCATACCGAAGGAGTGCGGAGCAGCGCGCTACATAGTCGCTGAGGAGATGGTAATAACTCCACCAAACATTCACCGGGCTGATCACGATCTCCGCGCCGAAGCGCCGCGAGGGTACGAATTCATGCTCTGGGGTGCCCGTGAAGCCGGAATTGTAAAACTTGTTGGCACCGGATCGGAGGAACATGTCGCTCGCAATCTTTAACTCTTCAAGCGTTGCTCGGCCAGGCTGCCAGTGCAAATAGGTATAGGCCTCGACGCTTACCACATTACGCCCGTACAAATGGGCACCGGAGGCAACATACATTTTGGGGCCGATCCGCGTGTCGAACCACGGCACGGCGTCCTTTTCGCCTGGCGTGCACTCCATTTCGGGAATATCGGTCACGCCAGCGCCTTCAAGATTATCGGTGACAAAGCCGTAAGGCTGAATTCTTCCGTGAACACCGTTCTGATGGCACCATCCCAGGAACGTCCCAAAGAACGCGTCCATCCCTACTTGCGCCAGAAATTGATTCACATCGTAACGAATCGCAGGCGAGAGCCCGTCCACGTCGTACCAGAGTGCAGGAAGAAAGCGCACGAGGTCGTAGCCCTTGCGCCTCTTGAACTCTTCCAGCAGCCCGTCATTCCAATAAATCCCGTTGCGGAAGTTGGGTACTTCAAAACTGTCCCCAAACATGGATTCCACGGTCTTGCCGAATTCGTCGCCGAAGGCGGCCCGAAATTTCCCGCCTAGGGTGTCGCAATAATATTGCATGGCCTCCTTGCTTACAGGATCGATGACGCTTACATGATCGACCGCGAATTGGGGGTTATTCTCCACCAGCCAAAATGCCATCAAACGCCAATGGCCGGACGGGATACTCCACATGAGACGCCGCCCGCGAGCATGCGGCGTGAGGTTGGTTAATGATGAAGATTGCAGCCGACCTTCGACGATCTGTACGGCTACCACCGCGACTAACCGGTCCTCGGGCAGGATTTTGGGCCGCGATCGGGGTATGTCATGGGGGTTCAATACGGCATCCACAGGCAAATCTCCTTCAAAGACCTGCCCTCCCTCAAGATCCATGAAGCTCGCTAACAGGTTTTGATTCCGGTATTTCTTGGGGATCCAGGTGCCACCCCAAATCCAGCCGGGCCCGCCGAAATTCAGCGAAAACTCCATATTGCGCTTTTTCGCCTCACGGATGGCGTGTGTGATCAAGTCGAAGTATTCGGGCGAAAGGTAAGGGTGATTGCCGCGCTCGTAAACAGGATCCATTGTGATCTGTTCGACGCCGCCAATTCCTTGCTGGTGCATCTGCTCTAGTTGCCAGGTGATGTCTTCTTTCGTTAGCGCGTTACCCATCCACCACCAGCGCGTGTGGGGTCGGCAATCCATAGGAGGGGAAAGAAATCGGCCACGCATCTCCTCAGCTTCCGCGTGTGCTGGCGCGGAGACGGCTACTGCTTGCATTTCGCCCCTTATCTTCGGAACTGGCTCGCCGCTGGGTGGTGTCGCTCCCTGTCCTTCTTGCGCTGGGATCAGGTAGGCCCCAGCCGCGCTCGCGCTAACCTGTAAGAAATCACGCCGACTCATTCTGCTTCGCTCAAGGGACATTCCGTCTTCTCTCTTTCCGATCAATTAGCCTTGCCTATGGAGTGATTGCCTAATTCACTATGACCTCTCGGCGCGTTAATCCACTCTTAATCGTCTGCATATTATATTAGAGATATGTACACCTGCGGCACATTTGCTTCAAGATCAGAGAATCTCTCTGGAATCCTAGTGGCCTGTCGCAGTGAGTTCGTTACTACGTAGGCGGCGGGTCGGGTCTGAGTATTTCCACTGGATGGGTTTGGCGTTTGCGGAGTAGGCCTTGATGTAGCGTCGGATCTTGCGGGCCAGGTCGTTGACCGAGGTGAAGACGCCACGAGCAATCAGATCCCGCTCGATCTTGCCGAACCACAACTCGACCTGATTGAGCCATGAAGAGTAGGTCGGGGTGAAGTGAAAGTGAACCCGACTGTGCTTTTTAAGGAACTCGTCGACCAGCCGGGTCTTGTGGGCCGAGAGGTTGTCGAGGATGATGTGAATCTGCTGCTTGGCGGGGCAGTGAGTGAGGACTTCTTCGAGGAAAGCAACGAAGTCCTGGCTGGTGTGGCGAGCTGTGGTTCTGCCGTGCACGCGGCCGGTGGCTGTTTCGAGTGCAGCGTACAGCGACAAGGTTCCGTGGCGGTAATATTCGAAACCGTGGCGCTCGATCCGTCCTGGCGAGAGCGGCAAGACGGGATCGAGCCGGTCCAAGGCCTGAATCGCGGTCTTTTCGTCGACGCAGAAGATGGCAGCGTGCTCGGGTGGGTTTAAATAAAGGCCGATGATGTCGGCAGCCTTGGATTCGAAATCGGGATCATCGCTGGCCATGTAACGCTCCAGGCGGTGCGGCTTCAAACCGGCTTCCTGCCAGACACGGTGCACGGCGTCCTTGCTGAGGCCCAGAGCGGCGGCCAGTTTGCGGCAACTCCAGTGCGTCGCGCCGTCTTTGGGCGGCTTGCGCGTGGCGGCAAGAATCCGCGCCCGCAGTCTGGCTGTCAGCACCGTGGGCTTCTGTCCGGGATGGGACGTGTCCAGCCCGTCCAGTCCCGCAGCCAAAAAACGCTGCTTCCAACGGCTGATAGTCGGCGCGGTTGTTCCCAGACGCAGCTTGATGGAGTTGTACGAGGCGCCTGCGGCCAACATCAGAATCAGCCGGGCGCGAAACACGTACCCGGCAGGCAAAGATCGGGACTGGGAGATACGGCTGAGTTCCAAATGCTGGTCTTCGGAGAGCACTACAAAGTCGCTGATCACATAGAATTAGACGTTATCGCTATAGTAACGTTTACTATGCGACAGGCCACTAGTATTACAACGTTATTTGCTCCGGGCCGAAATAGTCATACTCAAGCGGCGTACCTGACATGCTGATGGAGGAAGCAGTGCTGCATCTTCAACTGGTCTGGCGTCCGGTCGCGAATCAGCCACTGCACTTGTTTTTCCATCTCCGGCGTCAGGGTCCGGCCCGAGCCAAGCCGCCGCCCTGGACGCGCGACCTCCACCGCCTTCCAGCCGCCACGTTCATATGCCTGCATGGCATGGATCACTGTCACCCGGCCCAACTCGCACTGCGAGACCGTCTGCTGGATCGTCGCCCCGCTCAAACGCATCTTCACCGCTCGCCGACGCCGCTCATTCAACGCCGCAATCGATAGCTTCCGCCCGTCCACTCGCTCCATAGTCAGTTAGACGTATCAAATCATGGAAACGTTTAACTATTGAGGGCCGGAGCAGTATGACTACCGCGCTGCCTGGAAGTTCTGAAGCAGAATGAACAACTGCGCCGGAGGTTTGGGGCGACCGTTCGTATCGGAGCGTTTCGCTGGGAGGCTCAAGAGGATCGCATTGCCTATCGAGCATTTCTACGTGCAGTTCAAGGGCAGCTTACCGACTATCGAATGCCATCAATGTCGGATGTCCAGATGGCGTTCCGCATGCACTACGCTTCTTACGGATTGGTCGGCTACACCATGAAGATCATTCGAGGCGCGGCTCGGATCGCCACACATAACAGAGAAATCACGCTCAATACGTTGGCACATTCCTTTGCGGAGCATGTTTGGGCGGAACGTCTTGAGGATCCCAATCCGTTTTTGGAAAACTTTGATCTCGGCCACGCGCCACCTTCCAGACTGCCAAGTGAAATGACGATTGGGCCGAGAACTCTGCAGCCGCTCAAGTTTGGGCGAGAGCTACACCGTTGCCTCCTTATCGACCGCTGTCCAGGCTGTGGACACCGTCTCAATAGGTCGCGTCCAGCAATCCATGAATGCAAATGCGGATTCGATCTCCGCATGGCAAGAAGCGAACACGCAGACTCGATTCTTGTGACTGTCAATGCCGCAATCTACCGAGCCGCTGGATTTCCGTATGGTACGTCCCATGTGGATTTGATTAGCGCGAAATTTGAACCTACTTTTCTTTCTCTCCAACTCGATTCATGTTTAAGCCTGGTCTGTTTTGCCGGATCAACCCAGGAGCAGCCCAACAAGCAAAGCACGAATCACCGAAGGGTTGCCGCAGATATCGTAATCTCGCGTCGGCTGGGTACCGCCGCAGGCGAACTATTACGTGACTAGCCTCATCGGTTTCACGCAATACTGAGAGATCGGGTTCCGGTACATGTCGAGAATCCCGTTGCTCAGACCCTCCGCGGTGTTTTCGGATTGTTTTATGGCCTGTTGTCTCGAAGTTTCTCACGAAACGAATTTGGTTTCATTCACAAGGCTTTTGAAGACTTTGTTTCAGAGAATTGGACAGGTATTGAACGTGGCAAATTCTTCTCGAAAGTAACACGCGAGAACTCTCAGTGGGTGGCCGCCAAGGAAGTGGCGATTTTGATCCGTGCCGGCTCTGGCCGGGTCGCGGACCTCGTTCGGACCAGTCAGCTCAAAGGTGTTTTCTCCAGGCCAGGGAGACCTGGAGGGCAATTTTGGATCACACGGGAATCATTGAATTGCTGGCTACAGATGTAGGTTGCCATAGAAGATGCTGTCGACGAAGCGAAAGAAGTGGTTGGCGAATTTCGCTTTTTCATCCGCCGTGCGGAACTTCGTGGGCGTGAATTCATGGGCAAGAAACAATCCATTGTTGGTCGGCATTGCTTTTCCAGCCTCCTCAGTTTTTCCTCGTAGGTGACGACGTCCCCGGAAGGGACCATGCGAAACAAGCCGTTGCCGAGTGGATCGGCGCCGTAATCTCCGGGCGTGCGGTGTCGATCTGCCTGCGTATCGGAGTAAGAGTGACGCGGTCGAGTTCATAGCCGAGCACGGTGGGGTGCTCGAAGTCGCGGAGAAATTTTCCCTTCATGACAGCCTCGTCAAGGGATACCCGCAAAACGGCTTATATCCTGCCCGTCGCATCGCATTCGCCGCGACTGAGCAAGGGACATCTTTGCTGTTGGCCCACTCCCAGAAGCGCACAGCAAACTCGCCTTCGGTCGGGTGCTGCAAACACGCGGCTTCCGCAACCAGTTCCCGGGTCGTTTGTTCCAACTGTTCCGGTGGGGATTGCGGTTCATCATTGAAATCCGCAGGGCTCAATCCGGCCCAATATGCTTCTTCACTAGTCATGGTGATGTTCTCCAACGTTCAGGCAACAAGCGACAAAGGTTGTTGAAGTTGCAGTTCGGGTAGTGCAATTGCTGTTTGCGAAAGCACGTGTTCCCAACGAATCTTGGGTGGGTTTGGTCCACGTGAGGTGCGCAGAAGAGCAATCCAGCAGGCGTGACCTTCATCACAGCTACAGCGATTAAGATTGCGTCAAACTTGTTGCAGTGTGCGGCGAATGCGCTGGCCGAACACGCTTGCAATTCTTCGGTGGGCAGCGGTAGCGCAAGTTGCTTCCCTGCCTACTGTTCTTTTCGAGCGCAATTCTTCCTACGCAGTGCAGGTCTCTCAGTTGTGGCGTATTACCGGAAGAGCCCGGCATCGATGCAGGCAAGAAGAATCCAGTCGGCTACCAGTCGTGTTCGACGGCGGGATCGTTGGTCTTCCAATAGTGCCCCGGGTGGGCTTGTGTGGGGATCATATAGGTGTCCTGAAATCGGGATAGGGGGGAGAGTCACCTCTCCTCCCCCCCACACCACCGGACAAGCGGGTCCGCATCCGGCGGTTCGATGAGTTGCTCCCCTGCCGGACAGCACAGAGGCCAGAGGTTCAGAGAACGCATCGCCGATGGTGGTTTCGCCGCTCGTCGAGTTCCCTTGCAGGCTTCACCCGCTCCCAACTCGCTCAAGCTCAGCCCGAAGGCTGATTGGCTGGCGCATGGCCACGCCTGAGACGCGCTTTCCTACTACGCCTTCTCATCATTCAGGCCTTCGTTCCTTGCGGAACTACTATGCCCTCTGCTGACTTCTGCTGCACGGTCAGAATGGATTACTCCATCCTCAGTCCCGGTTCCGGGACATGCAGCAGATCTCCCGCGATAAGACTGACCGCCTTCAACGCGCAACCGCCGAATTTACAACCAGCGCTCTTGATGGATATGGACTTCGTGGTCACTTGCCCATTCGTCCAGCGCCGTATGCCTCGTATCCGGTTCTTGTCCATCGGCTCGCGTCTTTGCTCCACGCTTCCTTCAGACCCCACCTCACGATGACGCCCTTGCGCTTCACTATCACTTCTCCTCCATCAGGATGTGAAGGGGACTTCCACCCCCAAGCTGTCATTCATGCACGGCGTACAAGTGAAAGGCCGCTCGGATGAGCGGCCATGTGAGTAAAGAGAAGTGGGAAGTGTTCCTATGCTGCTTTCGCGATCCGCAGCTTCACACGAAGGCCGGCAGTAGTGAGCATATTTACAAGCGTGTCGATGGCGAAAAGGTCGATCCTGCCACGCATCAAGTCTGAAATTCTGGGCTGCGTCACACCAAATTTCTTAGCGGCTTGGCTTTGGCTCAAGCCTTCCGCGCGGATATGCTTCTTGAGAGCCAGCATGAGCTCGGACCGGAGTTTCATGTTCTCGGCAAGGGCGGGCGTCTCTTCGATCGCATCCCATACGTTTTCAAAGCGAGTCTTCATTGTGTGCTTCTTCACCGACTGGCTGATCACCTTGAACTGGCCCGGGTTCACCACCACCACCCGGGCCACCTTCTCCACCACCGCGTCATGGAACAGCCGCGTGTTCCCGGTCGCTTCCACGGCGATCTCGTCT
>JAJYSV010000104.1 GCA_021793405.1 Acidobacteriota bacterium
ATTATTTCGACCTTTGTTTCGCGAAGATTCCCTCGCCCCATTTGGCGTCGTTGGCCTATTCCATCAGCATCGTCGCCATTTGCTTTGTCCCAGTCGCCGTACTGTACCGCAAGAAAATCTTTCTTAAGATCTGAGAGCGCAAGATGACTCTGCATTCGTCGGCGATGCAGAGTGTAACTAGATAAAGGTATAGCTGAGTCAAAAGAGCGATACGGCAATGGACACCGTCTATGACCGCGTGATTGTGTGTGTCGTGATTGTGCTCCCCTAGAACCGCACATACGCAAGTATGATTTCGGGTTCAGAGGAAACTGGTACGGACGCACGTCCGACCGATCGGCGCGGCCGGACGCATTACACTTCTGACCTGCAGGCAGAGTACGAGGAGATTCGGGAGCGCTTTGCTCGCAGATTGCACTATGTCGGCGATTGGCACACCCATCCGGAGAATGTGCCAACTCCGTCGCCCGTCGATCGCTCCACGATTAGCGACTGCAGCCGCCGTTCCATTCACAAGCTGGCGGGTTTCCTTCTCATTGTGGTTGGGAATGGAAGTTTCCCCGAATGCTTGCATATCTCCCTGCATGATGGCAGCTCGGCACCGGGTTTTGGAGGTGGCTTGCGGCAATTGTGGACTGGGGATGTAGCTGGCATGTTGCACCTGATCGTTTCAGGGCTCAAACGGCCCGCGCCGGTTAATATCCCGCGACTGGAGATTTCGAAAGGCAGACGCTAGATGTATAGTCCCGGCAATTGATGGTGCATACTTTTCCAGAGAGTGGAAGGAGGCACGTCAGGCTATGTCTTTTGATCTGATTTCCGTCTTGCCTCAGCTTCTACCATCTGCTGTCGCATGGGTGGAAGCACAGTCCCGTCGCGCCAGCGAGACGGGGCATCCACTGAATGCAACAGGTTTAGCCCTTGCAAAACGGGTCGGAGTTCAGCACCCCGAACTCATCCGAACCCAGCTCGTCGATGCGCTCCCTCTGCCCGATGAGCTCGCGCTACGCCAAGCTGCGCTTGCTACTGGATTGCTTGGTCCGGGGATGGTCGGCCTATCACTGGGCTATTCCATCTTCATTGTGCGGGGGCACGTGAGTCCGCGCCTTTTGTCTCACGAATGCCGCCATGTCTATCAATACGAGACCGCTGGTTCCATTGCGGCATTTCTGCCGGTCTATCTACAGCAGATCGCGACGGTTGGTTATCAGAGCGCGCCGTTCGAGCGGGACGCGCGCGCTCACGAATTTGATGCCGGCTGACGCGCCGGACGGGAATATTGGTTCTTTGGGTTGATTCAGCGCAAGATGGCTGATAGCGTTTTCTCAAAAGGAGGTGCGCGGTATAGCCACTTACAAACCAGGCGAGAAAGCACCAGATTCGGGGGAATTGGTTGAAATCGGTCCTCGCGGAGGCAGGGTCGAGGGCGGTCGCCGCTTGGTTATCGAGCGAGGCGAGACGATTCCACCCACCTCGGAAGCGGGCAATCAGTTCAAATACAAGACAGGATCAAAAACAACTCACTAAGATTTGTTTCAGAGAAGCGCATCTCAAACGCTGAATGGCAGCAGGCGCGCCCGTCATTCATCCCAAGCTGGTCCAGTCGAGTACGACTTTGCCGGACTGCTCTGCGATTATGGCGTCAAATCCCGCCTGAAAATCGTCCTATTCAAATCGCGAAGCGTGTCAGGCTCTTGCGTATCTGTTCGGACGAAGTGAACTAGAAGCGTTCGCACGAAGATGCATGATTCCGTTCATCGACATCGGAATGGATGTACACCAGTTCGAATACGGATTTCTAGTTGCAGGCCAAATAGCGCTCTCCATGCCTGGGTTCCCGTATTGTGCTGCGTGGTATTGTGAAGAGCGAGCGCTCAAGCACCAAGCTCCCATACCTTCCGCGGGTTTAGTCGCACTATGCCAGAATTGGCGATCGGGGAGACCCGCTTGGGTTGCCCGTTGACAGTCCCAGCGCGATCACCTGATCCTGCTTCGCTTTTTCCAAGACATTACCCATGCCAACAGAGGCTAATTTCCCCCGTCGGAGCTAATGTCTTAGGCCCTTTTGAGAATGTCAGCGTAAAAATAGGCCACAGTGCGCCACGGAAGCGGGGTACCGTGGCGGAGCAAAAGTAGGCCACCGCCGGAGATTGGTTTTGTGGATGGGGTTGCTGCGGCAGCCGGATCCATGGGACACCGGAGGGATGTACAGGGTGGAGATATACGGGCGTGTACGACGTGCGGTCTTGGTGGAGGGGCGGAGTCAACGGGCGGGAGCGCGGGAGTTCGGCATCTCGCGGGAATGGTGCGAAAAATGCTGCGCTATGCGGCGCCACCGGGGTATCAGCGGCAGCAAGCGGTGAAGCGGCCCAGGCTTGGGCCGTGGCTGGGCGTGATTGACGCCATTCTGGAAGACGACAAGAGGCGACCGGCCAAGCAGCGGCACACGGCCAAGCGGATCTTCGACCGGTTGCGAGAAGAGCATGGGTTCAGGGGCGGCTACGGCATCGTGAGCCAGTATGTGCGCAGAGAGCGACTGCGCAGCCGGGAGATGTTCGTGCCGCTGGCGCATGCGGCCGGGGAGGCGCAGGCGGACTTTGGCGAAGCGCTGGTCGTCGTCGGTGGAGTGGAACAGAAGCCGGGGCCCCCAGCGACAGGTCTTCGTCGCTGGGGTGGAAGAAAAGCCTCTGTCGTCTCCGCCGGAAACTTTGAGCGCGACCGCGCGGCGATGCTGAGCTTGCCCGCCGCACCCTATGAAGCCTGCGAAAAAATCTCCGCGCGGGTCAGTTCACTGTCGCTGGTGCGGTATCGCTCGAACGATTATTCCGTGCCCACCTGCTACGGCCATCGGGAAGTTCTAGTGAAGGGGTACGTGCATGAAGTGGTGATCGCCTGCGACAGTGCTCAAAGGAATTGAGACGACGGAACGACAGTGGTCCATGGAGGCTTCCCGCCCCGGCAAGGAATACCTCATCTCTCTACTGAATGAATCACGCGCGTCGTGGGCGATCATACGCCAGTGGACAGGCCACGACCCTGCTATAGCCGAGAGGGAAGCACAGATCCAGAGACTCGAACGGCTCGTCTGGGACGCAGTCTACGCACTCCAAAAGGCCGGGCTCGACAGTGAAGCTGCTCGTCTGCGTCGGTCGCTTGAGAAAGGGTAGTCGGCTAATCTCAGACAGCCACGCAGCAGATTTTGGACCGCAACCACAGCAGTTTCGGCGGCCCGATCGCCCCGGTCCGCGTTCGAATCCAGCAGCTTAATTCCTTTAGCGCTGGCCATGGATTCAAGCCGTGTGACACTTTTGTGACACTTTCTGCGGTTTTGCATTGATACAAAGCGTGATGGAGCGATATGATTCGAGATGTGGCGGAAGCCATGAAACCCGCATTTGGAGCGGGTCAAACGCTATATCTTGTTGAATCCAAGCGTCGTCGGAACTGCGGGCAAAGAGAATCCCTCTCTCTCCGCCATAACTTCACCCATCCGATTTAATCCTAAGGTAAATACAATAAAATACGTAGGTTATGCGGATTCACTCTTGTCACATGTGTCACCTGAATCCCGCACTGTAGACCCCATTCTGGCCTAAAAACCATATCAACCATATCAAGCCGCAACGGGTGCGAATCGATCTCGAACCCGTAACGCCAACTGCGCCAGCTCCATGAACGCTTTCCTGCCGTCCCCATCGACGGTGGATATCTCGTCTTTTGGTGTCCCGGCGTCAGGATCGCAGGAATCCCGCACGATCTATCCAGGAGACAGCCCGGCTGGCCGGCTGAACATCTGGCCCCAGACCCGGCGGCGAATGGCAGCGAAACGAGAAGGCGAGAGAGAGGCGGAATTCATCATGCTCATATACTCATTACTCCTGACAAGGAAGCCTGTCAAGCAGGCTAGCTCGTGATTACTCTTATGAGTATGCACTCACGACGAGCCCAGCCAAAGCATCAGCCTAAGAATGGGTTCTCCAGATCCACGAGCCTACTCCCGCAACAAGCGCGGCATTGCCGGCTCCCTGGTATGGATCAACTTCGATCGTCACGCTCTGCTCGATCTGTTCTACAAGGCCCGCGGCCTGTTCTGTCAATAACAAAGTAAAACCCGGCCAGTGTTTCAGAGGAAAAGTCGGCCAGTGAAGATAACCGCGCAGTAGAGATATGCGGGGAGGATGGCGTCTGGAGCGTAGCGAAAGACGTCATCCTCCCCGCGGCGTGTGGCCGATGGGCTGGGATTGTGATTTAAGCGGAGGCGGGTTGAGATTTCTGCTTGCGTTTGCTCTGTTTGAGCCGGTAGCTGTCGCCGTTCATCTCCAGGATGTGGACGTGGTGAGTGAGCCGGTCCAGCAGCGCGCCGGTCAGCCGTTCCGAGCCGAGAACCTCGGTCCACTCCTGAAACGGCAGATTGGATGTGACCAGGGTGGAACTGCGTTCGTAGCGCTGGCTGAAGACTTCGAAGAGCAGCTCGGCTCCGGTCTTCGACAGGGGCACGAAACCCAGTTCGTCGACAATCAGCAGTTCGTAGCTGGCCAGTTGTTTTTGCAATCGGAGCAGACTGTAATCGGAGGCTTGCGTTGTGCGTACCTCGGCCAGCGGCAGATGCGGATAGTTTTCCATGTCCAGCCGCGGCGGCCTGCGCTCGATGCGACACAGCAGCAGGTGCTTGACCGCGTCGAAGCCGATCGTTCCCATCGCGTGCGCTTCACTACGGCCGCCGCCTTGGTCAGTGAACTGATCGAAGCCCGCGACGAGAAGGTCTCCATCAATCGCAGCACCTGCACATACTCTCTGCTTCCGTGCTTCTTGAGTCTTGCTTCGAGCCGTCGCCGTAGCGTGGCGAAGCACTCCGGCAACTGCCAGCCGGAAAGCGGCGCGGCTTGTTCCAGGGCACGCGTCTTTTGTTCCAGCAGCGCCAGATAATGCAGCGGATCGAAGACCACCGCCTCGCGCTCGTAGCTTCTTGGGTGACGCGCGATGACTTGGCTGCCGCAGGCGATCACCACTTCATGCACGTACCCCTTCACCAGAACTTCCCGATGGCCGTAGCAGGTGGGCACGGAATAATCGTTCGAGCGATACCGCACCAGCGACAGTGAACTGACCCGCGCGGAGATTTTTTCGCAGGCTTCATAGGGTGCGGCGGGCAAGCTCAGCATCGCCGCGCGGTCGCGCTCGAAGCGTTCGCCGATGGTTTCGGAGTGTCCGCGCAACCTTCGTTCGCGCCGCTGGCGGCACTGCTGTTCCAGGTGGCAGTTTCATTCATAACGGCACCTCTTGCGAGTGCGATCATGCGGGCCTTAGCAGCAAAAGAAGCCCGGTGAGTGCCGGGCTTCCCCGCTGGAGGAAATGGCCTATGCGGCCACTTCCTCTTCGGTGATCTCCTCGAACTCATCTTCGGTGGCCGCACGCTCTGCGCGGTCGAGCTTGAGGATGGAAGTCACCCGGATCGTGTCAGTCTTCACACCCTTGTATTCGGAGTGCTGAATCTTGCCCTCGATCTGGATGTGAGCGCCCTTCTTGAGCTTGGCTGCGAACTCGGCCAGCTTGCCGAAGACGATGAGGTTGTGCCATTCGGTGCGCTCGTTGTACTTGCCGGTCTCTTTGTCCTTGCGCGACTCCTTGGTGGCAAGAGAGAGCGTGGTGAACTGCTTGTTGTTTTTGCCGGTGCGAACGACTGCATCGCCGCCGAGGAAGCCCATGAGGATTACTTTGTTCAGGTACATGATTGTGTCTCCATTTTGAAATTCCCGATCTGCTCGGGTCACACCTGGCGGAGCCAAGCGAGTGGGTCCGACTCCCAAGGCCGAAGTTCTGCATTTACGGTGGGTCCATCGCAGATGGAAACCGTAACCCGCAGGGCGGCGCAATGCCGGGGTCCCCGGCACGCGCTTGTTGCGTGGTGGGGTGGAAGCCGAAGCAGAAGAACGAGCCTGCCGCCGGGCGTCGGAAAGACCCCGAAGCAGTGACCGTGCAGAAAGCGGGATACATACGGGAGACACCCGCCTGAACAATCCTCTCCGTTCGCTTCCTGGTGATGCTATGTACCGGCAAATCTGGTTCACTCACTCCCGCCAAGGGTCGCGGAAAGAACCGCAAGTCAGCGCCGCAACCGCATGTCTTCGTGCGGCCTGCACGATGCTCAGGCGCACACCTTCCGGTCGAAAGATTCGGCTCCGTGTTGTGGGTGAGAAGCACCATAACGATTCCGGTTCCATCCACATCTCATGCCGCCGCTGCCGCAGAGGGAGCGCGATAGATTTCCTCGGTCTCGAAGGACTGATCCGCATGGCTGTAGCCTTTCACGGCAATCAGCTCGCGTACTCTGCGTCGGCCCGCATGATCGCGCTCGCAATACAGTACAAAGTCGATGGCCTCAGCCGTCTCCGAACGAATGAAGGAGTGGTTTAGATTTGGCCTTGCACTTAAGGCAAGGTCCGATAGCCGATTGAGGGCATCCCATGCGCTCTTGGCGTGGATGGTAGAGAGCGTTCCGCCGTGCCCGGTGTTCATGGCTTGCAACAGGTCATAGCCGCACTCGTCGCGTATCTCGCCCATGATGATGCGGTCGGGACGGTGGCGTAATGCTGCCGCTACAAGCTGGCTTGGAGTGACGGCAACTTGACCGGGGATGGCATCGACCGCCTCCCACCGAACAGCGTTCGGATGGGCGATCTTTAGTTCGGCGGGCTGCTCGATCAGAATGAGGCGTTCATGAAGCGGCACATGGTCCAGCAAGGCTTTCATCAGGGTCGTCTTTCCGCTGCCAGTTCCGCCACTGATAATGCCGTTCTTTCGCTCTGCGATGAAGCCCACGACCGCATCCCGAATCTCCTCCGGTAGACTGCCCGATGCAATCAGTTCCTCCGATGTAAACCAATGATTGAATTTCCGCACTGTGAACGTCGGTCCATTGATCGAAGATGGAGAGCCGACGACAGCGACGCGGGAGCCGTCCGGCAGGCGCGTATTCAGGATGGGATTCTGGCTGGTAAGGTCTTGCCCCAGGAGGCGGGCGACACGCTCGATAGCAGCCTGCAAGCGGTCGTTGGTATAAGGCGTGGAGAGCGCAATATGCTCGACCACGCCGCCACGATCTGCATAGACCCCGGTAGTCCCGTTAATCATCAGGTCAGAGATGGACGGGTCAAGCAGCAGCGCCCGCAGCTCCTCGGGGAAGAACGGGAGTATCAGCTCAAAGCTCACTGGGTACCCCCTGACCTTTGTTTGCGGCTTCAATGGGGAACAGGAGCTTGACGTAATATGCGCTACACCTCATAATGTTTTCATGGCCTATGAGATTCGCGCCACGCCTGAGTTTCGGGAATGGATGCTGACCCTTTCTCGGGAAGAACGCGAATCGTTCGATACAGCCGTAAACCTTCTGAAGGAAAAGGGTCCGGTCCTGGCCCGGCCCTATGTCGATACCGTGAAAGGATCGGCATTCCCCAACATGAAGGAGCTGCGTACCGCGCACGATAAACATCTGGCGCTTCGCGCATTTTTTGCCTTCGATCCCACACGCGCCGCCATCCTGCTTATCGGTGGCGACAAACATGGGAAGCGTGGCTTTTACGAGAAGCTGATTCGTAAAGCCGATGAACTGTACTGTGAGCATCTGCGCTCGCTGAAGAAGTGAGCGCCAACCTGACCTCGCGCGAGAAAGGACACTATGGCACACAAAACCCTCTCTTACGACAGCATTGCTGACGAGCTGATGACCAAGGCTAGCCGCGCTCGCGCAAAGAAGCGCGCCAACGCCATTCTCGAACGCATGACGCTCGATGAACTTCGTAAGGATCGCAAGATGACCCAAGGAAAACTTGCGATCGCTATGAAGATGCAGCAGAGCGAAGTCTCCCGCCTCGAAAAGCGCGCTGAAGTCAAGCTCGGAACGCTGCGGAACTATGTCAGCGCCCTGGGCGGGCACATCGAAATTCGCGCCGTCTTCCCGGATAAGAAAGTCGAACTCGCACTCACCGAATAGCGCCGACCTGAAAGACGGCCTCCTCACCGGACTGCTCCGTCTGTTGCGGCTGTGGGAGTACCGGGTGCAATCGGATCAACCGAGACACGGTTTTCGTGGAACTCGGTAATGGTCAATCCAAGCGGGTTGATGAATTCATATTGTGGGTAAATCTTGGCCTGATCGCTGACCTGCTTGGGATTCAAATAGTAGGTCAGACTGAGCATCCAATGCTCGGTCCTCGGCTCCCGCGAATGGCTGGGCGAGTAGAGCCTGTCCAGAGCCAAGAGCGCCGTTCCACGCGCCATGATTGCGCCCTGTACAGTCTCCTGAGACATGGACGTGATGGTGATGACGAAGAGGATGACCGGGATCGACTGCTGCTCGAACTGGACATGACGAATGCACTCCGTCCCAGCGAGTTGTTTGGGCTCCGGTGGAAGTGCTTCAACGAAGCTGCTTCCTCCATGAGCGTCACTGAGACTGTCTACAAGGGCAAAATTCGTCCCTGGCAAAACTCAGAGAAGCCTCGCCACGGTGCATCTGCCGAGAGACTTGGCGAAGCAACTTGCAGCGTGGAGACAGCAGGCTCCCGATCCGTCTCCTGAAGCCTTCATCTTCCCGAATCAAACCGGGGGATTTCTGGACACGGACAACTACCGGAAGCGGGTTCTTCACAAACTGGCAAAGGATCTGGGACTGCCGAAGCTGACGTTTCAGGTGATACGCAGAACGATCGCAACGCTGGCTCAGAAGAAGGGCACAGTGAAGGACGTGCAGGGTGTGCTCCGGCACTCCCGAACGGCAACCACCACCGATGTCTACATGCAGGAGATTCCTGAAAGCGTGCAGGCAACGGTCAACTCCATCCATAGCGAACTAAGGGGAAAGCCGTTCCCTCGGAGAGCGAAGGCATGGACAGCAGATCAGCGAGCGCAAGCGTCGCTGAAATCCAGGGAGCGAATGGCGGCGAAAAAAAGTCCGACGAGCGCTCCGAAAACAGTCGCGATGCAGGGCGCTTTGGCAGCTACTTTGTAGCAAAGTTTTGGAATTTGCTACCAAATGCTGCCAAAACTTGGGATACCCGGTAGGGGTATACCATCCTAAATCGCTCATTTTGAAAGGTTTATTGGTGGACCTGATCGGGATCGAACCGATGACCTCTTCCATGCCATGGAAGCGCGCTCCCAGCTGCGCCACAGGCCCACAGGTGAACTTTTCTAGTTTACACGAGCTGGAGCCTGCAGAGGATTGGCAGTACACTGCGAAGGTCAGCCAGATGAGATTCCGCCTGAGCGCGGTCCGGCCTGATTCGGGTCACGAAAGCGTTGAGCCGGAAATCCCGAATGAATTTGGTTGGCCGGTCAATCGTGAATCGGAGGAGGACGATGCTCGTATCTCGATTCCAAGAAACTTGCAAAGCAACAGCGCGGGGTGCTACGGCATCCGTCAAGAATATGCTCCCTTGTTTTGATTCCGTAGAATTCCAGAGGAGCGAATCCGCTTCCGGGCTTCCAAAAATTCACAGAGCGTTGAAGCCCTTCCTCGCGGTATCGGCAATCCTCGCACTGCAGTTTCTTGCCCTGTCGCCCGTGGCTGGAGCTGCGGCACAATCCAATGCGGGACCCGCACAGCCACCGGTGCCGACCATATCCATTGCTTTGAATGAATCGCTGCGCCCGGCGCTCCAACAGGTCGGGTCATCGGTCAGCCGGATACAAATTGACCACTGGAAGCTTTCCCGAAGTTGGAAAGTTCAATTGCAAAGCGACGCCAACTCCGTTCAACAGGATCTTGCTCATCAGTTGCCTGCGCTTTTGCAGCAGGCACAAGCCTCGCCTGAGGATTTGGCGGCACAGATGAGCTTGATGCAAAATGTGGACGCGCTCTATGACGTATTGGTACGCCTGACTCTGGCGGCGGACCTGACAGAGAAGAAAACCGACGCGGCGATGCTCGACAACGCTCTCCAGGATCTGGAGTCCGCGCGCAAAGCAGCCGCCGCCCAGTTGTTGCAAGCCGCTTCTTCCCAGAATCAACAAATCGTTCACCTGCAGGCGCAGCTTGCGGAAGGCCGTGCGCGTGCGAATGTTTCCGGCGGCGGTCCGAAAACCATCGTCGTCGAGAATGATGTCACCCATCGGAGTCGACGCCGGCCGACGCATCATAAAGCGCCAACGTCCACCAAACCGGCTCCGAAATCCACCCCGAATGCGACGCGTTCCTCGACGGACAAGCCTCCTTCCTAGGAGTAGAAATCCCCCAGAACCGAGCGGTCTTGCTTTGGCCTGCCTAAATTTTGAAGTCGCATTCGACAGCGGACAGAAGGTAAATTAGAAGCGACTCCTCAATACCCATGCGGCTTCCAAAAATAGATTACTTCTGGAGGCTGATTTTGCCATGTTCCTGCCATCCCAACCACTTTGTTTGAGCTGTGTTTTCGGCTAGGCCTGGCGACGCTTTGGCGTAAGCGTCCGGCTCTCGCCGTATGGACATAAGCGTGTGCGTGGGCGACGATCTGTTTGTGAGCGATGCGATTGAAGTTGGTGTGGATGGTGGCCGGGCGACGCGAGTGTATCGCACGGCGGAGGA